>CAVSAY010000016.1:0-268205 GCA_963725925.1 uncultured Solirubrobacterales bacterium
CGCACGCTGCGGCACCACCCCGGGTCCCGTGGGCTTGGTGTCGATCTGGACGCAGACGCGGTCGCCGAAGCGCGCCGGCGAGCCGGTGATCTGCCGGCGCGATTTGAGGTCTGCGACGCCGCAACGATTGGCGGCAGCTTCGATGCGGTGATCAACGTGGCGTCGTCGCATGTGCACGGCGGTTTCCCGGCAGCGCTGCACGTCTGCCGAGCCTTGGCGCCCGTCGTCCTGTAGGCGAGGGGTTCTGGCGGCGACGCCCGTCTGAGGAGTTCCTTGCGGCTTTGGGCGGCGCCACAGTCGATGAGCTTTCCGATCTCGCTGGTCTGCGGGCGGCGGTTGGGGAAGCCGGCTTTGACATCGTCCATGAGTCACTTGCGACCGAGGCCGACTGGGCGCACTACGAGGAGACGCTCGCCGCCAACGCCGAACGCCACGGCTCGCCCGACACCCTCGACTACGCGCGCGCGATCCGCCAGCGGCGCGCACTGCCTGGCGGCACCGACACCCTCGGGTTTGCACTCTTCGTTCTACGCGCCTGATCGGCGCCACCAACGTACGGACGCTGCCACCGCGATCTACGCGGGACGCTCGCGGCCAAGTTCGGCCAGCTGTCTGACGACGCGATCAAGAGGCTGCGTGGCGTCGAGCTCGTGGGTGCAGCTACGCCGTAGCAGCGGTTCCACATCCGCCAGGTCCTGGAGAAACAGCTCTCGTTCCTCCGGGGTCTTGCCATAGCTGTTGGTCGTGCGGTTCTCGATGCGCACGAGAAGCACATCGACGGGAGCGCTCAACAGAACCACCGCATCGAAGCGGGAATAGAACTTGCCCTGGTTCGACACTGTCCCCGAGACGAATAACGCCGCCCCGGTGTCGGCGACTAGAAGACTCTCGATCCGATCCTCGCGCCACACGTAGCCGCCTTCGGTATCGGACCAGTCGGTCCAGCCCGGGTCGTCAGTGTCGACTACCTCGAACCCGAGCCTGCCCAGCTCTACCAGCGCGCTGGACTTACCGGTTCCGGACATGCCGGTCACGAGCACCCTGCGCACGCCGAATAGGCTAAAGACCGCGGTCTTATGTACCTTGACAGTTACGTAACTAGCTGGGTACGCTACCTCCGTGGAAGCTGTTCTGCGGGCTTTGGCGGACGAGAGCCGACGAACGATGCTGGAGACGTTGGCCGGCGGTCCGGCAACCGCTGGTGAGCTGGCGGCGCTGCTGCCGATCGCGCGCCCCGGGGTGTCGCGGCACCTGCGGGTGCTGCGGGAGGCGGGGCTTGTCGAGGTCCGCCAGGAGGCGCAGCGGCGGATCTACAGCCTTCGCACCAGTCCGCTGGTCGAGGTCGATGAATGGCTGGCTCGGTACCGGGCCTTGTGGGAGCAGCGGCTGGATGCCCTGCACACCGAGGTGGCCCGGGGCAAACGCAAACGAAGGAGCACCAAATGACCGGCGATCAGCAGACCGGCAATCGCATCCTGGGCATCCTGCGATCAGCAGATGGGAAGGGCATCGTGCGCGTCGAGGACCGCTTTGACACCGATATCGACGATCTCTGGTCTGCGGTTACAGATCCTCGCCGACTCGCGCGATGGATGGGCGAAGTAGAGGGCGATCTGCGCCTCGGCGGTGAGTTCCACGCCCGCTTCTTTGCCAGCGGATGGGAAGGCACCGGGCGCGTGGAAGTGTGCGAGCCCCCCCGACGGCTGCGGCTACAGACCAAGCAACCCGACCAGCCAGACGAGCAGACCATCGAGGTCACGCTGTCCGTCGATGGCAACCAGACCATCCTCGTCTGGGAGGAACGGGGCATGCCCCCAGACCAGCTCGCCGCCTACGGAGCCGGCATCCAGGTTCATGTCGAAGATCTCGCCGCCCACCTCGCCGGGCGTGAGCGCTGCGACGCCGGCGCCCGATGGAACGAGCTCTTCCCGGCCTACCAGGGTCTCGCCGCCAGCGGCGGCTAACCACACCGCGCCGCCCTGCTTTCGCTGATGTCGGATGTCGATCCGCGGACGGGACTCGTACCGTTGGACCAGCATCGAAATTGGTATCATCATTAGTAGCGCTAGTGGGCGCACCGACTGCGCAGACCCGATAGGTTGGGGCCGTGGCGATAGGTGAGAAGCCCGACGTCGTGGTGCCGTCGGATCAGGCGCCGTCGTATCAACTCGAGCTCGAGGACATCGTCGTGGGGGACGGTGATGAGGCCGTCCCTGGGCGGGTCGTCGAGGTGCATTACGTCGGCGTCTCGTGGAAGACCGGGCAGCAGTTCGACGCGTCTTGGGATCGTGGCAGCACCTTCAAGTTCGGTCTGGGTAAGGGCCAGGTCATCGCTGGCTGGGATCAAGGTGTGGCCGGAATGAGGGTTGGTGGTCGTCGGCGGATCACGATCCCGCCGATACTCGCCTACGGCAAGCGCGGCGCTGGCCGGGCGATCGGACCGGACGAGACCCTTGTCTTCGTCGTGGACCTGATCAGCATTCGCTGACGCGGCGCTCCCGAGCCCTTCGGCTAGCGAGCGGTCTGCGCGATTCTCCGCAGGACCGCGTCGCGTCGGTATGTTGATCTGAGTGCGGGTTGCTGTGATCTCCCGTGTCGATCGGGCCGTCGCCGGTCTCGCGGCCATGCTTCGCGCGGTCGGTCACGAGCCCGTTGGCGCTCTCACGACTGCGCTTGGCGGCAGCCGTTATGGAGCCGACAGCCTTGGTGGGATCACCGGCCAGGCCGGGGATGGATTCGACGTAGTCGTGGCCGGCTCTCCCTCGCGGATCGCGCCGCTGCTTGCTGCACTCGATGCGGACGTTGCGATCAGCGCCGCCTTCCCGATGCTCATACCAGCCGATGCGCTTGACGTGCCGCGATTGGGAATCATCAACACGCATCCCTCGTTGCTTCCGCGTTATCGAGGTCCCAACCCGATCGCGTGGACCGTTCGCAACGGCGACCGTGAGCTCGGATACAGCGTCCACCGTATGGACGCCGAGTTCGACACCGGCCCGTTGCTCGCTCAGGGCACCACGCCGATCGACGACGTCGAGGGTCCGTCGGACCTGTTCGAGCGGATGTTCGCTCTTCTCGGCTCGCTGCTTCCAGACGCACTTGCGCGGGTTGAGAGAAAGGATCCCGGCGACCCACAGCCACAGGCGCAAGCAAGTTATGCCGGTTTCTTCGAACCCGAGTACGCCGAAATCGACTGGTCGCAGACGGCCGCCGAGGTGCGTCGTCAGGTGTTGGCCTGGGGCGTCGCCGCAATGCGCCCGGGAGCACGCGGTGCACTGACCACCTTGAGTGGCGAGCGCGTACGTGTACTGCGAGTTCGCTTTGACGATGCCGAGGGCGGAACCCGCGTGGACTGCGCCGACGCGTCCGTATGGATCGTCGAGACGGAGCCGGCATAGGTACAGCGAACGGGGCGCTGCGTCAGGACGGCATGCCGATGAGCTGTTGGCATGCGCGGGTGTGGACGAGCGACAGTCCGAGATCGACGGACACGATTTGGCGCAGTCGGTCGACCATCTGCGGGCCCACGGCGCGGTCGTTCTTGACGTCGCTCAGCAGCGTCCCGATCGCGGCAATGTTCCCGCCCGCGACGCTGCGCGCGTCGTCCTCGATTTGGCGCACCCGCGCCTGTAGGTCGGAACGTAGTCGCTCCGCGTCGGCCCGTGCCTGGCCGGTTTGCACCGACGGTGGCAGTCCAAGCTTGTCGATCTTGTTCAGCATGCGAGTCGTCGCGGTGACCGCGTTCTGGATTCGGGGGAGCGCACCGAACCCGAAATCGAGATTCGCCGCGTCGCGCTGGATCTCGTTCTTCCAGCTCAGAATGCTCGTACACGTCGCCGACGCCCACTGCCTGTTGGCGGCCGTCCGCTTAGCAGCCAGCGAGACCAGGTCCTTCGCCTGAGCGCTCTGTGTGCCGGAGTGAGTCCCGGGGAGTGTGATCGCGCCGACGCTGACCGCGACCAGGAAGGCGCCACCAACCCCGATCATGGCCAGCAGCACCTGGCCCAGCCGCTTGTATGCCTGGTTGTTGGCCATCACACTCGGTAACTCATCATGTCCGCCGCACCGAAGAACAGCCGCAGAGAATCCCTAACGTGACATAAGAAAAAGCCCCGTATCTACGGGGCTTTCTAAATGGGCCGTGCAGGAATCGAACCTGCAACCTTGGGATTAAGAGTCCCCTGCTCTACCAATTGAGCTAACGGCCCATGGCGCGCGATCTTACTCAGACAAGCGCGATCAGCACTGCTGGGCGATCCCCTGCGCAGTGGACTTCTGGGCCTTGGCCTGGGTGAACGTCTGCTTGATCGTGGTGCGGTTTGCCTTGGGCAGGAGCTCCTCCGCCTTGCCCGCCGCGAGGTCGCCCTTGCGGGTGTCCCCGGCGGCATACGAGTTGACCGCAAGACACTCGAACGCGCTCGCCTCGTTCGGGTTGCCGGCCGCGACCGTCTCCCAAGCGCCGGCGGCGTTGGAGTACTGGCCAAGCTTGGCGTACCCCCGGGCGGCGAGGATCGCAGTGTTGGCCTGTGGCGACTTGGTCAGCGACTGATAGCGAGCCCAGGCCGTGATCAGCGCGGCAAGCTCCTTCTTGCCGGCGGCGGTGAACTGGCCCGTGTTGCTGTCGTAGTTGGCGTTGTTGCCGGTGGCCGAGGTCCAGCGTGCCGACACGAGCTGGGACCACGCGGCAGCGCTGTTGGGGTTCTGCTGGGTGGCCTTCAGCGCGGCCTTCTCCTGCGCGCTGACTGCCTGGCCCTGGGCGCCGCTCGACCCGTTGCCGGTGAACGCGTTCAGGATCCCGCCGGTGCCGTTACCGGCGCCGACCCCGAACAGGATGAGGCCGCCACCCAAGAGGATGGCTAGGCCCAGATAAACGGCCTGCACTGTGCGCCTGCGGCCGCGTCCGCGGAGATCGAAAAGCATTGGTTATGTGGGATCGAGGCCTTCAGGCAGCGACGAAGCCGACTCCGTGGCTGCCCGCGCCGCTGCGCGGCGATCGGCGATCTTGAGCATCACGATACTGGCCAGATACAACACGACTAGCGGGAGCATCTCGAAGGCCGTGCTGACCGGATCCGCTCCCGGCATGGCCGCCGCGATGACGGCCATGATCACCGTAGCGTAGCGCCAGTGCTGTTGTCAGGGTGCTGCCGTTTATGACTCCGAGTCGGTGCAGAGCGAGCAACGCGAGCGGCAGCTGGAATGCCAGGCCGACACCGAGCATCGTGAAGATCTGGAACTTGTAGTACGTCTTGGCCTGAACGAGGATGTCGAAGTTCTGGCTGTTATAGCCCTGCAGGAAATGCACGGCAGGCGGCAGCACGAAGAAGTAGGCGAACGCCGCGCCCGCTAGGAACAGGGCAGGCGCCGCCAGCATCACCGGCAGCGCCACGCGTTTCTCCTCGGGGTTCAGCGCCGGTATCACGAACGCATACACCTGGTAGAGCAGCACCGGTAACGTGATCAGCAGGGCGAAGTACGCCGCCACCGTCAGCGTCGTCGTGAACGGCTCGCCGACCCCGATCGTGATCGGAAGGCGCTTGCCGGTCGACGACGGCAGCGCTTGGGCAGCTTCCGTCAGCCCCGCGGCCGCCTGCAGGTACGACTGCTTCAGCGCCGGGTTGGCGGTCGATGCCGCCAGCTGCTTGTCCGCCGCGGCAGCCTTGAGCAGGCCCTTGCGCTCGTTGACCGAGTCGCCGGTCAGCCCGGAGATGTGATTCTGGCTGGTGGCGGGGGTGTCCGGGAGGGCGCGGTTGAGCGCATCGAGCAGCCGTTGGTTCTGCCAGAAGCAGAACCCGAACGCCACCACCAGGGCGACGCCGCAGATGATCAGGCGCGTGCGGAGCTCGTCGAGGTGGTCGACGATGCTCAGACGGTCTTCATGCCCAATGGGCCGAAGGGCGGTCGCCACGTCCCCGCTCCCGGAGAGCCGCTACGAGCGGCGCTCTGGCGACACAACTTCGGCCGCGTCGCGCTCGGTTGTGGCGGCTGGCGGAGTCGCGGACGCTGCGGTCAGTTCGGGACGCTCGTCTTCATCGACCGTCGACTTGCCCGTGATTCCGTCCTTGAACTCGCGGATTCCGTGGCCGATGGACTTTCCGAGGCCCGGCAGCCGCTTGGGACCGAGGATGAGCAGCACGATCAGCAGGACGACGAGCAGATCGGCTGTTGGGTTGCGAAACATGCTGGCGTCCTCCGGATCGGGATTCGAAGGTTAGCGGTCCTCCGAGGGCCATACCAGGGCGAGGAAGACCGCCCTGTCCGAGGCTCATCGTGACCGCCGAATCGAAGGTTTCACGAAGACCTCACCAAGACGCTCAAGGTCGCGTCGGTTGCCGCCGATTAACGGGCCATTGAGGAAGAACCACCATGCACCACGACCCGAAAAATCACTCCGTTCGCAAGATCGTGCTCCCCAGCGGGAAGAGCATCGAAGTCGTCCGTTTCAACGACGAGACCGACGCCTCGCCCTCGCGGGGTCTGCACCTCTGCCCCTCATGTGACTCTGACCTGGTTCAGCCGGTCGCTTGGTCCGAGGCCGAGGGCGAGTGCTGGGACCTGGTGCTGAGCTGCCCGAACTGCTGGTGGGAGGACGAAGGCGTCTACACCCAGGAGCAGGTCGAGGCGCTTGAGGAGCACCTCGACGAGGGCCTCGCCGACATGCTCGACGACCTCCAGCGGCTGGCCCAGTCCAACATGGCCGACCAGGTGGACCGCTTCATCAACGCCCTCAACGGCGACCACATCCTCCCCGAGGACTTCTAGGCCGCCCGCGCCCGGGGGCGCACTTCAGCTGTAGCGCTCGACCACCCCGTCAGCGACGAGCTCGAGCGCCGTCCGCTGGCGCTGCGGCAGCGGCGGCAGCTCGCCCATCGCCGCCTCGACGAGGTCCATCGCGCGCGACCTCGAGGTCTCCAGAGCGCCTGTTGCCGCGATCCGGTCACAGACGGCGGCTGCATCGACCGGCGTACGCACTTCACGCACGTCCAGGGCGGCCAGCCCCGGGTCGCGCGAGCGCGCGAGGATCAGCGGCAGCGTCACGGTGCCGTCGAGCAGGTCGGCGCCGCGCGGCTTGCCCGTGCGCTCCGGCGGCCCGGTGACGTCGAGCACATCGTCGAGGATCTGAAAGGCGAGGCCGATCTGCTCGCCAAACGACGCGAGAGTCTGCCGCGCGCCATTGCCCTCGAGTGCTCCGAGCTCGCACGCGGCTCGAAACAGCACGGCGGTCTTCAGCCGGCAGCGAGCCAGATACCGATCGACCGCCACCTCGGCGTTCCAGGCGTCCGCGCGCTGCATCAACTCGCCCTCGGCGAGCTCCGAGGACGCTCGCGACAGGACCCGCACCGCCGCCAGAGACTCGCCCTCGGCAAGCTCGGCAAACGCCCGGGAGAACAGCAAGTCGCCCGTAGCGGTGGCAAGGTGGCGGCCGCCGGCAGCAACCACCGTCGGGCGTCCGCGGCGCAGCGGCGAGCCGTCGAGCACGTCGTCGTGGACCAGCGTGGCGCCGTGGACGAGCTCAACCGACACGGCGGCCCGCACCAGACCGTCGGTCTCCGGCGGCGGCGCCCCGGCGGCGATGCAGACCAGCAAGGGACGAAGGCGCTTGCCGCCCGCTGCGATGGTCTCGCCCGCGTAGCGCGCGAGAACTGGCCCGTGACCCGTCGCCAGCTCTGCCATGCGGAGCTCGACACGATCCATCAGCCGCCCAACGGGGGCACCGCCCACGTCGACCACCGCCTGAACCGACGCGGTCGTCATCGGACAACACCTCCGTGCAGCGCGATGATGCCGCCGGCCGTGAGGAGGTAGTGAATCCGCTCGAGGCCACAGCGCGACATCGTCTCGGCAAGCTCACGCGGCCCCGGGAACCGCCTGACCGAGTTCGGCAGGTAGCTGTACGCCTGTGCGTCGCCCGCCAGGCGACCCAGCGCCGGAACGATCCGGTCAAACCACAGCTCGAAGAACAGCGACAGCGGCGGTTTCTGGGGAGTGGTGATCTCGAGCACGACCACGCGGCCACCCGGCCGCACGACTCGCGCCATCTCGCGCAGACCCTGCTCGAGGTCTGAGAAGTTGCGCGCCCCAAAGCCGACCGTCGCGGCATCGAACTCACCGTCGTCGAACGGGAGATCGAGCGCGTTGGCCGGCCGGATCACCACATGGGCGCCCTCCGCCCCCCGCGCGCTCGCCTTGGCGCGCGCGAGCTCGAGCATCCGCTCGGAGAAGTCGGTCGCCACTACCTCTCCGCCGGGACCGACCCGCTGGGCGAGCTCAAGCGCCAGATCGCCCGTGCCGGTGGCGACGTCCAGCGCGCGGTCCCCTGGCGACAGCGCCGCCATGTCGGCCGCGCGGCGACGCCATTGGTGGTGGAGCCCCGCGGTCATGACCGTGTTCATGCGGTCGTACAGCCCCGCGATCCGGTCGAACATCGCCCGGACCTGGGCCTCCTCCAGGGTGCCTGGTGCGCCGCCCGGCGCAGTGGATGCGCTCCCGGTCACGGGCCCCCGGTCTCTGGCCTACTGCAGCTCGGACAGGAAGCCGACGAGGTTATTGAACTTCTGCGGGGAGTTCTGCGCGAGGCTCTTGAACGACGGCATCGGCGCGGTCGGGTTGCGCAGCGTCGAGGCAATTGCACCCGGCGGCAGCTTCGAGCCGATGTGCGTGAGCGGTGGCCCGGGTCCGTTGTTGCCGTTCTCGCCGATCACGTGGCAGGCAAGACAGCCGGACTGCCCCACGACCTCCTTCCCCGCGTTGAAGGTCGCGAGCTCTTGGGCGGTCAGGCCCGCCGGCGGCTTCATGTCGACGGAGTTCGGGGACCCGGTGTTCGCACCCGAGTAGGTCAGGAAGGCCATTGCCGCGATCGTCACGACCCCGGCGGCGAGCGCGACGGGCCTGCGCTCGATCCGGCGCTCTGGGCTGCGGTCGTAGAACGGCAGCAGGAACAGCAGGATCATGCAGATGGTCGGCACCCCGATAGTGGCCATCGGCGTGAACTTCGGCACGTTCTTCATCACGCGCAGGACCTCGAACAGGAAGAAGAAGTACCAGTCCGGGCGCGGCACGTACGTGGTCGTCGTCGGGTCGGCCTTGGGGCCGAGCTCGGCGCCGAACATCAGCGCCAGGAACGCGATCACGAAGATCACGATCATCGCCATGATCGAGTCCTTGGCGACCGCGTACGGGAAGAACGGCTTGCCCTCGTTCTTCAGGATCGCGTATTCGCGGAGGTAGGCCTCCTTGTCAGCCTGGTTCACGGGCCGGCCTCCGCGCTCACACTTCCTCCCGGGAGACGACCTCGGGCTCGTGATCGACCTTCAGCCACGGCGGCGCGCTGATCCCCAGCTTGGTCACCAGGTACAGATGGGCGCCGATCAGAGCGACGATCAAGCCTGGGATCAGCAACATGTGGATCGCGTAGAACCGCGACAGCGTGTTGGCGCCGAACTCGGGGCCGGCGCGCAGGAAGTCCGAGAGGAACGGTCCGATGAGCGGCCCGGTGCCGTTGATGTTCACGCCGACGATCGTCGCCCAGTAGGAGCGCTGGTCGAACGGCAGCAGGTATCCGGTGAAGCCCATCGCGAGCGTCAGGATCAGCAACGTGACGCCGATGATCCAGGTCAGCTCGCGCGGGTACTTGTAGGCGCCGTAGAAGAAAACGCGCCCCATGTGCAGGAAGATCAGGATGATCATCACCGAGGCGCCCCACTTGTGCATACCGCGCACGAAACCCCCGAGGAACACGTCGTCGGTGAGGTAGCGAACCGACTCGTACGCACCGCCCGATGGGTCGGGGCGGTAATACATCGCCAGGAACACGCCGGTGACGGCCTGGCTGAGGAACGCGAACAGCGTGGCCGAGCCCAGCGTGTAGGCCCAGTTGATGCCGCGCGGGACCTTGCGGAATAGCAGCCAGCGGATGCCGGGGGACATCGACGTGCGCTCGTCGAGCCAGTCGACGACGGTGATGCCGGCTTCGGCCGGGGCCGAGGCGCCGCCGTTGTGCTCGCCGGGCCGCTTCGGGCGGGGCGTCAGGACCTTGGGAAGCGGTGGTGCGGGAAGCTTGGGCATGGCTTATCCGGTGGGCTTCGACGCGGTCGAGAAGCGCGACGGGTAGAGGTACTGGCCGATGCCGTCGAGCGGCTGGCCGGGGTCGCGGGGCGCAAAGCGCGCAAGCTCCGAGTTGACCGAGTAGCGCGGTCCGAGCTCGACCTGGCCGGTGGACTGGTTCAGGCGCGTGTAGAAGCGGTCGAGCGGGCGCACGGGCGGGCCGCTGGCGACCATCCCGCGGAAGTCGTAGACACCACCGTGACACGGGCAGATGAATCGCTGGGCGGCGACTGACGTAGCGCACCGGGCAGCCGAGGTGCATGCAGCGCGACGACAGCGCGATCCACTTGTTGTACTTGTCCTCGGGCTCGGTGTCGATCGCAGGATTGCGCGACCGCACGTAGGCGATCGACTTGCCCGCCTCTCCGATCCCCGGTACCAGGACGATCACCTTCGTCTGGTAAGTGGTCTCGGGAAAGTCGCTGGGCGGCCCGATCGGCTGCCACTCGTACGGGCTCTGGTGGAACACCGGCGCCAGTGCGAAACCGAGCGCGGGAAGCGTGAAGGTGGCCACGGCGACCAGGCCCGCGCCCTGGGCCGTCAGGTTCATGAAGCGCCGCCGCGTGACGGTCTCGCCCTCGAACGCCCCCGGCATGTTGCGGTCGGCCGTGTACTTGGACTTCGGGGGTTTATGTCGATCTGGCAAGTGCGCCTCGTGGTGCTGGGGCACCGGTTGGACTGTTTCACAGCGTACAGCCTGGCGAGCGTGGTGCGTCGCCAGATACGCCGTCTGTATGGGGGTTTGAGGCGGGTGTTACAAGCCCGTAGGTACGAATCAGCAGCCGTCGTCGCGAGCCGACGCGGCAGCGGCCCGCAGCTGTGCGGCCGCGTCGGGCGCGTGTGCCCGCGCCGCGGCCTTTGCGGCTGTCAGCTCGGGTGTGCAGCCCCACCCGATGGCCACGGCTCCGGCCTCCCAGACGGCCTCGGACAGGTCCTCGTCATCTGCAGCCTGGGCCTGTGCAACCAGGGAGATCAGATCCGCGAGCTCGGCCACGGCATCCAGGTCACCCAGCTCGGCGAGGCGCGAGAGCCCCAGGGCGTACAGCTGGTCGCCGAGCAGCAGCGCGAGGTCGGGGTCGCTGGGCCGGACCACCCTGGGCTCGCCGTAGTGAAGCCGCGACCCTTCGTAGATCATCTCGAGCAGCAGCTCGTAGTCCTGCTCGCGCCCGGCAGCACGCGGCCCCGAGGCCGCCAGCTGGGGCGGGCCCGGTTGCGACCGCGGCGTCGGGGGCACCGTGGCGAGCTCTGCGAGTGCCCCGCCCTGGCGGCGAAGCTCGGCTACGAACGCTTCGCTCACGCGATCTCCGCGAAGGCCGCTCGCGCCGCCTCGATCGTGCGGTCCAGCTCGGCCTCGGAATGAGCCAGCGACGGGAACCACGCCTCGAACTGAGACGCCGGCGGGTAGACCCCGCGATCCAGCAAGGCCCGGCACCAGGCGCCGTACGCGTCGAGATCACAGGCCGCCGCTTCGGCGTAGTTGTGGACGGGCTCGCCGGCGAAGAACACCGTCAAGAGCCCTCGTGTGCTCTGGACCTGGACCGGGCGATTGGCCTCGCGCGCAGCCTCGCGCAGGCCGTCGGCGAGCCGCTCGGTGGTTCGTTCCAGCTGCTCGTAGGCGGCGTCGTTGAGCTGGGTGATCGTGGCGAGCCCGGCCGCGCAGGCGACTGGGTTTCCCGACAGCGTCCCTGCTTGGTAGACATCGCCCGCCGGGGCGATCCGCTCCATCAGGGACCGCGGGCCCCCGTAGGCGGCGGCCGGGAACCCGCCGCCGATGATCTTGCCGAGGATCGTGAGGTCGGGCACGAAGGGGTAGGTCGCCTGGGCGCCGCCGCGATCGACGCGGAAGCCGCTGATCACCTCGTCGAACACCAGCAGTGCGCCGGTGTTGTCGGCCCGCTTGCGCAACAGCTCCACGAACCCCGGGGCCGGCGGTACGACGCCCATGTTGGCCGGAACCGGCTCGGCGAGGATCGCGGCGAACTCATGGCGCTCGGTGGCTTCGATCACGGCCTCGCCGTCGTTCCAGGGGACGATCACCGTCGCGGCCGCGGCCGCCTGCGGCACGCCGGGGCTCGCGGGAATGCCTTGTGTAGCGAGCCCCGAGCCGGCCTCGGCGAGCAGTCCGTCGACGTGGCCGTGGTAGGCACCCGAGAACTTCAGGATCTTCTCGCGGCCGGTGACCGCGCGCGCGAGCCGGACCGCGCTCATCGTCGCCTCCGTGCCCGAGGAGGTCATCCGCAGCATCTGCACCGACGGAATCCGTCGCGCGACCTCATCGGCGAGCCGGACCTCGGCCTCGGTCGGCGCGCCGAAGCTGGTGCCGCGCGCGGCAGCCGCGGCGGCTGCGTCGACCACGGCCGGATTAGCGTGGCCCAGGATCAGCGGACCCCACGAGCAGACCCAGTCCACGTACTCGTTGCCGTCGACGTCGCGGATCAGCGCGCCGCTGCCCGACTCGATGAAGATCGGGTCGCGTCCGATCGCGCGCATCGCGCGCACCGGCGAGTTGACTCCACCCGGGAGCAGCGACAGGGCGCGGCGATAGAGGTCTTCGGAGCGGCTCACACGCCGGCGTGCTTGCGTTCCCAGTCCCGGTAGTCCTCGGTGAAGTACAGCAGCCGGATCTTCTTGAACTCGGTCGACGAGTACAACGTCGCGCGCTCGTCTACCCCGGTCAAATCGGCGATCGAGTCGAGGATCGCGTCGCATTCGTCCTTGGACCGTCCGTGCGCCATCGTGAAGATCGAGTACGGCCAGTCCTTGTAGGTCGGGCGCTGGTAGCAGTGCGAGATTCCCCGGAACGCCGCCATCCTCGGACCGAGCTCCATGACGCGGTCGTCTGGCACCTTCCAGACGCCCATGCCGTTGGCGCTGAACCCGGCGCGGCGGTGAAACAGGATCGCCGCCACGCGCCGCAGCAGCCTGCGCTCCTGCATCTGCTCGAGATGTGCGAGTAGGTCCTCCTGCGCCAGCCCGAGCTGTTCGGCGGCCGGCGCGTACGGCTCGGACACAATCGGCATGTCGCCCTGCAGCGCCTTGATCACCGCGATGTCGCGCTCGTCGTAGGGCTGGCGCTCGATCTCGGCCGGCGGAGCGACCTCGACGGTCTGGGCCAGCGCGTCGGTGCCTCCCTCCATCTCGAGGTCCATCCGGATCTTGAAGAGCTTGAGGGTGGGAAGCTGACGGATCGACTCGGCGCCGGCGATCTCGCCGAGCACCTCGAGCGTGCGATCCAGGCCGAGCGGCGAGTCGGGCTCGGTGGCGATCGTGAACCAGATGTTGAACTCGTGGTTGCGCAGGTAGTTGTGCGAGACGCCCGGGTGCTCGTTGATCACCTTGGCCGCCCGCCAGGGGTTGTCGGGATCGACCTTGGCGGCGACGAGCATCGACGAGTAGCCCAGCGCGCGCGTGTCGAAGATCGGCGTGACCTGCCGGATGATGCGGTGCTCGATCAGCTCCCGGACACGGGCCATCACCTGCTCCTCGGTCATCTCGGCCTGCGACGCAACGTGCTGGAAGGGCCGCGGCGCGATCGGGAACGAGCCCTGCATGAGGTTGAGCAGTCGCTTGTCGCGCTCGTCGAGTGGAATCGCGGCGCCATGCTTTCGGCTTCGCAGCTTGGGACCGAATGCGGAGCTCATCGAAGCCATCGGGCGGCGTCCTTTGCGTGGTAGGTGATCACGATGTCGGCCCCGGCGCGGCGGATCGACGTCAGGCTCTCGAGCACGGTTGCGCGCTCGTCGAGGTAGCCGGCGGCTGCGGCCGCCTTGACCATCGCGTACTCGCCGCTGACGTTGTATGCGGCGACCGGCATCGCCGTGTCGTCCTTGATGCGGCGGATCAGATCGAGGTAGGGCAGCGCCGGCTTGACCATAACGATGTCGGCTCCCTCCTGGACGTCGAGCCTCGCCTCGCGCACCGCCTCGTCGCCGTTGGCCGGGTCCATCTGATAGCTGCGGCGGTCCCCGAACGCCGGTGCGGAGTCGGCGGCCTCGCGAAACGGCCCGTAGAACGCCGAGGCGAACTTCGCCGAATACGCCAGGATCGGGGTGTCGGTGTGGCCTTCGTCGTCGAGCGCTGCACGGATCGCCCCGACGCGTCCGTCCATCATGTCGCTCGGGGCGATGATGTCGGCGCCGGCGCGGGCCTGCGATGTTGCCGTGCGCGCCAGCAACTCAAGCGTCGCGTCGTTGTCGATCGCACCGTCGCCGCGCACGACCCCACAGTGGCCGTGGCTGGTGTACTCGCACAGGCACAGGTCGGCGATCACGAGCAGATCGGGATGCGCCTCCTTGATCGCCCTGGTCGCGAGTTGGACGATGCCCTCGTCGTCCCAGGCTCCCGATCCCTCCTCGTCCTTGGCGGCCGGCAGGCCGAACAGGAGCACCGCCGGAATCCCCAGCTCTGACGCCTCGCCGGCTTCGGCCACAGCGTGGGCGATCGACAGCCGGTCGACGCCGGGCATCGCCTCGATCGGCTCGCGGCGGTCGATCCCGTGCGCGACGAACATCGGGTAGACGAAGTCAGAAGGCGCGAGGTTCGTCTCGCGAACCAGGCCGCGAAGGGCGCGGGTCGCGCGCAGGCGGCGCAGGCGAGTCTGCGGAAACGGCATCTCCATCGAGAATACCGCCGGTCTGGAGTCTCGCCGGGCGCTAGCGGGCGGCCCAGGACTGGACGCGCCAGTCCGTGACCAGATTCGCCTTCACGTAGGGATCGTCACTGACGAAGCCCTCGATCGAATCGGGGCCGACGCCACGGAACACGATCGCCGCGCCCGTCGGCGGGTCGCCGAGCGGACCGGCCATCACGATGTGCCCCGCGTCTCGCTGCGACTGCACGTGTGCAAGGTGCGCGTCGCGGTGCGGGGTGCGTCGCTCGAGCATGTCGTCGACGTAGTCGTAGAACAGCATGTAGGTGCGATCTTCGTCTGCCATCGGCCGAAGGCTAGTGGTCGCGGGGCGGCCGCGATAGGCTGCACTGCATGGCAGATCTGCAGAAGCGCGGCAGCTACACCCCGCGGCGGTCCCGCGAGGCGCGCGCCTACCGGCTCGTCGTGGCAGGCGGAACGGCCGGGCTGGTCGGCGTGGTCACGCTCGTGCTGGCGATCGCGGGCGTGATGGGCGGGACGATTCCGGTGATCGCGATCATCGTCGCCGTGATCTGCTTCGTGCTGTTCCGGCGCACGGTCGCCGGCGGCTGAGCCGGCCCCCGGCGGCGGCCAGAGCTGCCGAAAACGTCCCACTCGATGCCCTCGCGAAGTGCCTCGGGATGAAAGCCCGCGCTCACCGCGGCAAAGATCCCACTCGAGCAAGCAGGGCCTTCGCTCGGGACGTTTTCCACGCCTTCCGGGCCGGGGCGGCCGGGGCAGGGGCGGCCAGGGCCGAGCAGGACCAGGCCCGTCCCTCAGGCGAACCGCCGCAGCGCCAGCCGCGCGAGCGCCGCGAACGCCACGGCCAGCACCGCCAGGTGCAGCAACGGCCCCCAGATCTCGGGCGAGGCGCCGCTGAAGGCGTTGTTCACGGCCTGCAGCGCGGCCTTGAACGGGAAGAAGAACGAGACCGCGTCGAGCACCGACTTCAGGCCGCCCGAGACGGCGTTGGCCGGGACCAGCGCCAGGAACGCGATCGGCAGCGACAGCAGGAACGCCATCAGCGAGGCGGTGCTGACCTCGCGCGCAATGCCTCCGATCGCGACCCCGAGCGCGGCGAACGCAAGCCCCCCGAACGCGAGCGACAGCACCCACAGCGGGAAGCGCGCCCATTCGAGATGCACGAACAGCGACACGAGCATCGCCATCGCCAGCGTCAGCACCCCCGCGCACAAGGCCGACAGCCCGACCTTCTCCGACAGCAGCCCCGACGGCGAGACGAGCCCGCGGATCAGCCGCGAGTAGGCGTTCTCGGAGCGCTCGATCGCCAGCAGGCCGGAGGCCAGCAGCAGCGCCACGAACATCAGCGAAACGATCACGGCGATCGCTGCTGCGTACGTGGCGGTCGGCGTCGTCTTGCCGGCAAGCTGGGTTGTGTCGACGGTCAGCGGCTTGCCGATCGAGCCGAGCACGGGTGAGGCGAACCCGAGCCCCTGGATCGCCAGATTCGCGAAGTTGTCGACCTGCTTCAGAGCCGGGAGCAAGGGCGAGTTCGGCGGCAGCGAGGCGATCGTCCCCTGGATGATCGTCCGGGAGTTGCGCAGACCCAGCAACGGCACTTCTTGCCCGAGGAACTGCAGCTTGCCGCCGTCGAGCACCTGGTGCAGGTCGTTGACCGCGACCCGCAGCACCTGCTGTGAAACGGCCTGTTCGACCTCGTTGACGCGGGCGTTGATCGTCTGCTCGGCGAACTGACGCTCGAGCGGATCCCTGGAGTTGAGGATCAGCTCGACCGTCGGGTTGCCAACCCCCTGGGTCACGAGGCTCTCGATCTGGGCCGGGATGTCGGACGGCACGATCAGCGCAGCCGCGGCCTGACCCGAGCGCACCTTCGCGATCGCTTCGTCGCGCGAGCTCACCTTCAGCGGCGTGATCGAATCGAACAGCTGCTTGGCGTACTGGGAGATGCTGATCTTCTGGCTTCCGAACGAGATCGTTCCCTGGCCGGGCGGCACCTCGTTGAGGATCGCCACGGTCGGCTTGCCGGGCGGGCTCGAGAGCGCGAACCCGATCATCAGCGCGATCGCGATTGGGTAGACGATCAGCAGGCCGACCAGCAGCGGCGAGCGCTTGAGGATCTGCAGGTCCTTGACGAACAGCCAGCGCAATAGGATCCTCGCCCGCGGCCCGCGGCCCGCGCCCTCAGTGGCCCCGCTCGTGGAGGAAGCGCACGAACGCGGCCTCGAAGTCGCGAGAGCCACCGCCGACCGCCTGCTCGAGCTCGGCCGGCGTGCCCGTGAACAACAGCTCGCCGTCGACCAGCACGAGCAGCCGGTCGGCATAGCGCTCGGCCTCGGCGACGTTGTGGGTCGAGAACACGACCGTCGTGCCACCGCCCGCCAGACCGCCGATGAACTCCCACAACCGCTCTCGCTGACGCGGGTCAAGCGACGCCGAGGGCTCGTCGAGCAGCAGCACCGCGGGCGCGCACAGAAGGCCGATCGCGATGTTGACGCGCTGCTGGTTACCGCCCGACAGGCGCCCGACCTCGTCGTCGGCGCGGTCCTCCAAGTCCGTCTGGCGAAGCATCCGGCCCACGGCCTCCTCGGGATCGTCGAGCTTCTCCAGACGCGCGAACAGACGGAGGTTCTCGGCCACCGAGAGCTTGGAGTACAGAGCGGGCTGCTGCGGAACCCAGCCGATCTTGCCGGCGGGCTGGAGCACCTCGCCGGCGGTGGCCGGAGTGACGCCCGCCAGGATCGAGAGCAGCGTCGTCTTACCGGCGCCGTTGGGGCCGATGATCCCGACCAGTTGCCCGGGCTCGAGCGCGAAGCTGATCGGGGCGACCGCCGTTCGCGACCCGAACCGCTTGGTCACCTCGCGGACGGCCAGGGTCGCGCCCGAGTGCCCGGTGTCGGTGCTCGTCGACAACGAGTGGAGGCTACTCAGCCTCGTGCGTGCACGCGCGGCTCGAGCGACGCCCCGCACGAGCGGCAGAAGGCATCGTGAGACCCAGCCGGCGCCCCACAATCAGGACATACGCCCGGTTGTGACTGCGGCCCCAACGCGGCGATCGGGTTCATCGTTCCCCACGGCTCGAGCACGGTGTGGCGGCGCAGGTAGACCACGGTCTCGCGGATCACCGACGCGATCGGCAGTGCGATCAGCGAGCCGACGATCCCGTACAGCTCATAGCCGAGCAGCAGCGACAGGATGATCAGGATCGGGTTGATGCGCAGCGAGATCCGGAACACCTGCGGGGCGACGAGATGGCCCTCGAACTGCTGCAGGGCGATGAACAGCAGCGTCACCCACACGGCGCTGATCGGGTCGTTGAACAGCGCCACCAGGATCGCCGGCAGCGGGCCGATGATCGGACCGATGTAGGGGATGAACTCCATCAGCCCGTAGAACGCGCCGAAGAACAGCGCGAACCGCTGGCCGTCGGGGAAGATCCCAACTACCCCGAAGATCCACAGGCCGAGCGCGGCGCTCGCGCCCATGATCAGGCTGAACAGGATCTGACCGCGGACGTAGCCGAACACCGCGCGCTGGATCAGCAGCGGGAAGTCGTCGTCGGGCGTGCCGTCGCCATCGGGCATGATCCGCCGCACCAGCTCCCCGATCTGCTTGCCGTACACCAGCAGGTAGATCGAGAGCACGAGGATCAGGACCAGGTCGAAGCCGATCGTGACGATCTGCTGGAGCAGGTCCCGCGAGAACGAGACGATGTCGCCTGAGCGCTTGAGCGCGTCCTTTTGGAGGGTCTGCAGCGCAGTCTGGCCCTGCTGCTGGATGTGGACCTTGATCCCGTGGTCGTCGAGGAACTTCTGGAGATTCGCGAGGTCGCGGTTGGCCTGGCGGATGAGACTGCGGGACGTCGTTCTGAAAGTGGCTGACCTGGGTCGAGACCGGCTCGGACAGGGCCACGCCGATGCCGACGATCACCGCGACCCATCCCAGATATACCGTCGCGATCGCAAGCCCGCGCGGCACCTTGATCCGCTCGAGCATGCGCACGAGCGGGTTGAGGATCAGCGCCACCACGGACGCGATCACCAGGATCAGGAAGACCGTCCCGGCGGCGCGCGCGAGCGCCCACAGTCCGAGGAGTCCCAGCGGGAGCAGCACCAGCTGGACCCATCGAGGGATCACCGCCGGCGGAACCGTTGAAGCGGTGGGCTCCTCGGCGATGTCGTCGGGGTCCTCACCATCGGGGCGCTCACCTTCGTGAACACCCTCGTAATCGCGTGGGTCCGCCCCTACGGCGAACTCGCTCGCCTCGGGCTCGGGCGGCCCGTCGTCGGATTGCCCGTTGTCGCGCGTCGGCGGTGCGCCATTCTCGGGATCCGGCTCGCCACGCGATCGCCTGGGAAGCCTGAGACGCATTCAGGTGGAAGTATGCGCCAGTGGAGGACGTGTCCAAACAAGACATCAAAATCCTGTTCGTCGGCGACATCGTCGGCGGGATCGGCAAGCGCACCCTGCTGACGCTGCTCCCTGCGCTGCAGGAGCGTTACTCGCCGAACTTCGTCGTGGTCAACGGCGAGAACGCCGCGGGCGGCATCGGAATCACCCCGAAGATCGCCAACGACCTGTTCGCCGCAGGGGTCGACGTGATCACGCTCGGCAACCACACCTACCGGCATCGTGAGATCTACGCCTACCTCGACGAGGTGGACCCGATCATCCGTCCCGCCAATTTCCTAAAGAGCCAGCCCGGCCACGGTTGGTGCGTCGTCACCAAGGACGGAGTGCGGCTCGGGGTCGTGTCGCTGTCGGGCAACCTGTTCATGAACGCCGGACGGCCGGCCTTCAGCGAGGCCGACGCGGCCCTGCACGCGCTGAAGGGCAAGGTCGACCACCTGCTCGTCGACATGCACGCGGAAGCCACCAGCGAGAAGGTGGGGATGGGCTGGCACCTCGACGGGCGCGTGACGGCGGTGGTCGGGACGCACACGCACATCCCGACGGCCGACGGCCGCGTGCTGCCGGGCGGAACCGCCTACATCACCGACGTCGGGATGACGGGCCCCCGCGGCGGCGTGATCGGCGTCAAGCGCGAGCAGGCGCTCGAGTCGATGATCACCAAGATGCCGATCCGGTTCGAGACCTCCGCCGATGACCCCTGGCTCAACGCGGTCGTGATCACAGCGAGCGAGCCGATGCGGGCTCGGGCGATAGAGCAGGTGCTGGAGCCGGCGCCTCGGATCGTGTAGCTGTCTCGAGGGCGCCCACCCGCTCGGGATAGAAGCCGAGCACAGCCACCATCACCAGCGGGAAGAACCACACGATATACAGGTAGAACCAGTGGGTCACGCCGAGCTGCAGCGCGATCAGCACGGCGGCGCCCAGCGCGGCGACGGTGACCACGTCGCGACGGCGGGGAACGAACGCAACGATCAGCGCCAGCCCGGCAGCCGCGCCCTGCACGAGGTGCTGCTCGATTGAAAGCCCGCCCCACAGGCCCCACACGGAGAACGGCGAGCCTCGCTGCGCCTGGTAGCTGATCGTGTCGTGCCAGAACGCGTGGAGGTTGTCCTGGGTCAGCACCGGCAGCATCACCACCACCGATGTCAGGACAAACGCCAGCGCGAACGCCAGCAGCGATCGCTTGCGCGGCCACGGTCCGGCGCCGCGCAGCAGCAGCGGCGCCAGCGCGAGCGGCGCGAACTTCGTGAACGTCGCGAGCGCGCCCGCCACCGCCCGGCCGGGAGCCGAGCGGATCGCCAGCAGGGCGAGCACGACGAGCAGCGCGACCAGCGAGTCGTTGCTGTTCGAGCTCAGCACGTACAGCGAGAACGGGTACGCGGCCCAGGCGTATGCGAGCGCGACCCCCAGCGTCGGCCCGCGTATGCGCCGCCCCAGGAAGTACAGGCCGAGCAGCGTCAGCAGATCGAACGCGATCGCCGCGGCGTGCGCCGCCGGCAGGTCGTCCCACTTGCCGCTCCAGCCGAATATCGACACGCGCAGGGACGTAGACGTAGTAGTTGACCGGGCCGTAGGTGTCGCCGTTGGCGTTGTCCGACGGCCAGCCGCCGTACAGATGCTGGCCGTGCACGAGCTTGGTGGCCCCGATCACGCCCGCGTAGCCGACGTCGATGACATTCGAGTCGGTGACGTTCAGGCCCACTCGGAAGCCGACCAGGAACACCACGGCGACCGCCAGCCACGGCGCCGGTACCAGCAGGCGCAGCGGCTCGCGGGGACGCCCGCGTCCCGACGCGAGCAGCAGCATCCGCACCAGCAGGTACAGCAGGCACGGGTACGCGAGCGGCACCGACAGCCCGATCTCGGCGTGGTTGAAGAAGGCCAGCGACACCGAGAACAGCACGAGCACGAGCAGGTCCAGGTGCAGCAACGACGGCCGGCGGCGCCACGGGAGGAACGGCGCCACGAACAGCACGCAGAGCGGGATCCACACATACCAGGAGTTCACGCGGCGCCCGAACGCACCCGGATAGCCGCGCGCCATCGTCCACGCCACCTGAAAGCCCGTCCACGCCTCGGTGATGGTCCCGCTGGCATCGTCCACGTACACCTGCGCGAGCTCGACCTGCGGATGTCCGATCGAGAACCAGCTGACCTGCCAGCGTCCCGGGCCCTTGGTGTACTCGTAGGGCACGGCGTTGGGATGGCGGCGCAGCTCGGCCTTGATCTTCGGCGACTTCGCCGCGATCGCCTCGACCTTGGACGCAGTCAGCCGGTAGCCGGGCGGTGGCGTGTCGGCCCTCGTGACCAGCACCGGCGTGTTCGGATCGACCGTCGTGCTCGTCGACGGGACGGTCGTGATCGCGGCGGCCGTTGTTCCGGCGGTGCCTGAGGCGGACGCCGCGGGCGCGAACGCCAGCGCGCCGACGGCGATGATCGACGCGATCGCTGCGAGCGCGCGGGCTAGGCCCGGAAGCTCCAGAGCTTCTGCCCGATGAACGACAGCGGCGTGGCGGCCGCGATCGCGATCGCCTGCGAGACGACCTTCGGCATCCCGGCGCCCACCAGGGTGATCAGGATCACGTATGTGAACCCGAATGCGACCAGCGACACCGCGAAGAAACGAGCGGCCTGGAACATCGGGTGCTCGTGGCGTGCGCCGAACGTCCAGTGGCGGTTGAACCAGAAGTTGTTGATCACCGAGACCACGAACGCGATCACCGACGAGATCCGGTAGTCGATCCCGATCGCGTGCACGCACACGGCGAACGTCACGAGGTTGACGGCGTACCCGGTGGCCCCGACCGCCGCGAACCGGACGAGCTGGAGCCAGTTGTGGGTACGGCGTACGCCGTGTCGAACCCGGACGCGAAAGGTCAGCGGCGCTGCGGTCGTCATCTGCGACGCCGTGGTCGTCATCTCTTCGGGCACGGGCGGAATGTACCCGCAGCGGCCAGTTGGACGTCGCGCCCACCCCCCCGGTTAACCCGGTCCTAATCCGCGACATCCTCCGCTCCAGAGCCGTTTGAGGCTCCGATCCCGAAGTGGCTGCGGACCATCGGCGCGACGTCGCGCAGCGACCATTGCTCGCGCGCCGTTCGAGAGTCCGGGCCGGTGCCGCACCACAGCAGCGCGCCGAGCGAGTCGGAGCGGTGCATCGAACCGTGGCTGCCGCCGCCGACGTGATCGGCGCCGCCCCAGTCCACAAACTCGAACCCGGGGGCGGCGGACAGGAGCACGTCGCCCGACGTCGGGCAGCGGAGCGCAGACCATGCGCGAGCGAGCGCATCGGGGTACTCGGTGCACAGCAGCCGTCCATCCTGGACCTCGGCTCGGATCGTCGCCAGGTCTCCCTCCACGCTCCAGCTGGCGCCGCGCCCGTCAACGAGGTCGCCGCCCGGCGAGAACCGCAGCTCGCCCCGGGCGCTGCGGATGGCGGCCTCGTTGGAGTCGGGGTCGGCGAGCCACAGCACCAGGTCGACCCCCTCGAGCTCGGCCACCGCGTCGAGCGACCGCCCCACCACGCTGTCGCGCTGCTCGGGATCGAGCGCGTAGATCATCGCCGACCGTTGCGCCGGGCTCAGCGCGACCTCGGCGCCGGCCGAACGCGCTGCGCTCTGGGTCGCGACGTCGAACTCCGCAAATGCCTTGTCGAGCCGGATCCGATCCTCGACCGGGGCCTGGGAGTGGTCAGAGGTCACGATCACCGCGTACTGCTCCAGAAACGGCTCGGGTCCTCCGGCGGCGTGCATCAGCCGCTCGAGCTGGCGATCGGCCGCGGCGATCGAGGTGACCTGGGCATGCGGGCCGTTCTTGTGCGACCAGGCGTCGTTGTCGGGAAGCGAGAACAGCATGAAGTCGAACAGGTCGTTCTCGACGAGGAACGCGCCCACGCAGCCGGTGTGCTGGTCGCGGATCCCGGGCATTCCGAGCTGCCCGCGGCAGCCCGTCTTGCGGCTGGCGTAGAGGTCGGCGTAGAACAGCTCGAGCGGGCCCTCGATCGTGCGGCGAAACAGCGTCGAGGTGACGATCCTGGCGAGCGCGGTCTCGTTTGAGACGGCGTGGGCGTGGCGGCCCCGGTAGATGAGGTACGTGGTGCCCGCGGTGCGAACGTCGCGGTCGTCGAGCGATTCGAACACGGTCTCGACATCCCGCGAGAGGTGCTCGGCGTTCATCCGGTAGACGGTGTCGGTCAGCGACCGCAGGACCCCGAACTGGCGGCTTGCCGAGAAGCTCGAGCCGTACTCGACGTAGCGCTTCTCCTCCCGGTGGTACCAGTTCATGCTCGGGATCAGGTGCCCGTCGGGGCCGACGCCCGTCGTGATCGTTGCCGCGCAGACCGGGGTGACCGACGGAAACGCTGCGACGCAGTCGTCGACATACACGCCCTCCTCGCGGATCCGAGCGAGCGCCGGGGCGCGCCCGGTTGCGATCGCGCGCTCGAGCATCGCGGGCTTGAGCGCGTCGATCACGACCAGCACCAGCTTCTTCGCCGGTCTGTCGCCCCGGTTCGGGTTCACCGGAGGATCCGAAGCCCGGCGTACTTCTGACCCTCGCGCCGGCGTCCGGCGATCAACAGCCACAGCAGCCCGGCCAGGGCGATCGGTCCCACGGGCGGCGCGACGACTGACAGCACCGCCAGCAGCGCCGCGCTGCCCTCGGTGTAGATCGGGACCGTCGCGGCCGTCGCCCGGTCGAGGCGGCCGCGGACACGGGCCAGCAGCGGGCGCGTGGCGGCGATCGCCACCGCCGCGCAGACGACGCCGCCGATCCAGCCGGGCCACGCCGCGTAGTGATCGTCGGCCAGAGCGCCGGCGAAGAACAGCGCACCGAGCGCCATCGCGGCCAACGCCAGCGCTGCGCCGAGCGTGCCGCGCGCCAGCCGCTCGGGCGGCATGCGACGCTCAGCCACGGCCAACGCGATCGCCAAGATCAGCAGCACAAGCAGGAATGGCACGTGCTCCAGAAAAGAGTAGTGAGTGCCGTTGAAGTCGATCTCGACATCGCCGGCGGCGAGCGCGCCTGCGGCGAGCGCAGGCAGGAATGGCCGGATCCCAACCGCCGCCGCGATGCCGATGCCCTGGAAGATGTCGAAGACGAGATGCACCGTGCTGTACCGTGAAGACAGGTGACGATAGTGGAGAGCGCGTTGTGAGCGGGCCCGGCCGTGGGGCGGGGCCACTTCCCAAGCGTCCGCGGTCCACCGCGCACGACATCGAGCGCTACGCCGCGCTGTTCGCCGAGCGGACCAAGGTCATGAAGTCCTCGGCGATGCGCGACCTGATGGCGCTGACCGAGCGCGACGACGTGATCTCGCTGGCCGGGGGGATGCCTGACACATCGACCTTCCCGCCTGACAGCTACGCCTCGATCATGGGCACGGTCGCGGCGGAGTCCTGCGCGCGGGCGTTGCAGTACAGCCCGACGGACGGACTGGCGCTGGTCAAGCGCTGCATCCTCGAGGTGATGCGCGCCGAGGCCATGGACGTCGATCCCGACGAGCTGCTGGTCACGACCGGCGGCCAGCAGGTGATCGACCTCGTGTGCAAGACGCTCGTCGATCCCGGCGACGTGGTCGTCACGGAGGCGCCGACGTACCCCGGCGCCGTGCCCACCTTCTGCGCTTACCAGGCCGACGTGGTGCAGGTGATGATGGACCGCGACGGGATGCGGGTCGACGAGCTCGAACAGACCCTCGACGAGCTCGAGCGCTCGGGCCGCCGCCCCAAGTTCATCTACACCGTCCCGAATTTCCACAATCCAGCCGGCGTGACGATGTCCCTGGAGCGCCGTGAGCGGCTGGTGCAGATCGCCGGCGAGCGCGAGTTGCTGGTGCTCGAGGACAACCCGTACGGGCTGCTGCGCTACGAAGGAACCCCGCTACCGACGCTGCACTCGCTCGACGACGAATTCATCATCTACGCGAGCACCTTCTCGAAGATCCTGTCTCCCGGTGTCCGACTGGGCTGGGCATGTGCTCCGGCACCCGTGCTCAGCAAGATGAGCATCGGCAAGCAGTCATCGGACCTGTGCTCGTCCTCGATCTCGCAGCACTTCGTGGGCGCGTACTTCGACTCGGGGCCGTGGCAGGACTACGTGCACTCCCTGATCGAGATCTACCGGCGCCGGCGCGACGTGATGCTCGACTCGCTGGCCGAGCACTTCCCGCGCGAGGCTGAATGGACGCACCCGGAAGGCGGGCTGTTCATCTGGGCGACGCTGCCCGACTACATCGACACGACCGACCTGCTGGCGCGAGCGCTCGAGGAGCACGTCGCGTTCGTGCCCGGACGAGCGGCGTTCGTCGACGGCCGCGGCGGCTCGTCGATGCGACTGAACTTCTCGGGCGCCGATGAGGACGAGATCCGGGAGGGCATCCGGCGGATCGGCGAGGTCGTGCGTGAGCAGGTCGCCCTGTACGGCACGCTGACCGGCGTGTCCAAGCCGCCGCGCCGCGCCGCGGCGCGCCCGCCGGCTGAGCGGCCCGCAGCTCATCAGACAGGCGAAACACAGCCCGGATCGGCGGAAGGCGCACCGCCCGATCCCGAGCTCGGCAAGATCCTCAAGCTCCCCGCTCAGCGTTCACGCGCGGGATGAGCCGCGTCGCGGTGCTAAAGGGCGGGCGCTCACTCGAGCGCCAGGTGTCGCTGAAGTCAGGCGCGCGGGTTCAGGATGCGCTCGAGCGCCTCGGGCACGAGGTGATCGCGATCGACGTGGGTGACGACCTCGTCGTACGTCTGACCGCGGATCCCCCCGATCTGGCGTTCGTCGCGCTGCACGGCCGCGACGGCGAGGACGGGACCGTCCAGGAGCTGCTCGAGGTGATGGGCATCGCCCATACGGGGTCGGGCGTGTCGGCCTGCATCCGTGCCGCCGACAAGGTCCTGGCCAAGCACGCGATGCGCGACGCCGGGATCCCAACGCCGGACTTCTACGCGTTCAACGAGACCGCCTTCCGGGAGCTGGGCGCCGCCCAGGCGCTGCCGGCGATCGAGGACCGGCTGGAGTTCCCGATTGTGGTCAAGCCCGCGGCCCAGGGATCCGCCCTGGGGATCAAGTTCGCGCGCACGGCGGCCGACGTACCCGCCGCGCTGGTGTCGGCGTTCAGCTACGACCGCAAGGTGCTGCTCGAGCGCTACGTCTCCGGTCGCGATCTCGCGATCTCGATCATCGAGCAGGGCGGGGTGCCACACGCCCTTCCGATCGTCGAGGCGGTGCCCGAGCAGGAGGACTTCTACGACTTCGAATCGCGCTACGAGATCGGACGCACGCGGTTTGTGTGCCCGGCCGAGCTCGAGCGACACCCTCGGCGAGCGGGCCAGCTCGATCGCGTTCGATGTGTACCGGCTGTTGGGGTGCTCGGGGTTCGCCCGGGTGGACCTGATGCTCGAGTCGGCCACCGACGAGCTGTTCGTGCTCGAGGTCAATCCGATCCCGGGGCTGACCGAGACCAGCCTGCTTCCGCAGGCGGCCGACGCTGCGGGGATCGGGTTCGATGAGCTGATCGGGCTGATCATGGATGCCGCGGCGCCGGTGCAGGGCCCCGTTTAGGTCGCTTCGCCCGAGCCGAACGTCAACGGCCTTCATTGAAAGAGGGACGGGAGCGGGTTCCGGGTCCCTCATGGGGTGCATAACACGACAATCGATCGCTGACGCCCGAGGCCTGCCGTGTTATGCGCCCTATACGGTGCTTAACACGGCACGCTTCGCCTGAATCGTCGCGGTTGTCGTGTTGTGCACCCTCCCGGGCCAGAAACCGGGCCTGTGCACGTCATGCGGCCACGATCCGCCGTCCATCCTCTCCTTCAACGGGCCGTTAAACCGGGCCCGGACCGCCGCCCTTACTCAGACCCGCCGGCGAAATCCTCGGGCGTGACCTGGTCGAGGAAGTCCTTGAACTTCTCGACGACGGACTCCGTGTCCTCGACCTCGTGCTCGAACTCGATCGCCGACTCGGCGATCACCTCGTCGGCCGCGAAGATCGGCGCCCCGGCGCGGACGGCGAGTGCGAGGGCGTCGCTGGGGCGCGAGTCGATCTCCATCTCGCGCCCGTTGGCACGGAGGCTGATCGACGCGTAGAAGGTGTTCTCGCGCAGCTCGGTGACCGCAACGCGGGTGCACTCGACCTCGAGCTCGCCGAGCATGTCCGACAGCAGGTCGTGGGTCATCGGCCGCGGCGTGGAGGCACCCTGCAGCTTCATCAGGATCGCTGCGGCCTCCGGGTGGCCGATCCAGATGGGCAGAAATTTGTTGCTCTCGACGGTCTTCAGCAGCACGATCGGCTGCTTGCCGACCATGTCGAAGCTCACGCCGTAGATGACCATCTCCTGCACGAGCTGCTCCTAACGGTAGGTGCTCGGGCAAGTATAGGCCGCTGCACCCGGTTGCCGAGAGGGGTTGATCCGGCCTAGATCGCCCCCTCCTCCGAGAGCACCCGCTTGGCCACGGCGAACGCCGAGTTGGCCGCGGGGACGCCGGCGTAAACCGCCGTATGCAGGATCACTTCGCGGATCTCGTCGGGGGTCAGGCCGTTGCCGAGCGCCGCTCGGACGTGCATGCCGAGCTCGTTTTCGGCGCGCAGCGACACCAGCGCGGTCAGCGTGATCGCGCTGCGCATCCGGCGGTCGATCCCGGGTCGAGACCACACCGAACCCCACGCGTAGCGCGTGATGAACTCCTGAAACGGCGCTCCGAACTCGCCCGCCGAGGCGGTCGCGCGATCGACGTGGGCGTCACCCAGGACCTCCCGCCGGGTCTTCATCCCGGTCTCGTAAGCCTCGCTGTCGCTCACAGTCCCTCCTGTTCGGCGTCGATGAAACCCGCGATCAGCGGGGTGACCAGCTCTGCCTTCTCGATGTTGGCCAGGTGCGCCGCGCCCTCGATCAGCTCAAAGCGCGCGCCCGCGATCCCGTCGGCGATCGCGCGCCCATGGTCGGGCGGCGTGGCTGGATCCTCTGCCCCGGCGATCACCAGCGTGGGCGCCGAGATCGAGCCGAGCGCGGGATGCAGGTCAAGTGCGGCGAGCGCCTCGCAGCAGCCGGCGTACCCCTCGCTCGAAGTGTCGGTGAGTCCCTTGCGAATCTGCGCCATCAGCTCCGGTTGCGCCTCACGGAAGCCCGGCGTGAACCAGCGCTCGAGCGCGCCGTCGGCGACCGCGTCGACGGTGTGCGCGCGAACCGTCTGCGCACGGGCCCGGTAGACCTCCGCCGCCTCGGGCCCGAACCGGGCCGAGGTGCAGCACAGCACCAGGCGGTGCACGCGCTCGGGCGCGTTTGCGGCCGCCCAGATGCTCGTCATCGCGCCGATCGACACGCCGCACAACGAGGCGCGCTCGATCTCGAGCCGGTCCATCAGCGCCAGCAGGTCTTCGCCCAGGTCGGAGATCGCATAGGGACCCGGAGGCGCCGGGGACTGGCCGTGCCCCCGCAGGTCATAGCGGACGACCAGGTGGGTCCCGGCCAGTGCCGGAGTCTGCGGATCCCACATCGAGCGGTCGGTCCCAAGCGAGCAGCTCAGGATCACCGGCGGGTCGTCCATCGGACCGAGCAGCTCGTGGGCGACCTCGACGCTCATGCCCGCTCCCGCAGCCGCGCGTGCTCGGCCAGCGCCCGCGCGATCAGCTGATCGGTCACGCCGAGGTAGCCGCGTGGATCGAGCGCGGCCTCCAACCCGTCGGCGCCCAGGACCTCCGAGACCTCGGGCGTGTCAGCGAGCACCTCGCGAAACGCCCGACCTGAGCGCGCCGACGCTGCGGCGGCCGCGGCGACCAGCTCCTGCGCAGCGGGCCTCCCAATCGACTCCGAGAGCGCTGCCGCGACGCTCTCGCTCATCACGAGCTCACCGGTTGCGTCCAAATCGGCCCGCATCCGGTCGGCGTCGACGTCGAGGCCCTCGAGCAGCTCGCGAAGGGTGGCCGCGGCGGAGCCGGCGAGGCGCAGCAGCTCGAGAAACGGCTCCCATTCCGCCTGCCAGGCGCCTGCGGCCCGCTCGTGCTCCTGGCCCATCGCCCCCAGGATCGTGGCCACCAGGCCCGGTGCCCGCTGCGCGCATGCGATCACGGCCACAGCCCCTACGGGGTTGCGCTTGTGGGGCATCGTCGAGGAGCCTCCGCGGCCTTCGCCCGCGCCTTCCGCCGCCTCGGCGACTTCCGTCTGCGCGAGCAGGACGACGTCGCGCGCGACCTTGCCCATCACCCCGAGCGCGGATCCCAGGGCCGCACTGCAGCGCGCCGGCCGCAGCCTGATGGTGTGCCACCCCAGCGCCGGCTCTGCCAGGCCGAGCTCCTCGGCCACCGCCGACATCACCTCGAGCCCTCGGTCGCCCAGCGCCGCGAGCGTCCCCACGGCTCCAAAGAGCTGGACGGCGAGCACGTGCTCGCGGACCTCCACCAGCTCGGCACAGCTCCCGTCCAGGCCCGACAGCCAGGTGGCCGCTTTGATCCCGAACGTGAGCGGGAGCGCCTGCTGGAGCAAGGTGCGTCCGGGTGCCAGCGTCGACCGGTGGCGCTCGGCCAGCTCCGCACAGGCGTCGGCAGCCGCTCCAAGGTCATCGAGCAAGGGCGCCAGCGCGCGCTGCGCGACCAGCATCAGCCCGGTGTCGACGACGTCCTGACTGGTGGCGCCCTGATGCAGATGCGCCGCTGCCTCGTCGCTGAGCCGTGACCGCAGCGCGCTCAGCATGGCCGGCACCGGCGTGCCCGTGTCGGCGGTGCCGCGTCCGATCGCGGCTACGTCGAAGCTGGACGCGTCGGCGGCCTGCGCGACCTCGGTTGCTGCTTGAGGCGGTGCGAGCCCGGCCCTGGCGAGCGCGCGCATCAGCGCGACCTCGACGTCCAGCATCGCCTGGAGCAACGCCACGTCGCTCGTCTGCCCCGCTACAGGCCCATGCGAGAAGAGGCCGCTGAGCAAGCCTTGCTCGGTCATCGGCCGTGATGCTATGGAAGTCGTCGCGGCTGCTGCTAGCGGACGATGTGGGCCGCGTGGTGCCCGGACCCGGCGGGCATTCCGACGTGGGCGAGCACGACCACGGCGAGCACGACCGCAATCAGCCACATCACGCCGCAGAAGCCGCGGTGCACCGAGCGCCAGTTGACGAACAGAAGCGGGCGCATCAGGCCTTTGTCCTCCCGCGCCGGCGGCGCGCCGGGGCGTCTTTTCGTAGTCCCTGCACGGCATTTGGCTACCCGCCGGGCAGAAACAGCAACCATTGCAACCGTCGGGTTGCGGGTCCGTCGCGAGCGATAGCTAAACCGCGTTATCTGCTCGCGCAATGTGGGCGCGATCGGCGGTTCGATCATCGCCGGATTCAGGCTGGTCACCTGCCTGATCGTGCCCCGGCTCGCCGATCGCTTCGGCCGGCGGGGAACCCTGGCGATGTTGATGGGCTGCATGGCGGTCGGACTGCCGCTGGTGTTCCTGTGGGCGTTCCAGTCCGGCGACCTGACTGACCGCGATCTTCTTCGTGATCGGGCTGTTACTGCTGCCGCTGGCTCGCGAGGGCCGGCGTCGGCTTGCGCCAGAATGACCGCAACGATGCAGACGGAGATCCCGGCGCTGCTGGCACCGTTGGAACGCGCCGGCGACAAGGAGGCGATCCGCTTCGGCGAGCGCGCACTCTCCTACCGAGAGCTCCGCGACGTGGCCGCGCAGCTTGCACAGCGGCTCGCCGGCTGCGAACGCGTTGCGGTATGGGCGACACCGTCGTTGGAGACGTGCGTATCGGTGGTCGGCGCACTGACCGCGGGAATTCCCGTGGTCCCGATCAACCCGAAGTCCGGCGAGCGTGAGCTCGGGCACATCGTCGACGACAGCGAGCCGAGCCTGGTGCTGGCCGCACCCGGCGCCGAATTGCCGGCGGCGCTGGATCAACTCGAGCGCCTCGACGTGGAGCTGAGCGGTTCCAATCAACCGCTGCCGGGTGAAGCCGACCCCGAGTCGACGGCGCTCGTGGTCTACACGTCGGGCACGACCGGCCCGCCGAAGGGCGTGCTTTTGCCGCGCCGCGCGGTCGCCTCCAACCTGGACGCGCTGGCCCAGGCCTGGCAGTGGACCGGCGACGACGTGCTGACCCACGGCCTGCCGCTGTTTCACGTGCACGGGCTCGTGCTCGGCGTGCTCGGGCCCCTGCGACTCGGCGGCACCGTGCATCACCTCGGATCGTTCTCGATCGAGGCCGTGGCGAGAGAGCTCGGCGGAGGCGGCGCGACGATGCTGTTCGGCGTGCCGACGATGTACCACCGCCTCGCCGACGCTGCCGAGTCGGACGCGAGAGTCGCCGATGCTCTCAAGCAGGCGCGCCTGCTGGTCTCCGGATCGGCGGCGCTGTCGACGACGGACCACGAGCGGATCGAATCGGCTACCGCGCAACGGGTGGTGGAGCGCTATGGCATGACCGAGACGCTGATGAACTGCGCCGTGCGCGCGGACGGCGACCGCCGTCCCGGGACGGTCGGACCGCCGGTCGACGGCGTCGATCTGCGTCTCGTCGACGACGACGGCGCGGTCGTCGACGTCTCGGACGGCGAGACCGTGGGCGAGATCCAGGTTCGCGGCCCGAACCTGTTCCTTGGTTATCTGAACCGGCCAGACGCCACCGAGGAGGCATTCAGCGACGGCTGGTTTCGTACGGGCGACGTCGCCACGCGCGAGCCGGACGGCTACATCCGGCTGATCGGCCGGCAGTCGACGGACCTGATCAAGAGCGGCGGCTTCAAGATCGGCGCCGGTGAGATCGAGACCGCGCTGCTCGAGCATCCCGGCGTCGCGGAGGCCGCCGTCACGGGCGAGCCCGATGACGATCTTGGAGAGCGCATCGTCGCCTGGATCGTCGCCACCGACGACGACTCAAAGCCGCCGGAGAAGGAGATCGTCGACCACGTCGCGCGACTGCTCACGCCGCATAAGCGCCCCCGAGAGGTGCGATACCTCGACGAGCTGCCGCGCAACGACATGGGCAAGGTCCAGAAGAAGCGCCTCACCCAGTGAAGCCCAGGATCAGCTGAGCGGTCTCCAGCGGCGCGTCGAGCTGTGGGCAGTGCCCGATCTCGTCGAGCTCGATCCAGTCGGCGTGGGGCAACAATTGATTGCGGTAGCGCACGGCCGACTGCGGCCACGGAAGCAGCTTGTCCGCGGTCCCCCACACGACCCGGACTGGACAGGCGATCCGCTCGGCATCCAGCCGCCACCGCGCGCGATGCGCGTACTCGAGCATCCGCCGAGCGTCGGGCGCACGCGCGACGCCGACCGTCTGGTGCGCGATCAGATCGGCCGGGATGTGCGCGAAGTTCGTCGTGATCAACTCGGTGGCGCGCCGGCGGCCCTGCGGCGACGACGCGATCGCGTCAGCGTGCGGCGCGGCCGTCTTCGCCTGCTCGAGTACTCGCAGCTGCAGGTGCAGGAGCTCGCTTGGCCACGGGTCGCCGTCGGCCCACCCGCCCGCCGGTGCGAGCGCGACCACCGACCTGGCCCGGCCTCGCGCCGCCAGCCGCAGCGCGACGAAGCCGCCGAGCGAGTTGCCGACGATGTGCGCATCATGGATGCCGGCAGCATCGATCAGTTCCTCAACCTGGTCGACGAGCGTGTCGTCGGTTAGCTCGGGCGCCAACGGCGGGCCTCCGGCGTGACCGGGCAGGGTCAGGGCGACCACGTCGTGCCGGCGCTCGAGCGCGGGGAGCACGAGCTCCCAGCTGCGCCACGTGTCGGTGAATCCGTGCAGGCACACCATCGGCGAGCCGCTGCCGCCCCGATGCGACGGAGTGAAGGTGAACGTCACGAGCGCGGGCGGTGCGTCAGGGCTCGAGCGCCAGCTGTGCCCAGACCGCCTTGCCGCCGGCGGTGACCTCGACGCCCCAGGTGCCGGCGAGCGCGTCGACCATCTGCAGCCCCATGCCGTGTCCCTCGGCCGGACCGACTTGGCGCAGCTCGGGGATCACGGAGCTCGTGTCCCGCACCGAGATTCGGATCACCTGCTGGTCGGAGCGCGCAAGCACCGAGAACGGCGACCGCGCATGCCGCACGGCGTTGGTTGCCAGCTCACCGACGACGAGTGCGATCGAGTCCGCCAGTTCCTGACTGTGGCCCCACTGCATAAGCACCTGGCCGACCAGGCGGCGCGCCTCGCCGGGAGCGGCGACGTCGTTGGGAAACTGCCCGAGGACCGCGGAGTGCAGTCGGCACACCGCCGACAGCGCGTCGGCGTGCGAGTCGTCCCACAAAGACTCGCCGCGGTACCCGCAGAGCATCGAGAGCCTCATCTCCCGGCGCAGCTGGTTGCACAGCGTCTCGACCTCGATCGCGCCGATCACATCGCCGGCGTTCCACAGCAGCGAGACCATCTCGCCGAACACGCGAACGGGCCGGCCGGTCTCTGCGGCACGGTGCATGACCGTTTCCACCGTCGCGGAGAAGGCGGCCCGGTCCAGGCGCCCGTTTCTGATCACGCGGGCGAGCGTGGTGGTGGCGTCGAGACTCACGAGGACCCCATCGGCACGCGCCGACACCGGATCGATCCCGGCTGCCACCAGCGCGCGGTCAAACCCACGAAGATGAGGCTCCGTCGCGATCACGATCGACACGTCCCCGTCGCGGATGCCGTCCGCGAGGAACGTGCCGACGGTGTCGAACAGCTCCGCGTCGTCGCGGTAAAACTGAACTGCGTGACCTATGTCGGCGACAACCGGCATGTGGATTCCACGTGAGAGGTTCGTCGGGCTTTGCGCAAATTGGCCCAACGCGGGAAGCCTACCTCGGCGTCAAAGGCCGCTGACGCGATCGACCATGCGGTCGAGCGTGTTGAGCTGCTGGCTGAGCGGGGCGTTTGCGGGGGCGGCGCGCACCGGTGCGGCGTTCGAGGTCCCGCCGCCGCTGGTGGCGATCACGATCAGCACGATCACCGCCGCCAGGACCGCGGCGGCGCCAACCGCGACCAGTGCGCGGCGACGGCGAGCGGCGACGGCGAGCGGTCGCGTCGATGCCGTGGCTGCCAGTGGTCGCGTGGCGGTCGTGGCGCCGGGCGCAGCATCCAGCGCGGACAGCGCCTGCGCGGCGCTCGGCGGCCGCTGCGCCGGATCGGCGGCGATCAGCCGGTCGATCAGCCGCGCGAGGCCCGGCGGTTTGTCGCCGGAGGCGACCTCGGACAACAAGACTCCCAGGGAATAGAGGTCCGACTGCGGCGTGGCGGGGCGACCGCTCGCCACCTCGGGTGCCAGGTACTTCAGTGTTCCGATCACCTGACCGGTCTCGGTCAGCCCGGTTGAGCCCTCGGCCAGCGCGATCCCGAAGTCCGTCAGGCGTGCCCGCCCGTCGGGTCCGACCAGCACGTTGGCCGGCTTGACGTCGCGATGAACGATGCCCGCGGCGTGGATGTGACTCAGCGCATCGAGCAGCTCACGCGCGAGCGCCTCTGAATCGACCCGCGGGCCGGTGGCCGGGACACCGGCGGATCCGGGGCCGAGCGCGACGCCTTCGATGTACTCCATCACCAAGAACGGCCGCTCGCCGTCGGAGCCGAAGTCGTACACCTTGACCAGGTTCGGATGTGAGAGCCCTGCGGCGATCCGTGCCTCGCGCCGGAAGCGCTCCACGTAGGGCGCCTGTGCGGCCAGCGCATCGGAGATCACTTTGACCGCGACCCGGCGGCGCAGGCGCGTGTCCTGCGCCATCCACACAGTGGCCATACCGCCGCCCCCGAGCCGCTCGATCAGCTCGTAGCGACGCCCGGCAAGCGTCACGCCCGCCGCCGGCTCAGCCATCGCCGCCCTCCCCGTGCTTGCCCGGGCCCTTGTGCTTGTCGTGTCCCTTGGCCTTGCCGGGTGGACCCGGGCCCGCCGCCGGCGCGGGTGCGGCCGGTGCCGTCGTGGTGGGCGTGGCCGGCGCCGCCGGCGCCGGTGCGGGCGCCGGCTTTACGTCGAGCGCAACGCGCGCCTGCGCCTGCTCGGCGCCGGTCTCGAGCGCCTGCGCCTGCGCCGTGGTCAGCTTGTGCTGGGCGGCCAGCCGAGAGACCTGCCGGCGCAACGCGACGAGGCTCGACGCGGCTTGCGGCGCCTCGTGGCGTGCCGCAGCCGTCCGTGCCGCGGCGATGTCCGCGCGAAGCCGCGCCGCGTCGGCGCTGCTGAGACCGCTGTGAGCCGCGGCGCCACACCCAGCCATCCCGCCCGCGATCAGGAACGCGACCGTCACGCCGAGCGCGGCGTTTGTGGACACGCTCCTCAGTCCGGGCGGTGCGAGTTGTGCGGGCACTGTGTCGGTCAGATACCCGCTCGACGCGCTTCCTCGCACACGCGGGACGGAAGCTTTCACCACCGCGCGGCGTCGTTAGCGATACAGCGGACCCATGGCGACCTCCACGGCAATCATCGATCGAGGCCCTGCCGCGAGTCGCCCACAACGGGCCTCGCGGTCGTTGACCAAGGGCATCCCGCCCGGATTGCTCGCGATCGCGGTGGTGGCGGTGGTGATCGTCGCGCTGCCCGTGCTGATCTCGCTGGTGCAGGCTTTTCAGGGCGGGCCGCAGGCCGCGCTGGATGCGATCAAGGCGACCTCGGCGACCAGCCTGCTGCTGCACACCGGGCTGATCACGGCGGTCGCCGTGCCGGCAAGCGGCGTGCTCGGGCTGTTCACGGCGTGGTTCGTGGAGCGCACGCGATTGCCAATGCGAGGACTGTGGACGCTGCTGCTCGTGGCGCCGTTGACGATGCCGCTGTTCGTGACCAGCTACGCCTGGTCGTCGCTGAGCCCGTCGCTCGACGGTTACCTCGGAGCCGCGGGAATCATCACGTTCTCCTACTACCCGATCGTGTTCCTGCTGGTGGCCGCGTCGCTGCGCAGCCTCGATCCGGCACTCGAGGAGAGCGCACGGTCGCTCGGCCTGTCGGCGCGGCGCACCTTCTTTCGCGTCGTGCTGCCGCAGCTTCGCCCGGCGCTGCTCGGCGGCATGCTGCTCGTGCTGCTCGACACGCTCGTGGAGTTCGACGCGTTCGTCGCGCTCAAGTACAGGACCTTCAGCGTCAACGTCTACGCCCAGTATCAGCTGAGCTTCAGCGCATCGGGTGCGGCGGCGCTGTCGCTGTTGTCGATCCTGCTGTGCGTGGTGATCCTCGCCGGCGAGGCGCGCCTGCGCGGCAACGCCGAGTACACGCGGGTGAGCCTCGGCGCCAGACGCCCGCCGGTCCGCCTGCGGCTGGGACGAGCGCTCCCATTCGTGTTGGCGGCATTTGCGCTGATCGCCGCGGTCGGCATCGGGATCCCGCTCGGCGAGCTCGTCCACTGGTGGACCGGTGCAACGGCGGCGGCGCGGTCCGCGGCCTCCGCCGGCCTCCATCACCTGTGGCCGGCGACCGTCACATCGGTCCTGGTCGCCGGGGCAGCGGCGGCGGTGGCGGTCCTGCTCGCGCTTCCCGTCGCGGTGCTCGCCGTTCGCTATCGCGGCGCGCTGTCGACGACGCTCGAGCGCGCGACGTACCTGTCGTTCGCGCTCCCTGACCTGGTCGCGGCGACCGCGCTCGCGTACGTCGCCAGCCGCTACGTGCAGCCGCTGTACGGAAGCTTCGCGCTGCTGATCCTGGCCGATGCGATGCTGTTCGTGCCGTTCGCGGTGGTCGCGATGCGGACCACGTTCGGGCAGATCGAGCCCGCGCTCGAGGAGTCTGCGCGATCGCTTGGCGCCGGGCCGTTTCGCGCCCTGTGGAGGGTCACGGTGCCGTTGGCGAGGCCGGGACTCGCGGCCGCCGGCGTGCTCGTGTTCGCGTTCGTGCTCGGCGACCTGTCGACCGCCCAGGAGCTGTTGCCGCCCGACGCGTCGACGCTCGGCACCCAGTTTCAGGCCAACAGCTCGACCGTGGCGTTTGCGGCCGCGGCTCCGTTTGCTGCGGCGCTGGTGGGCCTGTGCCTGGCCTCTACCTATCTGCTGATGAGCCGCTTCGGCCGCGTCCGCGCCATGGAGGGGACGTGACCGGCATGGCGCACCTGAGATGCGAAGCGATCGCGAAGTCGTTTGGCGCGCGGACGGTGTTGCGCGACGTCGACGTCGAGGTTGCCGAGGGGACGATGACGGCGATCCTCGGCTCGTCCGGCAGCGGCAAGACCACGCTGCTGAGAGTGATCATCGGGTTCATCGCTCCCGACGCCGGGACCGTCACGATCGCAGGCTCGATCGTGGCCGGCGGCGGCCGCAAGCCGGTGGCCCCCGACAAACGCGCCGTCGGCTACGTCGCCCAGGAGGGCGCCCTCTACCCCCATCTGAGCGTCGGCGAGAACATCGGCTTCGGCCTGCCGCGAGGCGAGCGAAAGCGCGGCGGCAGGGTCGTCGAGATGCTCGAGCTCGTGGGCCTGGGGAGCGACTACGCCGAGCGCCGGCCGCACGAGCTCTCCGGCGGCGAGCAGCGTCGCGTGGCGCTCGCGCGGGCGCTCGCCCCGCGTCCGCGGCTGGTGCTGCTCGACGAGCCGTTCTCCGGCCTCGACGCGGCGCTCCGGGGCGAGACGCGCGCGGCGGTCGTGCACGCGCTCGCGCAGGAGGGGGCCACCGCGGTGATGGTGACCCACGATCAGGCCGAGGCGCTGTCGACCGGCGACGAGGTGGCGGTGCTGCGCGACGGCGAGCTCGTGCAGACGGCGTCGCCGGAGGTCCTGTACCGCATGCCCGCCGACCTCGACGTCGCGCGGTTCGTGGGCGAGGCGGTGGTGATCGCCGGAAATGCTCGCGGGGAGCTCGTCAGCTGCGCGCTCGGCCGGCTCGACGTCCTCGACCCGCGCATCACCGGACCCGTCAAGGTGATGATCCGTCCCGAGCAGATCGTCGTCACCCGGCTCGCGCCGGACGCTCCGGGATCGCCGGGTGCTGCGCGTGCGCGCGTCGTCGGGCGCACCTCGTTCGGCCCGGACACGGTGCTCGCGCTGGAGCTCGAGGGGTCCGCAGCCGCGGCTCTGTCGGCGAGGACGTTCGAACGCGACCTGCCGGAGCCCGGCGAGCTCGTCCTGTTGTCGGTGCGCGGGCCGGTCGTCACCTACCCGGCACGCACGCCCCATGTCGCCGAGAGCGCCGGCGGTCACGGCTGGGCGGTCGCCCCCGCGGGGGAGGCGCTCGCCGTCAGCGCGAACGGCGGACAGAGCCGGCGATGACGGGGCGGATCCGCGCCGCGACCGCGGCGGCCGTCGTGCTCGCGTGCTCGGCCGTCGCCGTGGGCTGTGGCGGGTCGGGCGGCGATCCGCAATCGATCGTGCTCTACAGCGGCCAGCACCCGCAGCTCACTGACGCGCTCGTGCGCGGCTTCGAGAAGCAGACCGGGATCGACGTGAAGGTGCGCGCCAACGACGGCGTCGTGCTCGCCGACCAGCTCCTGCAGGAAGGTCCGGCGTCGCCGGCCGACGTCTACTTCACCGAGAACTCACCCGAGCTCGAGACGCTCGCTGAGCACGGGCTGCTGGCCAAGCTCCCGGCCTCGACGCTGCAGCACGCTCCTCGCCAGGACGTTCCTCCCAGCGGCACGTGGGCCCCGGTCGCGCTGCGTGTCAGCGGCCTGGCGTACAGCCCGAAGCTGATCTCGCGGTCGAGCCTCCCGCAGTCGGTGCTCGACCTCGCGCAGCCGCAGTGGAAGGGAAAGATCGCGATCGCGCCGACCGATTCCGACTTCCCGCCGGTCGTCGGAGCCGTGATCGCGCAGTACGGGGAGGCGGCGGCCAAGCAGTGGCTGGCCGGGCTGAAGCGCAACGCGCAGGTGTTTCAGACCGACGAGGCCGTCGTCGCGGCGGTCAACAGCGGCCGGGTGGCGACCGGCGTGATCAACCATTACTACTGGTACCGCCTGCGCACCGAGATCGGCGCCGGGGCGATTCACAGCGCCGTGTACTTCTTCCCCGACCGCAACGTCGGGTCGATCGAGAACGTCTCGGGCGTCGCCGTGCTCAAGACGAGCAAGCACCCCGAGCTGGCAGACCGGTTTGCGAGCTTCCTGGTCAGCCAGGCCGGGCAACGGATCATCGGCCAGGGTGACGATTTCGAGTATCCCGCGCGGCCGGGCGTCGCGGCCAACCCGCAGCTGCCGCCGCTGTCGAGCCTTGCGCCGGCGACGCTCGGCGTCGTCAAGCTCGGAAACGATCAGGCGGCTGCGAAGCTGATCCAGCAGTCCGGGCTCGCATAGCGCCGGTGGTCAAGAACCGCAGCTACACGTTCCCCGGCGTCTAGCCCGGACGGCGCCTCGGTTTGTTTGTGGCCGGATCACAACGCGGGCATCCGCTTAATCAACGTGGGATGCGAAACGGCGATATATCGGACGTTTCGCATCCAACGTCGCTCCGAGAACCCTCGGTCACGAAGTGGCGAGCCCGCGAGTTGTGGGCGGCACACAAATTGTCGCGAGGTACCACACGCCGGCGGGCGCCCATCCAAGAATCGGACAGGCGCCCGCAGGGCGTGGCTCGCCTCACGCGCTAGGCGCGCGCGGGCTCGTGCTCGAGGTGTGGCAGCCAGGCCAGCCGCTTGGGCAGGTACCAGTTGGCGTCACCGAGCAGCTTCATGACCGCGGGCAGCAGGACCGCGCGGATCAGGGTTGCGTCGAGCAGGATCGCCACGGCCAGGCCCACTCCGAGCTGCTTGAACTCGAGCGCGCCGAGCGACGCGAAGATCGCGAACACCGCGACCATCACGACCGCCGCGCTGGTGACCGGGCCCGCCGTGGACTTGATCGCGTGAGCGACCGCGTCCGACGTCGACATGCCCCTGTCGTGAGCCTCCCGCACCCGGCTCAGGATGAACACGTGGTAGTCCATCGAGAGGCCGAACAGGATCACGAACAAGAACAGCGGCAGCCACGAGGTGATCGCCCCGGTCGACTTGAACCCGAGCAGACCCTCGGCCCAGGAGTGCTGGAAGACGAGCGCCAGCACGCCGTACGCGGCGCCGACCGACAGCATGTTCAGGACGATCGCCGTCAGCGGGATCACGATCGAGCGGAACGTGATCAGCAGCAGCAGGAACGTCACCGTCAGCACGAACGCGAACACGGCCGGCAGGTGGGACTTCATCGAGTCGTTGAAGTCCTTGGCACCCGCGGTCGCTCCGGTGACCAACGCCTTGGCGCCCGGCACGCCGCCGATCGTGGCCGGGATCACCTGACCCCGCAACGTGTCCAGCGCGCGGTAGGAGGTCGAATCCGTGCCCGGCCCGCTGAGCGGGATCGACACGTCGGCGACCGTGTGGTCACGGCTGACCTGCACATCGAACGGCTGGTGCATCTGGCCGGTGGCCAGCGCCTGGCGCTCGAGCTGCCCGATCGCGGCCCGAACCTGCGGCGCGCGCACGTCACGAGCCTGCACGACCACGTGCGCCGGCTGAGCTCCACCCGGGAACGCGGCCTGCATGCGGTCGAGCGTCTTGACGATCGGCAGCCCCTTCGGCAGTCCCTGCAGGCCGGGGTCCGAGGTGTGGATGCCGATCGCCGGGATCGCCAGCGCGACCACGATCCCGCCGGAGACGACGGCCGCCAAGCCGGGGTGCCGCAGCACGCGGTCGACGATCGCCCCCCAGATCCTCGCCTCGCCACCGCGTTCGCGGCGCCGCGCGACGAACGGCACGCCACCCTTCATCACCTTGTCGCCGAGCTTGGACAGCAGGGCGGGAAGCACGGTCAGAGATGCGAGCATCGCGACCGCGACGACCAGGATCGTGCCGGTCGCCATCGAGGCGAACGTCTTATTTCCGGCGAGGTACATCCCGGCCATCGCCACCATCACGGTGAAGCCCGAGATCAGGACCGAGCGGCCCGAGGTTGCCGCCGCGGCTTCGAGTGCGGCCTGCTCGCCGCGTCCGGCAGCTCGCTCCTCACGCTCGCGCCGCATGTAGAACAGCGAGTAGTCGACGCCGACCGCCATCCCGATCAGCAGCACCACCTCGGACACCGACGGGTCGACGGGCGCGAGGTGACTTACCAGTCCGACCAGGCCGAGCGTCGCAGCGACGCCCGTGATCGCCAGGAGCACCGGGATCCCGGCCGCCACCAGCGCGCCGAACGCGAAGATCAGGATCAGCAGCGTGATCGGCAGCGACAGCGTGCGCGCCTTCGCGAAGTCGTCGCTGAAGCTCTTGTTCAGCGCCTTGTCGGCGCTGGCATCGCCCGCCTGCTCGATCCGCAAGCCGGGGTGGGCTTTCTGGGCGGCCGCGGTCGCGGCCAACGACGCGCCGACCTGGTCGTCGGCGTGGGACTGGTCGCCGGCGATCTGGAAGCTGACCAGCGCCGAGTGCCCGTCGCGTGAGATCTCGCCGCGGTTGGCCGGCGCCAGCGGCGATCGCAGGTCCTGAACGGTTCTGGTCGCCGCCACGCGCCTGACGACATCGCGAACGGCGGCTTGGAACTGCGGGTCTCGAACGGTCAGCTTCTTGCTCTGGATCAGCACCTGCTCGCCCGCGTACTGCGGGAACTTCGCGTTGATGATCTGGTCCGCGCGCGCGGACTCGCCGACGCCGTCGTTGTCGCTGGCGATGTGCTTGGTGCCGACAGCGCTTCCGAGCACGACCGCCGCCACGACGAACGCCATCCAGCCGAGAATCGCGATCCGCCGGTGGCGGGCGCTCCACGTTGCCGCACGCGCGGTGAGGTTCCTCCGTTGCATTGCGCTGCCTCCTCTGGGACGAATTTGAGCCACGCAGGCAGAGTCCCAGCGGGGGGTTCGTTTGCAGATACGGGCCACTGGCGTCGTGCCGGCGGGTCTCCGACCGCCGACGGTTCGGTTATCCACACCCCCACGACACGCGGCATCCGTATTCCCGCAGCCGCCCGCACGATCGATCATGATGGCCATGAACGAGGCAGAGACCGTCTACATGCCCGCCGCAGCATCCACCGCAAGCCCATGGCGCTTCTCGACGGTCGCGGCCACCGCGGGCCGCGACTTCGTCTACCTGCTCGCGGTCTTCTGCGTGAGCATCATCGAGCTGGTCGTGTGGATCACCGGAGTCGCGCTGACGATCGGGCTGCTCGTGCTGATCATCGGCCTGTTCGTGTGGGTCGCCACCGCGTACACGTTCCGCGGAATGGCGACGATCGACCGGCGGCTTGCCGGCTGGATCCGCGGCAAGCCGATCCCGGGCGTGTATCGGCCCCCGAGCGACCGCTCGCGCGTGCGCACGGTCAGCGCCGACCCGCAGACGTGGAAGGACTTCGGCTGGATCGTGCTCAACTCGATCTTCGGGTTCGCGCTCGCGACGATCGCCGTCGCCCTGACCGTGGTGGTCCTCTCATACATCGTGATGCCGCTGTGGTGGTGGGCGATCCCGGACCCGCACACGCAGTACGGCACGCTCAACCTCGGCATCTACACCGTCAACTCAACCGGCAAAGCGTTCGTCACGACCGCGATCGGACTCGTGCTCCTGCCGCTGGTCGTGCTGCTCAACCACGGGTTCGCCGCCGGCCACGCCGCGACCGCGGCGTCCATCCTCGGACCGTCCGAGCGACAGCGGCTCAACGCACGCGTCACCGAACTGGCCACCACGCGTGCCGACGTGGTCGTGGCCACCAATGAGCAGCTCGAGCGAATCGAGCGCGACCTGCACGACGGCGCCCAGGCGCGGCTGGTGGCGCTGGCGATGGAGTTGGGCATGGCCGAAGAGGAGATGTCCAGCGATCCGGACGCGGCGCGCGAGACCGTCCGCAAGGCCCGCGACGAAGCACTCAACGCGCTCGGCGAGTTGCGCGACCTGTCGCGAGGGCTGCGACCCGCGCTGCTTCAGGATCGCGGCCTGGGCACCGCGATCGAGGATCTCGCGCAGCGCTCACGGCTGCCCGTCGCGGTGACGCTGACGGGGACGATCGAGCGGACCCCCGAGACGGTTCAGACCGCCGCATACTTCGTCGTCGCCGAGGCGCTCACCAACGCCGCCAAGCACAGTGAGGCCGCCACTGCGCGTGTCTCCGTCGAGCGCACCGATAGCGTGCTGGCCGCGACGATCGTCGACGACGGCAAGGGCGGCGCAAACCCGCAGGGCTCCGGGCTCGCGGGCCTGCAGAAGCGCGTTCGAGCGCTCGACGGCCGGCTCGACGTGATCAGCCCGCCGGGGGGCCCCACGGTGGTTCGCGCCGAGATCCCATGCGCGTGATCATCTGCGAGGACCACGCGCTGGTGCGCGACGGGCTCGAGCGCCTACTGGGCAATCACGGCTTCGAAGTGGCCGCGTCGGTCGACAGCCCCGGGGCGTTCCTCGCGGCCGTCAAACGCGAGCGCCCCGACGTGTGCGTGGTCGACGTGCGGCTTCCGCCGAGCTTCACCGACGAGGGCGTGCGCGCTGCGATCGAGGCGCGGCGCCAGGTCCCCGGGCTTCCGATCCTGATCCTCTCCCAGTACGTCGAGCAGACCTACGCGCGCGAGCTGCTGACCAGCGGCGAAGGCGGCGTCGGGTACCTGCTCAAGGATCGCGTCGCCGACCCGAAGCAGTTCGTCGACGCCGTGCGCAGGGTCGCGGACGGTGGCACCGCGCTTGACCCCGAGGCGGTGGCACGGCTGCTGGGGCGGCCGGAGCGCGAGGGTCGCCTGGAGCTGCTCAGCCCGCGCGAGCGCGAGGTGCTGTCGCTGATGGCCGAGGGGCGCTCCAATAAAGCGATCGCGGAGCACCTCGTGGTCTCGGAGCGCGCCGTCGAGAAGCACGTCTCCAACATCTTCTGGAAGCTGGACCTGCCGGCGACCGGCAAGGATCACCGGCGCGTGCTGGCCGTGCTGGCCTGGCTTCAGGCCTCCGAGTAGAACCTGGCCTCGGGGCCGTGATTGCCCCGAGTCAGAGCTCGCCGGAGGCGATCTCCGCGCCCTCGGAAAGCGACTTGAGCTTCAGCCACGCGACGTCGGGGTCGACCAGCGAGAAGCGGATGAACGTGTCAAAGCCGCAGTCGGTCCCCGCGATCAGCCGCTCCTTGCCGACGATCTTGCCGAGCTGAACGAGCCGATCGGCGACCAGCCGCGGATGCTCGACGTGGTTTGACTTGACGTCGATCACACCGAGGATCACGGACCGGTCGTCGGGGAGATCGACGTCCTCGAACACACGCCACTCGTGCGCATGGCGCGGGTTGGCGCCCTCGACGTAGATCGAGCCGGCGTTGACTCGCAGCGCCTCGCCGATGATCTCCGACAGCGGCACGTCCTTGTGGTGCGGGCCGCCGTAGTTGCCCCAGCACACGTGCAGCCGGATCTGCTCGGGCGGGATCCCGTCAAGCGCGGCGTTGAGCGCGTCGACCGCGAGCGGAAGGTGCTTGTGCCAGTCGCCGACGCTGCTGCCCACCGAGCGGCAGTGAGCCGCCATCGCCATGTCGGGCGAGTCGATCTGCAGGTTCATCCCCGCCTCGGTGATCGTCCGGTACTCGTACGACAGCTCGTCGGCGAGCGCCGACAGGTAGCGCTCGTGCGAGCCGTAGTGCTGGTCGGGGTAGTTGAAGGCGATCTGCCCGGGGCTGATCGCGCCCACGAACGCCGTCGAGGGGTCGGCGTCGCCCAGCGCGCGCTTGAGGCGGTCGACGTCGCGGACCACGGCGTCCTTGTCCTTGAGCTCGGCCGGGCCGACGCAGTTGGAGAACACGAGGTGCGCCATCGCCGGCGTGTTGAACAGCCGCATCGCGAGATTCGGGAAGTCGGCCACGTCGTCAGCCTGAAACTCGGCACGGCCGTCGAAGCCGGAAAAGCGCTCGTTGACGTATGTGCTGAACCCGGTCTTGCTCATCTCGCCGTCGCTGACGAGGTCGATGCCGGCATCGCGCTGCTTGGCCACGACCTCGGCGACGGCGGAATCGATGCGAGCATCGAGCTCGGCCTGGTCGACATCGCGCCCCTCCTGCTGCGCCCAGATCATGTCTACGAGGTCGTCGGGCCGCGGCAGGCTGCCCGCGTGTGTGGTGAGGATTCGATCAGCGGACATGGGCCGCACTCTAACCGAGGCGACCGCGCGGCCGTCATCCGGGACCGCGGCCGGTTATCCGATCGCGTGAAGCTCGGCGCTCGCCGCCTGAGAGGCCGCGCTGATCGCGTCCCATTGACGTTCGAGCTGCCGGCGGATCGCCTTCGGTGTGGTCTTCATCGCTTCCAGCGTCTGCACCGCGCCGTTGCGCGAGTCACTCAGCAGCGCGAGCAGGATGTGCTCTACGCCGATGTAGCCCTCGTGTCGCTTGACGGCCTCGCGCAGCGACCCCTCGAGGATGCGTCGGGCATGCGATGTCACGCCCTGGCGCTGCTCGCCCTCGCCGTCGATGCCCGCCTGCTCGGGGACCACGCCGGGCATCGTCGGCTGCACGCACAGCCGCGCGGCCTCGTGGGTGACGCCGATCGTGTTGAGCGCCTCGACCGCCTGGCTGCCGCGACAGCGGAGGATCCCCAGGAGTATGTGCTCGGTTCCGACCGCGGGCTGGCCCAGTTGCTTGGCCTCGTCGCGCGCGAGCTGGATGCTGCGGCGGGCCTCCGGCGTGACCAGGACCTTGGGGCCGCCTCCGGGCGAGCTGAGCTGAAGCGTTCGCGCCAGCTCGCGGTGCTTGCGGTGGGCGGCCTGCTTGCTGACGCCCAGGGCGCGGGCGACGTCGCTCCACGTCGCTCCCGCCTGCAGCGCGCGCGCGACCAGCTCGGGCTCGATCTGATCGAGCTCGAGGCGCAGGGCGCTGAGCGCTCGCAACGCCGTCTCCGGGTCCGGGATATGGACGGCGTCGTGGGCCAGCTGTTCGACCGTGGCAGGTACCGCGACCACGATCAGGCGCTACCCGCGTTACACCTTAGAAATGCATATCAACTGAAGCTGGGGAAAAGCGCGGGCGTCGGCTTGTGCTCGGCTAGCAGCAGCAAGCGCCGCGCGAGCGGGCCCTTCGGGGCCTTGCCATGGGACGCGGCGCAGATAAATCTCCTGGATCCTGCTACGCCCAGGTAGCGTGTTGACCAGCGAACAGACAGTTACGGAGATGGTTAACCATGGGGAGGAATGATGCTCGCTAGTGCACCCGTTGCAGTCGTATTGCCGAGCACCGATCTGGAGCGATCGAAGGACTTCTACGAGAACAAGCTGGGCCTCAAGCTGCGCGACGGCTCAGGCCCGCTGATCTTCGAGGCCGGGGCCGGCACGCTCGTGCAGATCTACTCCCGCCCCGAGGGCGTCAAGCCCGAGCACACCGTCGCCGCGTTCAGGGTCACCGGGATCGAGGACATCATCGCCGGCCTCGAGTCCAACGGCGTGGTGTTCGAGGACTACGGCGGCATGACCAACCACATCATGGAGAACGGGCCCTCGAAGCTCGCCTGGCTGCGCGATCCCGACGGGAACACGATCGCTCTCGATCAGTACACGGCCTAGCGCCTCGCCCAAGCGCTGGACACCGCCCCGTACTGACTGTCACTGTAACCATTGCCCCGCACGGAGGGCTGTAACTCATGTCGGGAGATCGAGGCCGGGCTGGGCCCGATCGAGCGCTAGCGTTCAAAGTTCTGGCGTCGCCGCGGCGAGGGGGAAATGCCGCGACGACGACCAGAACGGTGAGGATGCGGAGTGCGATGACTCGCATACGCGATGACACCACAGCACGCCGCTCCCCACAATCGGGGCGGCACTCTGGACTTAGTGCCCAGAGACCCTGGCCTTTGGGGCCAGGGTCACGCGGAGAGGATGCGGGCCTTCGCCGCGGCGAACTCCTGGTCGGTCAGTATTCCCTGCGCCTTCAGGTCGGCCAGATCCTTGAGCTCCTGGGCGGTGTTGGGCTGCGCCGCCGGGGTGGACGCCGGCGCCACTGGGGCTGCCGCGGCGGGCTGCTGGTAGTACTGCTGAGGCTGTTGCTGGTACTGGGGGGGCGGCTGCTGGTATTGCGGTTGCTGCTGGTAGTACTGCTGCTGGTCCTGCGCCGCCCACTTGTTCGCCTGCCGCCGGCTCACCCGGTTGGAGACCGCCGTCCAGGTCCCGGCGGCGACCGCGGTACGCGCCATTCCACCAATGAGTCCCATGTCTTCTCCCTTTGTCTACGCAGCGGCTTCAGCCGCGTCGAGAGCGTCGATCAGTTGCTGCACGCCGACCCGCTGGCGGCCGATCAGCTCGCCCCCGTTGCGGCGCACGGCAGCGATGAAGTGCGCTGCCCAGGTGTTCTCGTAGACGATCATCAGCGCCGCGCTGCCGGGCTCGATCTCGGCTGCCGCAGCTGCGACATCGTCGTCATCCAACAGGCCTGACGTTGCCCCCGCGAACACGGTCAGGTCCCCCGCGGTGTCCGCGTCGAGATCGGAGAGGTTAAAGCCGGCGAACGTCCCGTCGGCCTGCTTGCGCACGAACAGCGCGTCGAGCACGCGGACGATCCCGCGGTCGACGAGGTCGAGCAGGATCGGGATCGCGTCGCCGGTCATCGGCGCTCCAGCCGGGAAGCCGATCACGACGACATCGATGGGTCCGGGTTCGGTTTCGTTCGCTGCCATATCGGTACCTCCGCTTGGCTCCGGGGTCGACCCGGGCGATGTGCTGCCGTCGCCCGCAGTCGATCAGGCGGGGGCGATCGATTCATCACCCGTTGCGGATGATCCTTCAGGCCGCAGGCGTCAGCGGGTCGCACGACCCGTCGGCGCACACCTCGTACCCGGGGTCGTCGCCGGCCCAGCCGCGGCGGACCAGCAGGCCGTGGATCTTGCAACCCAGGCACAGCCCGAGCGCCGACTCGAGCCACATCAGCGTCAGGCAGATCAGGCAGATCGTCCGCGGCAGGTAGCCGCGAATGCCGCTGTTGGTGATCACCGTCATCGCGAACGCCATGCCGAGGCCCAGCGACCAGGCAAAGCGCTTGGGCTTGGCCGAGACCCACTCCGGCGGGCGGCCGAAGGTGATCGCGCGCGCGACCAGTCCGAACGGGCTGTGGCGAATCCCCACCGTGACCCGGATCAGGAACTCGACGAAGAACAGGCTCGCGACGACCTGCAGGGGGACGTACTGCTTGTCGAAGTAAGCGAAGCTGAACGCCACCGCTCCGGTGACCATCGTCAGCCCTGCGGCCGCTCGCACCTCGTTCTCGTCGAAGACGGCGGCGCGGAGCTGCCTGCCGTTGGAGGCCAGGCCGGGGATCTTCTGACCGAAGCTAAGTTCCATGACTTCCCCCTGTTAGTGATCGGGTGTTGGCCGCCCGGAGCCGTGCGAGCCCCTCGCTGGGCAGCGGGAACCAGCGAATCCGCTCGAAGTCGTCGGTGAGCTCGGGATCGTCGAGCGGGCCGGCGGGCGGGCGCCCCTGGACGGCAGCGATGATCCGCCGCGCTGCCTGGAGCTGACCCGGCAGCACGCTCTCGGGCGCTGACGACGGGCGCCCGCCCCCTCCGGTCAGCACGGCGCGGAGGCTTGGCAGCTCCTCGGGCGCTGCGGCCCGGTGGTGCCACAGGCCGGTGACCGGATCAAACCGGTACAGCGGCAGGAGCTTCCAGCCCTCGTCGGCGATCAGGTGCACCGCGTCGACGATGTAGTCGCACACGGTCTCTGAGATGAAGTAGTTGAAGGTGATCCTCGTGAACGCGAGCTTTGCGCCCGCGTTGCCCTTCGCGACCTCGGCCTCCATGCGGGTCGACCAGCCCTCGTCGATCGAGCACAGCCTGTGGAGATATGGGCCGGCACAGAAGCAGCCGCTGCGCGCCTGGATCCCGAACAGGTCGCTGAGCAGTGCGACGACGAAGTTCGCGTGGAGATGACGGCCGCCGTGACGCAAGCCGAAGGACACGATTGCGAGCCGCTCGAGCTCGGTGCTCCCGAGGATCTCGACGTTCGGGTTGGCGCCCCAGGAGCGCAGCGCGCGGCGAGCGAAGTCGTGCTCGCGCCTGCAGATCTCGTCGCTGCCGACGGCGTCCTTGAGCGTGAACGCGATCCCGGCTCGGATCGACTCCACGATCCCGGGCGTGCCGCCCTCCTCGCGGATCTCGGGGTCTGGGTGATAGGAGTGCCGGGAGGGAGTCACGAACAGGACGGTTCCACCGCCCGGTACCGACGGCACGGTGTTGCGCAGCAGCGAGCGCTTCACGACGAGCACGCCGGGCGTCCCGGGGCCGCCGATGAACTTGTGCGGGGATACGAACACGGCGTCCTTGTACGCGAGCTCTCCGTCTGCACGGTCCGGCGCCGGGTTCATGTCGATCGGCAGATAGGGGCCCGCGGCCGCATAGTCCCAGCAGGACACCGCCCCGTGCCGATGCAGGGTGATCGCGATCTCGTCGACGTCGGTGATCACGCCCGTCACGTTCGACGCGGCCGAGAAGCTCCCGATCTTCACTCCGCGATCGGCGTGGCGTCGCAGCTCGTAGTCGAGATGCTCGACATCGATGCGGCCGTCGCGATCTTCGCCGATCGTGATCAGGTCGGCCGGGGATTCGCGCCATGGCAGCTCGTTCGAGTGGTGCTCGTACGGTCCGATGAACACCACCGGCCGATCGGCGCCGGTCAGCGCCAGCAGCCGCATCAATTTGTCGATCGCCCCGGTCGCGCCGGAGCCGCAGAACAGGACCACGTCCTCGTTGCCGCCGTTCACGGCGCGGTGAATCGCTGCGCGTGCTTCCTCACGGAACGCGGTCGTGCGACGCCCGGTCGCCGACGCCTCGGTGTGCGTGTTGCCGTACACCGGCAGCACCGAGTCGCGGATGAAGTCCTCGACGAACTCCAACGAGCGGCCCGAGGCGGTCGCGTCGGCGTACACGATCCGTCGTGGTCCGAACGGCCCCGGGAGGACGGCGTCGTCGCCGATCACCGAGCAGCGGATCCGCTCGATCAGCCCCTCCTGACGGGAACGGCGTGCGGTTGCGATTGAGTACGACATGGCCATCGGCTCCAGTCGGTCTCGCGTCCGGTGTGCTCAGCGCGCAGCGCTGAGAACGGGCTCGGCCTGGAGGCGAGCGCCGACGGCAGCTCGCGGACCGCGGTCCCGGAGCGGCACGAAGCGCCTGAGCTTCGCCGGCCCTGGGTCGCGCTCCAGTCGCTCCACGGCCGTGACCTCGACGACAGGGCGCTCCAGCCCAAGGCACGCGAGCGCCAGCTCCACCTCGCCGCGGAGTCCGTCGAGGTCGACCGGCGCGCTGCATCTGACGGCGATTTGCGCCCCTCGCGGTGTCTGCTTCACCTGGTACTCGACCACGCCGGAGCGGCGACCGAGCGCCGAGCGAAACACGTGCGGGTGCACTCGCCGGCCGTCGTATACGAACACGTCGTCGAGCCTGCCCTGGATGTCGGCGACACACCGGTGCGCTGACCCGCACGGGCAGGGCTCGGTCAGGATCGTCACCTCGTCGGTGATCTCGTAGCGGATCAGCGGCAGCACGCGGTTGAAGAGGTTCGTCAGGTAGATCTTTGCCGCGCGCTCCCCGGGGGCGACCGGACGTCCCTGCTCATCGACGGGCTCGACGATCACCAGGTCCTCGCTCAGGTGCATGCGTGCGTGCTCGCAGGCGACGCCCGCGCAGCCGCCCTCTGAGATGCCCCAGATGTTGCCGACGCGTACGCCCCATGCCTCCTCGGCCGCGGCTCGGATCTCCGGCAGCAGCGGCTCCGAGCAGCTCAGCACCTGATGCGGCGCGATCCGCAGCCGCCCGGCACGCGCTTCGACGCTCAACACGTGCAGAGCCGAGGGGTACGCAACGAGGAAGTCGGGCTGCGCCACGTTCAGGCCCGCGACCATGTTCTCGGTCGCGAGCGTGACCGGGAAGCGAACGCTGACGAACTCGGGGCTCGCGAACGTCCTGCTGAGCGCGGCCGTCGCATGCGTGAAGTGAGCCGCCGCGACCCACGCCATCACGACCGGCCGCGCTGCGAGCTCTGGATCTGCCCACTTGGCGAGCAGCTGGTAGCGAAACGCGCTCAGCCAGAACGCAACCCAGCCATCCCAGTCGTACACGAATACGCCGCGCTCCCCGGTCGAACCGCCCGACGTGACCGCGGTGTAGTCGTCGAGCAGATAGCCGCCGGTCGTGACCGTGTCGAGATGCTTGTTGACGAGCTCGAGCGAGAGCCGGTCGTCGGTGACGATCCGGTCGAAGTTCGCCATCAGGTCGGCCTTGGTCATCGACGGCAGCTGGCGCAGGCTCATCTCGTCGAGCTGGTCGAGATCGACCCCCGCCAGCCGCTCACGGTGCCAGGGTGACCGCGCGACTGCGTCGCGCGCAAGCTCTCGCAGCAACCGCACGCGGCGGGTCGCCAGTTCATACGCCGGCCAGCCGAGCCGGTCGATCATCTCCGGCGCGACGGCCATCGCGCGGTCCAGGTGCTGCTGGCGCTGTGTCTCGTAGTCCCGCATCTGCTTGCCCCCTTACGTTGATGCGCCGGGCCGAGCCTTCTGCCGTTCAGCGTATGGCCCGGGTCTCGCGTCGTCTTCGGTAGGGGTACGGATCTGTGTACGGATTCGGTTCACGAAAGGCCCAGCTCTTGTGCTCTCCGTACGAGCTGGAGCTTGGAGTCCACGCCGAGCTTCGCGTACACGCTGGCGAGGTGGCTCTCGACGGTCCGCTCGCCGACGAACAGCGACTGCGCGATCTCCTTGGCGCTGATCCCAGTCGCTGCCAGACGCGCCACCTCGGTCTCACGCCGCGTCAGCGAGCCGGGCCCCAGCGCGGCGGCCGCCGCTCGCCTTCCCGCACTTCCGAGGCGTCGCAGCGCCTCCAGCGACCGGCCGCGCCGCCACGTCCCCCCGCCGCGAGCGAACAGCTCGGCCGAGCGCTCCAGCGCAGCCACCGCTTGCGGTCGCTCGTCCGCCGGCAACGACTGTCCCAGGAGATGCAGGGCACGGGCAAGATGACCCGTGCAGTCGGTGCCCGACAGCAGCTCCACTGCTCGCCTTGCCGGCTCCACCGCTCGCACGGCGTCACCGGCGGCCATCCCCGCCCACGCCGATCCTGCGGCCGCCAAGCCGTCGTACAACGGCAGGCCGATGCGCCGCGCGACCCCCTCGAGCTCATAGGCAGCTGCAGTGGCCGTGGCCGCGTCGCCCGCGTCGGCGGCGGCCTCGGCCAGGTCGAACAGGCCAAATCCGATCAACGGCCACGCCTCGACCTGGAGCAGTTGTCTGTGCGTGGATCGCAACAGCGGCACACAGTCGGCGGCGCCGCGGGCGTACCAGGTCAGGATCGCTTCACCCCAGTGCACGGACGCCAGGTAGAACGACCAATCGGCGCCGGCGAGCATCGCCCGAGCGCGGTTCAGCAGGCGCACGGCCTCCGACTCATCGCCACACTCGACCGCTGACATGGCGCCGTACGCCGGGCCGGGGGTGCGCCGGCGCGCTGTCGTCACGGGCAGCCACGCCGCGGCCTCCTGTGCCGCCGCCAGCGACCCCGTGAAGTCGCCCGCGTGAAAGCGCACGAGCGCCTCGACTTCGACCAGGATGCTGTCGCGATAGGCCGGATTCGCCGCCTTCGCCTCCTCGAACAGCGAGGGAGTCTCGGCCGCTCGACCCTGCATCGACAGTCCGAGCGCGAGCCCTGAGAGCACGATCGTCAGCCGATACGCCTTGTCGTCCTCGCGGGCAATCGCTTCGGCGCGGCGCAGCGCCGCCTCCCCCTCCGCGAACTCTCCGCGGAAGTTTGCGCTGTAGCTGACGGCCGCCAGTCCCTGCATCGCGACGAACCGGTCGCCGGCCGCATCGGCTGCGTCGACTACCGCGCGAGCCTGCGTTCCCATCCCCGCCAGGTCGCCCTGCAGGCCGGTGATCCACGCCAGCTCACGAGCCGCCAACAGCGTCTGCTGCCGCTCGCCGGCACGGCTGAACAGCTCGTGCGCCTGCACGCAAGCCTCGTACGCCTGGTCGAGCTCGCCCGTCCCCCAGGCGAGGAACGTTGCCAGGCGAAACTTGACGATCGCGCGCCGCGCATCGTCGGAGGACTGCTCGAGCAGGCCGTCGATGGCGCGCAGGGCCTTGACGGCGACCGGGGCGTTGGTCTCGGCCCGGTGGTCGATCAGCCACTCCGCGCGCTCATACATCGCATCCAGCACCTCGAGCCAGCGGGCGTCGTCGGCCGGGAGCAGGTCGACGAGCTCGGCCTGCAGCTCGAGCGCCTCGCGGTAGGCCTCGCGTCGCTCGGCCTGGCGCATCGCGTCCAACAGCACGCCGACGGCCTCGGAGTCTCCGCGCTCGGCTGAGCGAGCGTAGTGCAGCGCGGCCTCAGCTAGATGCCCGCCTCGTTGCAGCGAGCGCGCCGCCCGTCGGTGCAACACCCGGCGCCTGGCGCCGCCCGTGGCCTGGTAGATGACGTCGCGGACGAGCGGGTGGTGCACCTCGTAGCTGAGCTCGGTGCCGCGCTCCTCCTCGACGACGATGCCGGAATTGACCAGCTCGGACAGGATCGGGCCGACGTCGTCCAGCGCGCCTCCGCTCAGCGCCGCCGCGTCGCCGAACGACACGGGGCGCCCCACCACGGCGAGGAGCTCCAGGATCTCGCGCTCGGGCTCGTCGAAGCGCCGAAGCTCCGAGGTCACGCGTTCGGTCAATCCTTCGGGCAGGCGGTGCAGATGCGGCTGCGCAAGGTCCCCCTGCTCTTCGATCAAGGCGCGCAGCAATCCGATCGCGAACAACGGATTGCCCTGCGACCGCTCCGCGATCCAGTCGACCAGCGGGCCTGGTGGCGGATGGCCGATCACGGCCTCGGCCAGCTCGGCCACGCCCGTGCGTCCCAGTGGCGAGATCTCCACGCGCGTCAAGAGCTCGTCCTGCTCGAGCTCGAAGAGCACCTGGGCGGCGATGTCGTGGGTAGACAGCTCGGCGGGCCGGGTCGTGGCGATCACGAGCAGCCTGGCGTCGTCGAGGTGCCTGGCGAAATAGCGCAGCGCCTCCCAGGACGACGGGTCTGCGAAGTGGACGTCGTCGAGCAGCACGGCGAGCGGCGTCCGCCGCGCGACGTTGCCGAGCAGGCCGGCGAGCCCCTGCAGCAGGCGCGGGAGCGGTGGATCCCGCTCGGGCAGCGCGCCGCGAACGAGCGCGACCCGGCGGAACAGGCTCGCGAGATCGTCGAGCAGCCCTTCGCAGAGCTCGACGACCTCGCCGTCGGGGAGTGCTTGCAGGAACGGGTCCACCGCCTCGGTCCAGAGGCCGAAGGCGGCGCTGGCGGCGAGCGGATAGCCCTGCGCGAACAGTCCGGTCACCTCGCGGTGGCGTCTCAGCAGCTCGCGCCCGAGCCGGCTCTTGCCTGTTCCGGCCTCGCCCTGCAAGAGCACGACCCGGAACTCGCCGGCCACGGCACGGCCGAGCTCATCGTCCAGCGCGGCCAGCTCGTCGCGGCGACCGACGAGCTCGGGGCCCAGGCGTGACCCCGCGTGCGTCTTGGTGGTCGCGGGGGTGACCGCTCGCGCCAGCGACGGACGGCTCGCGGACCCGACCGAGCCGGCGCCCATGTGTGCGCCTTTCAGCATGGGCAAGGTTGATTGTCGCCCCGTCGGGGGCCCAAATCAACCCGTGCGGCCGCTAAATGCGTCGAGTGTGCGGCGACGGCGGCGCGGCACCTGCAGCCGCGCCTGTCCGATCGTTAGTAACCCTGCTCGCTGAGCGGAACTCCGTTGCCGCCGTCGGTGGTCGTCGGCAGCTTCGCCTTCTTGGGCTTCGATGACTGCTTCGGCGACTCAGTCGGGCTGGACGTTGTCGGCGCGGGTGCCGATGCCGCCTCTGTGGGGCTCGCCCCGCCCGTGGAAGGCGCAGCCGCTGGCGTCGGCGCCGGTGCGGCCGGAGCAGGAGTGGCGGACGTCGTCGCCGGGCTGGCGGTCTTGGCGGTCGTCTTCTTTGCGTGCTGGGCCGCCTTGTGCTGCTTGGCGTGCTTGGCCTTGTGCGCCGTCTTGGCCTTCGTGGCAGCCGTCGTCGGCGTGCTCGTGGCAGCCGCCGGCTGGGCGCTGGTGGTCGATTTCGTCGATCCTCCGCTGCCACAGCCCGCCGTCACCACGGCGACTGCTGCCACGGTGCAAAGTAGGCCTCGTCTCATTTGGCCGGACTCCCCTTTGTCTGTCGAACGCTTCGGTCCCGCACTACAAACGCATCTGAGACTACAAAGGTTCGCAGCCGCTGCAAGGGCCAAGGGGCGCTCACGGCTCCTATACACTCACCGCCGCCCTCCACGATTGCGCGCGTTCCGGGGCACGATCGCAGGGGAAGAGAGCATGGCTGACGCACACCGGACGATGAGATGACGGTCGAAGCGCCGCCAACCAAGGACGCCGGACAGGCAGGCGACGCGCCAACCGGCCGTTCGCCGCGCACGACCTGGATCCTCGTCGTCTGCTGCGTCGCGCAGTTCATGGTGATCCTCGACCTGAGCATCGTCAACGTGGCGCTGCCGTCGATCCAGTCGGACCTCAACTTCTCCTCGGCCGACCTGCAATGGGTCGTCGATGCGTACGCGATCACGTTCGCGAGCTTCCTGATGCTCGGCGGCCGTGCCGCGGACCATTTCGGCCAGAGGCGCGTGTTCGTGGCCGCGCTGGTCCTCTTCTCGATCACGTCCCTGGCAGGCGGTTTGGCGCCCAGCAGTGGGCTGCTGATCACCGCGCGGGGCGTCCAGGGCTTCAGCTGCGCGCTGATGGCCGCGTCCTCGCTGGCGATCATCACCTCGTCGTTCCCGCCGGGCCCGCAGCTGAATCGCGCGATCGGCCTGTGGGCGGCGATGAACGGCGCCGGCGGTGCCGCCGGGACGCTGCTGGGCGGCGTCATCACCGAGACGCTCAGCTGGCGCTGGGTGCTGCTGATCAACCCCCCGATCGGGATCGCGGCCGCGCTCGTCGCGTATGCGGTCGTCGCCGATCGTCGTCGCGAGCACAAGCAGGGGTTCGACCTCGCCGGCGCCGCGACGTTGACCATCGGTCAGATCGTGTTGGTCTACGGCGTCGTCAAGGCGGGCACGAACGGCTGGAACTCGTCGGCGGCGCTGGTCCCGATCATCGTGGGCGCGTTGCTGCTGGCGGCGTTCTGCGTCGTCGAGACACGGATCTCATCTGCACCCTTGGTGCCGTTCAAGGAGCTGACCAAGCCGCTTCGCAACGCGAACACGATCGTGTTGCTGTTCAGCGCGGCGCTCTTTCCGATGTGGTTCGTGAGCTCGCTGTATCTGCAGCAGGTGCTCGGTCTGTCACCGCTGCACGCCGGCCTGACGTTCCTGCCGATGGCGCTCACGATCATGTTCGTCGCGCGCAGCGCCGGCAAGCTCGTCAGCCGCTTCGGCGTGCGCGCGGTGCTCGGCTCGGGGCTGCTGATGATGACCGGCGGGATGCTGCTGTTCACGAAGATCGCCGACAGCGGCTCGGCAATCGTGTACGTGATGATCCCCGGGCTGCTGACCGCGGCCGGGATCGGGCTGTCGATCGTGCCGTCGACGATCGCCGCGACCCAGGGCGCCAAGCAGGGTCAGACCGGGCTCGCCTCCGGACTGGTCAACACGTCGCGCCAGATCGGCGGCGGACTCGGGATCGCGGTGCTGATCACGCTGGCCACCCAGCGCACGACACATCTGATCGGGGCGGGCCATGCCGTCCCGCAGGCGCTGACGGAAGGCTTCAGGCTCGCGTACCTGATTGGCGCCGTGCTGTGCGCCACGGCCGCCGTGTTCACGTTCGTGACCGTTCCCAAGCCGGCGGTCGGACCGGGGCCGGCGACGCGGCTGGTTCCACTCGCCGTGGGCGTGGCGGTCGTGATCGGAGCGTTCATCGTCGTCGACTTCGCGTTCGGCGGCTCGCACGGCGCCCCGATCGGCGAGTACACGACCGGCAGCAACACCTACAGCTTCGTGTCGCAGCCGAGCCTGCATCCACCGATCGCCCGCGCCGACGTCGTGCCCAACGAGGACCAGTTGCCGCAGGGCGACATCTTCATCGCCAACTTCTACGACCTCACCAAGCCCCCGATCGTCGGCCAGAGCGGACCGCTGATCTACGACAACCACCTGTCGCCCGTGTGGTTCAAGCCGGTGCCCGAGGACGTCGTGGCCGGCAACCTCAGCCTCCAGACCTACCAGGGCAAGCCAGCGCTGTCGTGGTGGCAGGGCTACCTCACCAACACGGGCGAGACCGTCACCGGCGAGGACATCGTCGTCAACCAGCAGTACCAGACGGTCGCGACGCTGAAGGGCGTCGGGGGGTGGGTGCCGACCCTGCACGAGATGGTGATCCAGGGCGACAACGCGTGGGTGACGGTCAACAAGAACATCCCGAAAGACTTGTCGAAGTACGGCGGCGCCTACAACGGCGCCCTCGTCGACTCGGCCGTGCAGGAGTACAGCCTGTCGACGGGCAAGCTGCTCTACACCTGGGATGCGCTGGACCACATCCCGCTCAACGACTCCCACGCGTCACTGCCGACGAACGCGTTCCCCTGGGACGCGTACCACGTCAACTCGATCCAGCTCGTCGGCCAGGGCAAGTTCCTCGTGTCGATGCGCAACACGTGGGCCGCGTACCTCGTCGACACCACCTCGGGCAAGATCGAGTGGACGCTCGGCGGCAAGCACTCGAGCTTCAGGCTCGGCCCGCACTCGGACTTCGAGTGGCAGCACGACGTGACGCTGCATCCCGACTCGACGATCTCGATGTTCGACGACCACTGCTGCCAGATCACCGGCGGCGGCACCTACGTCGACCCGACCGGGCCGTCACGCGGGCTCGAGCTCAAGCTCGATCAGCAGGGACACACCGCAACGCTCGCCGACGAGTACACGCACGGGAGCAACTTCGATGCCGACTACATGGGCAGCACGCAGCCCCTGGCCGGCGGCGGCGCGTTCGTCGGCTGGGGTTCGCAATCGAACTTCTCGATGTTCGACAAGTCGAGCAAGATGACCCTCGACGTCGTCCTGCCGCGGCCCGACATCACCTACCGCGCGACGGTCGAGCAGTGGGTCGGCCTGCCGCAATACCCGCCCGTCGGCGCCGCCCGCGTCAAGGACGGCAAGACCACCGTGTTCGCGAGCTGGAACGGCGCCACCAAGGTCGCGTCCTGGCGGATCCTGGCCGGCCCCAACGCCGGCAGCCTGACGGGGATCGGGACCGCCGACAGGTCGGGCTTCGAGACGGCGATCACGCTGCGCCAGGGCTATAAGGCGCTCCAGGTCCAGGCGCTCGACTCAGGCGGCCGGGTGCTCGGGACGTCCAAGCCGTTCAGCGCGTCCAGCTGACCGGCGATCAACGTGCTCGAGACCGCTCCATCATCCGGTCGCCGCGCACGAGGGCGACCGCTTCAGGTTGATTGAGCTCGGATCCGGCCGCGAAGGCGTCCTTGAAGACGTCGGAATCGATCTCCTGCGCCACGCGGGTCGCCAGTTCCGCCTCGCCTCGCCGCATCGATGGCCAAGCCCGTAACCCCGCACGCTGGCGCAGCCCGTCGGCCGCCCCCAGGGCGGTCGCGGCCCGCCGCACATCTCTTTCCGCCAGAGCGAGCTGTGCATAGGCGACGAGAGAGAAGGTCACGGTTTGGGTGCTGAGCTCAGTGTCCTCGCTCGCGTCTACCGACTCCACGAGCTGCGCTCGAGCCTGCTCGAGTTGGCCCGCCCTCACAGCAAGCGAGGCAAGCTGTATTAGCGCACCTGACTCAAGCCACTTGTTGCCGAACTGGGAGCCGAGCTCGTTGGCCTCGGCGAAGTGTTCACGCGCGGCGTCGTGTTGGCCGAGAGTCATCTCCAGCAGCCCAACCGTCAGAGCCGCCCATCCCATGAACGGCTCGTTCTGCTGCCGGAAGCCGTCGAGTGCTGTCGACGCGGCCCGCAACGCGCCATCGAAATCATCACCGATCGGCAGGATCCACGACACGGCCAGCTGCGACGCGCTGTCGAGATACGGATCGTCGATGCGGCCCTTGAGTCGCTCGATCCCCTCGACCGCGGCCCGTGCGCTGTCGTCGTCACCAACCTCGACTGCGGTAGCGGCCGAGACCAACAGCACCTCGGCTTGCGCGCGATCGTCCAACGCATCGGCTCGGAGTAGTAGCTCCTGGATCCAGGCCCGACCTTCGGGCATGCGATCCCGCATCTGCCAGAACAGCCAGATGTTCTGGCAGAGGACCAGGAGGATGTGTGGCAGGGGCGCGATGTCATGGGTGAAGAACCACCGGATAGCGACCCCGAGGTTCCCTTCCTCGGTCCGCAATCGCTGGGCCCACTGGGCCTGTCGTTCAGCGGGCCGGTCGGCGTTCTCCACGAACGCACCGAAGTACTCCGCGTGCCGCCGCTCGACAACCGCCAGGTCCGGGCCGGCGGCAAGCCGCTCGCCGGCCAACTCACGTATGGCTCCGAGCATGCGGAACCTCGGTCCGAGTCCGGTCACATCGACACTCACCAGGCTGTGCCCAGCGAGCGAGTCGAGCAGATCGAGCGTCCGATCTTCGGTGAGGCCGCAAACGTGGACGGCCGCCTCAATCGTCCAGCCTTCGACGAAGACCGACAGTGCGGCCAGCATCTGCTCCTCGGCGTCATCGAGCAGCCCCACGCTCCACTCCACGGTTGCGCGTAACGTCCGTTGACGTGCGGGCAGATCGACCGGGCCCGTACCCAAAGCGTCGAGGCGACTACCGAGCCGAGCGAGCAGTGCATCTGGTTCCAGCAATCGGGCGCGGGCTGCTGCGAGCTCAATGGCCAGCGGCAGACCATCGAGGGCGCGACAGATCTCCGCAACGGCGAGCGCGTTCTCGTCGGTCAACGCGAAGTCATAGCGGACTGCTTGGGCGCGATCGACGAACAGCTGGACGGCGGGCAACGAGGCGATCTGCTCGATGGGCTCCCGCCCCGAGAACACGGGCACCGTCAGCGGGCCGACCGGGTACTCGTGTTCGGCCCGCAGTCGAAGCACGGTGCGGCTCGTTGCGAGAATCTCGAGAAGAGGGCAGCGGGCCAGCATCTGATCGAGATCGGGCGCAATGCCGACGACCTGTTCGAGGTTGTCCAACACAAGCAGGGTCGGCGTTTCCGCGAACTGCTCGACCAGAACCTCCAAGGGCGGGCGCCCGCCCTCGATGGTCACACCCACCGCAGTCGCGATGCGCGGCAGCACCAGCTCGGGCTGAGCGATGGAAGCCAGCGGTACGAATATTGCCCCCTGTGGGTAGCGATCCTCCAATTGCTCGCCAACGGCAATCGCCAGCCGTGTCTTGCCGATCCCTCCGGGGCCGGTGAGGGTGAGCAGCCGAACCTCCGGCTTGGCGAGGAGCTTCGAGACCTCCACAATGTCCTGCTCGCGCCCGATCAACGTTGTCGAGGTCACCGGCAGTGAGCGCGAGCCCCTCCGGTCGCTGTTCAACGCAGGCGACGCCGAACGGTCACCACGGCGGTTGGCAGCCGCGAACCGCTCGCTCAGGAGCAGAGCCAGGTCGTCCCGCACCAGTCGCCCGAGCTCCCGAGGCGTGGCGAAACTGCGGTACGAGTCGGTCCCCTGCGTCTGGAGCTCGTCGATCATGGCCGTCAGCCCAGGTTCTCGGTCGGGCGCCGGTTTCTTGACATACAGCAACCGAGGGATCGAGTGAGACAGTCGGAACTCGTCCTCAAGTCCCGAGATGTCCATGCCCGGCCCGACCCAGCCGTACCGCTGCCAGTACATGCCGACGAAGATGTCGGACTGCGCGAGGTAGGCCCGGTACAACTCGCGAGGTGGGTGCGGTCGAGCACCAAGCTCAAACAGCACCGGCGTGAGCCGCAACGCCGAGATCGCACGGGATACCTCGACACGCTCCGCGGCGAGCTCGCCCAGCGTGGAGCTCACGAACACGCGCAGACGCTGGTCCGGGGTGCGGATCGCGGCGTTGCCCGCCTGCTCCTCCGTCATCTATCCGCCAACACCGATCTCCACCGTCGGATCGTCGCACGCCCCCCGCGGTGCGGGCAGAAAGTTCACGATGACGTCGGCGCGGGGCCTCGGGATCGCGAGGCCGAGGCGAATGCGGAGCCTCCCGGACGCCGACGATAGCTGTGTCCGGTGCCACGCCGGCGGCGGCGACACGCCGTACTCCTGCTATCGCGGAATGGGCGATCCAGGACTCGAACCTGGGACCTCTTCCTTATCAGAGAAGCGCTCTAACCGACTGAGCTAATCGCCCGACTGAGGCGATTCTAGAGCTACGCCGCGGCGCGCGTGCGAAGCCGCAGGGCGAGCTCGAGCGCGTCGTCCAGCGACTCGCAGGAGAGCTCTACGCGGTAGCTCGAGCCCCTTCCGGGAGCGACCTCGACCTCGCGGCCGAGGGCGAGCGCGAAGCTGTCTGAGATCTGGTCGACGGCGGCCTGCTGGTCGGGGTGAAGCGGGCGGCGGATGCGCGGGCGGCGCTTGGCCTGGGCCGACCCGTTCTCGGCGCCGGCGCTGCGCGCACGGGATTCGAGCTCGCGCACCGACCACCGACCGGCGACCGCGGCTCGCGCGAGGCTCCGGCGCTGAGCGTGGTCGTCGGTGAGCAACAGCGCGCGACCGTGGCCCTCGCTGAGATCCCCGCGCTCGAGCAGTTCGAGCACCTCGTCGGGGAGGTCGAGCAGCCGGATCAGATTCGACACCGCGACCCGGCTGCGGCCGACGCGAAGGCCGACGTCCTCGCGCGTCAGGCCCAGCTCTTCGACCAGCGCAGCGCACGCGCGCGCCTCTTCGACCGGGTTGAGGTCCTCGCGCGCCATGTTCTCGATCAGCGCCATCTCGAGCGACGCGGAGTCGTCGCGGTGGCGGACGATCGCCGGGATCGTCTCGAGCTCAGCGACCTCGGCGGCTCGCCAGCGACGCTCGCCGGCGATCAGCTCGTAGCGGCCACCGGCCAGCGGGCGAACCAGAACCGGCTGGAGCACGCCCCGCAATTTGATTGACTCCGCAAGTGCTAGGAGCGGCTCCTCCTCGAACGCACGGCGCGGCTGGTGCGGGCTGGGCGAGATCAGCTCGAGCGGCACGTGGCGCAGCTCTTCCATGTCGTCGCGGGGCGCCACCGACAGGATCGCGGCGAGACCGCGGCCCATCCCCTTCTGTCTCTCAGCCACGGGCGGCCACCTCCTTTGCCAGCTCGAAGTAAGCGTCGGCTCCCGCACAGTGCGGATCGTGATGGATAACAGGCTTTCCGAAGCTCGGCGCCTCACCTACCCGCACATTGCGCGGGATGACGGTATCGAACACCAGTTCGGGGAAATGCTCCCGAACCTCGCGCTCGACCTCTTGGGCGAGTCGCGTGCGGCCGTCATGCATCGTCAGCAGCATGCCGGCGACGGTGAGCCGCGGATTGAGCTCGCGCTGGACGAGCGACAGCGTGTCGAGCAGGCCGGCGAGGCCCTCGAGCGCGAAGTACTCGGATTGCACGGGGACGATCACGCGGTCGGCCGCCACCAGCGCGTTGACCGTCAGCGGGCCCAGCGACGGCGGGCAGTCGAGCAGCGTGAACGCGTAGCGCTCGCGCACGCCGCCCAGAGCCTCGCGCAGCCGCATCTCCGAACCGGGCATCCGGGGCAGTTCGACCGTCGCACCGGCCAGGTCGGGGCCGGCAGGCGCCAGCCAGAGGTGCTCGATCTCGGTGGGCACGACCACGTCGGACAGCGACGCCTCGCCCAGGAGCACGTCGTAGACCGTCGTCGCGGAGTCCTTCCCTACGCCGAGTCCGATGGTGGCGTTGGACTGCGGGTCGATGTCGACGAGGAGCGATTCGTAGCCTGCCTCAGCGACGCAGGCGGCGAGGTTCACGGCGGTCGTCGTCTTACCGACGCCGCCCTTCTGATTTGCGATCGCGTAGACGGTCCCCATGATCATCAAGCTAGCGCCGTCGGCGGTCAGATCAGGGCTTTGCGGAGCCCAGTGGGCGCTTCATTGCAATCCCTGGTCGTCGCGGGAAGCGAGCCGGGGTTTCCATAACCTTCGACATCAGGTGCAGGTGGCGATTCCTGGCGGCCGGATACGGACGGACGGCGAGGATCTCGCCGACTGCGATTCCGACGATTTCCGCGGCTTTCTCGGCCGCCGCCTCGCGCTCCGGCTCCCGCTGGCCACGCCAAACGACAAGCGTGCCTCCGATGCGCAGGAGCGGCGCGGCGTACTCGACCACAACCTCAAGCGGAGCCAGAGCCCTTGCGGTGACGAGGTCCACCGATGCCGCCCACTCCTCGATTCGGGCATGGACGACGTCGACATTGCCCAGCTCGCACGTTCGGACGGCGCGGTCCAGGAACTCGCACTTACGCTTCGAGCTCTCGACGAGGTGCATTTCTGCCTCCTGGAGCGCGATCGCCAACGGGAGACCGGGCAATCCGGCGCCCGATCCGAGGTCGGCGATCGTCGTCGCAGCCCGGACCGGCTCGAGCTCAAGCGCGACGAGCGAATCGGCCAGGTGGTCGTCGAGCGCATGGGCAGCGTCGATCGTCGTTGGCGCGAGCTGATCTTCCGTCAGCAGGGCGAGGAGTGCCTCGAGCTGCTGCGGCGCCGGCGCCGTCAGGCCATAGGACGCCGCCAGCGCGCCGACGTCCTGCTCAGCGGGCAAGCCGGTCCCGCTCGCGGGCGATGAACGCCGCGTAACGCTCGCGCATCGTGTCCAGACGCGCCGCCGCGTGTCCGTCGAGCTCTCCGGTCAGCTCCTGCTCGAGCAGCGGGAGGATGTCCCTCACGAGCGCGGTGCCGCGCGCCATCCACTGGTAGTAGGAGCGGCCGCCGTGGTTGTAGGGACCGTAGAGCCGCGTGTCGGGAAAGCGCTGCATAAGCCACTGAAACAGCGCCTCGTGGCGGGTGTGCATCCGAAGCGTCACCTGCGGCTGCTTGCCGTCGCCGCCGAACGAGCCCTCACCGACCAGCAGGCCGACGATCACGCCGCGCTCGAACTCCGACAGCTCGCTCACCCACCGTGTTGTACAGGCCGCGGCACTCGGACTGTTTCACCGGGGTAAAAAACGTGAAACGCGGAGCTATACGACGGGCGCGACGACCAGCCGGCGGTCCGGCTCCTGGCCCTCGCTGTACGTCTCGACGTCGTGGCGCGACTTGAGGTGCTCGTGGACGACTTTGCGCTCGAGCGCGCTCATCGCCTCGAGCGCGACGGGGCGACTGTCATGGACGGCGGTCTCGGCCGCCTGGTCGGCGGCGGCCCGCAGCGCCACGGCCCGTCGCTCGCGATAGCCGGCGGCGTCGACGACGACCCGCTTGCGGGCAGCCTCGCCGCGGAAGGCGATCCGGTAGGCGACGTGTTGGATCGCGTCGATCGTCTGCCCGTGGTGTCCGATCAGCAGCCCGAGGTCCTCTCCGACGAACTCGCCGGTCACGCCTTCCTCGTCCTCATGGACGCGCACCTCGGCCTCTACGCCGGAGTCGGTCGCAATTCGCTCCAAGAGTTCCTGCACGCGTGACGCGGCGTCGGTCATCCCCGCCTCCATCGGCTACCTCCGGCGTCCGGAGCGTTTCTTTTTCTTGCGAGGAGGCCGTGGTGGAGCCACAACACGCCCACTGCCCGAACCCGAGCTCACCGGCTCGCGCTCTTCTTCGGCGGCCTTGGCGGGCTTCGCGCGGGCGCTGCGAAGCAGGCCGCCGATGCCGCCCGACCCGTTCGGTCCAGCGTCGCCGTCGGCACCACCTCCGCCGCCGCGGCCACCGCCGCCGTCATCGGTCTTCGGCCCGGTGGTGGCCGGTACCGGAGGACCGATCGCCCGCTTGATGAAGTACTGCTGGCCCATCGTCCAGGTGTTGGTCGTGATCCAGTACACGAGCAGACCCGCGGGGAAGTTGATGATCACGAAGACGAACACCAGCGGCATGAAGGTCATGATCTGGCGCTGGGTCTTGTCCATGGTCGGGCTCGCCATCATCAGGCTCGAGGCAAGCTGGGTGCCGACATAGAGGACGATCAGGACCAGCAAGGTGATCCCCGTCGCCTTGTTCGTGATGTCCGAGATGAACAGGAAGTTCGCGCCGTTGTTCGGACCGCAGGGAATCGTGTGCGCCGCCGACACGTGATGCGACGCCTGGTAGGCGAGCTGAGTCTGCGGGCAGATGTTGATTCGCAGGTCCTCGCGCAACATGTAGAAGAGCGAGATGAACACCGGCAACTGCGCGGCGAGCGGGAGGCAGGAGCCCAACGGGTTGACGTGGTTCTCCTTGTAGAACTTCATGACCTCCTGCTGCTGGCGCTGCTTGTCGTCCTTGTACTTGGCCTGGATGGACTTCAGCTCCGGCATGTGCTGCTGCAGGCGCTGCATCGAGTGAAACTGCTTGAACGTCAGCGGTAGCAGCGCCGCGCGGATCACGATGGTCATCGCCACGATCGACCAGCCCCAGGAGATGCCGACCGAGTTGTGGAAGAACTTGAGGACGGCCTCGAAGACGTCGATCAGGGGCTGGAAGATGTTCGCGTAGACGAGGAACATGGTCAGGCGCTGGGGACCGGGGCCTTCGGGGTGAAGAGGCGCTGGTCCTCGACGGGATCGAACCCTCCGTGACTCCAGGGGTTACAGCGGAGCAGCCGCCAGGCGGCCAGGACGAGTCCACGCAGTATCCCGAATCGCTGGATCGCCTGCACGGCGTATTCAGAGCACGAGGGGTAGTACTTGCAGCGCTGTCCGACCATCGGTGAGATCAGTCGCTGATACAGCCTGATCGGCGCGACAGCCACCCGGCCCAGGGCGCTCCTCATGTGGTTCGCTCCTTGGATGCCGGCGTGTCGCGCTCCGCCGCTCCGCCGCTCGCGCGCGCGAGTAATTCAGCTAGAACACGGCGGATTCCGGCCAGCCCCTCACGCTCAGCTAGAGCCTTGGCATCCTGGCGGGCCACGACCACGACGTCGGTTCCGGGCGGGAGGTGCTCGCTCTCGAGCGCAAACGCCTCGCGCAGGAGGCGTTTAACCAAATTCCGGTCTACAGCGCCGCCGACCTTGCGGGACACGGACAGCCCCAGGCGCGGAGGCGCGTCCTCGTCGCCCCGTGGAAACGCGTAAAGCACGAGCTCTCGGCCCGCGTGAGAGCGCCCGTGTCGGAAGACACGGTCGAAGTCGGCGCTGCGCGACAGCCGCGATCGTCCCGGCCGGGGCCGAGCGCCGGGCATCGCGCGCATCACACCGTGAGCCGCTTGCGGCCCTTCGCGCGGCGGCGCTTCAGCGTCAAGCGACCGGCGCGTGTGCGCATCCGGTTGCGGAAGCCGTGAGTGCGTGCGCGCTTGCGCTTTTTCGGCTGGTAGGTGCGTTTCATAGCTCACGATCCCATTACGGGACAGACTCGGAGTATACGCAGCGCCTCGACCCTTCCGGCAGGGGAGTTTTGCGACCCTGCCTCGGCCTTCTCGGGGCCGCCCCGAGCGGGTGTCCGAGCCCGGCGCCGGCGAGGTCCGCCATCGCCCCCGAGCACCCGCTCGCCGTTTTTCCCGCGCTTTGCGTCAACGCCCCCGGGGGCGTCCGATCCCGCAATCGGGCCGCTGATATATTCGCCGCCCGGGCGTCACCCGCCCTCCTCTTTGACCGTTCCCCCTCGACGCTCCCGCAAAGGAGTCGCTTGGAGCTGCCCGAGCATCTCGAGCCGACTGACGCATGGCGCGATGTTCGCGCCGAGCTTCGACGAGCCGTGGGGGAATCCACTTGGGAGATCTGGCTGGACCCGCTGGAGGTGAAGTCGTTGCAGGGCAACGTCCTGTCGGTGACGGCCCCTCCGAGCACCCTCAGTTGGGTCGCCCAGCGGTTCGGGCCGCTACTGGACACGTGCGCCCAAGCCGTGCTGGGACCGGACGCCCGAGTGTCGCTGGATCACCAGGGACACGCCCCGGCACGGCGCCGAGGCGCCGGCGCCGCGCAGGAGCCCCAGGACGGCGACGACACGCTCAACCCGCGGTTCTCGTTCGAGCAGTTCATCATCGGCGACAGCAACCGGCTCGCGCACGCGGCCGCGTTGGCGGTCGCCGAGCTCCCGGGCGAGGCCTACAACCCGTTGTTCCTCCACGCCCCGCCGGGGCTCGGCAAGACGCACCTCCTGCACGCGATCGGCAACTACGTCCGCGCGTTCGGCGCCGGCACCGCGGTCCGCTACGCGACCGTCGAAGCGTTCACCAACCAGTTCATCAACGCGCTCAGCTCGCGATCGCTGAACCACTTCAAGCGCGCCTACCGCGACGCCGACGTGCTCCTCATCGACGACGTCCAGTTCCTCGCCAGCAAAGCCAAGACCGAAGAAGAGTTCTTCCACACTTTCAACACCCTGCATGAGACCGGCCGGCAGCTCGTGCTCACGTGCGACCGGCTGCCCCGCCAGCTCGTCAACGTCGAGGAGCGTCTACGAGAGCGCTTCGAGTCAGGGCTGGTGGTCGACGTGGGTCCGCCCGATCGTGGAACTCGAGTGGCAATCCTTCGCAAGCGAGCTGCCCTCGATCACATCCACCTGGAGGACGAAGCGGTGCTCGGCCTGATCGCCGACCGCGTCACCACCAACGTGCGCGCGCTCGAGGGCGCATTGATCCGCGTGGTCGCCTCGCACTCGCTGACGGCGCGTCCAATCGACGTCGAGCTCGCCACCCAGGTCCTCGACGAGATGTATCCGGCCTCCGGAACGCGAGCGGTGACGATCGAGCACATCCAGCGAGTCGTCGCCGCCCACTATGGCCTGACCGTTCCTGTGCTGATCTCGTCGGTGCGCACGGCCCGGATCGCCTGGCCGAGGCAGGTGGCCATCCATCTGTCCCGAGAGCTCACGCACGCATCGCTGCCGGCGATCGGGGCCGCCTTCGGGGGACGCAACCACGCGACCGTGCTGCACGCATGCAAGCGTGTGGCCGAACGTGTCCACACAGATCAACAGGTTGGCGACGAACTCGCCGACCTGACCGCAGCGGTGCGCGACGAGCAGGAAGGCGACCGGACGTGTTGACACACTTGCCTGTCCCGTCTGAACAACAACCTTCTCGCTCGATGCGGCAATTCCCGCACCTATCCACAGCTTCTATTCGACCTATGACTTCTACCTTCCTTCTGAGGTATTCATCGTGAAGATCTCTCTCGAGCGAGACGCGCTGCTCAGCCAACTCCAGGCCACCGCCAGGGTCGCCTCGACCCGCAGCGCAATTCAGGCACTTTCGGGTGTGCAACTGGCGGCGTCGTCGGGCACCTGCGAGCTGCGCGCCACCGACATGGATGTGGGCCTGCGGGTGCCGCTCGAGGCCGAGGTTGTCCGCGAGGGTGTCGTGGTGCTCCCGGCACGGCTGCTGCTCGACGTGGTCCGGTCGCTGCCGGCACCCCAGGTGTCCTTGGAGCTTCGCTCGCAGGAGCAGGACGTCGAGCTCGTGTCGGGCAACGCGACCTTCCACATCCGCACGCTGCGCGCGGAGGACTTCCCGCCGTTCCCCGAGCCGGAGTCCGAGGGCTCGATCTCGCTTCCGGCCGAGACGTTTGTGGGTACCGCGCTGAAGGTTGCGGGATCGGCGTCGCGCGACGAGACCCGTCCGGTGCTGACCGGGATCCTCGCGTCGGCGACCGGCCAGGAGCTGAGGATGGTCGCCACCGACTCCTACCGCCTGAGCGTCAAGGAGACGGCGCTCGACCAGGAGTTGTCGTCGTCTTTCGAGGTCAACGTGCCGGCGCGGGCGCTCCAGGAGCTGGCGCGCGTGGTCGCGCATACCGACGCCGAGCAGCTCAGCATCAGCGTCCGCCAGAACCAGGTCCTGTTCGTCGTCGGCGGCGTCATCCTGTCCTCGCGGCTGATCGACGGCCAGTTCCCGAACTACCGGCAGCTGTTGCCCGAGAGCTTCGAGCACGAGCTGCGCATCTCGGCGACCGAGCTCACCGATGTCGTGCGCCGCATCAGCCTGCTGGCCCAGAAGAACGCTCCGCTGCGGCTGGCGTTCGCTCCGGGTGAGTTGACCGTGTCGGCCCAGACCCCCGATGTCGGCGAGGCGCGTGAGTCGCTGCCGGTGGCCTTCCAGGGGGAGCCGCTCGAGATCGGCTTCAACCCCGAGTTCCTGCGCGCGGGACTCGAGGCGGTCGAGGAGGGCGACGTCCTGCTGAAGCTGATCAGCCCGCTACGCCCGGGGTTGATCGAGTCGGCCGACGGCAGCGGCTTCCTCTACCTGATCATGCCCATTCGCCTGAACGTGTAGGTCGGCATGCGCGTGTTGGCCGTAAGCCTGCGCGACTTCCGTTGCTACGAACACGCCGAGGTCGAGATCGGCGAGGGCCTGACCGTGGTCACCGGGCCCAACGGCGCCGGCAAGACGAACCTGCTCGAGGCGCTGTACTTCGGCTGCACCGGCCGTTCGTGCCGCACGACGAATGAGCGTGAGGTGGTTCGCTTCGGCGCCGGCGCGACGCGCGTTGTCGTCCGCGCGCTCGGAGAGGACGGGCCGCACGAGCTCGCGGTCGGCTTCGAGCCCGGGCAGCCCAAGCGCATGCGCGCCGACGGCGCGCCGGTGGAGCGCCTGCTCGACGTGTCCGAGCGCCCGCTCGTGAGCGTGTTCCTGCCCGACCGGCTCGAGCTCGTCAAGGGACCGCCGGCGCTGCGCCGCGCGCACCTGGATCAGCTCGTCGCCGCGTTGTGGCCGGCTCGGGCCGGCACCCGCCGCGCCTACGCGCAGTCGCTCGCGCAACGCAACGCGCTGATCTCGCGGATCCGTGGCGGCCAGGCCTCGCGCGCGTCACTGGCGACGTGGGATGCGCAGCTTGCCGCGCATGGAATCGCGCTCATGCACGATCGCGCACGGGCGCTCGACACGGTCGCGGAGTCGTTCGCGCGGCTGGGCACCGCCCTGGGCCTGACCGGCGACCCAGAGCTCCGCTACCGGCCGCGATCTCGCGCCGCCGAGCCGGCCGAGCTCGTCGCCGAACTGGCAGAGCGCATCGACTCAGATCTCGATCGCGGCTTCACCGGCCACGGACCACACCGCGATGACGTCTCCTTCTCCTGTCAGGGCCGCGAGCTTCGCGTTTACGGGTCGCAGGGTCAGCAGCGGCTGGCGCTGCTGGCGCTGCTGCTGGCCGAGCGCGAGGCAATCGCCGCCAGCCGGGATGTCACGCCCCTGATGCTGCTCGACGACGTGATGAGCGAGCTTGACCGCGACCGGCGCGAGGCGCTGGTGGAGGTCCTTCGGGCCGGCGGCCAAGCGGTGATCACCACGACCGATCTCGAGCATGTGCCCGGCGTCGCCGACCTCGACGTCACCAGCCTGGTCGTCGCCGACGGCAGCGTCCAGGAGGGAGCGGCCGTATGAGCCCCTACCGCCGCAGTCCCCGGTCAGTGGCTCTGCCGCTCGACCGGATCCGGGACGAGCTTGCGCCGCAGACGCTGCTGGCGGACGTGCAGCGCGCTTGGCCGCAGGCGGTCGGCGACACGATTGCCGCCGAAGCGCGGCCGACGACCGAACGGGGCGGGACGCTGACCGTCGCCTGCTCGGCATCGGTGTGGGCGCAGGAGCTCGACCTGATGGCTCCCACGATCCTTGCGCGACTGAACTCGTGCCTACGCGACGGCGAGATCACGCGGTTGCGATGCGTGGCGGTCCCGGTCCGGGACGATCTCTGACTGGGGAGGTGGTGACGCGCGCATGAGAGCGCGTCACCACCAACACCAGCCTGTCCCCGTCCTACTGGAAGACGCTTGAGGCCCAAGAGCTGCCGCTCCAGGCCGAGCGGCTCGGATCAACGGCCCCCGAAGGTCCTTGTCCACAAGTGCAGCTCCAGCTCGACCGGGCGAAGCCCGCGTCGAAGTTGCCCTGAGCCTGGCTCCACCGGGAGCGGCTCCAGGTGGAGCGGCTGTAATCGATCTGTCCGTTCTTGCCCTTCAGCAGCGTGCTCGGCGTCAGCCCCTTGTCGGCCAGCGGTGCGAATGGCAGCAGGACCGCGGCGAACGCGCTGACCTCGCCGATCGACCGGTTGGACTTCGTCAGCGGGCTGATCAGCGCGCCCTTGACCTGGGCCGGAGTCCAGTTGGAATGCAGCTGCAGCATGTCCGCGACCAGGCCCGAGACCATCGGCGCCGCCATCGACGTACCGCCGGCGCTGATGTACTGGCCGTCGACGATGCAGGACGGACACTGGCTGGCGAAGACGCTATTGGGCGCGAGCACCGACACGATGTGCGCGCCGGGCGCGGTCACGTCGGGCTTGTCGAAGCCATCCTGGGTCGTCCCGCGGCTAGACCAGTCCGCGATCTCGTCGTCGCGGGTGCTGACAGTGCCGTTGGTGTCGGCGGCGCCGACCGTGACCACGTAGGGGTCGTTGGCTGGCGCGTACTGCACCGCGTCGGGGTCGGTGCCGCGGTTGCCAGCGGCGACCACGACGACCAGCCCGTGGAACCAGGCGGACTCCACGGCGGCGTCGAGCGGGTCAAGCTTGTAGGACTGCGGCGTGGTCGCGTCGAGCGACATGTTGACCACGCGGATGTTGTAGGTGTCCTGGTGATCGACGGCGAACTGCAGCCCGTAGATCACGTCGAGCACGGTCGCGTTGCCGGCGTCGTCGGAGACCTTGATCGAGACGAGGTTGGCGTCAGGCGCCACGCCGGCGAACTTGCCGCGCAGTGGGTCGGAGAAGTTCCGGTAGTCGCTGTTGCCGGCGATGATGCCCGCCACGTGCGTACCGTGGCCGTAGGTGTCCATCACGGTGTCCGCGTTGGGGTTGGTGACGGCGGTGGCGATCACCCGTGACTTGCCCGAGGAGCCCCGGAAGTCGGGCAGGTCGCCGTCGATGCCGGTGTCGATCACGGCCACGCCGATGCCCTTGCCGGTGAGCCCGGCACCGAAGTGCCAGAGGGCCGGGGCGCCGAGCGTCTGGTTGAACGTCGTGTCCAGGTCGTCGCTCTCGGGCGCGTCCTGCGGAGCGATCGCCGTGTTCAGCGTCACCGCGTGGACGTCGGCGCTCGAGGCGAGCCTGCCGGCGTTCGACGCGGTGAGCCTGAGCGCGTAGCCATTAATGATGTGCAGGTTGCCGGTGATGCGTCCGCCCACACGGGCGACGTCGGCGCGCTGTGCGGCCGCGGTCACGCCGGCCTTGAACTGCACGATCGCCTCGACGACGCGGCTGGGGTGGCGCGCGGCGAGCGTGCCGATCCGCGGGTCAAGCGTCGCCGGGGAGCCGGCGGCGTCAGACGCGGGCGCTGCAACCGGTGCCGTCAGCGGCTTGCCGACCACCGACAGGGCGATGATCACGCCGACGGTGAGCACGGCCGACGCGACGAGCGCCGACATCCAGCGCATGCGCTCGACGATTCCGATCGTGGGACTCATTCAGGACAACCTCCGTGTTGCAAAGTCGTTCGCCAGGCTGGCGGCTGGGCTACCTCTTCCGAGGCCCCTGGCTTTGCGTCCCCGCCTCGCGACGGGTTTGCCCTGAGCAGCTTCTAGTACTTCTGGGGGGTTTCATCGGCCGCTCGGCGGCGACCATTAGGCCCGGTAGACGTTTGTTCGAAAGATCGGCGCCGCGCTCAGGCGGCCAGGCCGAGCGGGAGGTCGTCCTCCGCCGGGCGCGGGCGGCCGAGGTGGAATCCCTGGCCGTACTCGCACTCGAGCGCGGCCAGCGCGCTGGCCTGCTCCGGCGTCTCGATCCCCTCGGCGATCACCGACAGACCGAGCGTTCGCGCGAGCTCGATGATCATTCGCACGAACGACGCTTCGCGACCGCCGCGGCCGAGGCCGTCGACGAACGACTTGGCGATCTTCAGGATGTCGAGCGGAAGCGTGTGCAAATAGCTGAGCGACGAGTACCCGGTGCCGAAGTCATCGAGCGCGAACCTGACGCCGAGCTCACGCAACTGCGCGAGCGTCGCCGACACACGATCTGAATCCTCGAGCAGCAGCGTCTCGGTCACCTCGAACACGAGCCGGCGGGGATCGACGCCGGTCGAGCCGAGCGTCTGGCGCACGCGCTTGACGAGCGTCGGATCGCGTAGCTCGACCGCGGACAGGTTCACGTGCACGGCCGGCTGATGCCCGTCGTCGGCGTCGGGGTTGGGCTTCCAGCGGCAGGCGTGCTTGCACGCCTCCTCGAGCACATACTGCCCGAGCCCCAAGATCAGCCCCGTCTCCTCGGCAAGCGGGACGAACTCCGACGGTCCGACCAGGCCTCTGCGCGGATGCTCCCACCGCACCAAAGCCTCGGCAGCGACCAGGCCACCGGTTTCGAGCGACACGATCGGCTGGAAGTACAACGTGAGCTCGTCGCGCTCAATCGCCAGGCGCAGCTCCTCCTTGAGGCCGTGACGTTCGAGCACTTCGGTGCCCATGTTGATGTTGAAGATCTCGAACGTGCCCTTGCCCGACGTCTTGGCCTTGTACATCGCGACGTCAGCGTCGCGGATCAGGTCCTCCGCAGCGACCGTGCGCTGATGGTTGGTGGCGATGCCCACGCTTGCGTGGACCGCGACGCTGTCGGGGCCGACCATCACCGGCGCGGTGAACGCGTCCATGATGCGGCGCGCCATGCCCGTCGCTGCCATCTCCGCATCGCCGTCCTTGACCATCACGGCGAACTCGTCGCCGCCGAGCCGCGCGACTAGATCTTCCGGCCGCAGGCAGCCGCGCAGTCGCAACGCGACGGCTACCAGCAGCTCGTCGCCGGCCGAATGTCCGAGGCTGTCGTTGACCGTCTTGAAGTCGTCGAGGTCGATGAACAGGACGGCGACCTCGCCGCCGCCGGCCGCGATCGCCTGCTTGACCTTCTCGGCGAACAACACGCGGTTGGCCAGGCTCGTGAGCGGGTCGTGGTATGCCTGGTGGTGGAGCTGCTCCTGCAGCACGCTCAGCTGCATCACCGCCTGCTCGAGGCGGTCGTATTGAAGCGCGACGCTGGCGTTGGAGGCCAGCGTGTCGAGCAGCCGCAAGTCGTCGTCGTCGAACGAGCGCACGACGCCGAAGCGGTTGGCGAGCATGATCGTGCCGATCACGCGCTCCTCGCCGGGCAGCGGCGCGACGATCGCATGACTCACGCCGCGACCCTCCAGGTATCGCTGCAGGCGCTCGGTGCGAAACGGCGGGTTGAGCTTGGTCGCGCGCGGACCGCGCTCTTCAACGAGCGCCCGCATTTCTTCCGCCACGTCGTCGTCGATCGGCTCCATCAGCTCGCGGTACGTGCCCGGGCCGAGCAGCGTGCGGATCGACGGGTTGCCGTCGGCGCCAAACAGAATGATCTCGGCGAGCTCGGCGCGGAACGCCTCCAGCGAGCGCGCGAGCAGTCCTTCCAGCGCGTGGGCGACCTCGCGCGAGCGCGCGAGTGTGCGGTTGGCCTCGTACAGGAACTCCAGGCGCTTGTGGCGCTCGCGCTCGGCGAGGTAGGCGCGGTAGGCGACGAACAGGGTCGCGCCGGGGATCACGAGCAAGGGCAACGCCTCCGCGTTGGTCGCGACGAGGACCGCGGCGCACAGTCCCAGGCTCGAGTTGCTCATCGTCACGAGCAGGTCCATGAACAGCATCCGCCCAATCGTGCGGATGCCGACCATGCCCTCGGACAGCGAGATCGCACAAGCGATCAGCAGCACGGTGAGGAAGCCGCCGACCTGCATCGCGATCAGCGCCGCGAACCAGGTGAGCGGACCGATCTCGCCTGCCGGAGCGATCGCGTGCACCACGATCAGCGTGACCAGCGTGGCGAGCGCGAGCTGGGCGACGTTGAACGCCAGCTTGATCGGCGGCAGCCGGCGGTCGAGCAGCAGCATCGACGTGCTGCCGACCAGACAGCCGAGCACGACGCCATGGGCGCTGGTGAAGATCAGCGCGAACACGAGCGGGATGTCCGCGAGCGAGAACGAGTGCGCGCCGCGGCGGAAGTGCAGGTGCACGACCCCACGCTCGGCGACGGCGAACGCCACTGCCACGAGCCACCACGGGATGTGCGGCCTGTCGAGCGGCGGCAGGTTGTGGACCGGGCCGGCGTACAGCGCAACCGCAGCGGCCATCACGGCAAGGTTCAGCCACCACACGGGGTGCGGTTTGCGCAACCTCCGCAGCGCCTGCCCACGCCCGGGGTCGGGGGTTTCTGTTTCGCTGATCGTCTCGGTTGTCATCGCGATGCGCCCAGCGCTCCCCGCGCGGGCGTTTCGATGTAAGGATCGGCAGCTACCGGTAAAGATGAAGCGCCTCGGACGAATTTCCGCCTTGGTTTGCGCATTCCCCGAAAAACGGCCCAATGAGGAGGGGGATGGGTGCTATTCGCGGTCCTCCGGGAGCGAATCGCCCGCAAATGGGGCGTAATCGGGCTGCGCCGGCCCGCGACGGGTGCATAACACGACAACCGATCGCCAGGATCCGAGGCGTGCCGTGTTAAGCCCCCTATACGGTGCTTAACACGACACGCTTCGGCAGATTCGTCGCGGTTGTCGTGTTATGCACCCCCTCCGAGCCGCGACCGGATCAGCCGCCCAGCCAGGCGGCCCCGAGTCAACCCCTCCATCCCCTCCTTCATTGGGCCGTTGACGTTCGTCTCGAGGTCCGCTCAGGCGGGGTTTTTGAGCGCCCGCACCACCCCTCCGGCCGACCCCCGCGCTAGCGTGTGTAACAAAGCTAACGAGCCATATCATTTTGCGCCATTTTGCAGGCAAATTGCAACGCGCTGTGACGGGTTTCCGACCGTGTTTGTGCTAATATTCTGTACACCAGATTCCGACGCCCCGGCGCGCCGTACTTTGCGCGGAACCGGGGCGTCTCGATGTAATCGGAGGACCGTTGGCAAATGACGACGGCGCCGCACGGCGCCCGCAGAACTCAAGCTATGACGCCCAGGACATCACCGTCCTGGAAGGCCTCGAGGCGGTTCGCCGCCGTCCGGGCATGTACATCGGCTCGACCGGCCTGCGAGGCCTTCACCACCTCGTCTACGAGGTCGTGGACAACTCCGTCGACGAGGCGCTGGCGGGCTACTGCGACGCGGTCACGGTCACGATTCATCCCGACAACTCGGTCACCGTCGTCGACGACGGCCGGGGGATTCCGGTCGCGGTCATGGAGAAGGAGGGCCGGCCCGCAGTCGAGGTCGTGCTGACCGTGCTGCACGCCGGCGGGAAGTTCGGCGAGGGCGGCGGCTACAAGGTCTCCGGCGGACTGCACGGCGTCGGTGTGTCGGTCGTCAACGCGCTCTCTGAGCGCCTCGACGTCGAGATCCGGCGCGACGGCTACACCTGGACTCAGTCCTACGAGCGCGGCAAGCCGCTAGGGGACCTGAAGCAGGGCGAGCCGACCGAGGAGACCGGTACGACGATCACGTACCTCCCGGACGCCGACATCTTCGAGTCGCTCGAGCTCGACTTCACGACGCTCGAGGAGCGCATGCGCGACACCGCGTTTTTGACACGCGGGTTGAAGATCACGCTCGTCGACGAGCGCGGAACCGGACACCGGGCCGAGTTCCAGTACGACGGCGGCATCGTCGACTTCGTCGCGTACCTGAACCGCAACAAGGAGCCGATCCACAAGAAGATCATCTCGTTCTCGGGCGAGAGCGACGAGGGCGCGGTCGAGGTCGCGATGCAGTGGAACTCCTCCTACCAGGAGTCGGTGTTCTCGTTCGCCAACAACATCAACACGATCGAGGGTGGCTCCCACCTGTCCGGCTTCCGGTCGGCGCTGACGAGCGCGCTCAACAAGTACGCGCGCGACAAGGGCGAGCTCAAGGAGAAGGACGAGAACCTCTCCGGTGAAGACGTGCGTGAAGGGCTGACCGCGGTCATCTCGGCCAAGCTCACCGACCCACAGTTCGAGGGCCAGACCAAGACCAAGCTTGGAAACCCCGGCATGCAGGGGTTCGTGCACTCGATCGTCAACGCGCGCCTGATGGAGTTCCTCGAGGAGAACCCGCAGGACTCACGCGCCGTGATCCGCAAGGCAGTGTCGGCCGCGCAGGCCCGCGCAGCCGCGCGCAAGGCGCGCGACCTGACCCGGCGCAAGTCCGCACTCGAGAACTCGACGCTCCCGGGCAAGCTCGCCGACTGCTCCGTCAAGGACCCGTCGCTCGCCGAGCTGTTCGTCGTCGAGGGAGACTCCGCCGGCGGCTCGGCCGTCAGCGCGCGCGACCGCAGCACGCAGGCGATCCTGCCGCTGCGGGGCAAGATCCTCAACGTCGAGAAGAGCCGGATCGACAAGGTGCTCGCCAACACCGAGATCCAGGCGCTGATCACCGCGATCGGCACCGGCGTGCGTGACGAGTTCGACATCACCAAGGCGCGCTACCACAAGGTCGTCCTGCTGACCGACGCCGACGTCGACGGCGCGCACATCCGCACACTTGCGCTGACGCTGCTGTTCCGTGAAATGCAGCCGCTGATCGAGGCCGGCTACGTGTACATCGCCAAGCCGCCGCTGTACCGGCTCACCCGCGGCCAGAAGCACCGCTATATCGAGCGCGAGTCCGACCTCGAGGGGATTCTGCTCGGCGACAAGTTCGAGAAGTTGGAGGTCTACGACCGCTACAACAAGCCCTTCAAGCTGACCGAGGCGCGCTGGAAGCGATTCTCGCGCCTGCTCAAGCAGTACGAGGGCTGGGCCTCGGCGCTGCGCGCCGCCCACGGCCAGGGCGTGGTCACTTTCCTCGAGCAGGCGCGACTGCTCGAGCAGCAGGTGACGACGGTCGACCAGCTGCTCAAGCTCGTCGCCGCCGACGGCAAGAACGGCGAGCAGGCGTACAGCACCAAGCTCATCGCCGAGACCCCCGAGGAGGTCGTGGTCCGCACGATCGAGGCCAACACGGGTCTCGCGACCACGCACCACGTTCGCCGCGCCGCGCTCGACGCCACCGAGTACCTGCGCCTCGCCGATGTCCACAAAGAGATCGCAGAGCTCGTCGGCACGCCGCCGTTCCAGGTCAAGCTCGGCGAGAACGCCAAGATGGCCCCGACGTTCGAGGAGCTGCGCGAGACGATCCTGGAGATCGCGCAGAGGGGGATCGACTACTACCGCTTCAAGGGGCTGGGCGAGATGGACGCCGACGAGCTGCGCGACACGACGATGGACCCGGCCTCGAGGACGCTCGTGCAGGTGACGATGGAGGACGCGGCGTCTGCCGATCTCGTCTTCTCGATGCTGATGGGCGATCAGGTCGAGCCCCGCAGGGCGTTCATCGAGGAGAACGCCCGGCTCGTCACCAACCTCGACGTCTAGGAGGTAGGCGCTCATGGCATCGATGGACACCATCAGCGGCGGCAACATCGAGCCGCGCGGGCTCGAAGAGGAGATGCGCTCTGCGTATCTCGACTACGCCATGTCGGTCATCGTCGGGCGCGCCCTGCCCGACGTCAAGGACGGCCTGAAGCCGGTCCACCGCCGCGTCCTTTACGTGATGAACGAGCTCGGGCTACACCCGAGGCGCAAGCACGTCAAGTGCGCACAGATCGTCGGCGAGGTGATGGGCAAGTACCACCCGCACGGCGACAGCGCGATCTACGACACGCTGGTGCGGCTGGCCCAGGACTTCTCGATGCGCTATCCGCTGGTCGACGGGCACGGCAACTTCGGCAACATCGACGGCTACTCGGCCGCGGCGATGCGCTACACCGAGGCCCGCCTCGACGCGCTCGCCGAGGAGATGCTGCGCGACATCGACGCCGACACGGTCGACTTCGCGCCCACCTACGACGGGACGCGCCAGGAGCCGCTGGCGCTGCCCTCGCGCTTCCCGAACCTGCTGGTCAACGGCGGCTCGGGGATCGCGGTGGGGATGGCCACCAACATCCCGCCTCACAACCTACGCGAGGTGATCAAGGCCACGATCGCGTACATCGACGACCCCACGATCGAGGTCGAGGGGCTGATGCGTCACATCAAGGGCCCGGATTTCCCGACCGCCGGCACGATCCTCGGCCGCGAGGGAATCCGCGACGCGTACGCCACCGGCCGCGGCCGCGTCCGCGTCCAGGCCAAGGCGCACATCGAGCCGATCGGCCAGGGCAAGGAGGCGATCATCGTCACCGAGCTTCCGTTCCAGGTGCGAAAGGGCGGCGAGGGTGGCCTGATCCTGAAGATCCGCGACCTGGTGCTCGAGAAGAAGTTGTCCGAGATCAGCGACCTGCGCGACGAGTCAGACCGCCACGGGATGCGGATCGTGATCGAGCTCAAGCGCGACGCGATTCCGAAGGTCGTGCTCAACAAGCTCTACAAGCACACGCCGATGCAGACCACGTTCGGCGTCAACATGGTCGCGCTCGTCGACAACGTCCCGCGGACGCTGTCGCTGCGCGAGGCGATCGGCTACTACGTCGACCACCAGCGCGACATCATCGTGCGGCGCACCAAGTACGAGCTGCGACGCGCCGAGGAGCGCGCGCATGTCCTCGAGGGCCTGCTGATTGCGCTCGACAACCTCGATGAGGTGATCGCCATGATTCGCGGCTCGCGCGACTCAGAGGAGGCGCGCACCGGACTGGTCGAGCGCTTCGGGCTGACGGTCGTGCAGGCCCAGGCGGTGCTGCAGCTGACCCTGTCGCGGCTGACCGCGCTCGAAGCCGACAAGATCAAGCAGGAGCACGCCGACCTGACCGAGCGGATCAAGGAGCTGCGCGAGATCCTCGGCGACGAGGACAAGGTCTACTCGCTGATCAAGGAGGAGCTGCAGGAGATCGCCGACACCTACGGCGACGACCGGCGCACCGAGATCACGCACGCCGAGGGCGAGATCGACATCGAGGACCTGATCGCCGACCAGCAGATGGTGATCTCGATCACCCACTCCGGCTACATCAAGTCACTGCCTCTGTCGACCTACCGCCAGCAGCGCCGCGGCGGCATCGGCGTGACCGGCATGGACATGAAGGACGACGACTACATCGAGCACCTGTTCGTCTCCTCGACCCACGACTACCTGCTGTTCTTCACCAACCGCGGGAAGGTCTACCGGCTCAAGGTGTACGAGCTGCCCGAGGCGTCGCGCACCGCAAAGGGGCGCGCGCTCGTCAACCTGCTGCCGCTGCGCGAAGGCGAGCGGGTCCAGTCGGTGCTGTCGACGCGCGACTTCACCGAAGGCAAGTACCTCGTGTTCGCGACGCGCAATGGGCTGGTCAAGAAGACCGAGTTCCTCGCCTACAACACGCCGATCAAGGCCGACGGGATCATCGCCATCAACATCCGCGACGACGACGAGCTGATCGCCGTGCGCCGCACCAGCGGCCACGACGACATCATCATGGTCTCGCGCTCCGGCCAGGCCGCGCGCTTCAGCGAGAGCGCTGTCCGCTCGATGGGCCGTGACACCAGCGGCGTGCGCGGGATGAACGTCTCCCAGAAGGGCAACTCGGTGCTTGCGATGGATGTCGCGCGCGACGACGACCAGCTGCTGGTCGTGACCGAGAACGGCTACGGCAAGCGCACCGACATCTCCGAGTACCCGGTCAAGGGCCGCGGCACGATGGGCGTTAGGACGATCATGCTGACCGAGAACAAGGGCCAGCTCGCCGGCGCGCTGGTCGTGCGCGAGCATCAGGAGCTGGTGTTCATCTCGCAGAACGGGATGGTGCAGCGGACGTCCGTGCGCGGGATCAACCGCTACGGGCGCGCCTCGCAGGGCGTGCGCGTGATGAACATCCGCGACGACGACCAGGTCAGCGCTGTCGCGCTGGTGGTCGAGTCCGAGGCCCAGACCGCTGCCCAGGTGATCGGCGACAACGGCGACAACGGCGCCGCGCCGGTTGCCGAGGAGCCGATGGCGTTGACTGACGACGCGCCCGCACCGGCGGACGACCCGGCGGGACCGGCCGACGACGAGGCCGCGCCGGGCGACGACGAGGCGGCGCCCGACAGCGAGTAGCTGGCCCTTTCTGTCGGCCGGTTGCTTCGCTATCCTGGCCGTACCAGAGAAAGGAGGTGGTCCGCCTGTCTGAATGTTCTTGTGGGACCCTGGAGGTGTCCGGCCGCTAGGTCGGAGGCTGACCCCGCTTAGCGGAGTCCCCCCGAGACACCGTCGTGGTGGCCGCCGGGATTAGTCCCTCCGGCATCGATCAACCCACTGCGGTTAAGCCAGTCAAGGTAGTTGCGAAGGGCGCCGTGTCGACGGCGCCCTTCGTCTCTTAAGGGCGCGGATGCTGCCGATCGTTACGGCGCGCGCATCCCCAGCAGCCGCAGGTACCGCGACACCGCCTCGGCGCGGTTGGCTGCGCGCAGCTTGCGAAGGATGCTGTTGACGTGGAACTTGACGGTGCCGTTGGAGATCACCAGTGCGTCGGCGATCGCCTTGTTGGTCTTGCCCTCGGCCAGGAGCCGCAGGACGTCGAGCTCGCGGCGCGTCAGCAGCCCCTCGAACACGACGCGGTCGTCGCGACCCGCCGCCGGGATCGGCTGATCCAGCGGCTCGGGCGGCGGCAGCGGGACCCGGTCGCCACCGGTGAGCGTCACCGGGGCGTCGGTCAGCTCGCCCGATCGGGCGTCGAGCCACTCGAGGAACTGGCGCATCTGGTCTCGCTCGCGTCGAAGCGTGCGCCGCAGGCCGGCGCTCTCGTAGGCCTGCGCCAGGCCGCTCGCGAACTCCCACAGCACGTCGCGCTCGAGCACGTCCAGGGCCTGGTCGGGACCACGGTCGGCGTGGATCACGCCGATCACGTGCGAGCCGACGACGAGCGGCGCGGCGGCGTAGGACCGCCATCCCATCGTCTGGACGAGGTGGCGGTCGACGCGCGGATGGAGGTGGGCATCGACCACGATCGTGGCGCGCCGGCGGCGCAGCAGCTCGGTCTCGATCAGCGGGTGCTCGAGCAGGGGCGGATGCGCGCGAAGGGATTGCAGGGCCGCCGCGGCGCCCTCGGCGTCCTGGTCGAAATGCGCCGAGTGGGCGGTCATCCGGCCGCCGGACACCAGGCTCAAGACCGCCCGCCGAAGGGTTGAGCCGTTGCACAGCGCGGCCGGGCCAAGCGACAGCATCTCGGTCGGTGAGGTGAGCCGGCGCAGCTCGCCCACCGCCGTGTGGACGCGCGCGAGCGCCTCGAAGCGCGCCTCGAACCGGTGCTGCAACCGGTCCAGGGCGGCGTCATGTTCCTCGCGAAGCCGGGCGGCGTCCTGTGACCCCTCGGCAGCGAGCCGCTCGCCGACGGCGTCGATCAGCGTCCGCAGCGACTGGAGCTGGGTCCCCGCCTCCGGAGCAACCGCGATCCCGACGGCCCTGCCTGCCTCCGACAGCGCGAGCTCGAGCCGGCGCTGCAGCTGCTGCTCGATCGGCCCGGGGAACACCTCGGTCCGCGCGGCGCTCATCGCGGCCCGCCCGGCCCGGAGGCGCGTACGAACTTGGAGACCGCGTCGGCGCGGCTCGTCGCCCCCAGCTTTCGCAGGATGTTCTTGACGTGATATTTGACCGTGCCCTCGCGCACGACGAGCTCGTTTGCGATCGACACGTTGGTGTGGCCGCGGGCCATCAGACGCATGACCTCGAGCTCGCGCGCGGTCAGCGTCTCGCTGAGGGCGGCAGTCGTCCCGGGTGTCGGGGGAGGCGCGGAGTCGGAGGCTTCGGCGGTCAGCTGTCCGAGGCGCCCGCTCATCCACTGGACCGCCGACTGCAGCTCGTGGCGGTGCAGGCGCAGCGTCTCGCGCAGGACTGCGCGCTCGAACACGCCCGACAGCCCTTCGGCGAAGCTCGCGGCGACTTCGGCGTCGAGCGCATCGAGCTCGCGCCCGCCGGCGCCGGCGTCGGCGTGCAGCAGACCCACCGTCTGACCGTGGACGGCGAGCGGTGCGACTACGTAGGAGCTCCAGCCGAGCACCGCGGTGAAGCCGGGCGCTGCGCGAGCGCGCGAGCGCGCCACGTCGACGATCTCCACTCGCTGGCGGGCGGCGACCTCGTCCTCGATCAGGGGGTACTCGAGCGCCAGCGGCTGGCCGCGCAAAGCGGCCAGAGCCGCCTCGCTCCCCGCTTGGTCGTCGCGCGACCAGACCGCGCTGGCGCGCAGCGAGCGGTCGACGACCTCGCTGATCAGCACGCGGTCAAACTGCGAGGCGGCGCCGAGCTCCTCGGGCGCGCGGCTGAGAATGCCCTGCGGCGAACCGACGTCGGCGAGTCTGCGCACCGCCTCCCGGGCGCGCTCCAGCGAGTCGGAGCGGCGCACGTATGCGAGCTCGACGACCTCCCGCTCCAACGCAAGCAGCTCGGAGAGGATCCGCTCGAGCTCCTGGGCATCCGGCTGTTGATCGCCGGTGGTATCGGCCAGCGCCACCAGAAGGCGAAATATAGGCGCGGGCCGGATCGCCCCGGCGGGCGAAAGCGTCCCGGCGGGTGAGAGGTCAGCCGACGAGCGCGGCGCGGGTGCGCGTGCGCTCGAGCAGGGCGTATCGCCCGGCGGCCTCCTGACCGACGCAACTGAGGCCGAACCGACGCCCGGCGTGCTCGATTGCGCTCCACACCTCGCCGGCGCGCTCGCGGTCGACCAGCATCAGCGCGCTTCGGTCGGACTCGAGCAGCCACCAGGCGCCGGCGCCGGCGACCGAGCCCCGCCCGAACGGCGCGACGTCGCGAGGATCGCCCTGGGCTCCGTACACGCCGAGCGCACGAAGCACGTCCGGGGTCCGGGGGCCAAGCAGGCCAAGCCCCGCAAACTCGACCGACAGCACGCGCAGCGACACCTGGTGCGCCGCGTGAACGCGCAGGCGCTCGATCAGCCTCCTGCGGACGTCGGGGCGGCACACCACCACCAGCGTGTCCGGTGCCGCAGCGCACCACCACGCGCCGGCGGCGTCGAGTGCCCCACCGGGAGCGATCTCGCCGCCCGCCAGGCGCGAGGTGAGCTGGGCGAGCTGAGCGCTGGGGGCCTCGAGCGCGAGCGTTGTCAGGTCGGATCGATCAACGAGCCCGACCGCGCTCACGCATACCGCCAGCTCGCCCGCGGCGGAGCCGTAGTGGATCGCCGCGGAGCGTCCTTCGTGGGTGGCGAACACTGCGCCTGCCTTGCGCAGCACGACCTCGAGCGACGAGGATCCGCCCTCTGCTGGAGCCAAGATCGACACTGAACCGGCACCCTACCGGCGGGTTGGGCTGCTTACCCTGCTCCTTTGGCCGAAGTTCCCTGGCCGGTCGAGAGGGAGCCCTTGGCATGCCCGCGATCGCCAAGGGCACCGTTGATCCGGGACCCCGTCGCCACCGAGCTACCCTACTCGTATGGCCAGGTCATCCCGGGAATGTGGGAGTGGCGGTCCACCGGCTCGCGCGACAAGCTTGCGGGAGCCGCACGCAGGTCGAGGAAATCTGAGGGAGATGGGTTGAACCCGCGAGTGAGCACGGCAGGTCAGGAGGCGCACGCCGATAGCGCGGACACCGCGCCGGCCGCGGACCGCGCGCAGGCGGTGACCCGATACGGACGCCTGATGGGCCTGATCGCGACCGACCGGTGCGTGCTCCTCGATGGCGCAACCGGCACCGAGCTGATCGGCGTCAGCGGCCAGCGGCCCGAGGTCGAGGAGCACCTGTGGGGGCTGACCGCGCTGCTGGATTCCCCCGACGACGTGCTCGCCGTGCATCGCCGGTACGTCGAGACCGGGTGCGACGTGATCTCCACCAACACCTGGGGCCTGCCCACGGCGCTGCGCCGAGGCGGGGTCGAGCCGATGGATTCGTCGGAGCCGGTGCACTGGATGGACGTGGCGCGGCGCGCCGTCCGCCTCGCCCGGACCGCCGCACGGGACGCCGGCCGCGAGGACGAGGTCGCCGTCGCGTTCAGCATCAACGGCGACGTCGACACTCCCGACGGCCGCGAGACGATCCGGCTGCTGGCGCGCGCGTTCGAGGAGGACCAGCCCGACCTGATCCTCGTCGAGACCCTGTCGCTCGTACGCAGCTCCACGTACGCCACGGTCGAGGCGCTGCTCGACTCCGGCCTGCCCGTGTGGCTGAGCTTCCGCCGCTGTCGGCACGGCGTGTGCGGCGTGTACGGCGAGCACTGGGGCGGGCCCGAGGGCGACGCCTTCGGTCGCGCGGCGCGCCGGTTTGAGGAGATGGGCGTGGGCGCGCTGGCGATCAACTGCGTGCCGCCCGACCACGTCACCGGGATGCTGTCGTGGCTGCGCGACTTCACCGACCTTCCGCTCGGTGCGTATCCGAACCTCGGATACCTGTCGGCCGCCGGCTGGCGCCACGAGCTGAGCATCGGCGGCGACGAGTACGCCAAGCTCGCGCTGAGCTGGCGCGACGAGGGCGCGCAGCTGATCGGCGGTTGTTGCGGCGTCGGGCCGGAGCACCTCGCGGCGGCGAGCGCCGTGCTGGAAGGCACCAAGCCGGGACACAAGCGCCCCGCCGCGCTGCCGGACGAGGGCCCGCTCGCGTCGCGCGCCAACGGTCGCGCCGCGCAGCATTGGGCCGATCCCCGCGGCCGCGAGATGTTCCCGCTGGACTTCCCGGAGATCACGTGTGACCCGGGCGTGTTCGAACCCACCCAGGGCAGCCTGCTGATGTGGAAGTACCTCTACCGGGAAGGGATCGGCGCTCACCAGCGGTGCCTGGACATCGGCTGTGGCTCGGGCCTGTTGACCGTGCAGCTGGCGCGCAACGGCGCCGCCCACGTGCACGCCATCGACATCGACGAGACAGCGGTCAAGAACACGATGACCAACGCATTTCGCAACGGTCTCTCCGACCGCGTCAGCGCCGCCGCCCAGGACCTCTACCCGTGGGTTCCGGAGGAGCGCTACGACGTGATTGTGGCGAGCCTCTACCAGATGCCGGTGGACCCGTTCGAGCAGGTCACCACGCACCGGCCGCTCGACTACTGGGGCCGTAACCTGCTCGATCACCTGATGCGCCTGCTGCCCGAGGCGCTGTCCGACGACGGCGTCGCGTATCTCATGCAGCTGTCGATCATCGGCGAACGGCGCACCACCCAGTTGCTCGACAGCCTCGGCTTCCAGGCGCGGGTCGTCGACTTCGGCTTCTTCGAGTTCACTGACCTGTTCGCCGAGCGCAACGAGCAGATCAAGCGTGTCGAGGATCGCTCCGACGCCTACCACTTCACGCTCGGGCGCTCCGACGTGATGGTCACCTATCTGCTCGAGGTGACCCGCAAGCCCGCCGCAGACGGCGGCTAGTGGCGCGCGCGCCAGCCGGCCATCGCCACGAACAGCTCCGGCGGGCTCGGCGCCGGTAGCGCCGGGTCGAACTCGCGGTAGGCGGCCACGACGTTGGCGGCCAGCCGTTCCGGGTCGCCCCAGTCCGAGAAATCCGAGATGTCGATGTCGTCGGCGGCGGCCTGCGGATCGAGCCCGGCGTCGAACCGCTCCCGCGCCTGGTCGCGCACGTACGTCAGATAGCGGTGCACGTCGCGCACGCCGGACGCGTCGGTGACAGGCCCGTGGCCGGGTACCAGCACGTCGGCGCCGAGCTCGAGGATGCGCTCGCAGGCCAGCAGCCAATTGCTGAGGCTCGCCCACACGATCGGCGTGCCCTCGATGAACAGCAGGTCGCCGGTGAACACCGTGCCGCTGCCCGGCACGTGGACGATCGTGTCGCCCCCGGTGTGCGCCGGACCGAGCTCGATCAGCGAGACGCCGCGGTCGCCGACCTGCAGGTCCAGCCGACCCTCGAACGTCTGCGACGGCAGGCGCACCGTGATGCCCTCGTAGTCGAACGGCCCGAACGCGTGCTGGACGAAGTCGCGCACATCGTCGGGCATCCCGGGCGCGGACTTCAGCGCGTGGAGCATCTGCGGCGACAGCGCCTGCATCTCCTCGGCGGTAGCGCGCGACGCGTAGATCTCGGTCGCGGTCGGCAGCAGCTCGTTGCCGAAGCAATGGTCGGGGTTGGAGTGCGTGTTCATGGCGGCGTCGATCGGATGGCGCTCGACGATCGGTGCCATCGCCGCGAGCATCTCGCGCGTCAGATGCAGGTCGTAAAGCGTGTCGACGAGCAGCGACGTGCCGTCGGCGGTGATCAGCCCGGCGTTGCTCCAGCCCCAGCCGCCGTCGGGCTGCAGGTAGGCGTAGAGCCCGTCGCCGAGCTCGTGCAGACCCTTTTCGTAGGCGACCTTCATGTCGCTAGAAGTCGTCCCGGGCCGGCAGGCCGGCGTAGTTCTCGGCCAGGCTGGTGGCGGCCGCCGTGGAGATCGACAGGTACTCGAGCCGCGCGAGCTGCAGCCGGCTCTCGTACGGCCCGCCGCCGAGGTCGTGCAGGAGCTGCGTCATGAAGTTGGAGAAGTCCTGCGCGCGCCACACGCGCCGCAGCGCCGTGTCGGAGTAGCGGTCGAGCCCGGAGGCGGATCCGTTGCGGTACCACTCCGCGAACGCCGCGGCGAGCAGGCGCACGTCGTTGACCGCGAGGTTGAGCCCCTTGGCGCCGGTCGGCGGCACGATGTGCGCGGCGTCGCCGGCGAGGAACAGCCGGCCGTGGCGCATCGGCTCGCACACGAACGTGCGCATCGGCGTGATCCCCTTCTCGAGGATCGGCCCCTCGTTGACGCGCCACCCCTCACTGGCGAGGCGAACCTGGAGCTCTGCCCAGATCCGCTCGTCGGACCAGCGCTCGAGCTCCTCGTCGACGGGCACCTGGAGGTACAGGCGGCTGATCTTCGACGAGCGCATCGTGTACAGCGCGAACCCGTGCTCGTGCCACGCGTAGATCAGCTCGTCGGTCGCCGGCGAGGCCTCCGCCAGGATCCCCAGCCACCCGAACGGATACGTGTACTCATACTCGGTGCGCAGCTCGGCCGGAATCGCCGGCCGGCAGATGCCGTGGAAGCCGTCGCATCCCGCGATGAAGTCGCACTCGAGCTCGTGCTCGGAGCCGGCGGCTGAGTACCTGATCCGCGGGCGCTCGGACTCGAGGTCTTCAACGCTGACGTCGGACACCTCGAAATGGAGGTCGCCGCCGCGCTGGCGCCGCGCCGCGATCAGGTCCTTGACCACCTCCTGCTGGCCGTAGATCGTCACGTGGCGGCCGGTCAGCTTGGCGATCTCGATGTGCTGCGTGCGGCCCTCGCGTCGCAGGTAGATGCCGTCGTGCACGAGGCCTTCGCGATCGAGCCGCTCGGCCACGTCGAGCTTGCGCAGCAGGTCGACGGTGTTCTGCTCGAGCAGCCCGGCGCGGACCCGGCGTTCGAGGTACTCGCGCGGGCGGTCCTCGATGATCACCGACTCGATGCCCTCGCGCTGCAGCAGCAGCGCGAGCGTGAGCCCGGCAGGGCCCGCGCCGACGATGCCAACCTGTGTTCGCAGCTACTCCTCCTCCTCGGCGCCGTGGGCGACGGCGTTCGCTCGCGGCCAAGCATATACGCGGTGCGTATAGTGCCCCGGTGTTCGTATGGCGCACAGCTGCTTGTGCGTGGTCGGGAGATGAGTCACCATGACTGAGGTCGCCGATGGCTGAGATCGTCACACTCCAGGAAGCGATCGCCGCGCTCGTCAATGACGGCGACAGCGTGGCGCTGGAGGGTTTTACGCACCTTATCCCGTTCGCCGCGGGCCACGAGGTGCTGCGCCAGGGGCGGCGCGACCTCGAGCTGATCCGGATGACGCCGGACCTGCTGTACGACCAGCTGATCGGAATGGGCGCCGCGCGCCGGCTGGTGTTCTCCTACGGCGGCAACCCCGGCGTCGGGTCGCTGCATCGGTTTCGCGACGCGATCGAGCACGACTGGCCACACGCGGTCGAGCTCGAGGAGCACAGCCACGCGGGCATGGCCAACCGCTACGTCGCGGGCGCCGCCAACCTGCCCTGCGCGCTGATGCGCGGCTACCGGGGCACCGACCTCGTGTCGCACACCAACGTCGCCACCGTCACCTGCCCGTTCACCGGTGAGGAGCTGACGGCGGTGCCGGCGCTGCGCCCCGACGTCGCGATCGTCCACGCGCAGGAGGCCGACCGGCACGGCAACGTGCAGCTGTGGGGCATCCCCGGCGTCCAGAAGGAGGCGATCCTCGCGGCACAACGCTCGCTCGTGACCGTCGAGCAGCTCGTCGAGGAGATCGAGCTGCGACCCGGCGGAATCGTGATCCCCGGCTGGGTGATCGACCTGGTCGCGCACTGCCCCGGTGGCTCGCGCCCGTCCTACAGCCTCGACATCACCGACCGCGACAACGACTTCTACCGCTTCTGGGACGAGATGAGCCGCGACCGCGACACGTTCGTGAGCTGGATGACCGAGAACGTGCTCGAAGGCGCGCAGGCCTAAGCAGCCAGGTACTGCTGCCAGGCGACGGGGATCGTCGGGCTGGCGACGTGGATGAACACCGTCGGGTTCGGCATTCGCGGTTCCCGGGAGAGCCGCATCCCCACCTGCCTCGGAAGCTGGTCGCCCTTGCGCCGGTTGCACGGAGCGCACGACGCGACGATGTTGTCCCAGCTCGAGGAGCCGCCCTTGGAGCGCGGGATCACGTGATCGACGGTCAGGTTCGAGCGAGACCCGCAGTACTGGCACGTCCAATCGTCACGCGCGAACACAGCGCGCCGGGTGATCTTGCGCCGGTGGGTGTCGCGCGGGATGCGAACGTATGACACAAGGCGGATCACAACAGGGCGCGTCATCGTGTGCGTCGCCGAGTGCAGCTGCAGCTCCCCGTGCTCGATGACCTCGGCCTTCTCCTTGAGCAACAACACGACCGCCCTCCGAACCGTGCAGACATTGATCGGTTCGTACGTCGCGTTCAATACGAGCACCCGGCCAACCTCACGCCCGCGCCGCTGGTGCTCTGGTTGCGGCGCGGACCACGTTGGCGCAGGTACTGAAGTGGCCATGGGCTTGCGCGCCAGTGTACCGATGCCGCTCCCTGTATCGACCGCATCAGGCCGCTGGGAATGATCCCAGCACGCGCAGCACCTCGACGCGTGCGCGGAGCCCGGCGAGCGCCTCCGACACGTGGGGCTCGACGTCTCGGCCCTCGATGTCGAGGAAGAACATGTAGCGGCCAAGTCCCTGCTTGCGCGGCCGCGACTCGATCCGCGTCAGGTTCACCTCCCGGCCGGCAAACTCCGCAAGGCAGCCGACGAGCCAGCCCGGCTCCTCTGAGCCGAGGCCCCAGAACACGATCGCGGTCTTCCATGGGCCGCTCGTGCTGCCGGCGGGACCCGGGCCGCCGGACGGCGCGCCGGCTCGCCCCAGCCACGCGAACCTGGTCTCGTTGTCGGCCACGTCCTCGACCCCGGCCCGCAGCACCTGGCAGTGGTAACGGTCCGCGGCGGTCCGCGTGCCCAGCGCCGCCCATGGGCCCTCGTGGTCGGCCACCATCCGTACCGCCTCGGCGGTCGAGCTTCCCGACAGCACCTGCGCGCGCGGCAGCCGCGTGCGGATGAAGCGCGCGCATTGGGCGCTGGCCTGAGGGTGCGAGACGACGGTCTCGATGTCGGCCAGGTCGATCGGCTCGCGGGCGATCAGGCAGTGCTCGATCGGGCGCACGACCTCTCCGAGGATCGCGACGTCCTCGGTCTCCATCGCCAAGGCGTCGAGCGTCGCGTTGACCGAGCCTTCGAGCGAGTTCTCGATCGGGACCAGGGCGCGCTCCACCAGGCCGGCGTGGACGGCCATCACCGTGTCGTAGATCGTGGGCAGCGGGACGAGCTCGAGCTCCCCGCCGACGCCCATGCCGATCAGCGCCTCGTGCGTGAACGTGCCCTCGGGGCCGAGGTAGCCGGCGCGCATCGGTCTCGCTCCCGCGCGGCTACGCCGGGCCGGCGGGGCGGCGGTCGCCCTCGAGCGCGAGCCGTACCGCCTCGTCCTCCTCGGGCGAGAGCTCGAGCTCGGCCTGTCCCTCATAGAGCTGCTTGGCGTACAGCCGAGCCTGATCGCGGTGGTGGATCGATGACAGCACCAGCCCCGAGCGCTTGGAGTCCAGCAGCGCGATCGAGGTCGACTGGCGGCCTGACATCTCGCCGTAGGCGTCGTAGCGGACCAGGGCGCGGTAGGCGACGGCGCCGTCGAGCCGCTGCTCGGCGGTCGCCACGCGCTGGTCGAGGCCGTCGGCAACCTCGGCGACGTAGTCGTGCAGCGCCGAGAACTGCCGCGCCAGCGCGGCGGCGTGGGCCACGACGTCCTCCTCGCCGGAGCCCAGGAGCATGCGCTGGTCGGCTCGAAGGCGGCGAAGCCGCACTGCCAGGACGATGCAGCCGAGCAGTGCCACCACCGCGACCGCCCCGGCCGCGATCGCGACGATCCCGGCGGTGCTGTTCAGATCATGCACCGCTGGAAGGATAAGGACACAGGTCGGCGGACCGCCCCTGGCCACGCCCGGCTACTGGAACGTGACCGGGAACGTCAGCGTGTTGTTGGTGATGGTCTTCTCACCGGGGACCTTGCCGATCGTGGCGGTCACGGTGTAGTTCCCGGCCGGCGGCGAGGCGTTGAGCGTGACCGAGCAGGTGGCGTGCTGACCCGGGGTGGTCTCCGCCACAGTCGTCTTCCCCGTGATGCTGGTGTTGCTCACCGAGACCTTGCAGCTGACGTTGTGCTCGGTGTTGGTGCCGCCGTTGGTGAAGTTCAGCGTGAACTGTGGCGGCGGGCTCGCTGGGAGCGTGTTGGTCGAGCCCGTCTGCAGCGTGGTTCCGCCGACGCTGACGGAGTCCAGCGAGTGCCCATGCAGCCCGGGGGTCGGCTTGCCGCCCGGCGTGGCGATCGACACGTGGAGCTGGTCTGCGACGTACGACGAAGTCAGCCATTGCACGTCGGGGAGGAACTGGTCGCCGTTGAACGTCTGCGCATTCGCCCCGCTGGTGGCGATCCCGGCCTGCTTGAGCGCGCCTGCGATCAGCGGCAGCGTATAGCTCTTGTACAGGACGTCAGACGCATAGAACCTGGCCATCTCCGCGGCGATCTGGTTGACCGCGTCCTTGCTCGTCGCGTTGCTGAGCGCCGGCTGGACCTGGTTGGCGATCCCGGAGATGCCGTCGCTGCGCGCCTGCATGGCCCACTCGAAGTACTGCTGGGCCTGCTTGACCTCGTCGGGGACGCTCAGCTTCTTGGCCTGGTTGAGCTCGTTGGTGGCTCTGTTGGCGGCGGCCGCGATCTTGCTCTGCACCCCCACCGCCCCGCCGGAGCCGCTGGTGTTCGACAGCGCGTCGAACACCTCCTGTCCGGTCTGATTGGACTCGGTGATGATCGTCGAGACGTTGTTGTTGTAGTCGCGCAGCGAGCTCTTGCGCGCGCTGACCTGGCAGCTGTGGACCCCGACCACGATCAGGATCACCACGATCAGGAGGATGACCAGCGCCACGCCGCGGCGAGCGCGGATCGCCTGCTCCTCGCTCGGCGGGCGTCGACCACCCCCTGTGGACCGGCGTCGACGCTGAGCTGTGGGCTCTGTGCGAGGCTCGTCCGCCTCGTCGAAGAACGACACGCGTTGGCTCCTTCGGGGATCCGGAAAGGCGCAGTATGACCATCACGACGGCGGCAAACGCAACTACACAGGGGCGGTGTGCACGCGTTTGTGCACCGGTGATGACGGTCGACTTCAGTTGTGCGCCCGGGGCGGGTGGGCGTCCTAAAACTAAAGGGACGACCCCGTCGGCGTGGAAAAGCGCCCCATCGGCGTGAGCAGGCTCCCCACCGTCCGGATCACCGGGACTCAAGCGGATCCCCGCCGTGCCGCGCGGGATGCGGGCCCCTTCGTGCTCGGCCGCTATGCGCTTCGCCGGCGTCTGGGCTCCGGGGCCTTCGGCACCGTTTGGCTGGCCCGCGACGAGCGCCTCGATCGCGATGTCGCGGTCAAGATCGTGCCGCGCGAGCGGATCTCCGAGGGCCGGTTCGAGCGCGAGGCCCGAGCGGCCGCGCAGCTGTCGCACCCGGGGATCGTGACCCTGTATGAGGCCGCAATCGACGACGAGGGCGCCTACCTGGTCTCCGAACTGGTGCGCGGCGACACGCTGGCGGTCGCGCTCGAGGACGGGCGGCTGTCGGACCGCGACATCGTCCGGATCGGGAGCGCCCTGTGCGATGCGCTCGCCCACGCCCACGCCCACGGCGTAGTGCACCGCGACCTCAAGCCGTCGAACGTCCTCCTGCCCGACGCCCCGACGAGCGACGCCGGGGTGGTCAAGCTCACCGACTTCGGCGTCGCCCGCCTGATCGGGGAGGACCGCCTGACGCTCACCGGCGATGTCATCGGCACGGCGGCATACATGGCGCCCGAGCAGGCGGAGGGCAGGGTCGCGGGCGTGGAGGCCGACCTCTACTCGCTGGCTTTGGTGCTCTACGAGGCGCTCACCGGCCTCAACCCCGTAGCGACCGCGCCGCCCGCCCAGCGGGCGAGGCGTCTGGCGGTGCACCTGCCTCCGCTGCGCCGCCAGCGTCGCGACCTTCCGAGGGAGCTCGGCCAGGGTATCGATCTCGCGCTGCGTCCTCGCGCGCGCGAGCGGGGAACAGTCGCTGAGCTGGCACGCGCCCTTTCGGTGTCACTGATTCAGGTGGGAGACGCGCCCGGGGTCGTCGCCAGCCCGTGGCCCAAGAGCACCCGGCCGCTGCGCTCACGCGATCACGCGCCCGACGAGGCGCGGTGGCGCGACCGCCTGTCTTCGGACTGGACGCGCGACCGCGACCGCGATCGCCCGGCGTCCGAAGCCGAGGGCCGGCAGCCGGCCCCGTCTGACCCATGGCCTGCGCGGGCTGCCGCGGCGGCCGTGACCGCGATCTTGGCCGCGTGGCTGGCGTCGCACGTCCTCGCCCCTTCGACGCTCGCCCCGGCCGCCGCGGCGGTCGTTGCCGCCCTGGCAGTCGCGACGCTGCCCCGCGTGGGCTGGGTCGCGCTCGCGCTGCTCGGCGCCGGCGTCCTGGTGGCTCAGGGCAGGGCCGGCGGCGCCTTGGTGCTCCTGTGCGCGGGCCTGTTGCCCGTGATCCTGCTGCCACGCAGCCCGACGACATGGCCGCTGTCGGCGGCCGCCCCGGCGCTCGGCGTCCTCAGCCTTGCCGGCGCCTGGCCGGCGATCGCGGCGAGGGCCGCCAGCCCCTGGCGCCGTGCGGTGCTCGGGATCACCGGCTGGGTCTGGCTGGTGGTCGCCTCGGCGCTGGCGGACGCCGACCTCTACGCGCGCAGGCCGGCTGCGACGCCGCCAGCGTCGGCCTGGATGCCGTCCCTGCAGCAGGCCGTCGATCGCGTCCTGGGGCCGCTTGCGAGCACCGAATTCGTGCTCTGCGCCCTGGTCTGGGGGGTCGCCGCCGTGGTGCTTCCACTGCTCGTGGCGCGACGCCGATTCCCAGTGGCGCTGGTGTTGGTCACGGTCTGGTCGGCGATGGTTGTGTCTGCGATCGCTACATTCCTCGGTGTCAACCACTCTCGCGGCGCTGGAATGCCTGCCACCGCGGTGCTCGGTGCAATCGCCGGCGCGATCGTCGCGCTTGCGCCGGCGGCCCTCAGAAGTTGGCGTAGTAGCCACAGAGCCGTGTCACCCGCGTAGCATGGACAGGCGCCTTGCGGCCCAGCCATGAGCGTCCTCAGAAGTCTCGAGAACAAGATCGCCGACCTCGTCGAAGGTACCTTTAGCCGGGCATTTCGCTCGGAGGTACGGCCCGTTGAGATCGCGCGCAAACTCGCCCGCGAGATGGAGGAGCACAAGTCCTTCTCCGTCTCCCGAACCTATGCGCCCAACGAGTACCGGGTGTTCCTGTCCCCGCGCGATCGGGAGCGCTTCGCCGACTACGAAGGCGCCCTGGCCGAGGAGCTGACCGGCTACCTGCTCGAGCACGCGCGACGGGAGCGGCTGGTGATGCTCACGCGCCCCACCGTCGAGTTCGAGACCGACGATCGCCTGGGGCTTGGGGAATTCGGGATCCAGACCCGGATGGCGCCGCCTGAAGGGCAGGAGGATGACGAAGCTCCGGCCGAGCAGTCGGGCCGCACCATGGTCTACAGCACTTCCGAGCGCCACTCCCAGCCGCTCGAGGAGCGGGCACGCTCCCGCGCCGAGACGGCCCTGCTCGTGCTCGGCGGCAAGCGCATGGTGGTCGGGCCGGCCGGCGCGACCCTCGGGCGCAGCCGGAAGTGCGACATCGTCGTCGACGACCCGAACGTCTCGCGCGAGCACGCCGAGATACGCCCACGCGGCGGCTCGTGGGTGCTACGCGACCTCGGGTCCACCAATGGGTCATCGATCAACGGCCGCCGCACCGACGGCGCCGAGGTGCTCAAGCCGGGGGACGAGATCGAGCTCGGTACGTCGACGATGACGTTCGAGCTGGAGTAGCCCATGACGCTCGAACCAGTCTCTGTCGGGCTGAAGTTCGGCTTCCTTGCCGTCCTCTACCTGTTTCTGCTGTGGGTCGCGTGGAGCGCGCTGCGTGATCTGCGGCGCGGGAGCGCCGGTGCGGCGCAGCCGGACCGCGCCAGATACACCGACGCGACGGGCATGTATTCGGCCACAGACCAGCTTGTTGACTCCGATCCGAACGGTTTTGAGCCCCGTTTGCTCGTCGAACGCGCCCCCGGACATCAGTCCGGAACCTCGTATGACATCTCCGGCGGCGCTACGCTCGGCCGCGGCGACGTCGAGATCCACCTTGAGGATCCGTTTGCGTCCTCGCAACATGCCCGAATTGCGCGACAAGGACATGTCCTTGTGATCGAAGATCTGGGATCCACCAACGGCACGTATCTGAACGAAGAACCCCTGGACGGCCCCCAGCCGTTACGGCCGGGTGACCGTATCCGGATCGGCGACTGCGAGTTCTCCTACCAGCAATGAGCGATCGGACGCGGCACTGAGATGCTTCGCGCGGCAGAGACAGCACTGAGGACCGACACCGGTCGCCAGCGCCGCGACAACGAGGACAACGCGTTCGCGCGCGCGCCCGTGTTCGTCGTCGCCGACGGGATGGGTGGAGCCCAGGCCGGCGAGGTCGCGTCGAAGATCGCGACCGAGACGTTCCAGCAGGGCCTCCCGGACTCGGGCAGCCCCGAGGAGCGCCTGGCCGAGCGAGTCCGCGAGGCCAACCACCAGATTTACGAGCTCTCCCGCTCCGACCGTGAGCGGGCCGGGATGGGCACCACGCTGACCGCCGCCTACGTCGACGACACCTCCGTGGCGATCGCCCATGTGGGCGACAGCCGCGCGTATCTGTTCCGCGACGGCACGCTCGAGCGCCTGACCCAGGACCACTCGCTCGTCGAGGAGCTCGTCCGCCAGGGGAAGCTGACACCCGAGCAGGCCGCGGGACACCCTCAGCGCTCCATCATCACCAGGGCGCTGGGACCCGAGGCGAGCGTCGAGGTCGACACGTGGACCTATCCGGCGCGGTCCGGGGACATCTTGCTGTTGTGCAGCGACGGGCTCACGACGATGATCTCGGAGGAGCGGGTCGCCGGGATCCTGGCCGAGGCGGGCTCCTTGGACGGGACGGCGGAAGCGCTGATCGACGCGGCCAACGAGGCGGGCGGTCGCGACAACATCACCGTCGTGCTGTTCCGCCTCGAGGAGGTCGGCGAGGACGGGCAGACCGATCAGCCGACGATGATCGGAGTGCCGTCGCCGGCCACGACCTCGGAGCTTGAGGACACCGCACCCGACGCGGAGCCCGAGGACGCTCGCGGGGCGGCTGGATCGGCGCACACGGCGACGGCGACGGTTGCGCGACCCAAGCCGCGGCAGCGCCTGCAGCCGATCCCTCCCAGGCCCGCCACTGCGGTGCCCGCCGGCGACCAACGACGCGTCACGCGTCCGGTCAAGTTCTTCGCCGCGCTCGTCGCGATCCTGGTCGTGTTGTTTCTGATCGGGGGCGGCGGATATCTCGCGACCCGGCAGCTGTACTTCATCGGCACCAACCAGCAGGGAATCGTCACGATCTACCGCGGGCTGCCCTACAGCCTGCCGGCCGGGCTTCGGCTCTATGAGACCTTCTATACGTCGGGAGTCCCCGCGTCGTTGCTGCCCGCTAATCGCCGCGACAGCCTCTTGAACAACAACCTCCGCTCGCAGTCGGATGCGACGTCGCTGGTGATGGACTTGGAGACGGGAAAGATCGCGCAGTGAGTTTCGGTAACGGGGGCTTAGTGTGCTGCCCGGCAGTAAGGGCACACCCGAAGTGAGCGCACGCAACCGTGAGCTTGTCTGTCTGATCCCGGCCTCGCTGCTGTTGACCGCCGGGTTCGCCGGCGTGTTCATCCAGCGCTCGAACGTCCTCTCGAACGTCTCGCTGACCTACGGTGCGATCTTCTTGGGGCTGTGCGTGGCCGGGCACGTGTTCATCCGCATGACGCTGCCCTACGCGGATCCATACATGTTCCCGCTGGTCGCGCTGCTGGCGAGCTTCGGGATCGTGATGATCTACCGGATCAGCCCCACGCTCGCGCGCCAGCAGGCGCAATGGTTCGTGCTCGGGTTGGTCCTGTTCGGAGTCACGATCGTCGCGTTTCGCGACTACCGCAAGCTCGAGCAGTACCGCTACATCATCGTCGTGGTGTCGTTGGGACTGTTGATCTTGCCGAGGGTGCCCGGCATCGGCTACCAGGCCAACGGCGCCTACCTGGGCGTCCGGATCCCCGGCCTGTTCGTGTTCCAGCCGGCCGAGTTCGCAAAGGTCGGCCTGGTGATCTTCCTCGCCAGCTATCTGCGCGACACCCGCCAGGTGATGGTGGCCGGCGCGCGGCGGATCCTCGGCGTGACGATCCCGCCAATCAAGTACTTCGGGCCCGTCCTGATCATCTGGGGCCTGGCGATGCTGATCATGCTCGTGCTGCACGACATCGGCTCGTCGCTGATGTTCTACGGCGGCCTGCTGGCGATGCTGTATGTGGCCACGAGCAGGCTGTCGTTCGTGACCATCGGCCTGCTGGCGTTCGTGATCGGCGCCTGGTACATCGGCACGCACGTCCCGCACGTCCACGACCGGGTCGATGCGTGGCTGCACCCGCTCGACGCACAGCTGTACAACAAGGTCGGGGGCAGCTACCAGCTGGCCAACTCGATGTTCGCCCAGGCGGCGGGCGGGCTGTTCGGCCAGGGGTTCGGCGAGGCCGCACTGAACATCCCCGGCGGCGGGCCGCTGCTGCCCGCGCCGCAGACCGACATGATCTACGCGGTCATCACCGATGAGCTCGGGCTGTTCGGCGCGTGCGCGGTGCTGCTCACCTACCTGCTGTTCGTGGCGCGGGGATTCAAGACCGCGCAGCTCTCGCGCGACTCCTTCTCGACGCTGCTGGCGGTGGGGCTGAGCGCGATCTTCGCGCTGCAGGTGTTCGTGATCGTGGGAGGGGTGACGCGCGTGATCCCGCTGACCGGTGTGACGCTGCCGTTCATCTCCTACGGCGGCTCGTCGATCATCGCCAACTTCGTGCTGCTCGCGCTCCTGCTGCTCGTCTCCGACCGCGCCCGGAGGGAAGCGTGAACGTCCCGATCGCACGTCTGTTTGGCGTGATCGTGCTGCTGTTCGCGCTGCTGGTCGTGTGGACCTCGCGGTGGACGGTGTTCGAGGCCGGCGCGCTGAACAACGACGTGCTCAATCGCCGCACGCTGATCGACGAGCTCAAGATCAAGCGGGGCCGGATCATCGCCGACGACGGGACCGTGCTGGCCCGCTCGGTGCCGGCCGCGGGAGGCACCTACACGCGCTTCTATCCCACCAGCAACCTGTTCTCGCAGCCGGTTGGCTATTCGATCGCCGCCCAGGGGCGCAGCGCCGGGCTGGAGCGCTCACGCGGAGACGCGTTGCGCGGCCTGCAGACCGGGCTCAGCTCGATCTTCGGGCAGCTCAGCCCGCGCCGAGTGGGCGATGACGTGTACACGAGCCTTGATCCAAAGGCCCAGCGAGTCGCCATGCAGGAGCTCGCCGGCAGGGCGGGCTCGGTGGTGGCGCTCGATCCGCGGACCGGCGCGGTCAAGGTGATGTACGCCAACCCGGGCTATAACAACAACCACCCGGACGCCAAGGGACCCGGGATCTCGACCCTGAACCGCTCGACGCAGGCCGGCTATCCGCCGGGCTCGACGTTCAAGGTCGTGACCGCGACGGCGGCGATCGACAGCGGCAAGTACACGCCCAACTCGATCATCAACGGCGACTCCCCGAAGCTGATCTCGGGCGTGCCGCTGGCCAACGACCTCAACCAGGACTTCGGGCCGATCACGCTGACCAGGGCGTTGACGGAATCGGTCAACACGGTGTTCGCGCAGGTCGCCGAGAACGTCGGGCGCGGCACCATGACCAAGTACATGAAGCGCTTCGGCTTCTACGCCAAGCCGCCGCTTGACTATCCGCCCGAGGAGATGACCGCCAGCCGGCCGTACTCGCCCAGCGGTCGGCCGTACCCGCCGGCCAGTCCGAACGAGGACATCGGCCGGATCGGCATCGGTCAGGGCGGGCTCGAGGTGACGCCGCTGCAGATGGCGATGGTCGCCGCCGCGGTTGCCAACGGCGGCAAGCTGATGACCCCGCGGCTCTCGATCAAGGCCGTCGACCAGGACGGGCGCACCGTGAAGACCTACAAGCCCTCGGTGATGTCGCAGGTGATGTCGCCCACCACCGCTCAGGACCTCACGCAGATGATGAAGACCGTCGTCGAAGAGGGGACCGGCACGCCCGCGCAGCTGGGCGGCATCAGCGTGGCGGGCAAGACCGGTACGGCGCAGGTCGGCATCGCCGGGTCCAACCTGACCCAGCCGTGGTTCATCGGCTTTGCGCCGGCCGACAATCCGCGGGTGGCGGTGGCGGTGACCATCGAGCGCACGGACGGCGGCTTCGGCGCCACCGTGGCCGCGCCGATCGCCCGCGACGTGATGAAGACCCTCCTGTCCGAGGGCCAGTAGCCCATGGCCGATCTCTCTCCCGGAGCGATCGTCGACAACCGATACAAGGTTCTCTCGCGCCTCGGTGCCGGCGGGATGGCCGACGTGTTCCTCGCCGAGGACCAGCAGCTCGGCCGCAAGGTCGCGCTGAAGCTGCTGCACCGGCGGTTTGCGGCCGATCCCGACTTCGTCGAGCGCTTCCGCCGCGAGGCCCAGGCCGCCGCCGGCCTGCAGCACCCGAACGTCGTCAGCGTGTACGACCGCGGCAACTTCGAGGACACCTACTACATCGCGATGGAGTACCTGCCGGGACGCTCGCTCAAGCAGCTGATCCGCCAGGAGGCGCCGCTCGATCCGATCCGCGCGATCGACATCACGATCCAGATCCTCAAGGCCGCTCGCTTTGCGCACCGCCGCGGAGTGATCCACCGCGACCTCAAGCCCCACAACGTGATCATCGACGACGCCGACCAGGCCAAGGTCACCGACTTCGGCATCGCCAGGGCGGGCGCGTCGGACATGACCGAGACCGGCTCGATCATGGGCACCGCCCAGTACCTGTCGCCCGAGCAGGCTCAGGGACACGCGGTCAGCGCGGGCTCTGACCTGTACTCGGTTGCCGTGGTGCTCTACGAGATGCTGACCGGGCGCCTGCCGTTCGACGGCGAGTCGGCGGTGACGATCGCGCTCAAGCACGTGTCCGAGGCGCCCACGCCCCCCAGCGCGATCAACCCGGCGGTGCCGCCCGAGCTCGAGCAGGTCGTGATGTGGGCGCTCAACAAGAACCCAGTCGACCGGCCCACCGACGCGGACCAGTTCATCAACGCCCTCGAGGCCGCCAAGTCGGTCATTCAGAGTGGTGGCGGCGGCCAGCGAACGGCGTCGATGGCGGCGCTGGCTGCGGTCGGTGGCGTGGGCGCGGCGTACGGTTCGCCGGCGGCGGGGGGAGCGGGTGTCTCGCCCGAGGCGGCGGCCGCCGCCTATCGCCAGCCGGGGGCCAACGACACAGGCTCCTACTACGTGGACGGCGCGCCCCGGGAACCCCCGCCCGACGAGCCGCGCATGTGGCCGTGGGTGACGCTGCTGGTGATCCTGCTGCTGGCCGGCGCCGGCGTCGCCGCCTACCTGCTGACCCGCCCGGAGAAGAAGGTTGTCCCGACCGTGACCAACCAGACGCTCAACACCGCACGCACGATCCTGCAGAACGACGGCTTCCTCGTGTCGGTCCTCAACGTCACCAACAACAAGCGCGCCGGAATCGTCATCGGTCAGGACCCGCAGGGCAACGACAAGGCAAAGCAGGGCTCGACCGTCACGCTGACGGTGTCGCAGGGGCCCGGGAGCACGACGGTCCCGTCGGTGGTGGGACAGAGTCAGAACGCCGCCCAGAAGGCACTGACCAAGGCGCACCTCAAATACAACATTCAGCACGAGCCGTCGGAGACGATCGCCAAGGGCAAGGCGACCCGCACCGACCCGGCCAACGGACAGTCGGTGGGAGTCGGGTCGACGGTGACCCTGTACCTCTCCTCCGGCAAGCCGATGGTGAACGTACCCAATGTGATCGGCGAGTCCGTGTCGTCGGCGAGGTCGCAGCTCAACAACGCCGGCTTCGTCGTCACGACGACCAACCAGACGACGACCAGCGCACCGGACGGCAACGTGGTCGACCAGACCCCGGCGGGCAACACAAAGGTGGCCGCGGGCTCGACCATCAGCCTGGTGGTCGCCAAGGCGCCCACCACCGCGCAGGTGCCCGACGTCACCGGCGACACCGCGCAGGGCGCGATCAACCAGCTCAAGGCGGCGGGCTTCAAGGTCACCCAGAAGACCAAGCCGGTGACCAAGCAGAGCAAGGACGGGATCGTCGTCGCCGAGCAGCCGCCCGGCGGGTCGACTCAGAACAAGGGCAGCACGGTCACGATCACCGTCGGTGTGTTCACGCCGCCGGCGACGACCACGCCGACCACGCCCACGACACCGACCACCACGCCCACGACGAGCAACACTCCGTGAGTCCGCTACGTGTCGTGGTGCTCGGAGGCGGCCGCTCCTCCGAGCGAGATGTCTCGCTCGCGTCGGCCGCGTCGGTCTGCGAGGGGCTGCGCGAGGGCGGCCACGCGGTTCGCATGGTCGAGGTCGGAGCCGACGGGGTGTGGCGCGAGGCCGGCGACGAGGTGTTCCTGTCGCCCGGCCGGGGGGTGCCCGGCTGCGACGTCGTGTTCCCGGTGCTGCACGGCCCGTTTGGCGAGGACGGGACCGTCCAGGGGCTGCTCGAGATCCTCGATGTGGCGTACGTCGGGGCAGGCGTGCTCGCCTCGGCCCTGTGCATGGACAAGGTCACCTTCAAGCATCTGATGGCGCGCGAGGGGATCCCCCAGGTCGACTACCGGGCGCTGACGGCGTCGGAGTGGGCTTCGGGGCGCGAGGCGGCGCTGGCCGATCTGGCCGCGCTTGGCTTGCCGGTGTTCGTCAAGCCCGCGCGGCTGGGATCGTCGGTCGGGATCGGCCGCGCCGGGAGCGCGGACGAGCTGCCGGCGGCTTTGGAGCTGGCGTTCGCGCACGACTCGCTGGCGATCATCGAGGCGCTCGCGACCGGGATCGAGGTCGAGTGCTCGGTGCTGGGCAACGACGAGCCGGTCGCGTCGCAGCCCGGCGAGATCCTGCTCGCCACGGGCGAGGCCGGGTGGTACGACTACGAGGCGAAGTACACGCCCGGCGGCATGGAGCTGATCGTGCCCGCGCGGGTGCCCGATGCGGTCCGCGAGCGGGTGCGGTCACTGGCCGTCGAGACGTTCGTCAAATCCGGCTGCCGCGGGCTGGCGCGAGTCGACTTCTTCGTCAACGGCGAGCAGGTGCTCGTCAACGAGCTCAACACGATGCCGGGGTTCACGAGCACCAGCGTGTACGCGGCGCTGTTCGATGCCAGCGGGGTGTCGTACGTGGAGCTGCTGGACCGGCTGCTGGGGTTGGCGGTCGAGGCGCACGAGGCCGAGGGGCGGGTGCGGCACTAGGTTTTCATTGGCCGAACGTCAACGGCCCATTGAAGGACCGGATCAGGCGGGTCCCGGGCCGCGAGAGGGCGCATTTCACGACAACGGGTGCGTTTCGGCGGAGGGGTGTCGCGTTCTGAGCCCTATGGGCCGCAGATCACGACAGGCCTCGGTCGCTGACGATCGATTGTCGCGATATGCGGCCCGGAGTCACCCATTCATCCCGCTCCTCAATGGGCTGTTGACGTTCCGCCCGAGCAACCCGGCGAACTACCTGTACAGCGTCACCTCGTCCAGCGCCAAGCTCGGATGGTTCCCAAGGCTCGTGATCCACACGAGGTAGAACCGGTACTTCGTGTCCGAGCCCGTCAGCTGGATGTCCTGCTTGTGGGAGACGACGGTAGGCGCCGAGACCTTCGCCCAGCCGCTGTCGGGCCAGGTCAGCGGCGGCTGGTCCTTGCGCGCGTAGATCGTGGCGGTGAAGCCGGGTGTGGTCGTGAAGATCCGCAGCACCCGCGCGGCTGTCATCGGCCTCGCGTCGACGTACAGGCCGACGCCGGCCTTGTTCAGCGTGCCGCTGTAGTAGGTCTGGGTGGACCAGGCCGTGCCGAGCTGGTTGTCGATCGCCAGGCTCGCCTCGGGGTGCTCGTTGGAGGGGCTGCCGAGGGGGTTGAAGCCAAACGCGCAGCTCTGGCACAGCCGCACCTGCTTCAGTGATGTGCCGCCGGTCGTCGAGGGGGAGCTCGGCGCCTTGACGTTCAGGTTGCCGGTCCCGTGGTGGGTACGCGTGGCCAGCCACACGACACCTCCCACGGCTGCCGCCGCAACCACCAGCAGCAGGATCACGGCCACCGCACGGTGACGCATCCGGAACGGGATCCGCCGCCGCGCCCTCGACGGCAGCGTCCGCAGAACGCTCGTCGCCTCGCCGGTGGCGCCGCCCGCCCGCGCCGTCTCGATCGCGAGCACGTCCTCGAGGTCGGCGATCAGTTCGGCGTCGTCGGCATAGCGGTTCTCTCGACGCTTGGAGGTGGCGGTGTCGATTACGGCGGCGAGCGCCGAGGACACCTCCGGGCGGCGATATTGCACGTCCGGGATCTCCTCGCGCACGTGCTTCATCGCCACGGCGACCTGGTTCTCGCCCTTGAACGGCACCTCGCCGGTGACCATCTCGTAGAGCACGATCCCCAGCGAATAGAGGTCCGACTGCCCGGTCACGTCCTGCCCGAGGGCCTGTTCGGGCGACACATAGTCGGTCGTGCCGAGAACCCGCCCGTCGGCGGTCAGGCCCTCCTCGTCGAGCGTGCGCGCGATCCCGAAGTCGGTGACCTTGGCCGAACCCTCCTCGTCGATCAGCACGTTCTGGGGCTTGACGTCGCGGTGGACGATGTGCCGGGCGTGCGCGGCGCCCAGCGCCCGCGCGATCTCGATCCCGTACGCCACGGCCTCGGCGATCGGCAGCCGCCCGTTGCGCCGGATCCGCTCCTTCAGGGTCTCGCCCTCGACGTACTCGAACACGATGTACGGCCGCCCCTCATCCTCGCCGGCGTCGATCACGCCGACGATGTGCGGGTGCGACAGCTGGGCCACGGCACGGGCCTCGCGACGGAACCGCTCGAGCTGGTCGGAGTCGCTGGTCACCTCTCGGTTCATCAGCTTGATCGCGACCTGGCGCTGGAGCGTCTCGTCGAGCGCGCGATACACGGTCGACATCCCGCCTGCCCCGATCCTGGCCTCGAGTCGATAACGGCCATTGAGCGTGGTGCCGAGCAGTGTGGTCATCTATTAGCCCCTATTTTGCGCCAACTGCCCGTCGTTCACACGGAAAAATCCTGGATTCGCGCGGCTCTCATCGTGAAATCTCCCCCTCTCGGGCCTCACGACGAAGCCTTCGGGCGACCAATCCGGCCAGCGCCACGCGGTAGGCCGCGTAGGGCAGCAGCGAGCGGTCGCGCTCGACCTGACGGATCAGCCACGTCGACCCCAGGGTCGAGGCGAACGCGGCGAGCGCGCCGGCGGCGAACGGCACCCCGGTCCCAGGCGGCAGCCCGCGGCGCTTGAGCCGCCATCCCTTGAGCGCGGTCGCGCCCGCGATCACGGGCAGCGCCGCATGGCGCGACAGCCGGTTGGCGTCCGCCCGGGTGAACCGGCGGGCCCTGGCGGCCGCGAGCGTCGCGCCGTTGCGCGAGATCCCCGGGACGAGCGCGCACGCCTGGGCCACTCCCAGCCACAGCGCGTCGCACGCTCCCGCCTCGGTGTGCGTGCGCTCCTGGGACGCCCGGTCCGACCACGCCATCGCGATCGCCCCGATCACGAGCGCCGCGGCGATCGTCGGCGGCGTTCCGAAGCGACCCTCGATCGGGCGCTCCAGCGTGTAGCCCACGACTGCGGGCGGTGCAAACGACAGCGCGATCAGCGCGAGCCGCCGCGCGTTCAGCCCGCGCACGGCTTCGTCGACCTCATCGCGCAGGGTGATCAGCAGCGCCGCAGCGGTCCCGGCGTGTACCACGACTTCGAACGACTTGCGCAGCTCGTCGTCGAGCTGGTCGTAGTCCCAATGCAGCAGCCAGGGGATCAGCGCCACATGGCCCGACGAGGAGATCGGAAGCAGCTCGGCGGGGCCGTGCAGCGCGCCGAGCGCGATCGCCTGACCCACCCGCAGCTTTTGGCCGGCGCTACCTCTGTCCGGACATCCACGGGTGCCTCGGCGGACTCCACCGGCTCCCCGCTGTGCTGCGCAGACGTTTCCATGCCCGCGACTGGAGCCTCCGCGTGACCCCGAGCCCCGCGGCGCCGCCTGATCAGCAGGTAGGCGATCGCCGCGAGCACGAGCACCACGACCGCGTAGTCGACGTACTCGAGGTGGTGGCGCCAGCTGCTCCAGTTGCTGCCCACCTCGCGTCCCAGCACGCCCAGGCCGCCGATCCAGATGATCGAGCCGGCCAGTGCCGCCAGGAAGAAGCGCACGAACGGCATCTCGGCGACGCCGGCGGCATACGGGAACGCCGCCCGCGCGAACGGGATCATCCGTGACACGAAGATCGCGGGCGCTCCATGGCGTTCGGACCAGCGATGGGCGCGTTCGAGCTTCTGCGGATTGACGTGAAGCTTGCTCCCCTGTCGCTCCAGCAGCTCGCGGCGCCCGTAATAGCCGATCGTGTAGGCGATCGACGCCCCGGCCATGTCTCCCACGACGCCCGCGACGATGATCCCCGGCAGCGTCAGATTGCCGTTGTAGACGTCAAAGCCGGCGAACAGCATCACCGGTTCGGTGCCCGGTACGCCGATTACGCCGGTGGTCGCGGTCAGCACCGCCACGCCCGCGTAGCCAAGGCTGTCGATCACGTTCGTAGCCAGGTTGACCAGCGGCCCGGTCACGGATGCGAAGGCAGCAAGCACGCGCCAAGAGCGTAGCGGGCACCAGGCCGCCGACGACACACCTGTTGTTAGGGTTCGCCGCTGCTCATGACGATCCCACTGTTCGACACGGCGACGCTGCAGGCGCCGCTGCACAAGAGAATCAACGAACGGATCGGCGAGGTGATCGAGCGTGGCGCCTTCATCCTCGGTCCGGAGGTGCAGGCGTTCGAGCGCGAGTTCGCCGACTATCTCGGCGTCCGCCACGTGATCGGCGTGGGCAACGGCACCGACGCGATCACGATCGGGCTCAGGGCGCTGGGCGTGCAGCCGGGCGACGAGGTGGTGGTGCCGTCGTTCACGTTCTACGCGACCGCCGAGGCCACCGTCACGGCCGGAGCGCGGCCGGTGTTCTGCGACGTCGACCCCGACACCCGCAACATCACCGCCCAAACCGTCAAGGCGGTCATGACGCCGCGCACGAAGGCGATCGTCGCGGTCGACCTGTTCGGGCTGCCGGCGCCGCTGGACGAGCTTGCAGACCTTGGCGTGCCGGTGCTCGAGGACGCGGCCCAGGCCGCCGGGGCGAGCCTGGGCGACCGCCGTGCCGGGCGCGCTCGCCGACGCCGCGACGTTCTCGTTCTACCCCTCCAAGAACCTCGGTGCCTTCGGCGACGGCGGCGCGATCGCGACCGACGACGACGACGTCGCAGCGCTCGCGCGCGCCCTGCGCTTCCACGGTTCGCGCGACAAGCAGAGCTTCGAGTACGTCGGCTACAACTCGCGGCTCGACGAGGTTCAGGCGGCGATCCTGCGGATCCTGCTGGCCGAGCTCGACGACTGGTGCGATCGCCGCCGAGCGGCCGCCGACGCGTATGCGCAGGCCGGGATCGCCGAGTACGTATCCCCGCCCGCGGTACCCAACGGCGCCAAGCCCGCGTGGCACCTGTACGTGGTGACCCATCCAAAGGCGGACGATCTGATCGCCGGACTCAAGGAGCGCGGCATCGGGACGCGCGGCTACTACCGCACGCCGCTGCATCGCCAAGCCGCGATGTCGCCGTACGCGACGGACGCGCCGCTCCCCGTCACCGACGCGCTCAGCCGCGACAACCTCGCGCTGCCGATGAGCCCGGTGCTGACCTCGGCGCAGGCCGGCGAGGTCGTGGCGGCGCTTGCGGCACTGGCCAGTTGAAGGTCTGGATCGACCTCACCAACTCGCCTCACGTGCTGGTGATGCGGCCCGTGATCGCCGACCTGCGCGCTCGCGGACACGACGTGCAGGTCACCGCGCGCGACTTCGCCCAGACGCTGGGCCTGTGCGACCGCTTCGGGATCGAGCACACCGCGATCGGGCGCCACCGCGGCGGCAACCTGCTCGACAAGGCCCGAGGGCTCGGCGAGCGCTCGCTGGAGCTCACCCGCTGGGCCAAGGGCCGGGGCTTTGAGCTCGCGCTCGGCCACGGGTCCAACGACGTCACCGTCGCGGCGGCGCTGCTGCGGATCCCGTCGGCGACGATGTTCGACTACGAATGGGCGACCGTGCAGCACCACATCAACTGCCGGCTCGCGCGCAGCATCGTGGTTCCGGATGCGATCCCCCCCGAGCGGCTGCGCCGCTACGGCGCCGACGACAAGATCCACGCCTACGAGGGCCTCAAGGAGGAGTACTACCTGGCGGACTTCGAGCCCGACTCCGGTGTGCTCTCAGAGCTCGGACTCGACGCTTCGCAGCCGATCGCGCTCGTGCGCACCGCGCCGGAGGTCTCTCTCTACCACCGCTTCGAGAACGACCTGTTCGCGCAGGTGCTCGACAGGCTCAAGGGCTCCCAGACGGTCGTACTGGCGCGCACGCCCGAGCAGCGCGAGCAGCTCGTGCAGGCCGGGGGCTTCATCGTTCCCGAGCGCGCAATCGACGCGCAGTCCCTGATCGCCTACTCGGATCTGGTTGTGTCCGCGGGCGGGACGATGAACCGCGAGGCGGTCGCGCTGGGGACGCCCGTGCTGACGGTGTTCGAGGGTCGCCTGGGTGCTGTCGACGAGCGACTGATCGCCCAGGGCCGCCTCGGTCAGCTGCACAGCGCCGACCAGCTGGAGCTGGTCAAACGGGGCACCGCCGACGGTGCGAGAGCCGCGCGCGTGCGGCGTGACCCGGCAATCCTCACGAGTCTGCTGCTGACCGCGGCGAGGCCGGCCAGAAAAGGCCGCAGACAGATACGCAGCGGCCGCGTCTCACCCTGAAATCCCGCTGCAAGCAGGGATTTTCTTCCCCGGCAAAACCCTGTCACAGCAGCGCAACATCTGCTCGATTGCCGTGTTACGGTGCTTTTAGAATGCCTTTTCGACAAATTAAGACCAGAATCGGCCTGGCTCTAGCCGCGACCGCCTGCATCGCCGCCGTCGCCGCCGCCAGCGCCCAGGCAGCATCCGCCGCGCCCATCGGCGCGTTCACGAAGAAGGGCGCCTGGAGCTTCGTGTCTGCTCCGAAGCTGCATCCGCCAAAGCTCATCACCCTTCGCCCCACGGCGACGAGCAAGCTCGCGCCCGGCTACTTCATGGTCGCGAACTTCAAGAACCTCACCACCAGCGCGCCGATGGTCGGCGAGGGTGGCCCGCTGATGCTCGACAACAAGCTTCAGCCGGTGTGGTTCAACCCCGTGGGAACCAACCAGCTCGCCGGCAACCTGCGCGAGCAGAGCTATCTGGGCAAGCCGGTGCTGACCTACTGGCAGGGGCTGATCTCGAGCGTCGGGGAGACCACGAGCGGACAGTTCATCGTGGTCGACCAGCACTACAAGAAGATCGCCTCGATCAAGGGGCAGGACGGCTGGGTGCTCAGCGAGCACGACTTCGTCATCAGCGGCGGCGACGCTTGGGTCACCGCCTACAAGGACGTCACGATGGACCTGTCGGCGTTCGGCGGCCCGGTCAACGGGACCCTGTCTGACTCCGCCGTCCAGGAGTACGACCTGAAGACGGGCAAGCTCGTCAAGACGTGGGACGCGCTCCAGCACATTCCGCTGACGCAGTCGCAGACCCATCCCGCGCCCGTGCCGGGCGTGGCCTGGGACGCCTACCACATCAACTCGATCCAGCTCAACGGCGGCGGATCGTTCTTGACGTCGTTCCGTAACACCTGGGCGGCGTACCTGGTCAACGCCGCCGGCGACGTCGAGTGGACGCTGAGCGGCAACCAGAAGATCAGCTCCTACAAGCTCCCGTCCAACGCTCAGTTCCAGTTCCAGCATGACGTCCAGCTGCTGCCCGGCAACACGGTCAGCTTGTTCAACGACGCCTGCTGCAACATCCTCGGCGCGGGCAAGTTCGCGCCGCCGATCGGGCCCTCCACGGCGCTCGTGCTGAAGCTGAACAACGCCAACCACACCGGCTCGCTGGTCAGCTCCTACAGCCGCGGCAAGAAGTTCAACGCCGCGTTCCTCGGAAGCGCGCAGGTGCTCTCCAACGGCAACGTGGCGATCAGCTGGGGCTCACAGCCGCTGTTCTCGGAGGTCTCCAAGACCGGCAAGGTGCTGCTCGACGCGGCCTGGCCCAACCCCGACGTCAACTACCGCGTGTACGTCCAGAAGTGGACGGGCATCCCCTCCTGGGCGCCCAACGGCGCCGTGCGCAAGTCCGGCAGCAAGACCACCGTGTACGCGAGCTGGGACGGGTCCACGCAGGTGGCGAACTGGCGCGTGCTCGGCGGTAAGGACGCCAAGCACCTCGCGAGCGTCGCCACGAAGACCAAGAGCGGCTTCGAGACGGCGATCTCCCTGGGAACGCTGTCGTTCAAGGCCTACAAGGTCCAGGCGCTCGACAGCAAGGGCCACGTGCTGCGCACGAGCGGGGTCTTCCCGCAGAGCGGCTCGGGGACCTCGCAGCTGCCGCAGGGCTACTGAGATAGACGCATCCGGCCGTCCCGGAGTCGCTAGGCTCCGGGACGGACCGTGTGCGGCCTGTTAGCGCTCTGACCGTGAGTGGTTAAGGGTCTGCGAAGCTCGCCGCGAACGGATCGGACGTGGGTACTGTGACCGGAGCGGTGCGGCTGCGCGTGCATGGATTGGGAGCTTTGGGGCGGGTGACGTGCACCCGAGGCTGATGCGCGGCCGCGTGTTCCGGATTGCGCTCGCTGTTGTCGCGGTGGCCAGCCTGGCCACGGGCGTGGCGGCGAGCTCGCAGGGGTCAGAAGCGCCCCGCCCAGAGGTCTCGCTGCCCACGCAGGCCAAGGCCTCGACCACGCATCCCGGCACACCACGGGACCTGGTCGCGCCCACGCGGCGCCCGAACATCGTGTTCGTGCTCACCGACGACCTGTCGATGAACCTGTTGCGCTACATGCCGCACGTGCAGGCGATGCAGCGCGACGGGCTGACGTTCAACAACTACTTCGTGTCTGACTCGCTGTGCTGTCCGTCGCGCTCGTCGATCTTCACCGGCAACTTCCCGCACGACACCAAGGTGTTCAACAACGTGGGCCGGCGCGGGGGCTTCCGCCAGTTCTACGACCGCGGCGAGGAGCTGCACACGTTCGCTGTCGCGCTGCAGAACGCCGGCTACCGCACGGCGATGATGGGCAAGTACCTCAACGGCTACGGCCAGCAGAAGGGGAGCGTCCCCGGGCTCCCGTACACCTACGTCCCGCCCGGCTGGTCGGAGTGGGACGTGGCCGGGTGGGGCTATCCGGAGTTCAACTACAGCCTCAACGAAGACGGCCAGCTGCAGCAGTACGGCAGCCAGCCCAAGGACTACCTGACCGACGTCCTGGCACGCAAGGGCGTCGACTTCATCAACAGCTCGGCGGCGACCGGGCAGCCGTTCTTCCTCGAGCTCGCGACGTTCGCCCCGCATTCGCCCTACACGCCGGCGCCGCGCGATTCCGAGGACTTCCCCGGCCTGCAGGCACCGCAGCTGCCCAACTTCAACAGGCTGCCGACCGATCCGGTTCGCTGGGAGGCTGGTCGCCCGCCGCTCGACGCCGCCCAGATCGAGCAGATCAACTCGGTGTTCCGGCGCCGCGCCCAGGCCGTTGGAGCCGTCGACCAGATGATCGGGCAGGTCGAGGGGGCGCTTGCGGCCAACGGGCTGAGCGACGACACCTACATCGTGTTCAGCTCCGACAACGGGCTACATACCGGCGAGTACCGCCTGATGCCGGGCAAGATGACCGCGTTCGACACCGACATCCACGTGCCGCTGGTGATCTCGGGGCCAGGGATCCCTGCGGGCACGACCACCAACGCGATGTCCGAGAACGTGGACCTGGCCAAGACCTTCACGCAGATCGGGGGCACCAACCTCCCGGGCGACGGGCACAGCCTGATGCCGCTGTTCGGTGGCCTGGCTCCCGGCGATTGGCGAAACGCGGTCCTCGTCGAGCACCGCGGGCCGCATCTGATCGCCTCAGACCCCGACTTCCAGCGGTCCGCAAGCGGAAATCCCACCAGCTACGAGGCGATGCGCACCAATCGCTTCCTGTATGTCGAGTACTCAGACGGCGAGCGCGAGATCTACAACCTCGTCAACGATCCGTTCGAGCTGCACAACCTGGCCGGAAGCCTCACGCTGCTGCAACTCGAGGAGCTCCACGCCGAGCTGCTCAATCTGGAGCGCTGCCACGACGGGCTCACCTGCTGGGCGGCGATGCACGTCCAGGCGCCGCCAGGCCTGATCAGCTCGCTGCGCCGGGCCCGGCGCCCCGGCGCCCTGCTGCGCCGCCGGCACCACCGCCTTAAGCAGGTCCTTACGAGCGCCTGACTAGAATCTCCGCCGCATGCGCCGGCGGATCAGATCCGCGGCCTTTCCTGTCCACCGCCATTCAATCCCGCAGCTGCTGGTGGACGGGCTATTGGTCGCGCTCGCCTACTTTCTCGCCTTCAGGCTCAGGTTTGAAGGTGCGGGACCGACCCGTTATGAACACCTGTTCAACTCGACGGTGTGGTGGGTCGTGCCCGTCTCGATGGTCGTGCTCGCGCTGTTCGGCCTGTACGAGCGGCTGTGGACGTACGTCGGTCAGCGCGACTACGAGGCGGTGGTCAAGGGCGTAATCGTCGCGACCGTCGTCGTCAGCGGCGTAATCGCGCTGCTGCACCCCGTGCAGACGTCCTCGCGGGGGCTGTCGAGCCCCGTGACGCTGCCCGCCAGCGTGATCGCGTTGTTCTTCCTGCTGATGCTGGTGCTGCTGCTCGGCGCGCGCTTCTTCGTGCACCTGATCATCGAGGGCCGGACCCGCAGCTTCCGTGTGCAGAAGGGCGCCCGCGACGTGCTGATCGTGGGCGGCGGCGACGGCGGCCGCCTGGTCGTGCGCGAGCTCGCGCGCAACCAGCAGCTGCGGATGCGGCCGGTCGGGTTCATCGACGACGATCCGCGCAAGCAGGGGATCAAGGACGAGCACGGCCTCAAGGTGCTCGGCACCACCTCCACTGACGATCTCGCGAGGATCCTCGACGAGGTCGAGCCCGACGAGGTCGTGATCGCGATCCCGTCGGCGCCGGGGACGCTGCGCGCACGCGTCGTGGCCGCTTGCCGCAAGCGCGGGATCCCGGTCCGCACGATGCCGACGGTGTTCGAGCTGCTGGCCGACGGATCGGGTCAGCTGAAGGTCACGCGCCAGCTGCGCGAGGTCCGCGTCGAGGACATGCTCGGCCGCGAGCCGGTTCGCATGGAGCTCGAGCGTGTCGGCGCCTACCTCGCCAACGAGGTGATCATGGTGACCGGCGCCGGAGGGTCGATCGGCAGCGAGCTGTGCCGCCAGATCGCGCGCGTGAACCCCAAGCGCCTGGTGCTCGTCGACCATGCCGAGGACAACCTGTTCGAGATCGTGCGCGAGCTCGAGGAGGACCGCCACGTGCGCACCGCGGTCCCGGTGCTCGCCGACTGCAAGGAGGAGGAACGGATGCGGGAGGTGCTCACCGAGCACCGGCCGGCCGTCGTCTTCCACGCCGCCGCCTACAAGCACGTGACGATGATGGAGCTCAACCCGGTCGAGGCGATTCGCAACAACGCGCTCGCCACTCGCCTGGTCGCGCAGATCGCCGGCGAGCTCGGCGTCGGCGCGTTCGTGCTCATCTCCACCGACAAGGCCGTCAAGCCCGCGACCGTGATGGGCGCCTCCAAGGCGCTCGCGGAATGGGCCGTGGAAGCCGCGGCGGTGCGCTATCCGAACACCCGCTACGCGACCGTCCGGTTCGGCAACGTCCTCGGGTCGTCGGGCTCGGTGGTACCGATCTTCCGGCGCCAGATCGCCGCCGGCGGTCCGGTGACGGTCACCGACCCGCGGATGACCCGGTACTTCATGACGATTCCGGAGGCCGTGCAACTCGTGATCCGCGCCGGCTCACTGGCCGAGCGAAGCGGCGAGGTGTACGTGCTGGAGATGGGTGACTCGATCAAGATCATCGAGCTTGCCGAGACGATGATCCGGCTCTCGGGGCTCGAGCCCGAGCGCGACATCGCGATCGAGATCGTCGGCGCCCGGCCGGGGGAGAAGTTCCACGAGGACCTGTTCAACCCCTACGAGCGCCCGCAGCCGACGCCGGTGCAACGGATCCTGCGCGCCCAGCGTGAGCCGCTGGATCCTCAGTGGACGGCTCAGACCTTTGCCGACATCAACCTTCTGGTGCTGGAAGGAGATGCGGCAGCGCTCGCCGAACACGTCTCGAAGCTTTCGGGCACCCGGCTGGCGGTTGCTGAATCTAGCGCCCGGACCGCTCCCTAGACTGCGCACGAATGGCGAATCTTCCTCTCGCCTTATCCGTCCACCACTTCGTCAACTCGGTGGGCGCCGACGCCGGTTTTGCCGCGATCATCGGCTTGGCGATCCTCGTCCTGCTCTATTTCGCGCAGGCTCGCGAGACCGCCAACCTGCGCGAGCAGGCCTACGAGGCCGCGCAACGCGTGGCACAGCTCGAGGCGCGGCTGACCAGCCTTGCGCGCCAGCAGGCCGCAGCGGCACAGGTCGCTCCCGCCCGGGCCGTCCAGGCCGGAGGCGTGCGCGCGCCTGCTCCGGCTCCAGCGTTCGCGGGCGCCGTGGCGATGGCCCCCGGCCCGCCGGCCGGCGTTGCGGCACCGGCGTTGGCAGCGGCCACCAGGCTGATTCCCGCGACTCCCGTCGCCGAGCCTCAGCCCACCTACGACGAGCACGGCGTCGCCGAGCCGGCCGCACAACCGGTCGACGACACGGCGCTGGGCAGCCTCCCGCCCGCAACGGCGGCCGCCGTCGGTGGCAACGGCTCCTCCAAGGGCGCCGTGGCGTCGCCGCCGCGGGTCACCCCGCCACCGCGAGGAGTGCTGGCGACCGCGGGAGGCGGACGTCCCGCGCAGGCAGCCCGCCGGCCGGGTGCGGCGTCCGCGGCGGCCGGTCGCGCAGCGGTGGCGCCGCCGCCGCGGTTCTCCGAGCCGCCGCGCAAGCGGAATCTCGGTCTGCGGATCGCGCTCCTAGCCGCGGGCGCGCTTGTGATCGCGGCGATCGTGGTTGCATTGCTGCACTTCACCAGCAGCGGCGGCAGCCCCAACTCGACGCGCGCGTCGAACACGAGCAATGCGCCCAGCACAACGACGTCGCGGCGCAAGCGCACCGTGGCGGTGGCGCCGTCGACCGTCACGGTGTCGGTGCTCAACGGAACCGCGAGCAACGGCCTCGCGGGCAGGATCTCCAACCAGCTGACGAGCGCCGGCTACAAGCAGGGACGGGTCGCCACCGCTTCGGACCAGACACGGACCGCGACGATCGTGGCGTACATGCCGGGCCACAAGACCGAGGCGCTGGCGGTCGCGAAGTCGCTGAAGCTGGGGCCTGCATCGGTACAGCCCGTCGATCCAGCCACGCAGGCCGTCGCCTGCCCGGTGTCGACCCAGTGCACGTCACAGGTCGTTGTGACGGTCGGAACCGACCTCGCGGCTTAGAAGCCGCCCATGGATCACACGATGCGCGACCTGCTCGATCTGCCCGATCGCACGGCGAAGCCTCGCCAGGACGGGATCACGCACGTCCTCGACAAGGGGCTGTCGGTCGCCGAGGTCGACGGCATGATCGAGGTCGCCGGGGCATCGGTCGACATCGTCAAGCTCGGCTGGGGCACTGCCGTGGCGACCGAGAACCTCGACCGCAAGCTCGCGCGCTATCGCGAGCACGGCATCCCGGTGGTGCTCGGCGGGACGCTCACCGAGCTCGCGATCGCCCGGGACCGGCTCGACGAGCTGATCGCCTGGGCGCGGGACCTGGGCCTCGCGCACTTCGAGATCTCCGACGGCACGATCGCGCTGGAGCACGACCGCAAGCTCGAGCTGATCTCGAAGCTCGCGCAGGACTTCTCGGTGCTCTCCGAGGTCGGCTCCAAGGACGATACGGGCGCGATCACGCCGCCCTACCGCTGGGTGGAGATGATGCTCCAGGAGCTCGAGGCCGGCGCGTGGAAGGTGATCGCCGAGGGCCGCGAATCGGGCACCGCCGGGATCTTCCGCCCCACCGAGGAGGTGAGAGAGGGGCTGATCGACGAGATCGTCCACGGCGTCGACCAGCACCGGATCATGTTCGACGCCCCTCGCAAGCACCAGCAGGTGTGGTTCATCCGGCGCTTCGGTCCAGACGTCAACCTCTCGAACATCGCTCCCGACGACGTGCTCGCGCTGGAGACGCTGCGACTGGGGTTGCGCTCGGACACCCTCGGCATCAGCCGGCAGTGAACCTCGAGGGCGTGTTTCTCGCCCGCCACGGCGAGACCAACGACAACCTCGAGCCGATCCGCGTCCAGGGGTTCACAGACACGCCGCTCAACGACACCGGGCGCCGCCAGGCCGCCGAGCTGGCCGAGCGCGTCGCCGGCATGGGAATCCGTTCGCTGTGGGCCTCCGACCTCAGCCGCGCGACCGAGACCGCGCGGATCGTCGGCGCTCGGATCGGGATGGAGCCGCGTCTGGACCCGCGGCTGCGGGAGGCCAACCGGGGCGAGTGGGAGGGCTACCGGTTCATCGACATCGCGCGCGATGACCCCGACGGATACGCGGCGTGGCTGCGCGCGGGTGAGTCGTTCCGGTTCCCGGGCGGCGAGTCGCTGCGCGATCAGCTCGACCGGGTGACGGCCGCGGCGCAGGACATCCACCGCACCGGCGAGCTGCCTGCCCTGGCGGTGTGTCACGGCGGATCGATCCGCGTGATGCTCTGCCGCCGCGATCCGCGCGGGCTCGACGCCTTCCACGAGTTCAAGGTCCCCAACGTGGCGGTGGTGGCGCTGTGAGCAAGCTGCCGGTCATCGCGTTCGCGTCGCTCGCGGCCGCGACGGTCGGCGCATTCTTCGTCACCCAGCACCTGAAGGTCACCACGCCGCTGATCTCCGGCTTCCCGGCCCCGGCCCCGTCGTGGATCAATCCCGTCGACGGCAAGGTGTGCGGCGGCGTCGGCCACAGGAAGATGTTCGTGTCCTTCTATCTGCAGCACCGCTCCGACGACGTCGACGTGTACGTCGTCGACCAAGGCGGCACGATCGTCCGCACGCTGGCCTCGGGCCGGCACATGCGCCGCGGCGTGCGAACGCCGGACGGAGTCTTCTCCTGGAACGGCCGCGAGGACAACGGCCAGGTCGCGCCCGACGGCGTCTACTACATCCGCGTCGCGCTGATCCACCAGGGCCGCACGGCGGATATCTCCAACCAGGCCGGACCGTTGCCGGTCACCGTGCGCACGATCCCGCCGCGCCCGAAGGTGACCGGTGTGTCGCCGTCGCTGATCCCGCAGGGGGATCGCCCGGTGACGATCCATTACACGGGCAACCAGCATCAGGGCACGACGATCCTCCTCTACCGGACCGACCTGCCGGGCGCGCCGATGGTCAAGAGCTTCCGGACCGCCGGTGGCGCGCGCAGCGCCGTGTGGGACGGCAAGATCCACGGGCGCCCGGCGCCCGCGGGCACTTACCTGGTCGGCCTCGAAGTGACCGATCGCGCCTGCAACACGGGGCGCTTCCCGCTCGTGGTCCCGCCCGCGCCGGGCACGACCCCGCACGCCGGCGTGACCGTGCGCTACCTCGCCGCCGAGCCGCCGTCGCGTCCGGTCCCCGCGGGCTCGGACACGACCGTGTACGTCGACGCGCGCCAGCAGCCCTACCACTGGGCGCTGCGCCGGGCGGGCGCCAAGAAGATCCTCGCGAGGGGCACCACCTCGGACTTCACGCTGAATCTGAAGGTGCCGTCGGGACCGGCCGGCCTGTATCAGCTGGCGCTGCGCTCGGGCGGCAACCGGACGGTGGTTCCGATCGTCGCCAGCGTGCCGGCCGTGACCCACGGGCCGCGCGTGCTGGTCGTCCTGCCCGCGCTCACGTGGCAGGGGCGCAACCCCGTCGACGACGACGGCGACGGCGTGCCGGACACGCTCGAGAACGGCGACTCGATCGCGCTTGACCGGCCGCTGGCCAACGGCTATCCCGCGGGGGCGGTCGACGAGGGCGGGCTGCTGGCATACCTCGACAAGACTCACCGTGCCTACGACCTGACGACCGACGTCGGCCTGGTCTCGGGCTTCGGGCCCACCCTGCAGGGCCACACCGGCGTGATCCTCGCGGGGAGCCTGCGCTGGCTGCCGGGCTCGCTGGCGACGACATTGCGCGCATACGTGGCAAACGGAGGCCACGTGGTGTCGATCGGGACCGACTCGATGCTGCGCTCGGTCACCGTCGCGGGCCAGCACGCGCTGCGCCCGAGCAAGCCGGCCGCCGCCGACCCGCTCGGCGCCAAGCCGGGCGCGGTGGTCCTGCACTCGAGCAACCTGATCACGGTGATCCGCGACGGCCTGGGGATCTTCGCGCAGACGTCGGGCGCGTTTCCGGGCTTTCACAACTACCAGTCGATCCCCGCGGTGGCCCCTCCAGGGCAAGTCGCATCGGAGGCCGGCGCGACGACCAGCGCGCCGAGCATCGTCGGCTACCGGCTCGAGCGCGGGACCGTGGTCGACATCGGCTTGATCGGATTCGGATCGAGCCTCGCACACAACGTCGACGCCCAGGAGCTGACGAACAGTCTCTGGAAGATGCTGTCCCGATAGGCCCCGCCCGTGCTTGCGTATCTGAAGCGGCTGGTCACCACGCTGGCGGCGTACCAGATCGCGGACGTCGTCTCGAAGTTCATCGCCGTCCTGCTGCTGCCGGTGTACACGCGCTACATCGACCCGGCCGGCTACGGCGAAGTCGAGCTGCTCGCCAACGGGGTGATCTTCATCAGCATCGTGGTGCGCTTCGGGATGATCGAGGCGTTCCTGCGCTTCTACTTCACCGACGCCGACCAAAGCCGTCGCGACGCCCTGACGCGGCGCGCGGTGGCGTTCACGCTGATCGCCACGACGATCGTCTCGCTGATCCTCGCGGCCGCAGCCGAGCCGCTGTCAAATCTCGTCCTCGGTCACGACGACGCCGCGATCTTCCGGGTCGCGGTGCTGGGGCTGTGGGCGTTCACCAACCTCGAGCTGGCCTACGGGATCCTCCGCGTCGACGAGCGCGTGCGCATCTACGCGATCGCGTCGCTGACCAACGTGCTGATGACCGTGGCCGGCTCGCTCGTGCTGGTGGTCGCGCTGGACCAGGGTCCGAAGGGCCTGCTGCTCGCCAACTACGGCGCGTCCACGCTCGTGCTCCTCGGCCTCTGGTGGGTGATGCGCGGCCGCCTGCGCCCCAGGCGCAGGACGAACGCCGGCGGCGCCGAGCGGCTGGCGCCGCTGCTGCGCTTCGGCCTGCCGACGGTGCCCGCGGAGGCCTCGGTGTACGCGCTCAGCCTGATCGACCGCTTCTACCTGTACCACAGCAGCAGCCCGTCGGTGGCCGGCCTGTACTCGATCGCGGTCAAGCTCGCGGGCGCGGTCGCGTTCATCGTCCGCGCGTTCCAGTACGCGTGGCCGCCGCTGGCCTACTCGGTCACCGACGACGCCGAGGCCGCGCGCCTGTACGGCCTGGTGACGACCTACTACGTGCTGATCAGCGGGTGGGTGGTGGCGGGCCTCGCGCTCGGAGGCCGGTGGGTGGTGCGGCTGCTCACCGCGCCGTCGTTCTATGACGCCTACAAGGCGTTGCCGTGGGTCGCGCTGGGCTGGGCCATGTATGGGCTGTGGGTGGTGTTCCTGGTCATCGCGGGACGCGCCCATGTCACCACGCGCAACTTCCCGGCCGCGATCGCGGGGCTGGCAGCCAACGTGGTGCTGCTGCTCGTGCTGGTCCCGCCGCTGGGAATCGCCGGCGCCGGCATCGCCCTGTGTGGCGCGTACGTGGCGATGCTGGGCGTGATGCACGTGCTGACCCGCAAGCTGTTCGAGGTCGCGTTCGAGTGGCGCCGGCTGGCGCACATCGTGCTCGTGATGGGCGGGATCGCCGCAGTCGGCGACCTGGTGCTGCCGACGCACGGAGCGGTGGGGCTGCTGTCGCGCATCGCGGCCTTCCTGGCGATCGTGCCGTTGCTGTACCTGACGGGCTTCGCCCACCCGCAGGAGGTCGGTAACCTGCGCCGCGTGCTCGGCCGCGTCGGGGCCGGATCCCGAGGTAGGGCCGCATGAGCCGGCCTGTGGTGAGCGTCGTGATGCCGTTCGCGGGGGACGGCGCGGCGGCTGCTGCCGCGATCGAGACGCTGCTCGCGCTCGACCTGCGTCCCGGAGACGAGCTGATCCTCGCCGACAACTCCGTGCTGCCCGTCGCCTCGACGGTTGCGACGGGAGCGGTCAAGGTCATACGCGCGATCGCCGAGCGCTCGCCGGCGCATGCTCGCAACGCCGGCGCCGCCATCGCGCACAACGACTGGATCCTGTTCCTGGACTCCGATTGCCTGGTGCACCACGGGCTGCTCGACGCCTACTTCGCGCTGCCCGTCTCCGACGATGTCGGGGCGCTGGCGGGCGAGGTGCTCGCCGCGCCGGCGGGCGACACGCTGGCTGCGCGCTATGGCGCGGCTCGGGGGTTCCTGAGCCAGGAGGCGCACCTGCGCCATCCTTACCGTCCGCGCGCCGTGGCCGCCAACCTCCTAGTCAGAGCCGCCGCGTTCGAGCAGGTCGGAGGCTTCTACGAGGGCGTTCGCGCGGGCGAGGACACCGACTTCAGCTGGCGCATCCAGGCCGCCGGATGGCGCCTCGAGCTGCGAACGGAAGCGAGCGTCGAGCACCGCTACCGGACCACGTTGAGGGATCTGCGCAGCCAATGGCGCGGCTACGCGGCCGGCCGGGCGTGGCTCGCTCGCCGCTACGACGGCTTCGAGCCAGAGCCCGCCCTGCGCCGCGCATCGTCGCGAGCATGGCGCCGGGTTCGCCGGGCGCCCGGGGCGGACCGGCCCACGGCTCGAAGCCGGGAGCTCGTCGCCGCGCGCACCGGGCGGCTGGAGCGCGGGGGCTACGCGCTCCTGGACGCGCTCCTGTCCGCCGAGGAATTGGCGGGCTTTGCGCTCTCCAACCGGCCGATCCGGACTGCCACGCGCACACCTGCGCAGGTCGTGCTGGTCGCCGACCGCTTTCCGGCCCGGGGCGATCCGCTCGTCGAATTCGCGCAATCGTTGGGCGGCGCCCGCGTCGAGGCCGCGGCGCGCCCGGAGTCGCTGGATGCCGGGGTCACGCGCGAGCTGGCCGTCGAGTATCGGGAGGACGACGGCTTTGCGGCGCGCCTGGTGGCACTCGGCAGCCTGGCACTGACGCATCCGGTGCGGTGCGTGCTTGACCGCCTGCGGCGCGGGCCCGGCGAGCCCAAGCTGTGGGCGATCGCCCCCGCCGTCCGCCGGCTGGAGCACGAGCGCGACGCTCGCGTGCTCGCGCTGGGTGGTGCGGACACCCGCGCGACCGCTCGCCGCATCGCCAAGCTGGCCGGTCGCCCGCTCGACGCGGTCCCGCGCCAGGCCCGCCGCAGCGGGCCCTTGCATCCCGGCCGTCGCGGCTGATGCGCGTCCAAGTCGTCGACCCGTCGGCGTTCACGCCTCCCTATGACCACGCGCTGTCCGCGGCGCTGGCGCGCGCCGGCGCCGACGTCGAGCTGATCACCAGCCGCTTCGCCTACGGGTCGGTCGCCGCGCCCGACGGCTACGCGCTGCGTGAGCACTTCTACCGGCACGCGCGCGGAGCTGCGGGCAGCCGCGTACGGTCCTTGACCAAGTTCGCCGAGCACGTGCCCGACATGCTGCGCTACCGGCGGGTCGCCCGCGACGCGGACGTGGTCCATTTCCAATGGCTCGACGTGCAGTGGCTGGACCGTCTCCTGCTGCCCCGCGGGCCGCTCGTGCTCACCGCCCACGACCTGCTGCCCCGCGAGCCGCGCCCCGGCCAGGTCGCCGCGCAGCGGCGGCTGTATGACGCCGTCGATGCGCTCGTCGTGCACTCGGAGTACGGGCGCGGGCAGCTCGTGCGAGCGCTCGGCCTCGACGCGGGCAAGGTTCACGTGATCCACCATGGGGCGTTCGAGCACCTGGCGCGGCTGCCGTCGCAGCCGCTCGCGGCCGAGCTCGAGCAGGTCGCCGGCCCGGTCGTGTTGTTCTTCGGGCTGCTGCGCCCGTACAAGGGGGTTGACGTGCTGCTGGAGGCGTGGCGCGGGATGCCGGCGGGGGCCGAGCTGTGGATCGTGGGACGCCCGCGAATGGACATCGCGCCGCTGCTCGCGAGCGCTCCCCCGGGTGTGCGGTTCATCTCGCGCTACGTCCCGGACGCCGAGCTCGCGTCCTACTTCCGCCGCGCCGACGTCGTCGTGCTCCCGTACTCGCGCACGGAGCGCTTCGACCAGTCCGGGGTGCTGGCGACGGCGCTGGCGTTCGCCAAGCCGGTGGTGCTCAGCGACGTGGGCGGCTTCGGCGAGGTCGCCGCGACCGGCGCCGGGGTGTTGGTGGAGCCCGGGGATGTTGGTTCGCTGGCGGCCGCGCTTGGTCGCCTGCTGGGCGACGAGGCCGAGCGCGCGCGGCTGGCGCAGGCGGCGCGGGAGGCTGCGGCCGGGCCGTATTCGTGGGACCAGGCCGCGCGCCGAACGCTCGACGTCTACCGCGGGCTGACGGGTGCGCGTGACGGCGCTGCGGCACAATCGGCGCCGTCGTGACCGCGCTTGCGATCGTCTTCTGGATCTCGGTCGGCCTGGTGCTCTACGCCCACGCCGGCTATTTCCTGCTGCTCTGGGTCGTTGATCGGCTGCGGCCCGGGCGGCGTGCGGCGACGCGCGCGTCGGCGGGAGCCGAGATCGGCGAGCTCCCCGCGGTGTCTGTGATCGTCGCCGCCTATGCGGAGGCCGAGGTGATCGCGCGCCGTCTCTCCAACCTCCGCGCGCTCGACTATCCGCCGGCGCTGCTCGAAGTGATCGTCGCCTGCGACGGGTCGCCCGACGACACGGCCCAGCGCGCCCGCGACGCCGGCGCCGACGTCGTGCTGGAGCTTCCGCGAGGCGGCAAGATCCGCGCCCAGGACGCGGCCGTGAAGCGCTCGCAACGCGAGATCGTGGCGTTCTCCGACGCAAACGTGCAATGGGAGCCGGCCGCGCTGCGGCGGCTGGTCGCGCCGTTCACCGATCCACGGGTCGGTTACGTTTGCGGGGATGTCAGCTTCGTCAACGAGCGCGGGACCAACCAGGAGGGCGTGTACTGGCGCTACGAGATGGCGCTGCGTTCCCTGGAGTCCCGGGTCCGCTCGGTGACGGGCGGCAACGGCGCGATCTACGCCACCCGGCGGGAGGCGTACCTGTTCGTCGACCCGATCATGGGCCACGACCTGTCGTTCCCGTTCAACATGGTCAAGCACGGGTGGCGGGCGGTGTACGCATCGGACGCGCACGCGAGCGAGAAGATGGTTCCGACGATCGAGGGCGAGTTCGCGCGCAAGCGCCGGATGAGCAGTCACATGTGGCCGATCGTGCTGCGCGGCGGGATGCTGTCGCCGCGGGGATACGACCTGGTCTACGCGCTGATGATCTTCTCGCACCGGATCGTCCGCTACCTCACGCCGTTCCTGCACGTGATCGCGTTCGTCGCGAACATCCTGCTGCTCGGCCAGGGGTGGGTCTACGCCGTGGCGCTCGCGCTCCAGGTGGCGATCCTGCTCGCGGCCGTCGTCGCGCCGCTGGTGCGCGCGAGACCTTTCTTGATCGCGCGCTACTACGTGCTCACGACCGCGTCGCTGGCGGCGGGATTGTGGGACTGGCTGCGCAGCGGCACGGCGGCCGGCTGGGAGCCGGCGGAGGGGACTCGGTGAGGGCTGTCGATGCGCTGGTCCGGCGTGCGCTGGACCTGGTGATCGCGGGTGCCGTATGCGCGGTGACGGCGCCGGTGGTGGCTCTGCTGGCGCTGGTGGTGCGCCTGGAGTCCCGCGGCCATCCGATCTACACCCAGACGCGCGTCGGCAAGGACGGCGCGCTGTTTGAGATCTACAAGCTGCGGACGATGGTTCACGGCGCCGAGTTCACCGGCGCGGGCCTCGCGATCCACGAGGGCGACGACCGGATCACCCGGCTCGGCAGATTCCTGCGCCGCTACTCGCTCGACGAGCTGCCGAACCTGTGGAACGTGCTGCGCGGCGAGATGTCGATCATCGGCCCGCGGCCGACGCTGCAGGTCCAGGTAGACCAGTACACCGAGCGCGAGCGCGGCCGGCTCGCGGTCAAGCCCGGGATCACCGGGTGGGCGCAGGTCAACGGCCGCGCGTCGCTGCCGTGGTCTGAGCGGATCGAGCTCGACCTCTGGTACGTCGAGCACCGCACGCTCGCGCTCGACTTCGAGATCCTGGTGCGCACCGTGCGGATGGTCGTCACCGGGCAGGGCCTGTACAAGGGAGAGACCGGCGGATGGCGTCCGACGTAGGCGTCCTGCTGACAGGCGTCGGCAAGCGCTACGACATCGTCTCGGCCTTTGCCCAGCACGCCACCGTCGTCGCGGCCGATCCGAACCCGCTCGCGCCGGCGCAGTACGCCGCGCACTACCGGCGTGCCGTGCCGCGGATCGACGACCCCGGTTACGTCCCCGCGCTGCGGGCCCTGTGTGAGGAGTTCGACGTCGGCGCCGTCGTGCCGCTCACCGACCTCGACATCGAGGTGCTCGCCCATGCGCGTGCGGCGGGTGAACTGCCCGCGTTCGTCCCCGACCCGGAGATCGCGCGCGCCACGTTTGACAAGTACGAGGCCCACCTGCTGCTCGAGCAGCTCGGGCTGCCGTCGCCGCCGACGGTGCTGCCGGGCGAGCCGGTGCCGTACTTCCCGGTGATGGTCAAGCCGCGCCAGGGCTCGGGCGCCCGCTCGATCCACCGCGCCGAGGATGTGGCCGGGACGGCGTTCATGGTGCGGTACATCAACGAGCCCGCGATGGTCCAGAAGCTGATGGACGGGCCGGAGTTCTCGATCGACGCGCTGTCGGATCTCGACGGCCGCTGCCTCAACGCGATCCCGCGCACGATGATCGAGTCGCGTGGCGGCGAGTCGATCAAGGGCACCGTGATCGACGATCCGGAGCTGATCGAGCTCGGCCGCCGCGTGGTCGAGGCGCTCGGCGTCCGTGGCCCGTGCACCGTTCAGGTGTTCCGCGACAGCGACGTCGGGCTCGGGATCACCGACGTCAACACGCGCTTCGGCGGCGCGTTCCCGGCGCCGATGTACGCCGCGCTGCCGGGCCGGACGTATCCCGAGCTGATCGTCGCGATGGCGCGCGGCGAGCGGATCGAGCCGCACGTCGGCGAGTTCCGGGCCGGGGTCACGTTCACGCGCTACTTCTGGCAGCTCGAGCTCGACTCCGAGCTGCAGCCGACCGGGCGCGACATCGTCAGCCCGCCCGGTCCGCCGCCGCCCCGGGGCCCGCTGAGCGTCAATCCGCTCGGCGACCGGGCGCAGCTGTCGGATGGGGTGTCGCTGCGCGTCGTGGGACTCGAGGACGCGAGCGAGCTGCACGGTTTGATCGAGGCCAATCGCGAGCACCTCGCGCGGTTCATGCCGTGGGCCGCCGAGCAGACGATCGCCGACACCCGGGCGTTCCTCGACGCAAAGCGCGTGCAGCTGGCGTCCAACGACGGGTTTGAGTGCGCGATCGTCAGGGACGGCCGGATCATCGGAATGGTCGGCTTCCACGCCGTCAACTGGCGAGACCGGTCGACCACGATCGGCTACTGGCTCGCGGCCGGCGAACAGGGCCGTGGCGTCATGACCGCAGCGGTGCGCGCGATGGTCGACCACGCCTTCCGCTCGATGGGCCTGCGCCGCGTGGTGATCACCGCGGCGGTCCACAACGATCGCAGTCGCGCGATCCCGCAGCGGCTGGGGTTCGTGCAGGAGGGGACGCTCCGCCAGGCGGTGCGGGTCGGCGACCAGTACTTCGACGACGCCGTCTACGCGATGCTCGCCGAGGACTGGCTAGGGCAGCGCTAAGCGCTGGCGGCCGTTGCGGCGGACGCGGCCGGCTCCTCGCGCCAGCACTCGCCGATGAACTCCGCGATCCGCGCGGTCAGGCGCTCAGGGCGCATGCGCAGCTCGAACAGCGAGTTGGCGTCGATCAGCCGGCCGTTGGGAAGCTCGTGGGCGAGCATGTCGGCATCGGAGAAGGGGTGAACCGGATCGCGGGGATGACCGATCACGAGTGCCGGCGGGGTGAGCGTCTGGCGGACGGTGCGCTCCGGCGCCGTGCGCCCGAACAGAATTCCCTGCAAAACAGCCCCGCTGGGCCCGGGTTCCTGCGACAGCCAGTCCAGCACGATCTCCGCCAGCCCCGGGACCACCTGGCGCGGGACCGCGCGGGTCACGCGTGCCACTTGGCGCATGCCCGGCTCGCCGAACGTCAGCGCAAACAACAGCGGCGTGAACGCCACCGCGCACGCCGGGATCGCGTTGTCCAGCGCCGGCATCTCGAGCAACATGCCGCGCACTCGCTCGGGCGCGATCGAGGCGACCTCGAGCGTGATGTTGGCGCCCAGCGAGGTGCCGCCGATCACGGCCTGTTCGAGCTCGAGATGGTCGAGCAGCGCGACGGTCTGCAGCGCGAACGCCGGGATCGAGTAGCGCCACATCTCGCGCGGACGGTCCGATTCTCCGTGGCCGAGCGGGTCAAACGTGATCACCCGGCTTCCGCGCCTGGCCAGGTCTCGCGCCAGCCGCCGCTGCATCTTCTGAGACAGCAGCAGCCCCGGCATCAGGACCGTGGCGCGCGGGCCATCGCCCCGGATCGTGTAGGCGAGCCGCTGCCCGTCGTAGCGGAAAGACGCCATCGATTCGAGGATATCCACGGGCCGGGCGGCACGACCCCAGATGAACGGCCCAGTACGATTGCTCTGTCCGCCGCCGGCCAGGGATGGCGGGCGGCGCTGCTGACTTCAAAGGACTGACGAGGAGGACTGCTTCATGGCGAAAGCCCCACGATCGCTCGCGGGCGACGTCGTCGCAATCACCGGTGGTGCACGCGGCATCGGTCGCGCCACCGCGGCGGCGCTGATCGCTCAGGGAGCTCGCGTCGCGATCGGCGACATCGACGCCGCGCTGGCCGAGCGCACCGCCCAGGAGCTGGGATCGGGCACCGTCGGCCTGCCGCTCGATGTGACGAACCGCACGAGCTTCGCGACCTTCCTCGACGAGGTAGAGAACCGCCTGGGCGCGCTCGACGTCCTCATCAACAACGCCGGGATCATGCCGATCGGATCGTTCGCGCAGGAGAGCGACGCGACCGCGATCCGGATGATCGACATCAACCTCCACGGCGTGATCTACGGATCCAAGCTGGCGCTCGAGCGCTTCATCCCGCGAAACCGCGGCCACCTCGTCCAGATCGCCTCGATCGCGGGCAAGATGGGCTTCCCGGGCGGAGCCACGTACTGCGCGAGCAAGCACGCGGTCGTCGGCCTCAGCGAGTCGATCCGCGCCGAGCTGCAGGGCACCAACATCGGGCTCAGCGTCGTCATGCCCGTCGTCGTCAACACCGAGCTCGGCTCGGGGCTGGCGCAGACCCGGGGCTTCAAGCCGGTCCAGCCCGAGGACGTGGCCAACGCGATCGTCGAGGCCCTCCAGACCGGCCGCTTCGAGGTCTACGTGCCCAAGTCGATCGGCTCGATGGTCCGCCTCGCGGCGCTGACGCCCCGAAAGGCCATGGAGGCCGTTGGGCGCATGTTCAAGGGCGACCAGGTCCTCGCGCACCCCGACCACCAGGCCCGGGCGGCCTACGAGTCGCGGATGGCCGAGACGATCGCCAAGGCCCAGACGCCTTCGGTGCCGGCCTCGCCCGGACCTGTCGCCGGGCTGGACGCCGAGGCCGAGGTCGAGACAGAGGCGGCTTAGGCGCTCAGCCAGCCGGCGATCAGCTCGCCGATCTGCGGTCCCGCATCCTCCTGCAGGAAGTGGCTCGCGTCGGCGATCACGTGATCGATCTCGGTGCCCAGCGCTGCGGCGAACCGCTGTCCGGTCTCGAGCGGCAGCACCGGGTCTGAGTCCGCCCACAGAAACAGCTTCGGCCGCGTGTCGCCGCGCAGCGCCTCGAGCACGCGCTGCCCGGCGGCCGCGCCGGGCATGTCGGGGGAGATCGGCAGGATCAGCGGAAACGCGCGGGCGCCGGCCTTGGACGCAGCGCTCGGGTACGGCGCCTCATAGCCGGCGATCACCTCGTCGCCGGGGTCGTTCTTGCAGGCGCGGCGGACCAGCAGCCCGACCGGCAGGTCCTCCGTGCGCTCGCACGAAATTGCGGAATGCCATCCACGCCTCGTTCATGTGCTGGTGGCCGGTGAACAGGCCCGTGTCGAGCGCGACGATGCGGTCGACGCGGTCGGCCATCTCGACCGCCACCCGCAGCCCGATCGCGCCGCCCCAGTCGTGGACGACGACGGTGGCGCCGCGCAGGTCGAGCTCCTCGAACAGCGCCAGCATCGCCTCCGTGTGGCGGTCGTAGCTGTACCAGCCGACGTCCAGCGGCTTGTCCGAGCGCCCGAAGCCGGGCAGGTCCGGAGCGATGCACCGGTAGCCGGCGTCGCGCACCGGCGGCAGCACCTTGCGCCACAGAAACGACCACGTCGGCTCGCCGTGGAAGAACACGACCGGGGCACCGTCGCCCTCGTCGAGGTGGGCGAGCCGCAGGCCCTCGTGCTCGCGGTAGGACGACTGAAACGGGAAGTCGGGAAGCCCCTCGAGCAGCTCGTCGGGGGTGCGTGCGGCGTCGGTCATCGGCGCAACCTACCAGCGCCCGGTCCAGTGCACTGGCACTACGGCCCGTCCACGATCGCATGCGCGGCGTCGGACGCCACCGTCACCTCGATCACGCTCGAGAAGCGCTCCCACGCGATCAGGTTCAGCGCCTGGAGCCGATCGAGCATCGCCTGGAACGCGAGCGCCTGCGAGCGGCGGACGTAGCGGCGCGCGATCGTGAACGTGTAGCCCGTCGTCGGAGACGAGTCGCCGTCTCCGAGCTGCTGCTGGTAGCGCCCGTCGGTCACCGTGCTGTCGACGAGCAGCGGCGCGGCGCCGCCCGACAGCGCTCGGACGCGAGCCGCAAGCTCGATCAGCATGTCGAGCGCGGGCGTGCGCAGCCCGCGGTAGGCGGCCGGGCTCGCGCCGACGCTCTTGGCCAGCGAGCCCATGTTCCGCGAATAGGCCAGGCCGAGGGCGCGGGCGTTGGAGGGCAACGGCAGCAGCTGCTTGCCGGCGTAGGCGTGATAGAGCGCGTCGGGGGTCGCGAACGAGCTCGTGGCGTCGGGCGGGTGGAGCACCTCGGCGGCCGAGTCGGTGCTCGTCTGCAGCGAGGTCAGGCGCTTCAGCACGGTCTGGTCGGACCGGTACAGGCGCATGATCTGCGCCGCGCCGAGGATCCGCCAGTAGTACAGCGAGGAGTCGTCGCCGAATCCCGACAGCGTGTTGAACGCCGCCGAGTGGTGGTCGGGAGCGGTGTCGAAGTAGAGCTGGACGTACGGCACCGCGTGGCCGCCGTCGTACTCGTCGAGCACGTGCTGCAGGTTCCCGATCCCCATGTGGTAGGACTCGATCGCCAGATCGGGACGTCCGAAGCGCTGCTGGGCGAGGCGCAGGTAGCGCACCGTCGCGGCGAGCGCGAGGCGCTCGTTGAAGCGATCGTCGATCTTGGCGCGCCGGCCCTGCAGCCGGGTCATCTTGCCGAGCTGGCCGTTCCCCGCGGCGGCTGTGATCTGGGCCGTCAGCTTCCGGCTGCGGGCCAGGTCGATGTGCATCCCGAGCAGCGACTGGCCGGTCTGCGCGAGGATCTGAGTGATCCCGGCGGCGTCGGCGGCGTCGTTGCCGGCGATCACGTTGTTGCGGCCCGCGCTCTCGACGAACACGAGCGCCTCGACCATGTTCGGGTCCACGCCGCTGCCGGCCGTGGCGGCGTTGATCAGCGGCCTCAGCGCGGCCACCCGGGCCGCCGTCGCCAGCACGCCGCCGGGGCTCTTGGTGAACAGCACGTGCGCGCTGCCGGCCACCGCGCGAGCCTCGAAGTCGGCCTGGCGCGAGGACACGTAAGCGAACGGATCGCCGGACTTGGGCGGACGGCCGACCCCCGGCAGCGGCAGCCGCGGGCGACCGCCACCGCTGGTGACGGCGACGATCACGACGATCGCAAGCACAACGCCGGCGACCGCGAGCGCCAGGCGCCTGCGGCGAACCTGCGCCGCGCTGCGGCTGACCCGCGGCGGTGCATAAGCCATCGCCGTCAAACCTTAGGGCCCGGAGCGGAATGAGTCGGCGTTTGAGTCCTTCGATGAGCGGCGCGGACGCTTCGTCCTCGGATGCTCGCGCAGCGCTGCTGCGCCACGCATCCTGCGTCCTCGCTCCGCTTGCTCCTCGAAGCCCTCATTCCGCCACCTCATCCCCCTCCGAACCCTCACGCGGAGCGGCGGGGGCCGGAGGAGGGCCGCATGCCGCACCTTTGGGCGCTTGTCGGCTATCCTCGGGCGCTCGCGGGCCCCGTCATCCCCAGGGGCTCGTTTGATTTTGCGCCCCCGCTCACTCGGCCCCGGAGCGCCGAAGGTACCTGTCGTTCGAATGGAGGCACTGGAGCCCCCGTATGCAAATCCTGGTTCTTGGCGGTGACGGTTACCTGGGGTGGCCGACCGCGCTACATCTGTCCGCCGCCGGGCATGACGTCGCCGTAAACGACAACTTCGCCCGCCGCGGTTACGACGAGGAGATGGGCGTCGACAGCCTTGTGCCGATCGCCACGCTCGACGAGCGGATCGCCGCCTGGACGGACGTCAGCGGCAAGACGATCAAGGCCTACGTCGGCGACCTGTGCGACCCGGACTTCACGCACGCGATGGTCAGCGACTTCCGTCCGCAGGCGATCGTCCACTACGCCGAGCAGCGCGCCGCTCCGTACTCGATGATCGACCAGGCCCACGCCGTCTACACGCAGACCAACAACGTCGTCGGCACGCTCAACGTGATGTACGCGATCGCCGACACCGACATCGACATCCACCTCGTCAAGCTCGGGACGATGGGCGAGTACGGCACGCCCAACATCGACATCGAGGAGGGGTGGATCGAGATCGAGCACAAGGGCCGCAGGGACCGCATGATCTACCCCAAGCGCCCGGGCTCCTTCTATCACTGCTCGAAGGTCCACGACAGCACCAACATCGAGTTCGGGTGCCGCACGTGGGGCATGCGCGCCACCGACCTCAACCAGGGCGTCGTGTACGGCTCAGACACCGAGCAGACCGCCCTCGACCCCAGGCTCGCGACGCGCTTTGACTACGACGGCGTGTTCGGCACCGTGCTGAACCGCATGACGATCCAGGCCGTCCTCGGCCACCCGCTCACCGTCTACGGCAACGGCTCGCAGACGCGCGGGCTGATCAACCTGGTCGACACCGTGGAGTGCATCCGCCTCGCCTGCGAGAGCCCCGCCGACCCCGGCGAGTTCCGCGTCTTCAACCAGCTGACCGAGACGATGTCGGTGCGCCAGATCGCCGAGACGATCGCCCGCGAATACCCGGGCGAGTGCACGATCGAGCACGTCGACAACCCGCGTGTCGAGGCCGAGGACCACTACTACAACGTCACCTACCAGGCGCTGGAGGAACTGGGCCTGCAGCCGACGCTGCTCGGGACCACGCTGATCGACCAGCTGTTCGACGTGGTCGAGCGCCACAAGGACCGTGTCGACGTCGCCGCGATCCGGCCGACCGTCCGCTGGCGCGACACCTCGAGCAAGCTCCACGATCCCTCCGGCGCGCTGGCCAAGGCATGAGCACCGATCTCACAGGCAAGCGCGTGCTCGTGACCGGGGGTTCCGGGTTCATCGGTCGCCGTGCGGTCGCCGAGCTCACCGGCGCCGGCGCCTCGGTCCGCGTGATCGACCTGCAGCCGCACCCCGATCCGTCCGTCGACGTCGTCCAGGGGGATCTGGCGGACGCCGACGTGCTCGCCGCGGCGCTGGAGGGCGGCGTTGACGCCGTCGTCCACCTGGCAGCCGTGACGTCGGTGCTGCGCTCGCTCGAGCACCCCGAGCTGACCTACCGCACCAATGTGGCCGCCACCGCCGGGCTGCTGGAGGGCGCGCGCGCGGCCGGCGCCAAGGCGCTTGTGTTCGCGTCGACCAACGCAGTCGTCGGGCCGATGGACGGCCCGGCGATTACCGAAGCCGACAGGCTGCGCCCGCTGACGCCGTACGGCTCGACGAAGGCTGCGGGCGAGATGCTGATGTCGGCCTACACGGCCTCATATGACCTGCGCTGCACGGCCGTTCGCCTCACCAACGTGTACGGGCCCGGCATGCAGGCCAAGGACAGCATCGTGGCGCGGCTGATGCGCGCGATCCGCCTCGGCGGGAAGTTCGAGATCTACGGGGACGGCCGCCAGGTTCGCGATTATGTGCACGTGAGCGACGTGATCGCGGCGATGCGGCTTGGTCTGACGAACGAGCAATGGAGCGGGCCGGTGGTGATCGGCGCGGGCCGGTCGCTGTCGGTGCTCGACGTCGTCGACGCTGTGCGCGACGTCACCGGCGCCGACATCGATGTGGGTCACGGCCCGGCCAAGGCCGGCGAGATGCCGGCGGTCATCGTCGACAACAGCAAGGCACGCGCGGCCGGCTGGTCGCCTCAATTCACTTTCGAGGAGGGACTCGTGGGCGTATGGCAGGAGTGGTCGCAGATCGACCACGAAGCGGTGTTGGCGGGCTCCGGGGCCGTCGGCCTGCCGGGCGCTGGAGCGGTGAAATGAGCCTCGCACGCCAGCAGCGCCAGGAGCACGTGGCCGCGCCCGCCAAGCCGTTCGACGTCGACGCCGAGATCGCCGCGCTCGAGCCCGGAGAGCGCGACGCCGCAGCGCGAGTTCCTGGCGACGTATGCGCCCGGTGCCGGCGCGCCGCTCGCGATCGTGATCCCCGCCTACAACGAGGCGCCCACCGTCGCCGAGGTGATCGCCGAGATCCCGGGAGAAGCCGCGGGCCTCGCAACCGAGGTGATCGTCGTCGTCGACGGCTCCAAGGACGCCACCGCGACGGAGGCTCGCAAGGCCGGCGCGCTGGTCTGCGACGTCCCGGTCAACCGGGGACAGGGCGCGGCGCTGCGGCTCGGCTACTGGCTGGCCAGGGCGCGCGGATCGCGGATCATCGCCACGATCGACGCCGACGGCCAGTACGAGCCCGAGGAGCTTGGCCGCGTCGTGCAGCCGATCCTCGACAACCGCGCCGACTTCGTGTCGGGCTCCCGCCGCCTTGGCGCCGAGCTGACCACCGACAAGGTCCGGCATCTCGGCGTGCTCGTGTTCGGCGCGCTGATCAGCGTGATCGTCCGCCATCGGATCACCGACCCGGCGTGCGGCATCAGGGCGATGCGCTCTGAGGTCACCGGAGCGGTGACGCTCGAGCAGCGCCAGTATCAGGCGTCCGAGCTGATGATCAGCGCGGCGCTGAACGGCTACCGGCTGGGCGAGGTCCCGACCACGATGCGCGACCGCGGCAAGCACGCGACCGGCACCAAGAAGGGCGGGAACTTCGGCTACGGAGTGCGGTTCGCGCGAGCCGCCATCCACACCTGGCGACGCGACCGCAACGCGGCGCGCAACCGGCTGCGGCCCGAGAAGATCCAGCGCTCGTAGAGGAAGAAGCGCAGGGCGTACAGCAGGGCCAGCACGGCGAAGTACGAGCCCGTCACGAGGATCACGCGAAGGCCGTGGCCTGCGGGAATTCCCTGCACGTGACGGTGCGTCCAGCCGGTGGCAAGCGACAGCGCGACCAGCGTCGACGCCGAGACGATCACGTAAGCCACGATCTCGCGGCCGAACGCGACGCGGCCCTCGACCTTCCAGGTCCACTTGCGGTTCATCGTCCAGTTCGGAATCGCGCCGGCAACGAATGCCGTGATCGAGCAGACGGTGGTGGAGAGGCCCATCACGTACAGGACCGCGAACACGATCGCGCTGGTGGTGGCAGCGACGACCGAGGCGATCGCGAAGCGGGCGATGCGCCGATTGAGGATCTCGTGGCGCAGGCGATCGATGCGTTCAGCGAACACTTGGTGCCAATCCTAGCGAGAGAGGCGGTGCCGGAGCGCCCGGTAGCGTCTGGGCTTTATGCGAATCGAACGTGCCGACGGCGATTTGGCCCTCACCGACGACCTCCTCATCTTCGGGGACAACTCGACTGTGCTCGAGGCGCTCCCGGAGGCGACGTTCGACCTCGTCTACCTGGATCCTCCGTTCAACACGGGACGAACGCAATCGCGGCGCACCCTGAAGGTGGTCACCGACGAGGACGGCGACCGCGTGGGCTTCGGCGGCAAGCGCTACAGCTCGCGGCTGCTGCAGACGCTGAGCTATGACGACGCATTCGCCGACTACCTGGGATTCCTGGAGCCCCGCGTGCGCCGCGCCCGCGATCTGCTGGCGCCGCACGGGACCCTGTACTTCCACATCGACTACCGCGAGGCGCACTACTGCAAGCTGCTGCTCGACGAGGTGTTCGGCCGCGACGCTTTCCTCAACGAGCTGATCTGGACCTACGACTACGGCGCCAAGCCGCGCCGGCGCTGGCCTGCCAAGCACGACACGATCCTGGTCTACGTGCGCACGCCCGGGGCGCACCACTTCGACGCCGACGCCGTCGAGCGCGAGCCCTACATGGCGCCGGGCCTCGTGAGCGCCGAGAAGGCCGCGCGCGGCAAGCGGCCGACCGACGTGTGGTTTCACACGATCGTGCCCACCAACAGCCGCGAGAAGACCGGCTACCCGACGCAGAAGCCAGAAGGGGTGCTGCGCCGGATCGTGGCCGCGTCGTCGCGGCCGGGCGGCTGGTGCCTCGATCCGTTCGCGGGCTCCGGCACGCTCGGGGCTGTTTGTCAGGGGCTTGGCAGGCGGTTCGTGCTGGTCGACTCAAACCCGGTGGCGATCGACGTGACGCGCGAGCGCCTCGCCCCGGCTAGCCCGGGCCCGGAACAAGCGGCACGAAGCGCACCGGCTCGAGCTTGAAGCGCACGATCCCGTCGGGCGTGCGCCGCGACAGCATCAGGTGCTGATCGGATTCGCCGACGGGCACCACCAGCCGCCCGCCCGGCGCGAGCTGGTGCTCGAGCGTCTCGGCCACGGACTCGCCGGCGGCCGCGGCGACGTTGATCGCATCGAACGGTGCCTGCGAGGCAAGCCCCTGATAGCCGTCGCCGACCTCGAACGTGATGTTGTCGATGCCGAGGCTCGCGATCGCCTCCTGCGCGGCGGTGCTCAGCTTCGGGTGGCGCTCGATCGTCCACACGTGCCGGGCCAGCCGCGCCAGCAGCGCCGCGTGGTAGCCCGACCCGGTGCCGATGTCGAGCACCCGGTCGTCGGGCTGCAACTGGAGCGTCTCGAGCATCCTGGCGACCACCAGCGGCTGGGAGATGGTCTGGCCGCAGGCGATCGGCAGCGCGACGTTCTCGTACGCCCGCGATCGCTGGGCCAGCGGCACGAATCGCTCGCGGGGCATCGCGGCGATCGCGCCGAGCACTCGCTCGTCTCCCACGGCCGACCGCAACCGGACGGCGAGGGCGGCTGCTTGCGGCCGGGCCCATGTCAGGGGATTGTGCCCGCTTTGCGGCTCGCGGCTACATATCCGCGGTGCCGAGTGCGCCGGTGACCGCTGCCAGGAACCGCGCCGCCTGAGCGCCGTAGACGATCCGGTGATCGCAGGCGAGCGTGATCGCCATCAGGTGGCCGGGGTGGATCGCGCCGTCGCGGACGACGGGAGCCTCGCGGATCGCGCCGGCGGCGAGCGCGGCGGCCTGCGGCGAGCTGACGACGATCGTCGAGGCTGGGACGCCGAGCGCGCCAACGTAGGACAGCGTGAACGTCGCTCCGGCGTAGGCCGGCGGTTCGAGCTTGCCCGCCCGCGCGGCCTCCGTGACGCGCTCGATCTCGTCGGTCAGCTCGGCGAGCGACTTCTGGTCGGCGTCGAACACCGTCGGGATCAGGTACGAATGCTCGTCGGCGACGACGATCCCGATGTTCACCCGCGAGTACAGCTCGAAGCGGCCGTCCCGGTAGGCGCCGTTGGCGCGCGGCACCGCTCTGAGCGCAAGCGCGCAGGACCGCATCAGGATCGCGGGGATCGAGTGAGCCTGCGAGTCGCGGAGCTCCAGCGCGTGGCCCATGTCGACATCCGCCCGGAGCTCCAGATCGGGCACCGTCGCCCGGGCCTCGGCGGCGCGCCGCGCGATCGCGCGCTCGGCGGCAGTCGGCTGCTCGATTCGGGTCTCGCCCTTGGCGCCGGAAGCACTCACAGCAGGTCCTCGAGGTCGAGCCCGCCCCAGGTCGGGATGAACTCATCGGCGTCGAGGTTGATGAGGTCGTTGCGCAGCAGCTTGAGGAGCTTCGCCGCCTGCTTGGCGGGGAGCTCCCAGTACAGGATCACCTCGCCGTCGTCGAGCGAGACGACCTCGACCCGATCCAGGCGGTGGCGGTCGGCCATGAACGCCGGCTCGAGCCCGCCGCGCGACACGATCAGCTCAAACCGCCGGTTGGCCTTCACTGCGACGTCCCCGCTTGCGCGCCGAGAGCCTCGGCGGCTTCCTCGAGCTCTGTGAACGTGCGACCCCCGACGCCGATCGCGGGCAGCTGCGTGACACCCGCGGCCCGCGCCCGGGCGGCTGCCTGCTCCAGCCCGGTGGTCACCGACCGCAGCCCGATGCCCTTCAGCACCGCGCTGGGGTGCATCTCGCAGGCGGCAGCCGCGATCAGCACCGTGCTCTCGTCGCCGAGGTCGCGGCCCCCGGCAAACGCCTGGCGAAAGCAGGCCAGCGAGAACGCCACCGCGCGGCCGATGTGCTTCGCGTAGGTCGCGGCCAGCGCCGCCGTCCGGGCTTCCGGAGGCCACTGCCGCGGCCAGCGCAGCGGCTGCATCCGGCGCTCGTCGACGACGCGCTCGAGCGCCTCGCGATCGGGCTCGGGCTCTTGAATGCCCAGGTCCGCCGCGAGCACCGGCTCCCACTCCGGAACGACAGGCAGGTCGGCCATGATCCGCTCGGCGAGCAGATAACAGCGAGGGCTGCCCAGGTCGTAGTAGAAGACCGGCTGGCTCGGTGCTTGCGACAGCACTTCCGCGAGAGGCGGCGGCACCGCCGCTCAGCCGTGAATCAGCCAGCCGTCGGCGGCGCGTGCCGCCTCCATGACCGCTTCGGACAGTGTCGGGTGGCCGTGGATCGTGCGCGCGATCTCGGGATAGCCGCCTTCCAGCAGCCGCGTGTTGACCAACTCCTGGATCAGCTCGGTCGCCTTGGCGCCGACGATGTGCCCACCAAGCAACTCGCCGTACTTCTTGTCGCCGACGATCTTGATCATCCCGGTGCGGTCGCCGTACACGGTCCCGGCGCCAACCGCGCCGTACTGGACCTTGCCGACGGTCACATCGTGCCCCTGCTCGCGCGCCTGGGCCTCGGTGAGTCCGAAGCTGGCGACGTTCGGGGTGCAGAAGGTGGCGCGCGGGATGTCGATGTACTCGATCGGGTGGGTCTCCAGACCGGCGGCGTCCTCGACCGCGATCACGCCCTCGTCTGACGCCTTGTGGGCGAGCGCGGGACCGTGCACGAGGTCGCCGATCGCGTAGATGCCGGCGGCGCTCGTGCGCATCGCGCCGTCCACCTCGATCAGTCCGCTGTCCTCGAGCTTGACCCCGGCCGCCTCCAGTCCGAGCGCCTCGATGTCGGGTCCGCGTCCGGCGGCGATCACCAGCCAGTCGACGCTCCCGGACTCCTCGCCGTGGGTGAACGTGACGCCGCTGTCGCTCGATTGCACGTCCTTGACCAGCGTCCCGGTGTGGACCTCGATTCCCTGCTTCTTGAAGCCGCGCTCGGCGAGCTTGGAGACGTCGGCGTCCTCGGTCGGGAGCACGCGGTCCAGCGCCTCGAACAGGTGGACCTCGACTCCGAGGCGGGCGTATCCCGAGGCGATCTCGGCGCCCGATGCGCCGGCGCCGACGACGGCCATGCTCTTGGGCAGCTCTGCGAGCGCCCAGGCCTCCTCGGTGCCGATCACGCGGCCGCCGAACTCGGTGCCGGGAATCGGCCGCTTCACCGACCCGGTCGCCAGCAGGATCGTCTTGGCCGCGATCTGGTCGCCGTTGACCGTGATCGAGCCGTTGCCGACCAGCGACGCCTCGCCCTCGATCAGGTCGATCTTGTTCTTCTTGAACAGGCCCGAGACGCCACCTACCAATGTGGAGATCACCTTCTCGCGCCGGGCGCTGACCGCGTCGTAGTCGACCTCGGGCTCGGCCACCTTGATCCCGAACTCGCCGGCTTCGCGAACCTCGGTCAAAACGTCGGCGACGCGCAGCACGGCCTTGGCGGGGATGCACGCGTAGTTCAGACAGCGCCCACCGACGCGGTCCTTCTCCACCACGGCGGTCTTCATCCCCAGCTGGGCGGCGCGGATCGCGGCGACGTAGCCGCCCGGACCCGAGCCGATCACGATGCAGTCATACGACGATTCGGCCATGTATGTGAGCCTAGCGTTTGCGCTTGGACGTCAGCGGCCCGGGTACTGCGGCAGTTGCAGGCGGCTCAGGACCCTGACGAGCTTGAAGAACAACAGGCCCGTGATGCACACGCCGCCGATCGCGATCGCGAAGCCGAGCACGCTCGATGCCTTGATCAACGCGAACGAGAAGAACAGCAGCAGCAGCGCCATCAGCGCCATGAACCCGAGCACCGCCCAGTAGCGCATCATCCACATCCCGGTGGCGCACGCGAACATCAGCCCGGCGAACACGATCGTCGAGCCGAAGGCGGGGCGAGTGTCGGCCACGTGCAGCTTCACGCCGCCCAGGTAGAGGCCGAGCTGGACCGCGCCGGTCAGGAACGCCAGCAACGCACCGACCTTGATCACCCACGGACGCTCACCGGGCGCGAAGGGCTGGAGCGTCGCACGGACGGCCGCGTTGCGCTGCTCCGCCGTCGGCCTGCGCCCCGCCTCGGGACGCGGCGGGCGTTCTGCGGTCGCGGTGGTTGCCGCGGGCTTCTGGCGCTGCCCGCGCTTGCGGCTACGTTGACCCAACGCGCGCTCCCGCCCGATCGACCGCTGTGCGCAACTCGCCGGCGGTCCGCTCCGGGTCGGCGGCGTCGGTCAGCGCCCGCACGACTGCGATCCGCTCGGCGCCGGCCGCGGCAACGTCGTTGACGTTGGCCGGCGAGATTCCGCCGATCGCGAAGAACGGCACGGCCGCGTTTGCCGCCGCGTAGCGGACGAGCTCGAGCCCCACGGCCGGACGGCCGGGCTTGGTCGGCGTCGCGTGGACGGGTCCGACGCCGATGTAGTCCACGTCGGTGCCGGCCGCCGCGTCGACCTGCGCGGGACTGTGGGTGGAAAGGCCGATGAGCCTGTCAGGCCCGATGAGCTCACGGGCCTGCGCGACGGCGGTGTCCTCCTGGCCCACGTGGACGCCGTCGGCGTCGGCGGCGTGGACCAGGTCGGGACGGTCGTTGAGGATGAACAGCGCGTCGTGGGCGTCGCAGGCGGCCCGGAAGCGGCGTGCCGCAGCGAGGATCTCCTCGTCTGAGCCGTCCTTGATGCGGAGCTGGACGATGTCCACGCCACCGCGCAGCGCGGCCGCCAGGAAGTCGTCGGGGCGGTCGTCGCAGACGAGGTACAGATGTGCTGCCTGCAGGCGTTGGCGTCTTGCGTCCACGCCTGGAGTCTGGCAGGACTGGGGCGCTAGGATTCGCGTCAACGGGAGCCCCACCAGCTTGGGCTGAGAGGGCGGAGACCAGAATCCGCCGACCGTCTGAACCTGAACCGGGTAATGCCGGCGCAGGGAGGGAAACATTGCGTGATCGCAGCAGCACATTTGACGTGGCCGTAGTCGGCGGGGGCGTCATCGGCCTGTCCGTCGCCTGGCGCGCCGCTCAACGCGGCATGCGCGTGATCGTGCTCGAGCGCGCGGAGCCCGGCGGCGGCGCGTCGTGGGTGGCGGCCGGGATGATCGCCCCGATCAGCGAGGCGCGCCCCAAGGAGCAGTCGCTGCTGCGCCTGTCGCTGGAGAGCGCGCGGGCGTATCCGGAGTTCGTCGCCGAGCTTTCGGCGGCTTCCGGGCGCGACCCGGGCTATCTGGGCTGCGGCACGCTGGCGGCAGCGCGCGACCGCGACGAGGCCGAGGCACTGGAGCGCGAGCTTGTGATGCGGGTCGGGCTGGGGCTGCCGGTGCGGCGCCTGCGCCCGAGCGAAGCGCGGCGCCTGGAGCCGGGACTTGCGCCCGCGGTGCGGCTTGCGCTCGACGTCCCCGACGACCACGTGATCGAGCCGCACGCGTTGACCGGTGCTCTGGCGCAGGCGCTGCTGCGTGCGGGCGGAGAGTTGCGCGCAGGGTGCGAGGTCGCCGAGGTGTGTGTGTCCGACGGCCGGGTCGTGGGTGTTCGCCTGGCCACGGGGGACCGCATCGAGGCCGATCAGATCGTGATCGCGGCGGGCGTGTGGTCTTCGTCGATCCCCGGAATTCCGCCGGATGCAAGGGTGCCGCTGCGCCCGGTCAAGGGGCAGACGCTGCGCATGCACGATCCCAGCGGTCCCGGCCTGCTGACGCGCGTGCTGCGGATGAGCCCCGGCTACGTGGTCCCGCGCGGCGACGGCCGCTACGTTCTCGGAGCGACCATGGAGGAGCGCGGGTTCGACACGACGATCACGGCCGGGGCAATCTTCGAGCAGTTGCGCGACGCGATCGAGCTGGTGCCCGGGATCGGCGAATGGGTGATCGACGGGCTCGTGGCCGGACTGCGCCCCGGCACTCCCGACAACGCCCCCGTGCTCGGTCCGGGCGCGCTCGAGGGACTGCAATGGGCGACGGGTCACTACCGTCACGGGATCTTGCTCGCGCCTGTCACAGCAGATGCGCTCGCGGCCACGCTTGCCGGCGAGGCGCTCCCCGAGGTCTCGGCGCCGTTCGGGGCGCAACGGTTCGCCGGGGTGGCGGTGGGGGCGTGACCGTGCTCGTGACGGTCAACGGCAGCGAGCACGAGCTCGACACCGGAGCGACGGTGGCCGACGTGGTCGGCCTGCTGTCCGGCGTCCCCGACGGGCGTGGGGTCGCGGTTGCGGTGGAGGGCTCGGTCGTGCCGCGAGGAGCGTGGTCTCGCACCGCGCTCGATCCGGGCGCGAGAGTCGAAGTCGTAGTGGCGGTTCAAGGAGGCTGATTTGGGCGAGTCGCTGGTCATCGCAGGACGTGAATTTCGCTCGCGGCTGATCCTCGGCAGCGGTGGCTTCACGAGCCACGAGCTGCTGGCGGAGGCGCTGCGGGAATCCGGCACCGAGATGTGCACGGTGGCGCTGCGCCGGCTGGATCCGAGCGCGCGCGGATCGATCCTCGACGTGCTCGACGCCGCCGGCGTCGACGTGCTCCCGAACACCGCCGGCTGCTTCACGGCGCGCGACGCGATCATCACCGCCCAGCTCGCGCGCGAGGCGTTCGAGACCGACTGGATCAAGCTCGAGGTGATCGGCGACGACCGCACCCTGCTGCCCGATGCGGTTGAGCTCGTGGAGGCGGCCGAGGCGCTGATCGACGACGGGTTCGTCGTGTTGCCCTACACGACCGACGACCCGGTGCTGGCGCGCCGCCTCGAGGACGTGGGTTGCGCGGCGGTGATGCCGCTGGGCTCGCCGATCGGCAGCGGCATGGGCATCAACAACGCCTACAACATCTCGATCATCATCGAGCGCGCGTCGGTGCCGGTGGTGCTCGACGCCGGTGTCGGAACCGCGTCCGACGCGGCGCTGGCGATGGAGCTCGGGTGCGACGCGGTGCTGTGCGCGAGCGCGATCTCGCGCGCCCACGACCCTGCCGCGATGGCGCGCGCGATCTCGTTGTCGATCGAGGCCGGCGTGCTTGCGCGCAGCGCCGGTCGGATTCCGCGCCGCCTGTACGCGCAGGCGTCGACGCCCGAGGAGGGCATGCCCGTGCTCGACGGCCCAGAAATCTCTTCGTGACCGTCGACGAGCTGATCGACGGCTGGGAGGCTGCCTGGTCTGGCAAGGACGCCGGCGCGTTCGAGCCGCTGTGCGCGCCCGGTGTGCACTACGAGGATCCCCTGACCGGCGAGCCGCTCGAAGGGATCGACGCCGTCGGCCGGCACGCCGAGCGGCTGTGGGGCGCGTTCCCCGACGCCCGGCTGGAGCGGACAGGCGCGCGCCTGACCGACGGCAGGTTCGTGGCCGCTCCGAGCAAGCTGCTCGGGACCCATCGCGCCGCGCTCGAGGGCCTGCCGCCGACCAATCGGTTCGTCGTCGTGCACTGCATCTGGTACTGCGAGCTTCGGGCGGAGCGGCTGCTGCGGATCCGCGGGTTCTTCGACGTGTACGACGCCGCGACGCAGCTGGGGGTGCTGCCGGCGCGCGGGACGATGGGCGAGAAGGCGCTGCTGATGCTGCGGGGGTTTGGGCTGCGGGCGGGCCGGGGGTAGCTCGCTCCGGGTTTCCCGGGCCCGAACGTCAACGGCCCATTGAAGGAGGGGATGGGGCGGGTCCGGGGTCGCGAGAGGGGCATTTCACGACAACGCGGACGTTTCGGCGGAAGCGTGTCGTGTGAACCACCGCATAGGTGGCTGGACACGGACAGCTTCGGCCGATCGAGCGACCGATTGTCGCGTTATGCCCCCCTCCATCCCCATCCTCAATGGGCCGTCAAAAAACCACCCAGCATTTCCCCCAAATCGAATGCCAGCGCAAGCCGCCTTTGGGCAATAACCGCGTCCCACGCTGCTTCCGCCCAAAGGCACGGTGAAGCCGGATCGACTTGGGGGAAATGCTTGCTCGCAACGCCCGCACGACCCTGGAAGGAATCCAGCACCACTTTTGTCATTCTCTGCAGCCATGGACATCGCAATCCCGATCTTCGACAACATCACGGCGCTCGACGCGATCGGGCCTTATGAGGTCCTCTCGCGCCTGCCGGACGCGACCGTGCACTTCATCGCCTCCGAGCCCGGTCCCAAGCGCACCGAGAACTCGATGCTCGCGCTGCACGCCGACCGCGCGCTGACCGACGTGCCCAATCCCGACGTGATCGTGTTTCCGGGCGGCTGGGGCACGAGGGCGCTGACGACCGACGAGCCGACGCTCGCGTGGCTGCGAGCCGCGCACGAGACGTCGCAGTGGACCACGTCGGTGTGCACGGGCTCGCTCGTGCTCGGCGCGGCGGGCATCCTCGAGGGGCTCGAGGCGACCACGCACTGGCTCGTGCTCGACGCGCTCGCCAAGTACGGCGCCACGCCGGTCTCGCGTCGCGTCGTCGAGCAGGGCAAGGTGATCACCGCCGCCGGCGTCTCGTCCGGGATCGACATGGCGCTTACGCTCGCGGCGCACATCGCCGGCGACGAATACGCGCAGGGCATTCAGCTCGGGATCGAGTACGACCCCGAGCCGCCGTTCGACTCCGGCTCGACCGAGAAGGCATCGCCCGAGATCGTCGAGCTGGTCAAGCAGCAGCGCGCTCGGCTCGCCTGACCGTCGCCAGCAGCGGCGCATGGTCTGACAGCCCGTCGTGCTCGAGCGGCTCGGCCTCGTGCACGACCTCGAGCTCCCGCACGAAGAAGTGATCGACGCCGCGGCCGCCGGCGTACGCGAACCCATCCAACGCCGGCGACCGCACGTTGAAGTCGCCGCCGAGGACGATCGGCAGCGAGCTCGTCCACGACGCCACCGTCGACGCCGCGAGCTCGCCCTGGCGCGGGTCTGCCTGCGTGTGCAGGTTGCAGATCCACAGCCCCTCCACCCTGACGCCGTGCACCCAGCGCCGCTCCGGCCGCACGCCCAGCCGCAGGCCCCGATGCTCGGCGATCCAGCCGGCGGAGCGCCGCACCAGAATCGCGTCGCAGCCGCCGCCGTTTGACTTGATCAGGTCCGGCCACCGGACCGCGATCGCCCGCCGGACTCCAGGCAAGGCGTTGCGCGACGTCAAGACCATCCGGTAGTCGGCGTCGAGCGCCGATGCAAGCTCGGCGGGCCACCACGGCGGCACCTCCTGCAGCAGCGCCGCGTCCCATTCCCAGGAACCCAAAGCCGCCGTGAACTCGCCCAGCAGCTCCCGTCCGGCGGGCGGCACCGCACGGCCGTGAAACAGGTTCCAAGTCAGCAACCGCCAAACCACGCGGCCAACGTACACTGCTGCGCTTGACTCGCCACTTCATCACCGGCGAGGAGCTGTCCCGCGACGAGCTCTACGCGCTGATCGACCGCGCGATCGAGCTCAAGGCTGCGCCCCACAGCTCCGACGTACTGAAGCGCCGATCGGTCGCGCTGATCTTCCAGAAGCCCTCGACGCGGACGCGGGTGTCGTTCGAGGCGGGCATCGCCGAGCTCGGCGGCCATCCGATGGTGCTGCGCACCGACGACCTGCAGCTGACGCGCGGCGAGTCGGTCCGCGACACCGCGTACGTGCTCTCGCGTCACGTCGCCGCGATCGGGATCCGGACCGGCCCCGACGAGCTGGTCTCCGAGCTGGCCGAGTACGCCACCGTGCCGGTGATCAACATGCTCACCGCCGGCCATCATCCGTGCCAGGCGCTGGCCGACCTGATGACGCTGCGCGAGGCGTTCGGGGAGCTCGAGGGGCTGACAGTCGCCTACGTCGGCGACGGCAACAACGTCGCCCGTTCACTCGCGGTGCTCGGCGCGCTCGCCGGCGTGACGGTCCGGGTCGCCGCTCCCGACGGCTACCAGCTCGAGCCCGTCGCAGGCGCGGTCCTGACCGACGATCCGCGAGCGGCCGCCGACGGCGCCGACGCTGTGTACACCGATGTCTGGGTGAGCATGAGCGACGACCCCGAGACCGCAGCACAGCGCCGCGAGGCGCTCGCTTCCTACCGGCTGGACGATGCGCTGCTCGACGCGGCGGCGCCAACGGCGATCGCGCTCCACTGCCTGCCAGCGCATCCGGGCGAGGAGATCACCGCTGAGGTCCTCTACGGACCGCGTCAGCGCATCTGGGATCAGGCCGAGAACCGGCGTCACGCCCAGAAGTCCCTGCTCGAGCTGCTAACCGGCGGCCCGGCGCAGCCCGTTGGGTAGTCTGGGCTGACAGCATCGGCGAGGAGGAACCATGCCTGCAGCGAAGTCATCGTCGTCCGCGCGCGCATCTTCCGCCCGTTCGAAAAGCTCTCCCGGCGCCAGGCAGGCGACCCGAGCGTCCGGGGCCAACGGAATCGCGAATTTAGTTGAGCAGCTCACCAACCGGGTGCTCAAGCCCCTGGATCTGGTGATGATCAGCCGAGACCGCATCCAGGACACGCTGGACGAGGCCGCCGAGCGTGGGCGGCTCACCCGCTCGGACGCAAACGACCTCGTCTCCGAGCTCGTCCGGCGCGGGCGCGAGCAGACCGACAGCGTCCTCGGCGACATCGAGCGCCTGCTGCTCGGTCGCGGCCGAAGCGGCTCGTCCACGAAGCTCGCCACTCCGGTCGAGAAGCTCGTGCGAGGCGCCGGACGCGTCAAGCGCTCGGTGTCCGGCAGCCTGCCGATCATCGCCTACGACGAGCTGACCGCGCGGCAGGCGACCGAGAGCCTCAAGGGCCTGACCCCGGCCGAGCTGCGCCAGGTGCGCGACTACGAGCGCCGTCACGCCAACCGCAAGTCGGTGCTGACGGCGATCACGCGCGAACTGAGCGACGACTAGCCGCCTACGCGGCCCCGGATCAACCATCCATCCCGAGATCGGCCAGCAGCACGCCGAACTCGAGCCGCTCGCCGGTGAGCTCGCCGAGCATCTCCTCGGCGCCGAGACGCTGCCCGTCGGCCCACAACCGCCGCAGCACATCCCCGGCCTCGCGCTCATCGAACCACGCAGGCCCGAAGCGGTCGCGCAAATACGCCCGCAGGTGCGTCTCAAGCGCCCACGCCCGCAGGTAGGACGCGCAGTAGAAGCCCGGGTCGACATCGGCCAGGAACGTCTCGGAGGGCCACTCGATGTGCAGCGCGCCGCCGATCAGCTGTGCGTAGCGCTGCGACAGCTCGTCCCACGAGCGGCCGTGCGGCGCGCCGTGGAGCTCCAGCTCGTAGGTGAGCTTGGCCGCGTAGCGGCGCATGTAGATGAGCCGCTGGATGCGGCCGTGGGCAAGCAGTGAGCCGGCGTCCTCGATTCCCAGCCGGCGCCGCAGCCACTCGGGATCCTCGATCAGGTGCTCGAACAGGAACGCGTAGGCCTCGGTGATCGAGTTGTCGCCGAGGTACCGGTATTCAAATGACAGCTGCGGGTCGACGTGGGCGTAGTGCTCGGTGTGGCCGGCCTCGTGCATGAGCACGTCGAAGTCGTCGCGGCCGCCGACGGGCGTGAGCACGAGGTGCACCTCCCCGGGCACGCGGACCGGGGCGCAGAACGCTCGCGGCGTCTTGTTCGGGCGCGAGTCGAGGTCGAGGTGCACGGCGGCCTGGTCGGCGACATCGATGCCGAGCCCGAGCATCGTCTCCATCAAGCTCGGCACGAGCAGATCGGCCGGGAACTGCCCGTCCTCCTCCGGCGCCCGGAAGAACCGCGTGAGATCCGAGCGCCGCAGCTCGCCCAGCTCGATCCCGAGCGTTCGGCGCACCTCCGGCTCGAGCATCGCGGGATATCCGGCGTCGCTGCCGGCGTTGAACGCGGCGGTCTGGAAGTGCAGCGCTGCCAGGTCGATCGCCTTGCATTCCGCGCACATCTCGCTGTAGCTGCTCCACCCGAGCGCGGCGGTGCACCGGTGCTGTCGCTCGAGCATCTCGCGATATAGGCCTCCGAGCTCGGACTCGGTCGCCTCGTTGCGTGCCCACTCGATCGTCGCGCGAACCTCGGCGTCGGGCTCGTTGGCCTGGATGACGGAGGACTCGCGGAAGCCCATCTGCCGGTCTTCGAGCTTCAGCGTCAGCGTGGCCTCGCGGTGCGCGAGCTCGGTCTCGAGCGCCTTGGTCTGCTCGCCGAGATGCCCCTCCACGGCGAAGTCGAGCAGCATCCGCAGCCGGCGGCTGTCGTCGCTTCCCGGCTCGGTGGCGTCCCGCTGCTCGCGCAGATCGTCGATCGCCCGGGCGGTGAACAGCTCCTCGTGGCGGCCGTAGATGGGCTCGATCTCGTACGTCTCCTTGAGCCCGGCGTAGTGGAGGTAGTACTCCCGCGTGAGGTCGGTCAGGAATGCCTCTGCCGACCGCCGATAGGCGTTGACGTCCATCGTGCTGCCATCCTAGTCCGGAGATGACCACTCATCCCCCCACCAGGAGCCGCCCGTCGCGCGGCGATCAGCTGGAGCTGACGATCGACTCGCTCGCGTTCGGCGGCGCCGGCGTCGCACGGCTCGAGGGCTACGTCGTGTTCGTGTCAGACGCGGTCCCCGGCGACAGGGTGCGCGCGGTCGTGGGGAAGTCCAAGCGCGCATACGCGGAGGCCCGCGCCGTCGAGATCCTGGAGCCCAGTCCGGAACGGATCCCGGCGGTCGCCGACCATCCGGGTGCGCCGTGGCAGGTGCTGCCCTACGAGCGCCAGCTGGAGGTCAAGCAGGAGCAGGTGGCCGAGGCGCTGCGGCGGATCGGCAAGCTCGAGGGCTTCGAGCTCGAGCCGATCGTTCCCGCGCTGGAGCAGTGGCGCTACCGCAACAAGCTCGAGTACTCGTTCGGCGCCGATGACAGCGGTCGCCTCGTCTGCGGCTTCCACGCTCCTGGGCGCTGGGACCAGATCATCGAGGTGCGCGACTGTCTGCTGGCGTCGGAGGCCGGCAACGCGGCGCGCGAGCGGATCGTCGAGTGGTGCCGCGCGCAGGGCCTCGCGCCGTATGACCGCCGCAGCGGCGAAGGGCTGCTGCGCAACCTGGTCGTGCGCGAGGGTCGCCGCACGGGTCAGCTACAGGCCCGGCTGATCACCAGCCCCGGCCAGCTCGACGGGGAGGGCCTGGCCGCTGCCGCGCAACCGCTGACGGGATTGCTGTGGACGCAGATCGACAGCGTCGCCGAGACGACGACGGGTGGCTCGACAGAGCTGCTCGCCGGCGCCGACCGGGTCGTGGAGGAGATCGGCGGATTGAACCTGCGCATCTCCCCCGAGGCGTTCTTTCAAACGAACACCGAGATGGCCGAGCGGCTTTACGGTCTGGCGATCGAGAGCGCACAGCTCGGCGGGTTCGAGCGCGTCTACGACCTGTATTGCGGGATCGGAACGATCGGGCTGCTGATCGCGCCGCGGGTGGCCGAGCTGTGGGGACTGGAGATCGTCCCCGAGGCGATCGCCGACGCGATCGCAAACGCACGGCGCAACGAGATCGACAACGCCCGCTTCTTCGCCGGTGACGTCCGGCTGGCGATGCGCGAGCTCGTCGAGGAGGCCGGCCGCCCCGACGTGATCGTCGTCGACCCACCGCGCGCCGGGCTGTCGGCCAAGATCGTGCGGCGGATCATCGAGGCGAGCCCCAAGCGGATCGTCTATGTGTCCTGCAATCCGACCACGCTCGCGCCCAATGCCGCGCAGCTCGTCGAGGCCGGATACGAGCTCAAGCGGGTGCAGCCGGTGGACATGTTCCCGCAGACGCCGCACATCGAGTGCGTCGCCGTGCTGGACCGCAGCAGCTAGATAAGCGTCGAGACGCTTTGGCTCTCAAGGTGCTGCGAAACCGATCGGTGTACAAAATCGCCCATTAGCGGTTGGTAGGTTCGCGCGGTTCGTAGGGCGCGGTGGGGAAGCGCCCGTCGCTCGTCATTGGGGATGAGGGCATGATCTTGCACGGCGTTCGTCGGGTTGGTCTGATGCTGACCGGCGTGTTGGCGTTCTGTGGGCTCGCGTTCGCGGGGACGGCGGCGGCGCTGCCGGCGGGCTGCACGCAGGGCGGTCCCACGGCAACGTGCACGTACACCTCCCAAGGGGAGACGGCGTTCGTCGTGCCGGCCGGAGTGACGTCCATCACCGCCACCGTGGTCGGTGCACAGGGTCGAGCCGGACAGCTTCGGCGGCGCCTCCGGCGGCTTGGGCGCGAAAGCGACCGGAACGCTCACGGTCACGCCTGGCGCGACGCTTGTACCTCGACGTCAACGTCCTGGGAGCGCGGGGCGGCGATGAGATCGGCGGCTTCAAGGTGGGCGCCGACGGCGGCGGCGAGTCCGATGTGAGGACCTGCTCGGCGACAGGCACCTGCGGTTCCGGTACCACGCTGGCCTCACGTCTGTTGGTCGCCGGTGGCGGTGGAGGTGGCGGCACCTTCGGCGGGAACGGGGGCAACGCCGGCACGCCCGGTCCCGCTGGCAATGGCGGGGCAGGGACCACCGGTCGTAACCTCGGGGCCGGCGGCATGGGCGCGACCACCACAGGGCCCGGGGCCGGCGGCGCGGGGGCCGACGGCGGGCTTACCGGAGGGAGCGGCGATCCCGCCGGCGGTGCAGGCGGCGTGGGTGGCGACGCGAACGGGACCGACGGCAGTGGCGGCGGCGGGGGTGGCGCCGGATGGTTCGGCGGCGGCGGGGGCGGAGCGTGCATCACAGAGCAACGACGACGGCGGCAGCGGCGGCGGGGGCTCCAGCCATGCCGATGCCTCGGTCACCGGAGCGACGTTCTTGCAGGCAACCTCGGGCCAGGCGCCGTCGGTCACGCTCACCTTCTCGGCGCCGGCGTTGACCACGACACCGAACCGAACCACGGCGACGGCCGGGAGTGGCACTACGTTGAAGGATTCCGCTTTGCTGTCGGGCGGCGCCGCGCCGACGGGGACGATCACGTTCACGCTCTTTGCCAACGGCGGCGCTTCGCCGCGTCGATACGGAGACAGTGACCGTCAACGGGAACGGCACGTATTCGACCCCTGTCGGCTTCTCGCTCGGCCGGGGCGGCGGCCGGGACGTATCAGTGGGATGCAAGCTACTCGGGCGACTCGAACAACGCCGACGTCACAGACAACAACGATGCGGGTGAACGGGTGGTTGTGAGCCCCGCGAGCCCAACGCTGACGACGACTCCGAGCCCTGACGTCGCGCCACGCTCGGGCCCACGTCAACGACCTTGAAAGACTCGGCGACCCTGTCCGTCGGGAGTGCGCCGACGGGAGCGATCACGTTCACGCTCGCTGCGCCTGGCGGGCCGGTGGTCGACACCGAGATGGTGACGGTGAACGGGAACGGCACCTACTCGACCCCGACCGGCTTCACGCTGCCGACGACAGGCACGGCGTCCGGCACCTATCAGTGGAACGCGACGTATTCGGGCGATGCGAACAACAACGCGGTGGCAGACACGAGCAACGCGAACGAGCAGGTGGTCGTGAGTCCCGCGAACCCGACGGTGACGACGACGCCGAACCCAACGACGGCGACGGCCGGGAGTGGCACTACGTTGAAGGATTCCGCTTTGTTGTCGGGCGGCGCCGCGCCGACGGGGACGATCACGTTCACACTGGCTGCGCCCGACGGCTCGCCGGTCGATACCGAGACCGTGGCTGTCAACGGCAACGGCAACGGCACGTACACGACCCCAATCGGCTTCACGCTGTCGTCGGTGGTCCCTGCGGGCGCCTATCAATGGCACGCGACCTACTCGGGCGACAGCGACAACACCACGGTGTCGGACGGCAACAACGCGAACGAGCTGGTGATCGCGGGCCCGGCGAACACCGCTCTGACGACAACGCCGAACCCGACGACAGCGACGGCCGGGAGTGGCACGACGCTGAACGATTCGGCTGTGTTGTCAGGCGGCGCCGTCTCGACGGGGTTGATCACGTTCACACTGGCTGCGCCCGACGGCTCGCCGGTCGATACCGAGACCGTGGCTGTCAACGGCAACGGCACGTACACGACCCCGACCGGCTTCACGCTGGCTTCGACGGCCGCCGCCGGCACCTACCAATGGAACGCAACCTATTCGGGCGATGCGGGCAATGACCCGGCGGTGGACGTCAACAGCCCAAGCGAGCAGGTCGTGGTGGGCGCGGTCGCTCCGACGGCCACGATTGGCTCGCCGTCCGACGGCGCCATCTACGTCGTCGGGCAGAACGTCGCTTCGAGCTTCAGCTGCACCGAGGGCGCCGGCGGTCCCGGAATCAGCACCTGCCTGGACCAGGGCAACGCCTCCTCGGGACGTCAGGTCGACACTTCCACGGCCGGCACGCACACGTTCACGGTGACCGCGACGAGCACCGACGGCCAGACCGGTCACTCGAGCGTGTCCTACATCGTCGCCGAGGTGCCATCCGCCTCGATCGGATCGCCGGCCTCAGGCGGCGTCTATGCGGTTGGACAGTCGGTGCCAACAACCTTCTCCTGCGCCGAAGGCGCCCACGGGCCAGGCATCAGCTCGTGCACCGACAGCAACGGCGCGAGCGGCGGCGCGGGGCAGCTCGACACGTCAAGCCCCGGCTCACACAGCTACGCCGTCACCGCCAGATCGGGTGACGGCGGGACCGGGAGCGCGCGCGTGAGCTACACGGTTGCGGGAGGTCCGTCGGTGTCGATCTCAAGCCCTGCCGGTGGCGCTCGCTACGCGTTCGGAGGCAGCGTGCGCGCCGACTTCAGCTGCACGGAGGGCGCTTCTGGCCCCGGGATCTCGTCCTGCGCCGGCACCGCCAGCAACGGCTCGGCTATCGACACCACAAAGCCGGGCGAGCACACGTTCACCGTCACGGCGACCAGCGGCGACGGCCAGACGGTGACCAAGTCGGTCACGTACACCGTGCTGCCGAACAACCGGCACGTTGAGAAGTTCAAGCCGAAGCCGAGCGGGGCGTTCACGCTGACCGTCACTGTGCCGGGGCCGGGTCGCGTCGACATCCTCGAGACCGCCTGGAACGACAACCTCGCGACCGTCGCGAAGGTGCTCAACCCGGCGCCCCACCGGTTCGTGTTCGCGCGCGGCCATGCGATCGCCAGACGCGCGCAGACACTGCGGATCACGGTCAAGCCCAATGCACGCGGCCGTCGGTTGGTGGCCCACCACACGTACCGGGTGACGCTCAGGATCTGGGTTAGCTTCACGCCGCGCGGCGGCCGGCAGCACAACATCGGCTACTACAACGTGCACCTGCCGTAGCCACCGCAACGTGGCGCGGCAGATCAGGCCGTCGAGTTCTCGCCCTGTAGAGCGGCGATCCCGAGCGCGGCTGCGCCAAGCGCGGTGCCGGTCACGAGGATCGTCGCCCGACTCGGCAGCTCACCTCGGCGTCCGGCAAGCAACCCAGCGGCTGCGTCGGCGAGGTCACATGCGATCCCGATCCGCAGCCACTGCGCTCGCTCGCGACCGCTGCTCGTCTTGAGTCCGAACGCCAGCGCGGCGTCGCGCACCGCGAACAGGCGCCCGAGGTAGGAGGCTTGGGGGTTGGCCGCCGGGTCCAAGCCGAACAGCCGACCGGACAGCTTCGGCGCCAACCACGCACCGGTTCCGATCGCGCCGCGCATGCCGACCAGGCTCTGAATGATCGTTTCGTTGGGCATGTGGCGACCCTACCGGGTTGGCGACCGGCGACGGAAGGGCGGCTGATAGCTAGGCTTCGCGGCCGATGCGTGCCGTCACCATCCACGACGACCACTCACTGACGGTCGAGGATCATCCCGATCCCACGCCGGGCGGTGGCGAGTGCCTCGTGCGCGTCCGGGCGGCGGGCCTCAATGGCGCCGACATCCATCAGCGTGGCGGCAACTACCCCGCGCCGCCGGGTGCGCCGCAGGACATTCCTGGCCTCGAGCTGGCGGGCGAGGTGATCGAATGCGGCCAGGGGGCAATGCGCTTCAAGACTGGCGACCGTGTCATGTCGATCGTCGCCGGTGGCGGCCAGGCGGAGCTGGCGGTGGTCCACGAGCGCGTATTGATGCCGATTCCCGGCAACCTCGACTGGCCGCAGGCTGGCGGCACTCCCGAGGTGTTCACGACCGCCCACGACGCGCTGTTCACGCAGGCGGGCCTGCGCGCCGGCGAGCGGCTGCTCGTGCACGGCGCCGCGGGCGGCGTCGGCACCGCGGCGGTCCAGCTCGGGCGGGCCGCCGGCGCCCGCGTCACCGCGACCGTCCGCAACCCCGACGCGCGCGAAAAGGTGGCGAGCCTCGGCGCCGAGGTGATCGCGCCGGAAGGGTTCGCCGAGCACGGGCCGTTCGACGTGATCCTGGAGCTGGTCGGTGCGCCCAACCTTCACGAGAACCTGATGTCGCTGAACATCTGGGGCCGGATCGCGACGATCGGCATCGGTGCCGGCGCCAAGGCGGAGATCAACCTCGGGCTGCTGCTGGGCAAGCGCGCGACGATCCACGGCTCCACGCTGCGACCGCGACCGCTGGAGGAAAAGGCGATGACGGCGCGGGCGATGGAGCGCTCGGTGCTTCCGCTATTCGAATCCGGGGCGATCACCGTGCCGATCGCCGAGACGTTCCCGCTGGAGCGCGCTCCCGACGCCTACGACCGGTTCACGGCTCCGGGCAAGTTCGGCAAGGTCGTGCTCGCGATGTTCACGTGACGAGCGTCACTCTTCGGTGAACCCAGCCTCGTCGGCGACGAGTCCGGGCTCGTCCTCGGCCGCGTGAACCGAGCAGAGCGCCGGGCCGCCCGATTCGAGCACGGTCTGCAGCTCAGCTGTGGTCAGCTTCGCTCCGCACTCCTCGCAGCGATCTCCGACCTGGTCGAGGCTCTTCTCTTCTAGGTCCATGAGGGCCGAGTCTATCCCTCGGCCGCGGCGATCAATAGGGGGGAAGATCCGCCCACCAGGTCCCCAGGACGCGGAACGAGGACCAGAACTCGCGCTTGGCGCTTTCCTCGTCGAGCGCGTCGTCGATGTTGGGAACGTACAGCGCCTCGACGGTGGGGGTGAGGCGCTGGAGCTGGCCCGGGGCGGGGTTGAGCTCGCGCCGCAGCGGGATGTCCAGCTCGTTGACCACGCCGAGCGCGTCCGGGCCCATGACCACGACGAGCTTGGGTGAGACGATCGCGAGCTCGTCGGCCAGCCGTGCGATGCACGCCGGATCTGCCATCACGGGATCTGCCACCGGGCACTTGACGCACAGCGTCCCGTAGACGGCCAGGGGGTCGATCGACAGCCGTTTGAGCGACTTCATCAGCGCGTTGCCCGTGCGGCCGTAGAACGCAACGCCCTCCTCGACCTCCGAGGGACGCGGTGAGTACTTGACCAGGAAGATGTCGGCCTGGGGGTGGCCCGAGCCCAGGACGGGCATCAGCTGCCCACGGGGGCAATGGGTACAGGACTGGACCTCGCGCGCGAACGAGTTGAGCTCGCGGATCGCCCGCTCCAGGTACTTCTCACGAATCTCGTCGTCGGTCGCTGGCATCCCCGTCGGATTGGACGGCTCGCGAGCTTGTCCTTGCGAGTGCATCAGGACTTGCGCCGGTCGTCGCGGTTTGCCACCGGTCAGCGACCCGTCGCGCGCCTGACCCGCCGGTCGCGCGAGGCACGCCGCGCGGAGGGGGGAAGTGCCTTGGTTTGCAGGAACTTCAGGGCCTGCACGTACAGCAGGCTGGCAGGGTTGCGGACGATGTCGGCGTCGCGCAGGGACTCCAGAAACTCGTCGGGGCCGTTGAACTCGCGCATGCGGATTCGCACCGATCCGAGGCCCTGAGGGACGTGGGCGTCCGAGCCGGCGCCGGCCGGAATCCGGTACTTGGCCGCGAACCGCACCGCCTCGTCGTTGAACTCCATGATCGCCACGCGCGGGTTGAACACCTCGATCGCGTCGATCGAATCGAGCACGTCGAGCAGGTGCTTGTAGTCGGGCACCGAGTGCATGCGGTCGAACGGATGCGGCACGTACACCAGGCCTCCCTGGCGCTTGATCTCGGCGATCGTCTCCTGGAGAGTCAGCCCGCGCGGGATCTTCTCCTCGATGAACAGGCCGATCACCTCGCCCTGGTCTGCGGTCTTGACCTCCTCGGCCACGATCACGTTGATCCCGTCGGCGAGCTCACGGGCCGCGAGCGCACCCGAGACCTCGTTGTGGTCGGTGATCGCGATCGCCCCCAGGCCACGCGCTCGCGCCTCGGCCAGCAGCACCTCGACCGGCGTCGCGCAGTCATAGGAGTGATCGGTGTGCATGTGCAGATCGACGTCGATCAGCCGCCGCTCACGGAGGCGGCCGCGCAGCTTGGAGTCGCCGCGGCCGTCGTGGCGGCGGGCGACCAGGCCGGTGTAGACGTCCTCGAGCTCATCGGCCACGCGGGTCCAGGAGAAGCTCGAACGCAGCCGCTCGAGCTGCGCGGGATCGCGGCGGCGTTGTCCCGGGTCGGCGATCAGGCGCGACAGCTGTGACGCGAGCGTCTGCGCGTCGCCTGGCTCGAACGCGTCGCCGTACTCACCGTCGGCAAGGAGCTCCTCGTACACGGGCAGGCGCGAGGCGACCGGGACCAGCCCGGTGGCGAGCCCCCGCACGAGCGTTTCGGGGGTCGTCCGCACGCCCTCGGAGGCGAGCACCAGCACGTCTGCCCTTGCCAGCGCCTGCGCCTCATCGAGCTGGCTGGGGTCGGCGAACTCGACGCGTGCGCGCAGGGCCCTGCCGAGCGCCGCGGAGCCCGTCAGCGGCCGCGGCGACCAAATCGTGGCGTGCCACTCCAGGTCCGCCGGCAGCGCGCGTAGCGCCCGCAGGAAGATCCGCAGGGACGCGCGCTCCTCGCGCGCGATCAGCACGAGCTCGGCGGGCGCGTCCGCGGTCCGGTCGCGGTCGGATGCCGCGGCATCGGTATCGACGTCCGCGCCCGGCAGGATCACCCGGTAGTCGGCCGGGAAGAACCGCTGCATCAGCTCCCTGGTCGCCTCGTAGCTGGCGGTGCGAGCGTCCAGGCGCCCGAAAAACAGCCGCGACAGCGGCCGCGCGAGCTGTGTCGACAGCACGCGCTCGGTGGGCCCGTGGAAGCCGCCCACGTTCAAGGCTCTGGAGTGGCGCAGGGCGACGCTCGAGGCGCTGGGCGCAAACGGCTCGTGCACATGGACCACGTCCAGGCGCAGGTTGGTCAGCGCCTCCTCGATCGTCCGCGCCACGTCGACCGGCAGCGACGCCGCCCGCCGCCGCGTTGGCGAGAACGGCAGCACCTCGCCGACGCCGAGCACCAAGGGCTCGTCCTGGGCGCGGTCCAGCAGCGATTCAGGCTGACTGCGGATCGCCCGGCGGCTGTCGCGAACGAGCTCCGCGGACGTCGACGGGGCGATGACCAGGACCTGGTGGCCCCGGCCGCTCAGCTCCTGGGAGACCCGCCAGACGTACTCGCGTACCTCGTTGGCCGACTCCCAGGCGAACGGACAGACCTGCGCAATCGCGAGCCGCTCGGGCACGCGATGAGAATAGTGCGAGTGGCTACTTCTCGGACTTCGCGGTCGCCTTGGCGGACTTCGCGGCCTTGCCGACCTGCTTGCGCGTGTGCTTGGCGATGAACTCGTCGGTGAGGTCCCGTGCCTCGGAGTCCGGACGCTGGTGCATCGGCGACTTCATCAGGTACGAGCTGGGGCCGTCGAGCTGGCCGGCGAGGCCGTCGTTGAGCGCCAGCTTGCAGCAGCGCACCGCGTCGATCACGATCCCCGCCGAGTTCGGCGAGTCCCATACCTCGAGCTTGAGCTCGGCGGTCAGCGGCACGTCGCCGAATGCCTGGCCCTCGAGGCGAATGTGCGCCCACTTGCGGTCGGTCAGCCACGGCACGTAGTCCGACGGGCCCACGTGGACGTCGTCGGCCGGAAGCGTGTGGCCCATGATCGACGTGACGGCGTTGGTCTTGGAGATCTTCTTGGACTCCAGGCGCTCGCGCTCGAGCATGTTGTAGAAGTCCATGTTGCCGCCGACGTTGAGCTGCGAGGTGCGCAGCAGCTTGACCCCGCGGTCGTGGAACAGCCGCGCGAGCGCGCGGTGCACGATCGTCGCGCCGACCTGGGACTTGATGTCGTCACCGACGATCGGCAGTCCGGCCTTCTTGAAGCGCTTGTCCCAGTACGGCTCGCGAGCGATGAACACGGGGATGCAGTTCACGAACCCGCACCCGGCCTCGAGGATCTGCTCCACGTACCACTTGGTGGCCTGTTCGGAGCCGACCGGGAGGTAGGAGACGACCACGTCGGTACGGGTCTCCTTGAGGATCTCGACGATGTCGGCCGTGGGGCCGGGCGCCTTGGTGATCTTCTCCTTGAGGTACTTGCCAAGGCCGTCGTGGGTCATCCCGCGCTGGACCTCGATGCCCAGGTTGGGGACGTCGGTGTCGAACTTCAGCGTGTTGTTCTGGCCCGCGAAGATCGCCTCGGAGAGGTCCTTGCCGACCTTGTCGGCGTCGATGTCGAAGGCGGCGCTGAACTCGATGTCGCGGACGTGGTAGCCACCGAGGTCGACGTGCATCAGGCCGGGCACGGACTCGGCAGCATCGGTGTCGCGGTAGTAGTGCACGCCCTGCACGAACGAGCTCGCGCAGTTGCCGACGCCGATGATCGCGACGCGTACCTTGTCGTCCTGGTAGCGCGCGGCGCCGTTAGTGGATCCGTTGCCAGTGCTCACTGTGTGAACTTCCCTTCTCGAAGATGAGGTCTGCCCCTCAGCTGTAGCACGGGGCGTCCATCAGACTTATTCCCCGAAACGCGGTTCGTTACATCTGTGAAGCGCGTTGGGCGTGTCTACGGGGCCACTGCGAGCTGCTTGCGGACGTACAGAATCCGCTGCAGTGTGGTCACCGCGGCGAGTGCCGCAAGCACGTACACGGCGGGGGCAAGCAGCTCGAAGTTGCCGATCGACGCGCCCTTCGCGAACACCAGCCCGATCGACAGGATCACCACTCGCACGGGCCTGGTCGCCAGACCCACCTTGCAGGCGACGCCGAGGGCCTCGGCGCGAGCCCGGGTGTAGGAGACCATCAGCGAGAACAGGACCGCAGCCACCGTCGCCGCCGCGGCGACCTCGTTGTGCTGCGAGGCGAAGTAGGCGCCGACGGCGGTGAGGACGATCCCCTCCTCCATCCGGTCAAGGGTGGAATCCAGGAACGCGCCGAACGGCGTGCCCTTGCCCGACATCCGCGAGTAGCGCCCGTCGAGCGTGTCCATGATCGAGCCGACGATGAACGCGATCCCGGCCAGGAAGAACAGCCTCCCCACGACCAGCGCGGCGGCGGCGATGTTCAGCGCAAAGCCCGTCAGCGAGATCGCGTTCGGTGTCAGCCGCGACTCGATCAGGCGCTCGCGCATCAGCGCCTGCGTGGCGGCTCCGTTGCGGCGCGGACGTGGCCGGCCGGAGCGGTCTGGCCGCAATCGGGGCGGCTCGGTCTGCTCGGCCACTGCTAGCGGCTGGTCGCGGTTGACGGCACGGTCAGGCGGTGGCGTGGCCGAACGCCCAGGCGTCTGGCCTGGCGCGTGCGAGCAGCTGCTTGGAAAGCAGAGCGGCGATGCCGGCGGTCACGCAGCCCAGGAACACGTCGGTGAAGTAGTGGTTGCCCGTGGCCACGACCACGAACGTGATCCACAACGGGTACAGCCCCCAGGCGATCTTCGCCCACCAGTGCTTCATGAAGCGGACCATCGGCCAGCTGACCATCACCGCAAAGCAAACGTGCATCGACGGCACCGCGGCGTAGAAGTTCAGCAGCGCCTTCTCGGGCCCGTAGTCGACCCACCCGCCCAGGAACTGGGAGATCGAGTCGGTGAAGCCCCACTCCGGCAGCAGCCGCGGCGGCGCGGTCGGGTACAGCCAGTAACCGATCAGCGCGATCGCCATCGCGGTCATGAACATGTTGCGCACGAAGTAGAACGAGTCGTTGCGGCGCATGTAGATGAAGATCAGCGCGCCGATCGTGACGAAGTAGTGGGCGTTGAGATACGTCCAGTCGGCGACGTCCATCAGCCAGTGCTTGTTCTGCGCCCAAGCCTGGATGCTGGGCTCGGCGAACACGTGCAGCCAGCGCTCGATGTCGATGATCCGCGTTGCATCCCCAAACGGCTTGTAGCCGTTGCCGTAATGGATCAGACCCCGGACGAGCTGATACAGCACGTAGGCGCCGACGAACAGCAGGAGCTGCCTGAAAACATCCTTCCAACCACGCGGCAGTGCCCGAGCGCCGATCGTGCGGAGTCGATCACGCATGACAGACGATCCTACCGACCGCGGCCGCTGTGCTGGTCAGAAGCGATCGAGCGGAGCTCAATCGCAGCGCGGAGTCGTCGCTCTGATTCGCCCGAGCGAGAACCGCGTGACGAGCTGGAACGTCCCCGCTCGACGCAGCTGCAGCTCGGTGAAGCCGCCGTTGTCGATCACGCACCCGGGAAGCCCTGAGAGCGCCCAGTAGGGCGTGAAGCGCACGCGCAGTTTCACGGTGCCGGGGCGGGTCGCGCGTAGCGTCAGCGAGTTGGCCCCCAGCCGCCGGAGCGTGGCCGCGCCCTGGGCGATCGGAGTCGGGTGGTCGACCGCGTAGACGTGCCAGTGCGCGCTGTGGAACACGAGCCGCAGGTACGGGAGCCCGCGGTCGATCAGCGCCGTCTCCTCGTGGGCGGAGTAGTCCAGGTCCGCGTCGGACACCGCCACATAACGGACCGCCAGCTTGTGCAGCCACGTGTGGTACGTGGCCGCGGTCAGCGTGCCGTCGTAGAAGAGGCTGTTGTACTTGATGTCGAGCTGGCGTTCCCAGCCCCTCGCCAGGGGGAACCGCGGCGCCACCTCGTATGCCTCCCAGTGAAACCGCGTGAACGGGATCTCGACGCGGAACGGCGGCCCGTGCTGCGCTTCGAGGAACTTCAGCAGCGGCTGGTAGTACGAGATCTTCACGGAGGGGTCTCCGGCCGAGGTGCGCACGTCGCGAATCGGTGCCTGCCATTGGAAGTAGAGCAGCGGCAGCGCGACCACGGCCAGCCACGTCTTGTGGCGGGGGTACCAGACCAGGGCGACGATCGGCCCGGCCAACAGCGGCCCCAGCCGGGCAGCGTTACTGCCGACCGGGGTGGCGACCTCAAAGGCCACTATGCAGCCGAGCGCGTACAGCGCGACGCCGGCCAGCAGCGCCACGTGGCGTTTGGGGATCAGCACCAGCGCCACCACCGCGATCGCGGGGATCGGCGACAGCGTGGCCCATGTGAACGGCTCGGTACCACCCTCCGGGAACGCGAATGACAAGAGCGCCACCGGGGCGAGCGCGCCGATCACGACGAGCGCGCCGGGGATCGCGGCGCGCAGCCGGCGCTCGGAGGCAAATCGGCCGATCGAAACAGCGGCCGCCGCGAGCGCGGCAAACAGCGCCGCAACGGGACTCGCCAGCGCCGTGATCACCCCGAGCGTGACGGCCCACCCGGTCCGGCGCCGCGACAGCGCCAGCGTGCTGGCGATCGCCGGCAACAGGCCGAACGCGAACGTGAGGCGGCCGGTGAACAGGTTGGTCGCGGTGCCGGCGCCGAACCACAACGCGCCGAGCCAGGCGTCCTCGCCGAACTGGTCGCGCGCCAACATCTCGAACAGCGCCGCGCTACCGCAGGCCGCGAGGCCGGCCGCGACCTGCGGCGTGAGCGCCGCGGCGATCGGCGGGAACAGGACGCTGTAGCCGGGAACGTGATGGCCTCCGTACCACCAGTTGTTCCAGATCCCGAAGCCCTCGCTCGAAAACAGCTTCGCGCGGAGCAGGTGCGCCGCGAGGTCGAGGCTCGGGGGCGAGACCATCACGTAGGCGGCCGCGAACGCCGCCGCGACGAGCGTCGGGGCGACGCGACGCGGATCGATCCGGCCGCTGCCGCCGAGAAGCGGTCGGCGCTCGCGGACGGGGCGGTCGAGCAGCGTTGTGCTCACGCGGCGTCCTGGAGGAACGAAGCCACCCGGTCGACGACGTCGGGGCTGTCGAGCCACGGCCAATGACCGGCGTGCTGCACGTGGTCGACGGTCGCGTGGGGCAGGACCGCGGCATACGTCTCGCCGACTGCGGCCGGCAGCCACGGATCCGCGTCGCCCCAGACGATCAGCGCCGGGGCCTGGAGGCGATCGAGCGCCGCGCCGGTGCGCACGAGCTCGGTTTCGCCGGCCGACCGGTACAGGCGCAGGATCGCGCGCTGGGTGCCCTGGTCGAACTGCTTCCAGATCGAGGCGATCCGCGCGTCCGGCCAGGCGTCTGGGTCCGCGGTGCCGCTACGCAGGGTGCGTGCGAGCACGCCGCGAGTCGTCGCGCCCATCACGAGCTCGCCGATCCAGGGGCGGACCCACAGGCGGGCAAGTCGGTGCCAGCGAACGTCCGGAGCGGGAAACAGCGGCACGCCGTTGATCAGCACGATCCGTTCGATTCGCTCCGGGTTGCGCTGCGCGAACGCGAGTCCCACGGCCGCGCCCCAATCGTGGACGACCAGCTTGACGCGATCGATCCCGAGGTGCTCGAGCAGCCGCTCGAGGAAGTCCGTCAGGCCTCCGATCGTGTAGTCCAAGTTGCCGCCCTTTCCCGACCTTCCAAAGCCGATCAGGTCGGGAGCGATCCCGCCGCTGCGCTCGAGGAATGAGATCCAGTCATCTGAACTGGTCGGCACGCCGTGCACGTACAGCGCAGGGACGCCTGGCGCGGGTGCTGTGCGATAGAAGGCGGGCGAACCGGCGAGTTCAATCGTATGCTCGTCGACGCTCAACCCCGGCCGAGGATAACGTCCTCGCTCTTGAGCGCGACGAAGCAGAGCGGGACGCGGTCCGGCGAGTCCGGCGAGTGGAGGAAGCCCCCGCCGCGCCGCGTGCGCGCGATTCGTGACCGGCTGCGACTCGTCTACGGGATCCCTCAGGCCAAGCCGCACGGCCATCCGATCGCCGAGCTGATCCTCACCGTGCTGTCGCAGTCGACCAACGACCGCAACCGCGACGTCGCCTACCTGGCGCTGCGCGAGCGCTTCCCCGGGGACACCTGGGTTCGCGTTCGCGACGCTCCCGTGGACGAGATCGAGGAGGCGATCCGCCCCGGCGGGATCTCGAAGGTCAAGTCCGCGCGGATCAAGTCGATCCTGCGCGCGATCAGCGACACCGCGCCCGGCGGTGAGCTGTCGCTCGACTGGCTTGACGATCTGACCGTGCCCGAAGCGCAGGAGTACCTCACCTCGCTGCCGGGCGTCGGGCGCAAGACCGCCGCCTGCGTGCTGCTGTTCGCGCTGGGCATGCGCGACGTGCCGGTCGATACGCACGTGTCGCGGGTCGGCACCCGGCTGGGCCTGTTCCGGCCCAAGGCGCCGTTCGAGGAGCTGCACGACACCATGCTCGAGATCACGCCGCCCGACGAGGAGCTCGAGTTTCACATGAACCTGCTGCGGCACGGCCGGCGGACGTGTCACGCGCGGCGGCCGAACTGCTGGGAGTGCGCGCTGCAGCGGATGTGCCCGAGCGCGGCGGAGTTCATGGCGGCGGGGCGCCCTGAGGGTCGAACGTCAAAGACCCATTGAAGGGCGAGATGCGGGCGGGTTCAGGCCCGTAAAAGGGGTGCATAACGCGACAATCGCGACGATTCGGGCGAAGTGTGTCGTGAAACGCGCCCCATAGGGTGCACAGCACGACAGGCCTCGGCTCGGAGCGACGCGTTGTCGTGTTATGCACCCTCGAGAGGCCTCCCGGGCTCAGGGACCTCGTCCGGTCGCCGTAACCCCTCATCCTCTCCCTCAATGGGTCGTTGACGTTCGGCCTCGACACCCCCGAGCCCGGGCCGCGAAGTCAAATCTGCTACGCTCCCGCTTAGATTTTTACGACTACTTAGGAGTAGAAAGACAGATGGGAAAGACGATCGGAATCGACCTCGGAACAACGAACTCGTGCATGGCTGTGCTCGAGGGCGGCGAGCCGACGGTCATCGAGAACGCCGAGGGCGGCCGTACGACGCCGTCGGTCGTCGCGTTCACCCAGTCGGGTGAGCGACTGGTCGGCACCGTGGCCAAGCGCCAGGCTGTCACCAACCCGCAGAACACGGTCTTCTCGATCAAGCGCTTCATGGGCCGCAAGGAGGCCGAGGTGCGCGAAGAGGAGTCGATCGTGCCGTACAAGGTCGTCTCCGGACCCGGTGGCGACGCTCGCGTTGAGGCCGGTGGCAAGCAGTACTCGCCGCCCGAGATCAGCGCGATGATCCTTCAGAAGCTGAAGACCGACGCCGAGTCCTACCTGGGCGAGAGCGTCGACAGCGCGGTGATCACCGTCCCCGCGTACTTCAACGACGACCAGCGCCAGGCGACCAAGGACGCAGGCAAGATCGCCGGCCTTGACGTCAAGCGCATCATCAACGAGCCGACCGCCGCGTCGCTCGCCTACGGCCTGGACAAGGAGTCCGACCAGACGATCCTCGTGTTCGACCTCGGTGGCGGCACCTTCGACGTGTCCGTGCTCGAGATCGGCGACGGCGTGTTCGAGGTCAAGGCAACCGCCGGTGACAACCACCTCGGCGGCGACAACTTCGACAAGGCGATCGTCGACTGGCTCGTTTCGGAGTTCAAGAAGTCTCAGGGAATCGACCTGAGCGCCGACCCGATGGCGCTGCAGCGTCTCTACGAGGCGGCCGAGAAGGCCAAGATCGAGCTCTCCACCACGCAGGAGACGCAGATCAACCTGCCGTTCATCACGGCCGACTCCAGCGGCCCCAAGCACCTCGACATGCGACTGACGCGCGCGAAGCTCAACGAGCTCACGAGCTCGCTGCTCGACCGCACCATCGCCCCGGTGCGCCAGGCGCTCGACGACGCCAAGGACAAGGGCGCCGCGAACATCGACCACGTCGTGCTCGTCGGCGGTATGACCCGCATGCCCGCGGTCCAGGAGAAGGTCAAGGAGCTCACCGGCAAGGAGCCGCACCGCGGCGTCAACCCGGATGAGGTCGTGGCCGTCGGCGCCGCCATCCAGGCAGGAGTCCTGGCCGGCGACGTCAAGGACGTGCTGCTGCTGGACGTCACCCCGCTGACGCTCGGAATCGAGACCAAGGGCGGCGTGATGACCAAGCTGATCGAGCGCAACACCACGATCCCGACCCGCAAGGGCGAGGTCTTCTCGACGGCCGAGGACAACCAGCCGTCGGTCGAGATCCACGTGCTCCAGGGCGAGCGCGAGATGGCCACCTACAACAAGTCGCTGGGCAAGTTCCAGCTGACGGGCATCCCGCCCGCGCCGCGCGGCATCCCGCAGATCGAGGTCGCGTTCGACATCGACGCCAACGGGATCCTGAACGTGTCGGCCAAGGACCTGGGCACCGGCAAGGAGCAGAAGATCGAGATCCGGTCCGGCTCCGGCCTCTCGGACGACGAGATCAAGCGGATGGTGACCGACGCCGAGTCACACGCCGAGGACGACCGCCGCCTGCGTGAGCTGGCGGAGGCGCGCAACAACGGCGAGAACGCCGCCTACCAGGCCGAGCGCCAGCTCAAGGACCTGGGCGAGCAGGTCGACGCGAGCTCCAAGGACGAGATCGAGGCAGCGATCAAGGAGGTCCGCGAGTCGCTGACCAGTGACGACGCCGCCGCGATCAACGCCAAGACCGAGACGCTGCAGTCGGCGTTCCACAAGGTCTCCGAGGCGATGTACCAGCGCGCCCAGGAGCAGGCGGCGTCATCCGCCGGCGCAGAGGACGGCGCCGATGGCGCCGGCGCGTCGACCAACGGCGCGGGCGCTGAGGACGTCGTCGACGCCGAGGTCGTGGACGAGGGCAAGTAAGCCATGGTCCCCAACCCAAAGCACGCTCCGGAGTTTGCGCCGGGCGAGCCTGAGGCGCCGGTTTCGGCTCCGCAGGGCTCGCCCCGGCAGGGCGCGCCCGATGGCGGTCCGGGCAATCCGGTCGTGCCCGAGCCGCAGCCGGCGCCCGCCGACTCCGAGCCCGACAAGCTGGAGGCGACCGCCGAGGCGACGCCCGAGGACGCGCTGGAGCGCGACGTCGAGCAGATCTACGAGAAGGCCAAGAAGGCCGACGAGTACCTCGCGCTGGCGCAGCGCACCAAGGCCGACTTCGAGAACTACCGCAAGCGCGCGGCACGCGAGACCGCGGCCGCGCAGGATCGCGGGGTCGCCAAGCTCGCCAAGGAGCTGCTGCCCGCCGTCGACAACCTCGACCGCGCGCTGGAGGTCGCCCAGCACGATGGCGACAACGGCGCCTCGACGCTCGTGTCGGGAATCAAGCTGGTTCACGCGGACGTGATCGCCGCGCTGTCGCGCCTGGGGATCGAGCGCTTTGAGCCAAAGGGCGAGCAGTTCGACCCACAGCGCCACGAGGCGATCGCGCAACAGCCGGTCGAGGGCGCGCAGCCGGGGACGATCGTCGAGGTCTACCAGCGCGGATACCGGCTCGGTGACTTCGTGATCCGTCCCGCTCGGGTCGTCGTCGCTGCCTGATAGGAGAACGACATCGTGGCGTCGCGTCCCGACTACTACAAGACCCTCGGAGTAGGCAAGAATGCCTCCGACGAGGAGATCAAGAAGGCCTATCGCAAGCTCGCGCGCCAGTACCACCCGGACCGCAACCCCGGTGACAAGAAGGCCGAGGAGCGCTTCAAGGAGATCTCGCAGGCGCACGACGTGTTGTCGGATGCCGACAAGCGCAAGGCCTACGACCGGGGGACCGGCCCGTTCGGGTTCGCAACCGGAGGCGGTGGCGGCTTCGATCCGGGCGCGTTCGGGGGCAGCTTCTCCGACATCCTCTCGAACCTGTTCGGCAGCGGCGGGGCCCAGCGCGGCCCCGGCGGACGCCAGGGCGACGTGCGCGCAGGACGCGCCGCGCCGCGCGGCCGTGACCTCGAGACCGAGGTGTCGCTGAGCTTCGACCAGGCGGTCAACGGCTCGCAGGTACCGCTTGCGGTGCCGACCTCGAAGGCATGTCCGACCTGTCACGGCACGGGCGCCAAGCCCGGCACGACTCCGAAGGTGTGTCCGGTGTGCGACGGCCGCGGCGTCGAGGCGCAGAGCCAGGGGATCTTCTCGATCTCGCAGCCGTGCTCCAACTGCGGCGGCTCCGGAACCGTGATCGAGGACCCGTGCCCGACGTGCAGCGGCTCGGGTGCGCAGCGCAGCGTGCGCCGACTGCGGGTCAACATTCCGGCGGGCGTCCACGACGGCAGCCGTGTGCGACTGGCCGGCAAGGGCGAGGCGGGGCTTCGCGGATCCCAGCCGGGAGACCTGTACGTGATCACGCGCGTGTCGGACTCCCCGGTGTTCAAGTGGGCGGGCGACAACCTCGAGGTCGAGGTCCCGCTGTCGATCCCCGAGGCCGTGCAGGGAGCCGTGGTCGAGGTCCCGACGCTGAACGGCTCAAAGCGCCTGCGCGTGGCGCCCGGCACCAAGCACGGGACCGTGCAGCGGCTGCGCGGCGAAGGGCCGCCCAGGCTCGGCGGCAAGGGGCGGGGCGACATTCACTACCGCTTCCTGATCGACGTGCCGGCAAAGCTGACGCCCGAGCAGCAGGAGGCGGTGGACAGGCTTTCGAAGGTGATGAACGGCGATCCGCGCGCGAAGCTGTTCGAGGACGCGGGCGACGCGAAGGCAAGAAAGGAAGCTTGAGATGGCGATGCGACGAACCACCCGGACGACGGTGCAGGTGTCCTCCGACCGCGGCGTGTTCATGATCTCGGTCGCCGCGGAGCTCGCTGACATGCATCCACAGACGCTGCGGATGTACGAGGCGCGTGGGCTGATCGAGCCCCAGCGCTCGCCGAAGGGCACGCGGCTGTACTCCCACCAGGACGTGGACCGGCTCCGGCGCATCCAGGAGATGACGGCCGAGCTGGGCATGAACCTGGCCGGAGTGGAGCGCGTGTTCGAGCTCGAGGAGCAGCTCGACCTGATGTCGCGCAAGGTCAGGGCGCTCGAGAAGCGCGCGGCAGAGCTCAAGGCCGAGGTCGAGCGGCTGGAGTCGCTGCGCCGCGAGCTCCGCGCCGAGGTCGTGCCGTATGTGAAGGGCGGCGAGATCGTCCGAACGGCCGACATGAAGAGCTTCAAGATCCAGGTCGACCGACCCGGCTCCTAGGTACTGCCGTTGCGCGATCGGTCGCGCGCGGGCCGGCAATAGAAGCTCGCAGCCCTCGAACTTGTGCAACGATCCTGCCCGTGCGCACCTGGGGAGCTTTGGGCATAGTCGCAGCAGTGCTGGCGTTTTTGGCGCCCAGCGCGCTCGCATCCGGCCCGGTCGCACAGGCAACCCGGGTGGGTCCGGTTCCCCGCCAGCAGCAGCTGCAGCTGGTGCTGCCGCTGAACGCCGACCTCGCCGGATTGGAGAGCTTTGCGCAGTCGGTGAACACGCCGGGGTCGCCCAGCTACGGCCAGTATGAGTCGATCGCGACGCTGGCCAGGCGCTTTGGAGCCAGCCCAGCGGCCAGCTCGAGGGTGATGGCCTACATGCGCGCCGCCGGGGCCACCGACGTCAAGCTCGACGCGACCCGTCTGTTCGTCGACGCGACGATGAGCGCTCCACGGGCCGCGCGGGTGTTCAGCACGCCGCTTGCGGTGTTCCACGCCGCCCGCCTGGGCCGGTTCGTCGCACCGACGCACGCCGCGCGGGTGCCGACCGCTTTGCAGGGGCTCGTCACGACCGTCGTGGGGCTCGACACTCGTTCGCTCACCGGCAAGTCCTACACCCACGCGTCCAAGGGAGTGCGAGCCAAGGCCAAGACCGGGGTGGGAGCCGATGTCAGGGCTCACGCCGCCGCCGGCCAGCCGTCCTCGGTGGCGCCGCTGACGGGCTCCCAGTCGGGTTGCGGACCGGCTTTGGCGGTGCAGGGCTTCACGCCCAATCAGTACGAGACCGCGTACGGCTTCGCGCCCTTGTTCGGAGCGGGGCTCCACGGCGAGGGCGAGCGCGTGGCGCTGATCGAGATCGACGGCTTCCGCTTCTCCGACCTCACCTCGTTTGCGAGCTGCTTCGGCCTGAGCGTGCCCCCGGTGAGAGGTTTCGGCGTCGGGCTCAAGCACGCGTTGCCGCCCGGTGGGGAGGCGACGCTCGACGTCGAGGTGCTCGATGCGGCCGCACCCGGTCTAAAGGGCATTGACGTCTATGAGACCAAGCCCAGTGCGTCCGCCACTTTGCGCGCGCTGACCTCGCCGCTGCAGAACCGCGGCTTCAAGCCGCAGGTGATCTCGGCCTCGCTGGGATTGTGCGAGCCCGACGTGTTTCTCGCGATCGGGTTGAAGGGACTGCGCTCGGTCGAGGGGTCGCTCGCGATGGCCGCCGGCAGCGGCATCTCATTCCTGGCCTCCAGCGGTGACCAGGGCTCGGCCGACTGCGTCGACCTGACCGGCGCGCCCATCGCCCGCCTGTCGGTCAATTACCCGTCGTCGTCGCCGTGGGTCACGGGCGTCGGCGGCACCAACTTCGCGCTGACGCCCGCCAACACGATCGCCGCCCAGATCGTCTGGAACGACACGTCGTTGCAGCCCGGGGCGGCCGGCGGCGGTGGCACCAGCCAGCTGTTCAAGCGGCCCTCGTACCAGAAGGGGACGGTCACGAAAGACCGTCGCTTCCTCCCCGACGTGTCGATGCTCGCCGACATCGCGCCCGGCTACACCGTGTTCTGCTCGGCCACGCCCGACTGCGTCAACTCCGAGAGCACCAACCCGTGGCAGACGGTCGGCGGCACCAGCGCGGCGACGCCGCTGCTCGCCGGCGGCCTCGCGGTGGTCGACGAGGCGCTGCGCCTGAACGGCCGACAGGGCGTCGGCTTCGCCAACCCGCTGCTCTACAAGATCGGCCGCAATCGGGCATTGCGCGGCCTGGTGTTCTCCGACGTACAGGAGTTCAGCAACGACATCGGCCCGTTCATCACCCGCAGCCACCGCTCGCTCGGGTGCTGCAAGGCCGGTCCCGGCTTCGACCGAGCGTCGGGATGGGGCAGCGTCAACGTTGCGGGTCTGACCTCGGCGGCGGAGCAGCTGATTCACCCGCGGGTGGGCCTGTCGCTCCCGCGCCATCAGCATCCCGCCAAGCTCGGGGCTCTGTTCGCGACCTTGTCGTGCTCGGCGGCCTGCCGGGTCGGCGCGTTGGCCGACGTCCGGATCGGCCGCGGCAAGGCGTTCAAGATCTTCTCGGGGATCGCCGCGCTGGGCGCTGCCGGCAAGACCACGGTCCTGATGGGCTTCGGCCGCAAGCACCTGGGCAAGATGCGCTCGGGGTTACATCACCACCGGGGCATCACGATCACGGTGTTCGGACGGCTGTACGGCGCGGGCACCCACGTCGTCAAGCAGACAGGGTCCAAGACGCTGCGCATTCACGGCTGAGCTGTCGGGCTCCGTCTGGCTCTGGGACGGGGCCGCGGGCTTAACGTCAACGGCTCATTGAGGAGCAGGGATGTCGGGTTTGCCTGGCCGCACGGGTCTCGGGCGGCCGGAGGGTGCATAACACGACATTCGAGCGTCCAGGCCCGAAGCGTGCCGTGTTAAGCACCGTATAGGGCGCGTTTCACGACACGCTTCGGCGGAATCGTGGCCATTGTCGTGTTATGCACCCTTCGAGGTCCCGAGTTAGCCCTCGTCCCTCCCTCATTGGGCCGTTAAAAACCCGACGCCGGCGAAATGCCCCTGGATTTCTCGCCCGAACCTGCCATAATCTAAGTCACCAAGACTTAGATTTCTCTGAAACCCAGGCCGAGGCACAACGAAAATATGCAACCAGACAGACTTACGATCAAGACACAGGAGGCGATTGCGGCCGCACAGCGGCTCGCCGACGACCGCCGCAACCCCCAGACCACGCCCGAGCATCTGCTCGCGGTGCTGCTCGAGCAGGAAGGGGGCGTGGTCGTTCCGGTGCTGCGCAAGCTGGGCGTCGATCCCGCATCGATCCGCCAGGAGCTCGGGCGCGCGCTTGACGCGCTGCCGAAGCTGAGCGGGCAGGGCGGGTCCGAGCCGGCGGGCGGCTCGAGCGAGCTCGTCCAGATCCTGCGCACCGCCGAGACCGAGATGCGCGAGCTCAAGGATGAGTACGTCTCCACCGAGCATCTGCTGCTGGCGATCGCGGCGCACCCCGGCAAGGCCGGCGAGGCACTGCGCACTGCCGGCGCGTCTCGCGACGAGCTGCTCAAGGCGCTCGCCGAGGTCCGCGGCAGCCACAAGGTCACCGACCAGAACCCCGAGGACAAGTTCCAGGCGCTCGAGCGCTTCGGACGCGACCTGACCGAGGCCGCCGCGACCGGCAAGCTCGACCCGGTGATCGGGCGCGATGACGAGATCCGCCGCGTGATCCAGGTGCTCAGCCGCCGGACCAAGAACAACCCGGTCCTGATCGGCGAGCCCGGCGTCGGCAAGACGGCGATCGTCGAGGGCCTTGCCCAGCGGATCGTCGACGGCGACGTCCCCGAGGGCCTGCGCGACCGCAAGCTTGTGTCGCTCGACATCGGCGCGATGGTCGCCGGCTCCAAGTACCGGGGCGAGTTCGAGGACAGGCTGAAGGCCGTCCTGAAGGAGATCTCAGACGCCCAGGGACAGGTCGTCGTGTTCATCGACGAGCTGCACACGATCGTCGGCGCGGGCGCCGCCGAGGGCTCGATCGACGCCGGCAACATGCTCAAGCCGATGCTGGCCCGCGGCGAGCTGCGCGCGATCGGCGCGACCACGCTCGACGAGTACCGCAAGCACATCGAGAAGGACCCCGCGCTCGAGCGCCGCTTCCAGCCGGTATACGTCGGCGAGCCCACCGTCGAGGACACGATCGCGATCCTGCGAGGGCTCAAGGAGCGCTACCAGGTCCACCACGGCGTCCGCATCCAGGACTCCGCGCTGGTGGCCGCGGCGACGCTCAGCCAGCGCTACATCGCCGACCGGTTCCTGCCCGACAAGGCGATCGACCTGGTCGACGAGGCCGCCTCGCGGATCCGCATGGAGATCGACTCAAAGCCGACCGAGATCGACGAGGTCGACCGGCACATCATGCAGCTCGAGATCGAGCTTCAGTCGCTGGGCGACGACGACGACCCGGGCACCCTCGCCCGGCGCGAGCAGCTCGAGCGCACGCTCGCCGAGGAGCGCGAGCGCTCCGACGCGATGCACGCCGAGTGGCAGCGCGAGAAGGAGACCGTCGGCGCGGTCGCCGCGCTGCAGGAGAAGCTCGACCAGGCCAAGACCGAGCTCGAGCGCGCCCAGCGCGAGTCCGACCTCGGGCGTGCCGCCGAGCTCCAGTACGGGACGATCCCCGAGCTCGAGAAGCAGCTCGAGCAGGCCGAGTCAGCCGAGGCCTCTGGCGCCGCACCCGAGGCGAAGTTCCTAAAGGACGTCGTCGACTCCGATGACGTCGCCGAGGTCGTCGCCAAGTGGACCGGGATCCCGGTCTCGCGCCTGATGGAGGGCGAGATCGAGAAGCTCGTGCACATGGAGGAGCGGCTGCACCGGCGGGTGATCGGCCAGGACGAGGCGGTTGAGGCGGTGTCGTCGGCGCTGCGGCGCTCGCGTGCCGGCCTCCAGGACCCCGACCGTCCGATCGGCACGTTCCTGTTCCTCGGCCCGACCGGCGTCGGCAAGACCGAGCTGGCTCGGGCGCTCGCAGAGTTCATGTTCGACACCCAGGACGCGATCGTGCGCATCGACATGTCGGAGTACATGGAGAAGCACTCGGTCTCGCGGCTGGTCGGAGCGCCTCCGGGCTACGTCGGCTACGAGGAGGGCGGTCAACTGACCGAGGCGGTGCGCCGCCGGCCCTACTCGGTGGTGCTGCTCGACGAGATCGAGAAGGCCCATCCCGACGTGTTCAACGCGCTGCTTCAGGTGATGGACGACGGTCGTCTGACCGACGGCCAGGGCCGAACCGTGTCGTTCAAGAACACGGTGCTGATCATGACCTCGAACATCCCGGGCGGTCGCGCGGGCGTCGAGGCTCACTTCAAGCCCGAGTTCATCAACCGCCTCGACGACATCGTCGAGTTCGACCCACTGTCCCGCGAGCAGATCGGTGAGATCGTCGACATCCAGGTCGAGCGCCTGATCAAGCGCGTGCGCGAGCGCGACATCGAGGTGGAGCTGACCGACACCGCCAGGACGCTGCTGGGGAACCTGGGTTACGACCCGACCTACGGCGCCCGCCCGCTCAAGCGGGTGATCCAGAAGCGGCTGGTCGACCGGCTGGCGCTGGCGATCCTCGAGGGCCGGTTCGCGGCCGGCGACACCGTCGTGGTCGACGCAGCCGACGGCGACCTTGTGCTCGAGCGCGCCGAAGTCGCCGCTCCCGCGGCAGCCGAGTAAGCCAAATCTCAGGCCGGGGCCTCGTGCCCCGGCCTATCAACCATGTAAAGCGGCCACTCGCCCGGCACGCCCTTCAGCGCTTGGACGCCGCGTGAGCTGAACGCGATGTTCGAGCCCACGACGAGGTCGCGCACGGTTCCGGACACGAGCACCTGATGCGGCTCGGCGAGGTCGGCGATCCGCGCGCCGATGTGCACGGTGACTCCCGCGAGGTCGTCGCCGGCGAGCTCGCACTCGCCGGTGTGCAGGCCGGCGCGGATCTCCACGTCCAAGCGGCGCGCGGCCTCGACCAGTGACAACGCGCAGCGGATCGCCCGTGCAGGCCCGTCGAAGGACGCGAACACGCCGTCGCCGGTGCTGCGGATCGTGCGTCCCCGGTAGACGGAGATCTGGTTTGAGAACAGCTCGTCGTGGTCTGACATCAACAGCTGCCAGCGCCGGTCGCCCAGGCGCGCCGCGTGCTCGGTGGAGCTGACGATGTCGGTGAACATCACCGTCGCGAGGACGCGATCGGGGTCGTGGGTGCCGCGCGCGCCCGTGACGAACTCCTCGATCTCGTCAAGCAGCGCGTCGGCGTCGCCCGCGAAGTAGATGTGGTCGTCGCCGGGCAGCTCCAGGTAGCGCGCGCCCGGGATGTTGGCGGCCAGGTAACGGCCGTTGCCGACATCGACGAGGCGATCGCCGCGGCGATGGATGATCAGCGTCGGGACCTGGATCGCCGGCAGCACTGCGCGCACATCGAGCGCGTTGATCGTCTCGAGGATCGGGCGCACCATGCCGGGACGCACGGAGTGGCGCTCGAAGTGCCCCCACCAGCGCCTAAAGCCGGTGTCCTTGGCCAGCGACGGCGCGAGCACGTTCAGCGACGCACCCGAGCCCCACCCGTCGATCCAGTGCTTGCCGATCGCGGCGACGAGCGCCGGTGGCCGCCCCTCCGGATAGTCGGGGGCCTCGAGCCACCGCGCGCACGCCCCGTAGAGGACCAGGCTGACGCAGCGCTCGGGGTAGGTGGCCGCGAACAGCGCCGCCATCGGACCGCCCTCCGAGGGGCCGAACAGGACCGCACGCTCGGAGCCGACGGCGTCCATCACCGCCAGCACGTCGTCCATCCGCTCCTCGAGCGTCTGCGTGGTCGGGACGGGGTCAGACAGCCCGCTGCCGCGCTTGTCGAACATGATCAGGCGGCTGAACGAGGCGATCCGACGCAGGAAGTACGAAGCCGACGGGTGCTCCCAGTACTCCTCGATGTTCGACAGCCACTGCGGCACCAGGATCACGTCGACGTCGCCTTCGCCAACGACTTGGTAGGCGATGCTCAGCTCGCCGGCTCGTGCGAATCTGGTCTCCGGTAACGCCATCGGGCAACCCCCTGCCTGCGGCCGGAGATTACTGGTAGAAGTCACTCGACCCACGATCCGGTCCACCACCGACGAAGGAGGCGACCGTGCCGACCTACATCATGCTGTCAACGCTCACCCCTGAGGGGGTCCAGACGATCAAGAACAACCCCGGCCGCATCAAAGAGGTCAATCGCGAGATCGAGCAGCTCGGCGCCACGGTCAAGGCGCAGTGGGCGACGCTCGGCCAGTTCGACTTCCTGAACGTCGTCGAGGCGCCGGACGAGAAGACGATCGCGCGCGTCTCGCTCGAGCTCGGCTCACGCGGAACCGGCAAGTACCTGACGCTGACGGCGATCCCGATCGACGACTTCATAGGTCTCATCTAAGTGCTCCCCACCGCAGATACCGTCGCATTCGAGCCGCCTCGGGCGGCGCCTGGCTACGTCCTCGTCGGCTCGCGCAGCGCTGCTGCGCGTCACCTCCTGCGTCCTTGCAAGTCATCCACCCGCGACGGCTCTCGGTGCGACGGCATCCACGGCGGGAAGCACTAGTGACAGCGGCCCCCCGGGTTCTTGTCGTCGGAGCGGGCGCGCGTGAGCACGCGATCGTGCACGCGCTGCTGCGCTCACCCCAGGAGCCCGAGCTGATCTGCGCGCCCGGCAACGCCGGGATCGCGGAGGAGGTCCGGACCCTGGACATCGCGGCCGACGACGTCGCGGGGCTAGTGGCCGCGGCGAAATCTGAGGCGGTCGACCTGGTGATGGTCGGCCCCGAGGCGCCGCTCGTGGCCGGCCTCGCCGACGCGCTGGCGGCGGCCGGCATCCGGTGCTTCGGCCCCACGCGGGAGGCGGCGAGGCTGGAGGGCTCCAAGGCGTTCTGCAAGGAGGTGATGGAGGCCGCCGGCGTGCCCACGGCCGGCTACGTCGTCGTCACCGATCCGCAGGCCGGCATGGCGGCGATCGACCGCTATCCCGCGGTGATCAAGGCCGACGGCCTGGCGGCCGGCAAGGGCGTGATCATCGCCCAGGACGAGGCGCAGGCGGCAGAGGCGCTCGACGAGCTGCTGGTGGGGCGCAAGTTCGGAACCGAGCGCGTGGTGATCGAGGACCACCTCGTCGGCGAGGAGCTGTCGCTGCTGGCGCTGTGCGACGGGGAGGTGGCGCTGCCGCTGGCCTCCGCGCAGGACTACAAGCGGATCTTCGACGACGACGAGGGGCCCAACACGGGCGGCATGGGCTCCTACTCGCCGGTGCCGGGCGTCGACGCCGAGCGCGCGGCCGAGATCTGCGAAGTGGTGCATCAGCCGGTCCTGCGGGAGCTGGCGCGACGGGGAATCCCTTTCCGTGGGGTCCTGTACGCGGGCCTGATGATGACCGCCGACGGGTTCAGCGTGCTCGAGTTCAACGTCCGCTTCGGCGATCCCGAGACGCAGGCGATCCTGCCGCGGCTGCAGACCGATCTGCTCGAGCTGTTCGAGCTGGCGCTGGTCCCGGGGGGCCTGAGCGGGGTGACCCTGGATTGGACACCCGACACGGCCGTGACCCTCGTGCTCGCCAGCCGGGGCTACCCCGCGAGCTCGTCCAGCGGCGACCGGATCACCGGCCTGGATCGTGTTCCCGACGACGTCTGGGTCACCCACGCGGGCACCGCGCGCGGCCCCGACGGATCGTTCGTCACCGCCGGCGGCCGTGTGCTCGGCGTGACCGCGCTGGGCGCCGACGCCGCCGCCGCCCGCGACTCTGCATATGCTGCCGCGGACATGATCGAGTTCGACGGCAGGCAGATGCGGCGCGACATCGCGCTGCGGGCGGTGAGGGCATGAGCGAGCAGGAGGCGGGGACGTACGCCGAGCCGGCCTCGGAGTTCGAGGACATCGCGGTCGACTCGCCGCTGGTCGGGATCGTGATGGGTTCCAAGAGCGACATGCCCGCGATGGAGCGCGCTGAGCAGGAGCTGCAGGAGCGCGGGATCAGCAGCGAGGTCCGCGTGATGTCCGCTCACCGCGAGCCCGACGTGGTCGCCGACTACGCCAAGAACGCCCGGCTGCGCGGCCTGCGCGTGATCATCGCCGGGGCGGGGCTGTCGGCGGCGCTGCCCGGGGTTGTTGCGGCGCACTCGGACCTGCCGGTGATCGGCGTGCCGCTGACGAGCAGGACTTCCGTGGCCGGCGGCCTGGACGCGCTGCTGTCGATCGCGCAGATGCCCCCGGGCGTCCCGGTGGCTTGCGTGGGCATCGACAACGCGCGCAATGCCGCCGTTCTCGCCGCGCGTATCCTCAGTATCTGAGTGATCGAGCGGTACACACGGCCCGAGCTGGCCGAGGTCTGGTCTGACGACGCGCGCTTTGAGGCGATGCGCCAGGTCGAGGTAGCCGCCTCCGAGGAGCTCGACGGCCCGACCGAATCCGAGCTCGACGCGATCCGCTCGGCGACGTTCACCGTCGACGCGATCAACGAGCGCGAGAAGGTCACCGACCACGACACGGCCGCGTTCGTCGATGTGCTCGCGGCCTCCGCGGGACCCGCCGGACGGTGGATCCACCACGGGCTGACGTCCAGCGACGTGCTCGACACCGGCCTGGCGCTCCAGCTTCGGCGCGTCGGCGAGCTCGTGCTGCCCGACTCGCGGTTGCTCGTGCAGGAGCTCGCCGCCAAGGCCCGGAAGCACGCCCACACCCTGTGCGCGGGCCGCACCCACGGGATCCACGCCGAGCCGACCACGTTCGGGATCAAGCTCGCCGGGTTCGCGTTCGAGGCCGAGCGCAACCTGCGACGGCTCGAGCGGGCATTCGAGCAGGCGACCGTCGGCGCGCTGTCGGGCGCGGTCGGGACCTACTCGGCGACGTCGCCCGACTTCGAGGAGCGCGTGCTGGCGCGGCTGGGACTGGAGCGCGAGTCGGTCTCCACCCAGGTCGTCGCGCGCGACCGCCACGCCGAGCTGCTGCAGGCGATCGCGCTCGCGGGCGCCGGCCTCGAGCGCTTCGCCACCGAGCTGCGCCATCTTGCCCGGACCGAGGTGGGCGAGGTTCGCGAGCCATTCGGCGCCGGCCAGAAGGGCTCGAGCGCGATGCCCCACAAGCGCAACCCGATCAAGTCAGAGCAGATCACCGGGCTCGCTCGGGTGCTGCGCGGAAATGCCCAGGCCGGACTCGAGGACGTGGCGCTGTGGCACGAGCGCGACATCTCGCACTCGTCGGTCGAGCGCGTGATCCTGCCCGACTCGACCACGCTGCTCGACCACATGCAGCGTCGCGCGCTCGCGCTCGTGCGCGGGATGGTGGTCGACTCAGAACGGATGCGCGCCAACCTCGACCTGACCTATGGCGCGCTGTTCTCCCAGCGGGTGCTGCTGGCTCTGGTTGAGACGGGGCTGACCAGGGATGACGCCTACCGGGTGGTCCAGCGGCTTGCGCAGCAGGCGATCGACGAGCGCATGCCGCTTCGCGACCTGCTCGCCGGCGATCCCGCGGGCGCCGGCCTGGACCTCGACTCGATCTTCGACTACACGCCGTTCGTGCGATACGCCGACGAGATCGTCGGCCGGCTGGACGCGATCGTTCCTGCCGCTGAGCCGGCGCTGGCGCGCTAGCCCGGACTCGGGTCAGTCTGTGGTTCCCTCGGCCCGAGGAGGGAGAGATGCTGCATTTTGCGCGTTTCCCGCGACCGTTGCGTCGGGAACGCGCGCTAGCATCGCAACACGTGACCGTTCTGGCCGACCTGCCCCTCCTCGCCTCGGGCAAGGTCCGCGAGATCTATGACCTGGGCGACACGCTGTTGCTCGTCGCGTCTGACCGGATCTCGACCTACGACGTCGTGCATCCGACGCCGATTCCGGACAAGGGCGCCGTGCTCACGGGCCTGTCCACGTTCTGGTTCGAGCGCACCAACGACCTCGTCGCCAACCACCTGATCTCCGTCGCCGACGGCGTCCCCGAAGAGGCGCGCGGGCGCGGAATGGTCGTCCGCAAGCTGACGATGCTCCCGGTCGAGTGCGTCGTGCGCGGCTACATCACCGGCTCGGGCTGGAAGGACTACCAGCAGACCGGCGCGGTCAGCGGGATCGAGCTGCCGTCCGGGCTGCGCGAGTCAGACCAGCTGCCCGAGCCGCTGTTCACGCCCTCCACGAAGGCCGACGTCGGCCACGACGAGGCGATCGACTTCGAGGGCGCCGTCGAGCTGGTGGGCGACCGTGAGCTGACCGAGCGCGTGCGCGACGTCTCGATCGCGCTCTACCAGCACGCCGCCGACCACGCGCTCGCCAACGGGATCATCCTCGCCGACACCAAGTTCGAGCTCGGCCTCGACGAGGACGGCACGCTGACGCTCGGCGACGAGGTGTGCACGCCTGACTCATCCCGCTTCTGGCCCGCCGACCAGTACGAGCCCGGCAGGGGACAGCCCAGCTTCGACAAGCAGTACGTCCGCGACTGGGCGTCGTCGACCGGGTGGGACCGCACGCCGCCGGCGCCCGCGATCCCCGACGACATCGTCGAGCGCACCCGCGCCAAGTACGTCGAGGCGTACGAGCGCGTTACCGGCGAGCTGTTTGAGAACTGGCTGCGCCGCACCGGGGCCTCATGAGAGCCCGGGTCCTGGTCCGGCCAAAGCAAGGGATACTCGATCCGCAGGGCCAGGCAGTTCAGCGAGCCCTGCCGGCGCTCGGGTTCACGGGCGTCGACAACGTCCACATCGGGCGGCTGATCGAGCTCGATGTCGAGGACCCGTCACAGCTTCCGGAGATGTGCGAGCGGCTGCTGGCCAACCCTTTGATCGAGGACTACGAGATCGTCGAGTCGATCGCGGAGCCGACTCACCAGTGAAGGTTCGGGGTGATCCGCTTTCCCGGGTCGTGCGACGAGATCGACGCGCTCGACGCCGCGGCGCGCGTCGGCGAGGCGGTGCTGCTGTGGCACGGCGACCGCGACCTCCAGGGCGTCGACGCGGTGATCGTCCCCGGCGGCTTCTCCTACGGCGACTACCTGCGCGCCGGAGCGATCGCGCGGTTTGCGCCGGTGATGGACGAGGTCGCCGAGTTCGCGCGCGACGGCGGCCTCGTGCTCGGCATCTGCAACGGCTTTCAGGTCCTGTGCGAGGCGCACCTGCTCCCGGGCGCCCTGCTTCCCAACGACTCGCTGAAGTTCATCTTCCGCCAGGTCGAGCTCGAGGTCGTCAACGCCGACACCCCGTTCTCCGGCGCCTGCCGGGAGGGCGACCGGCTGTCGATCCCCGTCAAGCACACCACCGGCCGCTTCTACGCCTCCGACGACGAGCTCGACCGCCTCGAGGCGTCCGGGCAGGTCGTGCTGCGCTACGCGCCCGGCCACAACCCCAACGGCTCGCGGCGCGACATCGCCGGGGTGCGCAACGAGCGCGGCAACGTGTTCGGGCTGATGCCCCACCCCGAGCACGCGGTCGATCCGCTGACCGGTTCCACGGACGGCCTGAAGATCTTCGAGTCGATGCGAGCGTATGTCGGCGACCCGATCCTCGGCTAACGCCAAGTACAGAGAGCTCGGGCTCACCGACCACGAGTACGAGCTGATCGTCGATCAGCTGGGCCGCGAGCCCAACGACGTGGAGCTCGCGATGCTGTCGCTGATGTGGTCCGAGCACTGCGCCTACAAGCACTCAAAGCGGCTGCTGCGTCGCCTTCCGACCGAGGGACCGCACGTGCTGATGGGACCCGGCGAGAACGCGGGCGCAGTCGACGTCGGCGACGGGCTCGCGGTCGCGTTCAAGGTCGAGTCGCACAACCACCCGAGCGCGGTCGAGCCGTTCCAGGGAGCCGCAACCGGCGTCGGCGGCATCCTCCGCGACGTGTTCGCGATCGGTGCGCGGCCAATTGCGGTGCTGGACTCGCTGCGCTTCGGCGAGCCGGCCGAATCCGAGCGCTCCCGCTACCTGCTGTCGCAAGCCGTCGCCGGGATCGGCCACTACGGCAACTCGATCGGCGTGCCGACGATCGGCGGCGAGATCTACTTCGAGTCGAGCTACGAGCAGAACTGCCTGGTCAACGCGATGTGCCTGGGGCTGGCTCCGCGCGAGCGCCTGATCCGCGCCGCCGCGGCGGGCCCGGGGAACGTCGTCGTGCTGCTCGGAGCGCTGACCGGCCGCGACGGCATCGGCGGCGCGTCGGTGCTGGCCAGCGCCGAGCTCGGCGAGGGCGACGAGGCCAAGCGCCCGTCGGTTCAGATCGGCGACCCGTTCTCTGAGAAGAAGCTGCTCGAGTGCTGCCTGGAGCTGCTCGACCGCGGCCTGCTGACCTCCCTGCAGGACCTGGGGGCCGCCGGCCTGACGTCCGCCGTGTCGGAGATGGCCAGCAAGGGCGAGGTCGGGATCGACATCGACCTGTGTCAGATCCCGCTGCGCGAGCCCGGTATGGAGCCGTTCGAGATCATGGTTTCCGAGTCCCAGGAGCGGATGCTGTGCGTGGTCGCACCCGAGCGCGTCGGAGCGCTGCTGGACGTATGCGAGCACTGGGAGGTGCTGGCCACTCCGATCGGGTCGGTCACCACCGGCGACCGCCTGCGCGTGCTCAAGCGCGGCGCCGCCGTGGCCGACCTGCCGGTGAAGATCCTGGTCGACGACTGCCCGCTGTATGACCTGGAGCCGGAGCCGCCCGAGCAGCCTCTGTACCGACCGCCCGCCGCGGTCCTGAACGGCACCGAGACCGCGGACCGGATCCTGCTCACGCTGCTGGGCTCCGCGAACATCGCCTCGCGCCGCCCCGTGTTCGAGCAGTACGACCCGGTCGTGCAGTCGCGCACGGTGCGCCGCCCCGACGAGGCCGACGCCGCGGTGCTGGCGCTGCCCGGCGGCGCGGCGATCGCGGTCTCGATCGACGGCAACGGCCGGCGCGTCGCCTGCGATCCACGGCGCGGAGCCGCCGAGGCCGTGTACGAGTGCGCCGCCAACCTGGCATGCGTGGGCGCCGAGCCGCTCGGCCTCACGAACTGCCTGAACTTCGGAAACCCCGAGAAGCCGCACGTCGCATGGCAGCTGACCGAGGCGGTTACCGGCCTCGCCGAGGCCTGCGAGCAGCTTGGCGTGCCGGTCGTCGGCGGCAACGTGTCGCTCTACAACGAGGCTCCCACCGGCCCGATCTTCCCCACACCGGTCGTCGGCATCGTCGGCCGGCTCCCCGACGCCGCCCGGGCCGGCCGGCTCGCGTTCGGCCAGGAGGGCGACGCGATCGCGCTCGTCGGTCCGTTCGATCCGGCGCTGGCCGGTTCAGAGCTGGCCAAGCTGCAGGGCCGGGCCGCTGCGGGAACGTTGCCGCCAATCGACGCGGAGGCGGTCGCACAGGCCCACCGCGAGGTCCGCGAGGGCGTGCGGTCGGGCGCCCTGCGCAGCGCCCACGACATCGCCGAGGGCGGCATCGCGGTCGCGCTGGCGGAGTGCTGCATCGCGGGCTCGATCGGCGCCACCGTGACCCTCCCGAACGGAATCGACCCGTTCGCCGAGGCGCTCGGCCAGGGTTTCATCGTCTCCGGTCCGGCCGAAGCGCTGGCCGAGATGACCGTGATCGGCCGGGTCGGGGGTTCCGAGCTGGCCATCGACGGTGAGCTGGCGGTCGCAGTTTCCGAGTTGCGTGATGCCCGTGAGCACGGACTGGCGAAGCTCGTCTAAAGCCGCTGCTAGCCTCCGGAGCGGCTGGGCATGCAGACCGTGATCGACCATCGCGATGGCCCTCGCGACGAGTGCGGTGTCTTCGGTATCTTCGCGCCGGAGCACGACGTCGCCAGATTGGCGTACTTCGCTCTGTTCGCACTGCAGCACCGAGGCCAGGAGTCGGCGGGGATCGCGACCGCCCAGCGCGGCGGCAGCCTGATGGCGATCCGCGACCAGGGCCTCGTCGCCCAGGTGTTCGACGAGCACATCCTGCGCTCTCTGATCGGCGACATGGCGATCGGCCACGTGCGCTACTCCACGACCGGCTCCTCGGAGTGGGAGAACGCCCAGCCGATCGTCCGTGATGACCATCGCACGCTGGCCCTGGCCCACAACGGCAACCTGATCAACGCCGTCGAGCTGCACTCCGAGCTGCGAGGCCGCGACGTCCCGTTCCGCTCCACCTCGGACTCGGAGATCATCGCCGCGCTGCTCGCCACCCATCCCGCCGAGCGGATCGAGGACGCGGTCGCCGAAGTGCTGCCCCGTCTGAAGGGCGCGTTCTCGGCGGTGGCGATGACCGAGGACGCCGTGGTTGCGTTCCGCGATCCGCACGGCCTGCGTCCCGCTGGCATTGGGGATGATCGAGGACGAGTCGGGTGGCGCCGTGTATTGCGTGGCCAGCGAGTCGTGCGCGTTTGAACTGATCGGCGCCAAGTACCTGCGCGAAGTCCTTCCCGGCGAGGTCGTGACGCTGACCGAGCGCGGCATCCAGACGCGGATCGTCGCGCAGGCCGACCGCCGCGCGTTCTGCGTGTTCGAGCACATCTACTTCGCCCGTCCGGACTCGAAGATGGCCGGCACCGTGCTCCAGGTGTCGCGCTCGCGGATGGGCGAGATCCTCTGGCGCGAGGCGCCGGTCGACGCCGACCTCGTGATCGCGGTGCCCGACTCGGGCAACGCCGCCGCCCGTGGTGTGGCCCGGGCGTCGGGCTTGCCGCAGGACGACGGGTTCATCAAGAACCGCTATGTGGCGCGGACATTCATCCAGCCCGGCCAGGAGCTGCGCCGGCTCGGGTTGCGGTTGAAGTTCACGCCGCTGCCCGAGGTGGTCGGCGGCAAGCGGCTCGTCGTCGTCGACGACTCGATCGTGCGCGGCAACACCACCCGCCAGATCGTGCAGATGCTGCGCGACTCGGGCGCGGCCGAGGTCCACCTGCGAATCTCGGCGCCGCCGATCAAGCACCCCTGCCACTACGGGATCGACATGTCGACGCGCGAGGAGATGATCGCCCACGGCCGGACGGTTGAGGAGGTCGCCGAGGAGCTCGGCGCCGACTCGTTGCACTACCTGTCGCTTGAGGGCGTCTACGAGGCCGTCGGCTCTCCCCGCTCCGAGCACTGCGACGCCTGCTTCAGCGGCGATTACCCGTTGGCCGGCACAGAAGAGGCCAACGGCAAGTACGCGCTCGAGGCCGAGCTACCGCTGGTCCGGGCCTAGCGCGCGGCGCCTGCATGGTCCGGGGGCGGCGCTATCGTCGCCTGCCCCATGGACCACGTGAAGTCCCTGCGCACGATCTTCGGATTCGAGCATTTCCGGGTGGGCCAGGCCGACGCGGTGGCCGCGGCGCTGGCCGATCGCGACGCACTGGTCGTGATGCCGACCGGGTCGGGCAAGTCGCTCTGCTACCAGCTTCCCGCGCTGATCCGCGACGACCTGACCGTGGTCGTGTCACCGCTGGTGTCGCTGATGCAGGACCAGGCGGCCGCGCTCGAGCAGGTGGCTCCGGGTCGCGTCGGCGTGATCAATGCGCTCCGCGGCGCTTTGGCCAACGCCGAGGCCGTGGACCGAGCCGTCGCCGGTGAGCTGTCGCTCCTGTACGTGGCGCCCGAGCGGTTTGCCTCTGAGCGGTTCGTGGACCGTGTTCGGCAGGCGCGAGTCGGCCTGTTCGTCGTCGACGAAGCGCACTGTGTGTCGCAGTGGGGCCACGACTTCCGGCCCGACTACTTCTCGCTCGGGGACGCCGCCCGGATCGTCGGTGCGAGAGCAACGATGGCGGTCACCGCGACTGCCACGCCGGCCGTCGCCGACGACATCGTGCGGCGGCTGGACCTGCATGATCCGCTGCGGATCGCGACGGGCTTCGACCGGCCCAATCTGAGCTTCGAAGTGGTCCGCTGCGACACGCCGATCGTCAAGGGCCGGCGCCTGAGCGAGTCGCTCGCCGACCCCGCGGCGCTTCCCGCGATCGTTTACGTCGGCACACGCGACAACAGCGACGTGCTCGCCGAGGGGCTGGCACGCAAGCTCGGCCACGAGGTTGTCTCCTATCACGCCGGACTTGACCGCGGCGCGCGCGCCGGGGTCCAGGAGCGCTTCATGGCCGGCGAGGTCGAAGTGATCGTCGCCACAAACGCCTTCGGAATGGGTATCGACAAGTCCGACGTGCGAACCGTCTGTCACGCCTCGGTGCCGGCCTCGCTCGAGGCCTACTACCAGGAGGCAGGCCGCGCGGGCCGCGACGGGCTCGCGGCTCGCTGCATGTTGTTCGCGCAGCCACGCGACAAGGGCCGCCACGTGTACTTCATCCAGCGCTCGCGCGTCGAGGACGAGACGTTTCAGTGGGTGTGCGAGCGCCTGCGCTGGGCGGGAATCGACGGGCGCTATGACCTGGAGGTGTCCGAGCTCGCGGGGACGCGCGCCGACGAGGAGTCGGTGCGGGCAGTGATCGGGCACCTCGCGCGAGCCGAGCTGATCGCCCCCGAGCCTTCGTCGGTCGATCGCGTGGCCGGCCGTTTGGCCGGGGAATGGGATCGCGTCGCGCTGGCGCTGTGCCGGGACTCCGCCCGCGAGGTGGAGCGAGCCCGATGGCGGCAGTACCGCGGTGTGTGGGATTACGTCGAGGGTGCCGGGTGTCGGCGCACTGCGCTGCTGCGTTACTTCGGCGACCCCTCGGTTCCCGTCGGCGGGAGGACGTGCTGTGACGTCTGTGCCTCGCCGGAGCTTCGCGCCGCATGAGGGTCGCGGTTCTCGCCTCGGGTGTCGGCACCAATCTCCAGGCGCTGCTGGACACCGTGCACGGCCGCGACGGGATCGAGGTCGTTGCCGTCGCCTCCGACCGGCCCGCGGCGATGGCCCTGGAACGGGCGCGCTCCGCGGGGGTGGAGGCACAGGCGTTCCCTGCCGAGGCGTTCGACGATCGGGTCGTGCGCGACCAGGCAATGGGCGACTGGCTGGCGGCGCGCGACGTCGAGCTGGTCGTGCTGGCGGGGTACATGCAGCTATTGACGGGCGCGTTTCTCGGCCGCTTTCCCGGGCGTGTGATCAACGTCCACCCGGCGCTGCTGCCGGCGTTTCCGGGGCTGCACGCGGTCGAGCAGGCGCTCGAGTACGGGGTCAAGGTGTTCGGCGTGACCGTGCACTTCGTCGACGACGGCGTGGACACCGGGCCGGTGATCCTGCAGCGGGCCGTGGAGCTGCCGGATGCGCGCGACGCCGACGACGTGCTCGAGGGTCTGCATCCGATTGAGCACGAGCTGCTGCCGGAAGCGGTTCGATTGATTGCGCGTGGAGCGGTTCTGGTCGACCCTCGGGCGCCGCGCCGAGTCCGCATCGAGCGATAGAGTCGGGCCTCATGACGCAGGGAGCCGAGCAGCGGTTTGCGCCGATCTCGCCGAGTGAGGTGCGCGTGCAGCGAGCGCTGCTGTCGGTGTCCGACAAGACCGGGATCGTGGAGTTCGCCCGCGGCCTCGCCGATCTGGGCATCGAGATCATCTCCACCGGCGGGACCGCCCAAGAGCTGTCGGATGCGGGGATCCCGGTTCGCGGAATCTCGGACCTGACCGGCTTTCCCGAGATCATGGACGGCCGCGTCAAGACCCTTCACCCCAAGCTGTACGCCGGGGTGCTGGCGCTTCGCGACGACGGACGCCACATGCGCTCCGCCCAGGAGCACGACGTCGAATTCGTCGACCTGATCTGCGTGAACCTGTATCCGTTCGAGCGCGCCGCCAACGCGCGTGGCGTGCCGGAGTCCGACGTGATCGAGAACATCGACATCGGCGGGCCCACGATGATCAGGGCGGCGGCGAAGAACGCCCAGTTCGTGGCCCCAGTGGTCAGCCCCGAGAGCTACGACGCCGTGCTCGAGGAGCTGCGCGAGCAGGACCTGCAGCTGTCGTCTGCCACGCGCGAGTACCTGGCAGCCGAGGCGTTTGCCTATACCGCCCGGTACGACACCGCGATCGCGCGCTGGTTCCAGGAGAAGCGCGAGGACTTCCCGCCGCTGATGGTGCGCGCGTTCGAGCGGGTGCTCGAGCTTCCGTACGGAGAGAACCCCCACCAGCGCGCCGCCTACTACGCGCAGGTCGGGGCGCGGACGCACGTGCTGTCGATGGTCGGTCAGCTCGGCGGCAAGCCGCTCTCCTACAACAACCTGCTCGACCTCGACGCCGGGCGTCTGCTGCTGGGCGAGTTCCAGATCCCCGCCTGCGTGATCATCAAGCACAACAACCCCTGTGGCGTCGCCGTCGGCAAGGACGCACTCGAGGCCTACGAGCGCGCCTTCGCCTGTGACCCGATGTCCGCCTTCGGCGGCGTGATCTGCCTGAACCGCAAGGTCGATCGCGCGCTCGCCGAGGCGTTGTCGCAGCAGTTCATCGAGGTCCTGTTCGCCCGCGGCTACGACGAGGACGCGCTCGACGTCCTGTCGGAGAAGCCCAACGTGCGGCTGCTCGACGACCGCGAGCGGCGCACGCCGGACATGATCGAGCCGTACCTGCGCCAGGTCGTCGGCGGTGTGCTCGTGCAGGACCGCGACTCCGACCTCGAAGACCGCGCGGAGATGGAGGTCGTGTCGGCCCGCCGGCCCACCGAGGCCGAATGGAGCGAGTTGCTGTTCGCCTGGAGGGTCTGCAAGCACGTTCGTTCCAACGCGATCGTCCTTACTCGTGGGCTGGCGACCATCGGTATCGGCGCCGGACAGATGAGCCGGGTGGACTCGGTGCGCCTGGCGATCGAGAAGTCGCGGTCGGATTTGAACGGCGCGGTGCTCGCATCCGACGCGTTCTTCCCGTTCTCCGACGGGCCGCAGATCGCGCTCGACGCAGGCATCGCCGCTGTGATCCAGCCCGGCGGATCGGTCCGCGACACACAGGTGGTCGAGGCGATCGACGCGGCCGGCGCCGCGATGGTGTTCACCAGCCGCCGGCACTTCCGCCATTGAGCATTCGGCGGCTGCCCGGAGATCCCCCGTCGCCCTACGAGGGTCCGTTCGGGTTCAGCCGGGTCGTCGTGGTAGGCCCGTTCGTGATCGTAGGCGGCACGACGTCGGTCGATCCCGACGGGGTCGTGCTCGGCATGTCGCCCTACGAGCAGGCGATCGAGATCTTCCGCAAGATCTCGCATGAGCTCCAACGAGCGGGCGCGTCGCTCGGTGACGTGGTTCAGACCCGCATGTACGTCACCGACATCAGCCGCGGCGAGGAGGTTGGGCGGGCGCACGGCGAGGTGTTCGGCGAGATCCGGCCGCTAGCCACTATGGTCGAGGTGAGCGCATTGATCGACCCGCGCATGCTCGTCGAGATCGAAGCGGTCGCCTACCTCGGCTGACATCGGCGCTTCGGCCTCAGCGCCCGTGCGCGATCATGCGCACGTGGCCGCCGTAGCTCAGCTGGCAGAGCAGCGGACTTTTAATCCGAAGGTCGTGGGTTCGATCCCCACCGGCGGCATCGCAAACGCCCTGTAAATCGCTCTTTTCGCACTTCGCCAGCCGAGCTTTGGAGGCGCGACCCTCAGCCGTCGCCGTTGCGCACCTGATCTGACCCAGCATCTCTGTTGCGGCTGGCGGCGCCCGCGACGACGTCACGACTTCTGGCGGCAATCATCGCCCCCCGGGCTGCGAACGAAGCGCGGAGCCTGAGACCCTGAGTGATGACACCGCGGACGGATTTCCGCACCGCGCCGACCGCGGGACGGATGGAGTGCGCCAGCACGGCGAAAACGATCAGCGCGGCTGCAAAGCGCATGTCTCTACTCGGACGTCCGGCGATGCTGTCGACTGTCTCCTTGAACGCGGCGGTCGCGAGCAGCGTGTTGCCCGCGGCGTCGGGACTAGATCGGGCCTTGCGTATCTGCGTGCGCGGCGCAGCGAAAACGCGGCGGACACCACGGGCGACTGAGCCGAGGACGACAAGCGTCAGCAGGGTCGAGCCCTCCCCAGAGACGCCGAACGCCTTCCCGACAGCTCGCACGAGGAAACCGAACAGGACTATCAAGTAGCCGGCGAGAAGCCGCTCGGGGCCGATCTTTTCTTTGCGACCGTGGGGTGTGGACTGTGTGGCTGACATCGAAGCGTGGCTCCTTAAGCCCGCTGACGGGGGCGACAGGTGCCGACCCTCATCGCATTGCCCGAACTGTCGCACCGCCTGTCGGGTCGTCATCACCCGAACGGGACGACGACTTCCAAGCAGGTCCCGCTCACTCTTGAGGCTGCGGGCGCAGGTCAGGCGAGATCGCCCGCTGGTTGCGGGCAAGATAGCTGACGAGCCCGACGATGAACAGCGCGCCGGCCACGCTGACGGTGCCGTCGCCGAGGCCGAGGCCGCCGATGTCGTGGTTTTTGCCCAGCCAGTCCGCGAGCGATGCCCCGAGCGGCCTGGTCAGCACGTAAGCCGTCCAGAAGATCAGGATCGGATTGAGATTGGTGCGCCAGTATGCGATCGCGGGTAGCGCGATCGCGCAGCCGAACACGACCGCAGACGACAGGTATCCCCAGCCAAACGACCTGGCAGTGAGGTCCCCGACGGCGGTGCCGAGCGCGAATGTGGCCAGCACCGCGAGCCAGTAGAAGACTTCGCGTCGCGGCGTGTAGATGCTGTGGATCGACAGGGTGCCTTCGGTCCGGTACCAGGCGACGAAGATGGCGGCGAGGATCACGGCGTAGAGCGTGCTCGAGGCGTAATACGGGACCCCCAGTCCGACGTGGACGGCGTCGGCGGCGAGCGTTCCGAACACTGCGACCATCGCGACGGCCAGCCAATAGACGCCGGGCGTGTATCGGGAGGTCTTGAACTGCCAGATCAGCGCTGCGGCGAACGCGATCGTGCCTAGGAAGACAGCGCCGCCCTTGCCGACCTGCTTGACGAGGAAGTCCGATGTGGACTCGCCCACTCCGGTCGTGAGGACCTTCGTCAGCCAGAAGATGGCCGTCACCTCAGGGACCTTTGTGAGCAGCGTTGAGTGTCGCGTGTTCGGTGTCATGTATAGGCCCGGTCGCGGGTCAATGGAGCTGGCTAGAAGACCTGGGGCAACGCCAGCCGCCGGTAAGGGTCGGCGATCGCGATGAGGCCAACATGAAAGTGCTCGCCTGCGCAGGTTCGACCTCCACCATCAGGACCCGGACTGGCGCGACCGCGACATGACGCTTGCAGGTGCTGTAGATTGCCCGCCGCTATAAGACCTAGCCGAATTCCCGGACGTCCCAGCGGCCGGGGAGCGGGGAACCCATTGGGGCCTGACCAAGGCTTCACGGGGCGAATCGCCGGAGTTCCGGCGTAGCGCGATCTCTTTCAGCGCGAGCCCGACAGCTAACCCCGTAGGCGACCGAAAGAGAAGGGGTTTGTCGTGCCCAGCGTTGGAGTTCGACGAGTCATGCGTGCTGCGGCCGCGACTTGTGCCATTGGTTTAGCCGCAGTAGTTCCCACCTCCGCGTTGGCCGGCAGCGGCGGGGCTGGGGTGTCGCCCATGGTGGTCGGCGGGCATGCTTACCCCGGCGACTCGGTCCACATGGGGGACCGGATCCTCCGGCCTGGAATGAGCGGCCACGACGTCCGCGTGCTCCAGGACTTCCTCTCGCGCGTCGGCATCGGGACCAAGATCAACGGCCGATTCGGCGCCACGACCAAGCGGAACGTGATCGCGTTCCAGCGGGCTCACCATCTGCACCCGACGGGGATCGTCACCTGGCCTGTCTCACAGACCCTGCGCACAGCGGCAGCGGGGGTTGAGAGCACGTCGACCGTGATCCCGCTTCCGGCGGGGAGCGGCGCGCGTCTCATCAGCGGACAGGCCGTTGCGCCAGCGAGCGCGCCACCGGCAGTCAAGTCGGCCATCACCGCCGCCAACCAGATCGCCACACGCCCGTATGTCTACGGCGGCGGACACGGCAGCTTCATCTCGTCCGGCTATGACTGCTCGGGGTCGGTCAGCTACGCGCTGCACGGCGGGGGCCTGATCCGCGATACCGAGGACTCCAGCCAGCTCGAGTCATACGGCAGCGCTGGCCCGGGCCGCTGGATCACGATCTACGCCAACGCCGGGCACGCCTACATGGTCATCGCCGGCCTGCGCTTCGACACCAGCGCCCAGAGCTCGACCGGCGGCAACCGCTGGACGACCGGCGGGCGCTCGGGCGCCGGCTTCGTCGTACGCCACCCCACCGGCTACTGAGCGAGGGCCATTCGCACACAACCGGAGCGGCCTAGCTGCTGGCTGGGTGGCCCGCGGCTGCCTTGTCCGGGTCGAGGAGGGGGAAGTATTGCCACGCGACCTGTCTGAGGACTTGGAGGATGTCCTCATGTGTGGGTGGCGCGGCGGGGTCGTCGAGCTGTGACGGGAGCTTGATTCCGAGCTCGCGGGCGTGCTCGATGATGCCGTGTCCCATGTTCTTGCCGAGCCCGCTGAGTCCCTGGCTGAGGGCTTCTTCGTCGAGGTGCCATGCCGGGACGGGGAGCGCGGTGACCGTTACCCAGGTCTCGGGGTCACGCGGCGTCTCCAGGGTGAAGAGGTCGTCGAAGGTACGCGCGGAGGCGTCACGCTGGGTGAGGGCCTCACCGAGGTGCCAGGTCTTCCGCAAGGTCGCGATCAGCGAGGTGTGGCGGTACTCGTCGTTGAACACGGAGCCTTGCGGGACCCAGGGGGAGACGAGGATCGCGGGAACGCGGTAGCCGGATCGGTCGAACTTGAAGCCCAGCTCGCCGGCCGGTGCGCCGGGATCGGGCGGAGGGACCGGTCCGGGAGGCACGTGGTCATACGTTCCGCCCGGCTCGTCCCAGCCGATCAGCAGCGCGGTGTTCCAGACGTTTGAGCCCGACTCGGAGGTGCTGGCGCGATAGGCGTTGAAGATGCGCTCCAGGAAGGCTTCGCCGGCCAGCATCGAGGACGGAGGATCGAGCGTCGTGACGTCTACGGCGCGACCGAGTGAGCGGCCGAATGCCGGGTGGTAGTCGCCGTGCCCGGAGATGAAGTTCGGCTCGATGAGCGAGAAGTCAGGCAGCGTTCCGGCGGCGGCGTCGCGCTCGAACTCGGCGAACGGCACCACGTTCGTCGCCAGCCGATCCTTCAGGCGCGAGTAGTGGATGATGCCGTGGAACGACAGCGACATCGGTTCCATCACGTAGATCTTCCAGGTCCTGCCGTATTGCTCGAGCCGTTCGAAGATCGTCTCGGCGTCGTTCTGGGTGAACCACTTCTTCACCGGGCTGTTGACGACGATCCCGGACGATGTCGCGGCCGTCCAGAAGGAGCGGTTCATGAACGTCTGCGACGGCACTTCGGAGAACCAGTGGTCAAAGACGCCGAAGTCGCGCGCGATCCCGTTGAGCACGGGCAGCTGCTCCGGCGCGTACCCGGTCATGATGTGGGCGTACTCGTCGTAGGTCGGCTGACGTCCCATCTCGGCGGTGAACGTGCTGATGTAGTCGGTGACGAACCCGTCCATCGTTGGCGTCGCGTTCGGCGGGGGCGCGTTCCATGGCGCCGTCACCTCCTCTGCGCCCTTGAAGCGGTTCTGCGCGTCGAGGACGTTGAACAGCTGCGTGTTCGTGTGGAACCACTCCTCACCCGAGTCCGGGTTTGGCGCGTCCATGTCGGTCGCGACCGTGTAGGGCACCACCTTGCGGTCGGCGCCGTGCTGCGCCCACTCAGGGATCGGGTTGCTCAGGTCCTTGCCGATGACCCCGTCGAAGTTCTTACCGTCCTCGGGGCCGTAGAGGTGGCCGAGCACGTTGTCGAGCGAACGGTTCTCGAACAGCACCACCACGATCTTGTCGATCGCGTGGGACCTATCGGATGCGGGCATCAACTACGTCCTTTCACCGACGGATCGTTCGGGGGCGGCTCGGTCATTCAGTGCCTCCCCGTTTCCGAGCCTCGGTGTAGAGCGCGCCCTGCGCGGCGGACGAGCCGGACAAGCCGCCGCCGGGACCACGGAGCACAAAAGCGGTGGCAACCGCGACGGCAGCACCCGCGATCGGCCCGGCGATATAGACCCAGTAGTCGGTGAACTTCCCCCCGACGAGATCCGGGCCGAACGTGCGTGCCGGGTTCATCGACGCTCCCGAAATCGGGCTGCCCCACAACCCAGCCAAAGCGATATACGCACCCACCCCAAGCGCGGCGATGATCCCGATGTTCTGCGCGCCCGAAGCCGTCCCCAGGATCACGCTGACCAGCCCGAAGGTCAAAAGCAGCTCCATCCAGAAGCCCGCACCGGCGCTGTATCCGGAGGCGACGTAGTTCGAACCGTCAGCGGCCGACACGTTGATCACCGCGTGCAGAACCAGCGCAGCCAGCGTCGCGCCGATCAGCTGGACGATGATGTACCCAGGCACCCGCCGCCACGGAAAGTCCCGGCGCAGTGCGAACGCGAAGCTCACCGCCGGGTTCAGGTGCGCGCCCGAGACCTTCCCCATGAACATGATGATCCCGAGCACCATCAGCCCCGGTGCGACCACCGCCGCGGTGCGGCTGATCGTGTTCGGAAACGCGGCCCCCATCATCCCCCCGCCGGCCGCGACCATCACCAGGAAGAACGTCCCCAGCAGCTCCGAGAACAGCCGGCGCCACTCCTGATCCGGATTCTGAAAGTCCGCAATCGGCTGGATGACGTTCTGCTCCAGCTCCGCGGAGATCCACCCCGCGACGCCGGCATCTCCGCTATGGACCTGGTCTGGCACGAGTTTGCCACCTCCACTCGACGATCCTGGCGGTGCTCATGACGACCCGGGCCTCAGCAGAGACGCCTGATCACCAACCCCGGTGTCCGGAAGCCAAACGTCTTCCGGACGACAACTCATCATCCAGATCGGGTGAGCAGGGTCGCCGATCCCGCCGCCCTGTGGGATGGATAGTCAGCCCGCGGGCTTCTCCGTCACGCGACTGCGGGAACCCGGTCTGCCAGCGCCCGCGTGCCTGCTGCAAGACGGTCGCGCTCGAGCATGGCGTACTGAGTGTCGGCGCGCTCGATGAGTTCATCGAGATTCAGTGACGCGAGTGGTGGGTACCGATCCGCGACTTGCTTGAGCGCTCGCCACATACACGCTTTGCCTCGTACTCCGAGCACGAGGGTTTCGAGCGCCATGAACGTTCCGAGCTCAGGCTCGCCCGAGGTCATACCGTGGAACTTTGCTCTGCTCGCCTTCTCGGCGATCCAGGCCGTGGCCTGCTTGACCGGATTCTTCGAGCTATCCATCTGCCGCATCAGTTCGATCAGCGTCTGGCGATCCTGCTCGATCTGTGGCGCAAGTGATTCCATCAGCTCGCCGAGAGCTGTTCCGTGGTTCTGCGCTTGAATCTGGCCGGCGAGATCGACGCCCAGCATCGCGCCCGCTAAATGGTCGTTCAAGTACACGTCGATCGCTTTGTCAGCCATTGGGTGGCCCTTCGTTGGGGTTGTGCCGCTCGCGCGCCGCGCGCTGGTTAACCGTTAGGTCCCCAGGCGCGCGGCGAACGGCGGTAGATGATGTGGTCGTGCTTAGCTGCGACGCCGGCTTCGGCTGAAGCCAAAGCCGCCGGTAAGCAGCAGAACCAGCAGAAGGATGATGAGGAGCGTGAGCATGTCACCTCCCTGCCTTTCGTTCGGGTTGGGCGCGGTTACTCGCTACTTGTTGTCGCGCCCCTTGAGCGCGTCAGCGACCTTGTCGACCTTGTCCTTCACTGTCGCCTTGCCGCGGTCAACCTTGCCCTCGTTCTTGAGCTGGCGATCGTCGGTGAGGCTGCCGGCGGCTTCTTTGAGGCGGCCTTTGCCTTCGTCTACGTGCTTGTCAGCCATGTGAGTGCTCCTTGCGTGTTTGAATCGATGTTTGTGCTTAGTGGGTTTCGACGGGGGTGCGTTGAACGGTCCGGGGCTCGGACTCGACGCGCTGTGTGGTGACCATCGGGGCCGGACGGAACTCAGCACGCTGGGATCTGCCGCCGACGCGCGGTAGCAGCGAGAGGACGATCAGCAGGGCACCGGCGGCGCCCCAGACGAGCTTGGTCAGCCCGTTGGCGGCGAAGAGTCCGAGGGCTCCGTGACCATTGGCGAGTGCGATCAGGCACAGGCCCGCGAGCGAGATGCCGACGATCAAGGACATGGTCTTGGCGCCCCAGTGCATCGGAGCGCCGAGCAGGAGCAGCAGTCCGCCGGCGACGAACAGCAGGCCGCTCCAGCCGTTGACCTCCAAACCGAGCCACGTCCCGCCGTGAACCGCCCCGGTGGGCGCGTGTTGCGTCAAGCCGTGGCCACCGAAAATCAGCGCGGTGATGCCATACGCCATCATCGCGAGCCCGATCAATCCGATGGGGCCCTTCGCCAGAGACGTGCCCCTGTTCTTCCTGTGCCGGCTGGTCATCAGCCCGCGCTTGTCCTTCTACCGGTGCGAACGCTCCCGGCGATGTCGTGCCGGTTCTCGGTGGCGACGAACCTGCGCAATCTGCTGCCTGCGGCCGCTTGTCCGCCATGGGAATCGACGCCAGCGGTCGTCGAGCCGTCGTCGGTGTATGGAATCCCGTAGTGCTCGAAGAGCCGGGTCTCCTCATCCTCTGAGAGGTCGCGGTCATGCTGCACCGACGGCGCGTTCTTGACCTGCTCCGTGGTTACCCGCGCGTGGATGGTGTCTCCGTCTGAGGAGGCGCCGGCCAGCGGCACGAACTGGGACTTGCCTCCAAGCAAGCCACTTGAAACGGTGGCCCACTCCGGCTTCTGGGTGCGATCATCGAGATAGATTTCGTCGACCTTGCCAAGCGTCTTACCGTCGCTATCGACGATCGTGCGGCTGTGCGATTCGTATGCCTGAGCCTCGGTCATTTCTTGGGTCGTCATCGCTGCTCTCCTTTCAAAGGAGATCTGAGGCCCTGGCTGCTAGTTGCGAGCCGATTGCCTCGGTCTGGATCAATTTGGAACTCTTGCTGTTCCAGATCATACCATAACTAGAACGTTTATCCCGCTTTGCTCCTTCTAATCCCCCAGATATGCGCGCAAATGTACGACTTAGTATGCTAGTTTGAACATCTGTGTTCCATAGTGATTCAGAGGCCGGTCGCGACGGCGCCCCCCGGCTGAGAAGTGATGGCTGGCGCAGCCGGGAAGCGATCCTTGACGCGGCCCACGCTTCGCTCTCGCGAAATCGCCGTACCACGATGCAGGAGATAGCGGAGGCGGCCGGAGTGGGCCGCACAACGATTTATCGCTACTTCCCGACGCGCAGAGACCTCGAGCAGGCCCTATCCGAGCGCGCCCAGCACCCGGCCACGAGCGGCGTCACCGCTAGCGAGGCGAACCCGGCGCGGATGCCCGGCTATGGAAGTTCCCCGGCGACGCCGTTCGGCGGCGCCGCCGGCGCCGAGACGCCCCAGTTTGACCGCGTCCGCCCTGCCGGACAGCTCGGGCGTGAGGGATCAGTGTCGATGGATGCGATCCAGGTGCTCGACTCGGTCCCACCCCATCTGGTCGCCGAACAGCTGGTAGCCGAAGCCCAACGCATCGCCGGCATGCCGGTCGCGTTGTACCTCGTCGACATCGACGGCCGTCGTCTGGTGCGCCTCGCCGGCTCGCGAGAATTCCCAGCGCATCTCGATGATGTCGTCGCCCTCGGCGGCGAGATCCCGCCCGACGGCTTTGCTGCGCTGCAAGCCAGACTGGCGGAGCAGTTCCCGGGGTCTGCGCCTTACCCGATGATGGTCCGCGGGCGTGCGATCGGCGTGCTCGTCGCTGTCCGCCAACCCGGCGCGTCGCTGCGAGAACTCGCCCGCCAGGGCGCCGCGGCCATCGAGCTGACCAGCGCCTACACCGACGTCTTCGAGGGCGGCCGACGCTCCCGACAGCCGTCGCCGGCCGCCGAACTGCAACTCGGGTTGCTACCCCCACGGATCATGAATGTGACCGGCGCCGAGCTCGCGGGAAGCCTGGTCCCGGCCTATGAGAGCGGCGGGGATTGGTTTGACTTCGCCGATAACCACGACGGCGCGTGGCTCGCCATCGCGGACCCCAAGGGAACCGGGGCCGTTGCAACCGCGCTGGGCGCCCTCGCGCTCTCGGCGCTACGTAGCGCTCGGCGCAGCGATGCGAGCCTCGAAGAGGCGGCGCTCTGCATGGACAAGACCGTGCGCGAAATCGGAGGGCCAGATTTCACCGTCAGCGCGCTGATTGCGCGCTGGAACGCGCCAACCTCCCGGCTTGCCTGGATCAGCTGCAGCGGACCGCCGCTCATCATCGCTTCGTCCGACGGGACCACCCAGCAGCTCGAGAACCAAACGGACGGCCCGCTGGGATCATCGGGACGCATAGCAGAGCGCCAACGTCACGAGCGACGCCTGCACCCCGGGCAACGCGTGATTTTGTGCTCCGACGGCGCCTCGATCACACCAAGCGCCCGGGATGGCGACTCAGGACTCACCGACATCAGCGGGGCCATCGTCGCTACCCGAGACGCATCCGCGGCTGCGACCGTCCGCCAGATCCTCGACGTGATCGCCGGCGAATCATCCGACGGCCCCAGCGACGACGTCGCCGTTATCACGCTGCGAATCATCTGAACTGACGGTCAGGCCGTAACCCGGGTCCCGGATGCCAGGTCTTCCGCCGCGCCGAGCGGACGTCAGGTGGTCTTGACGAGACCGCCGTCGATCACCCAGTTGGAGCCGGTGACGTTCGCGGTCCGCGGCGAGGCGAGCAGGGCCACGATCGTGGCGACCTCCTCGGGCGTGGTGAAGCGGCCGGTCGGCATCGCCGCGGCCATCTGATCGCGGACCGCGTCCGCGCTCGACCCGCTTGCCTGCCCGACGGTCTCCGCCACGCCATGCGAACCAAGCCACAGGTCAGTCGCGACCGGGCCCGGCGAGACGCTGGTGACACGGATCCCTTGCGGCCCGAGCTCCTGGGAGAGGGTCTTGGCGAGGTTGACCAACGCTGCCTTGGCCGCGCCGTAGTCGATCACGCCGCCGTCGGGCTCGAAGAAGGCGTTCACCGAGGCGACGTTGACGATCGTGCCCGTCCGCCGTGGCGCCATGTGCTTGACCGCCGCCCGGGTTGCACGCAGCGCCGCGAAGAAGTTGAGTTCCAGCGACGCTGCGAAGTCGGCATCGGTCAGGCTCAAGAATCCATCCGTCCGGACGTGTGCCGCACCGACGTTGTTCACCAGGACGTCGATCTGACCAAGCTGCTCCACGGCGGCATCCACCAGTCGCGCCGGGCCGTCCGGCTCGGCGAGGTCGACGGCCATCGGCGTGATCCCGTCGAGTCCGTTCAGCGAGTCGGTCGTCCGTGCGCCCGCAACTACGGCGGCCCCTTCATCGGCGAGTGCCCGGGCGATGGCGAGGCCGATGCCCTTGCTCGCGCCGGTGACGACCGCGACCTTTCCGGCAAGCTCCAGATCCATGGATCGGAACGTAGCAGCGGCCGCTCTGTAGGCGGCCCGCGGCCGTGCCGGTCTCAGCGGTTACGGTTGGATCGGTGACCGCGGTTAGATCGCTAAACCAGGCGTCCGGGCGAGATGTGGCACGAGTTCTGACTGACGCGTTCCTGGATGATCCTGGCTGGCGAGACGTCGGCCCCGAGCGCGCACGCCACCGGTGGGCGGTCATGTGGGGATACCACCGCGCTCTACATCGCAAGGCGTTGCAATGGGGGCGTCCGGGCTACGCGGCCGTTCGCGGCAATCGGCTGGTGGGTGTGGCGGTGACGTTTGACTGGGAGGCGTGGCCGCCGCCAGAGCCGATCTCGACGCTTCTCGATGCTCCGTCGTTCGCGCTGGCAGGCCCGTGGGCAGCGGTGCGCGGCGCGCGTGCGGACGCGACGATGAAGCGCGCTCACTTCCACGAGCCGCACCTCTATCTGTGGCAGCTCGCGGTCGCTCCGCGGGCGCAGCGGTCGGGCGTCGGACGGTTGCTGCTGGAGCGCGTGATCGCAGACGCCGACGACGCAGGCACGCCGATCTATCTCGAGACCGCCAAGCCGGACAACGTCCCCTATTACCGCAGCTTTGGGTTCACGGAAACCGGCCGCGAGACGCTTCCACGCGGGGCGCCTCTGTGGCTCATGCTCCGGCCTCAGTCCTAACGCCACCGCGGACCCGCTGAACCCAACGATCGGTGCGCGTCTGCGAGAAGCTGGGGATGCGGTTGCTCGGCACCACGCATCGCTGGTACCACGAGCTGTCGCTGATGTTCTGGATCGGTATGGGTGACGGCCAGAAGCCGACCATCGGTCCTGACGGTCCGTCTCCCTGCTTACAGCTCGATTAACCATCGACGGTGACCCAACGCGAATCATTGCCCACCCGCAGGCTGAGTGTTATGGTCGGCTCTCCGGCGTCGGCGCACGGCCCGGTCCCTCACAGTCAGTGAACATTTCATACCGGGGACGGACCTGCCACCGCCCCCACGTCGCGGGGACCGAACGATGCCGACATCAGACGAGACAAGCGGCGAGTCCAGCATCCCGGGTGACCCACCGATCTCCGCCGCTAGGAATGACGACGCACCCCCGCCGTCCCGGGCGGTTCCAGCCGGGACAACGGTCCCGTTCTCCGCGCTAGCAGCGCCGACCGTCGTCCACGCAAGCAAGCTGAGCCCGGAGGCGATCGCGCACTGCGACCTCCGTGAAGTCGAGTACGTGGTGATTGAGCCCGCGCGGGACGGCTGGCGATTGCGTCCGGCCGAAATTGAGGATCAGCTCAAGCACGAGCAGGAGGCCGGTCTGGGCCGCGTCACCTATTCGCTCGGAGAGTTCCTCGACGAGTTCACCAACGCCCCAAGCAACCCGGCGCCAACGTTCGACCGGCTGGCGCAGTTCAAGCGCGACTACGTGAAGCTCACACCTTCGCAACGCGAGCGATTCCGTGCTGCGGTCAAGAAGTTCGTAGCGCCGTTCAGCACGACGCCGCTAGATGACGTCGGAGAGCCGCTGGTGCGTGAGCTGAAGGAGCATCCTGGCTACTTACGAACTGCGGTTCGCGAAAGACACGCGCGCGGTCTATACGTTCGGGGAGGCGATCAGACGAGGTCAGCCTCACGTGGTCTGGTGTCGCATCGGCACGGACGCCGCGCTCGACCAGCCCCCGATCATCTGCAGTCCGACCGGCTGATCACGCCCAGCCCGCGGCCACCAAGCCTTACCCTCCTCTCAAGGACCAAAAAGCGGGCACGGATGCGTTCGGGCGCAAACCGAATCATTGGAGGCATGAGCGCATGGGCACGATCACGACGGCCGACGGGACGGAGATCTTCTTCAAGGACTGGGGCTCGGGCCAACCGATCGTCTTCAGTCACGGCTGGCCCTTGTCTGCGGACGATTGGGACACGCAGATGCTGTTCTTTCTGCAGCACGGGTACCGCGTAATCGCCCACGACCGGCGCGGGCACGGACGCTCCACCCAGACCGGCGACGGTCATGACATGGACCATTACGCCGACGATCTCGCCGCGGTGACCGCGCATCTGGATCTCCGCGACGCCGTTCACATCGGGCACTCCACCGGCGGCGGTGAAGTCGTCCACTACATCGCCAGGCACGGCCAGGACCGTGTGGCGAAAGCGGTGCTCATCAGTTCGGTGCCGCCGCTGATGGTGCAGACCGAGTCCAACCCCGGCGGACTGCCCAAGAGCGTGTTCGACGATCTCCAGGCCCAGCTGGCCGCCAACCGGTCGGTGTTCTACCGCAACCTTGCGTCGGGGCCTTTCTACGGCTTCAACCGGCCCGGCGCGGAACCCTCGGAGGCGATCATCGAGAACTGGTGGCGCCAGGGCATGATGGGCGGAGCCAAGGCCCACTACGACGGAATCGTCGCCTTCTCCCAGACCGATTTCACCGAGGACCTCAAGCAGATCACGGTGCCGGCGTTGGTGATGCACGGCAACGACGACCAGATCGTCCCTTACGAGGACTCCGGGCCGCTGTCGGCAAAGCTTCTGCCCAACGGCACGCTGAAGACATACGACGGCTTCCCGCACGGAATGCCGACGACACAGGCCGAGACGATCAACGCGGATCTGCTGGCGTTCGTGCAGTCCTGAGCTGAGCGGGCGCCCTGTGGGAGGGCGCCCGCGAACGCTCGCGCTCGTCAGGCGGTGCGCCCGAGTTCATAGGTCAGGCGGGTGAGGCCGTCGCCGATGGTCGTGGTACCGACCAGGCGCATCGGCTTCTGATCGCCGGTCTCGCCAAACAGGCGCTGCCCGGCACCGAGCAGGACCGGGAACACGACCAGCCGGAGCTCGTCGACCAGGTCGTTATCGATCAGCGTGCGCGCGAGCTGGTAGCTCGCATACACGACGATCTCGCCGTCCACGTCCTGCTTGAGCTGTGAGACCTCGTCCACTACGTCGCCCTTCAGGACGGTCCCGTTGCCCCAGCGCGGATGCTCGATCGTCGAAGACACGACGTACTTGGGCAGGCCGTTCAACCTCACCGCCCACTCGTCGTCGCGGGATAGCCACCGCTCGGCGAACCACTCATCGCTGTTGCGCCCGAGCAGCAGGGCTTCGGTGCCGAGTGCCTCCTCGAAGAACACCCGTGCCCACGGTTCGAGGTCCTTGCCGCCGAACTGCGCGAACCAGCCACCCAGCCTGAAGCCCTCCTTGCCGTCTGGGTCCTGGACCACCCCGTCGAGCGAGGCGTTTGTGCTGACCACGATCTTTCCCATCGCAGCTCTCCTTTCGTTGGGCTGTTCTCAGCTGCGTTGGTTGAGGCGTGTGCCGCAAACGAAATTGGCCGACGAATTCAGGACGCGCTGGACGTCATTACCTCCAATGCCGGCAATTGGAGGACTTGATGCGAGGATGCGAGCGTGACCGAGCAGACCCTCACGCGTGCGCGCGCCGGCGACGAGGACGCGTTCCGCGACCTGACCGACCCCTACCGGCGTGAGCTTCAGCTCCACATCTACCGGATCGTCGGCTCCCCTCAGGATGCGGAGGACCTGCTCCAGGAGACGCTGCTCGCGGCGTGGCGGGGCCTCGATCGGTTCGAGGGCCGCGCGTCGCTCCGTGCCTGGCTGTACCGAATCGCAACCAACCGGTCGCTCGACGCTCTGCGCGCGAGCCGTCGCCGCCCGGAGGACATGCAGCGGATGACCGAGATGCCCGAGCCGACTCGCTACGGCGAGGCGATCTGGCTCGAGCCCTTTCCGGACGTCCTGATCGAGGGCGTCCCGGACCAGGCTCCCGGACCGGACGCTCGCTACGAGGCCAAGGAGGCGATCGCGCTGGCGTTCATCGTCGGCCTTCAGCACCTCCCACCGCAGCAACGCGCGGTCCTGGTGCTCCGCGACGTGCTTGGGTTCCGCGCCGCGGAGGTCGCCGAGATGCTCGACTCCACCGAGACGGCGGTCAACAGCCTGCTGCGGCGTGCGCGCGAGGGGTTGGAGGCGCGGCTGCCCGCCCGCGGACGCGAGCGGGCGCCGCTTCCGAACTCAAAGCTCGAGCGCGACATCGTCGGTCGCTTTGCCGAAGCCATCCAGACCGGCGACGTCGATGCCGTCGTCGCGCTGCTCACCGACGACGCCTGGCTGACGATGCCGCCCGAGCCCTACGAATATCAGGGCGGCGCCACGATCGGCGCGTTTCTGCGCGACCGCACCGCCCGGCGCGGCGCGCCTTTGCTCGTGCCGACGCGCGCCAATACGCAGCCCGCTTTCGGCTGCTACTTCCCGAGCCCGCAGACCGACATCGCGCGACCGTACGCGCTGCTCGTCCTGACCCTGGAGGGCGACCGGATAGCCGCGATCACGTGGTTCGGCGGCAGTGGCTTCTTCCCGCATTTCGGGCTGCCGCGGATCCTGCGCTAGCACCCAGAAGCGACGGTCGGGCCGATTAGTTTTGCTCGCGCGACAGGTCGAAGCTGACATGACGACAACACGCACCCTCGAGACCGCCGAAGCCGATATCGCCTACGACGTCGACGGACCGCTGCCCACGGCGGACGGACGCCCACCGCTGCTGATGATCGGTCAGCCGATGACGGCCGGCGGCTTCGCGGCGCTCGCGCCGCACCTGCCGGACCGCACGGTGGTCACGTATGACCCCCGCGGCCTCGGCCGCAGCACCCGCAGCGACGGCCGTGTCGACAACTCGCCCACGGTCCAGGCCAACGACGTGCACGCCCTCATCGAAGCGCTCGGTGCCGGCCCCGTCGACATGTTCGCGAGCAGCGGAGGCGCGGTGACCGCGCTCGCGCTCGTGGCGGCGTATCCCGACGACGTCGTCACCCTCGTTGCTCACGAGCCGCCGCTCATCGCTGTGCTCCCGGACGCCGACGCCGCGAAGCGCGCCCAGGTAGGCGTCCGCGATGCCTACCAGTCCAGGGGACGGTCTGCGGGCATGGCGGCGTTCATCGCGATGACGTCGTGGCGGGGCGAGTTCACCGACGAGTACCTGTCGCAGCCCGCGCCGGATCCGGCCGCGTTCGGGATGCCGGCCGACGACGACGGCTCCCGCGACGACCCGTTGCTGTCGGATCGGTCGTGGGCGATCACCAGCTACCGCCCCGAGGTCGACGCGCTGGTCGCCGCCCCGACGCGCGTGGTGATCGCCGTTGGCGAGGAATCCGACGGCGTGTTCACCGGTCGGACGTCGGAGGCCATCGCGGCGCTGCTCGGCGAGCGCCCGATCGTGTTCCCCAGCCACCACGGAGGCTTCCTCGGCCCCGAGTCCGGATACCCCGGCAAGCCAGAGGCGTTCGCGCAGAAGCTTTGCGACGTCCTCGATGACGGACGCTGATCGCCGGGGCGGCGTCGCGGCAGTTGCGATCCGCGAGAGGCGCCATATGCTCGCCTGATGGGCCCGGGCGATTTCCCCACCAAGCCGCAGGGGCGCCGGCGACCCCGGCGCAAAGGACGCGCCACCAAGGACGCCGAACGCCGCGCGCTCGCCAAGGCAAATGCCAAACCCATCCGTCCACCACGCGGGCCGATGCCGGGCTTTGCCGTGCTGCACGTCGACGGTGGGGCCAGAGGGGCGCCGGGCCCGGCAGCGATCGGTTATCTGCTCCAGGACGAGGAGGGAGTGCGGATCGCCGAGCACGCCGAGGCAATCGGCACCACCAGCGCGGCCGAGGCGGAGTACCGGGCGCTGCTCGCCGGCCTCACCCGCGCACACGAGCTCGGCCTGGAGCGCGTGAGCGCACGCTCGGACTCACGGCTTCTGATCGCCCACGTCGACGGCGAGCGGCACATCCGCAGTCCCCGCCTGATCGAGCTCGAGGCCGACATAACCGACATGCGGATGCGCATCGGCACCGTCCTGTTCGAGTGGATCCCGGCCGCGGCGAACGGAGAGGCGCATCGACTCGTGGCGCAAGCGCTGCAATCGCCCTGAAGTAAATCCGCCCCACACGACCGTCGCTCTAGTATCCGCACGTGCTTGCTGATCTGCCGGCGGCGAAGGTCTGGACCAACTGGGTGGGCAACCAGTCGTTCACCCCCGGCCATGCGGCGGCGCCGCGGGACGAGGAGGAGGTCGCCGCGCTCGTACGACAGGCGGCGCAGCTTGGTTCGAGCGTCCGTGTCGCGGGCGCCGGTCACTCGTTCACGCCGGTCGTTAGCACCGACGGTCTGCTGTTGGACGTGTCCGCGCTGACGGGGGTCGTCTCCGCAGATCCGACGCGCAAGCGGGCTACGGCGCTTGCCGGGACGACGATCCGAGAGTTCTACGAACCGCTGTGGCGGGAGGGCCTTGCGCTCAAGAACCAGGGGGACATCGACACCCAGCAGATCGCCGGCGCCGTCGCGACCGCGACGCACGGCTCGGGCATCCGCAACACGTGCTTCTCGGGCGTAGTGCGCGGCGTCCGGCTCGTCACCGCGACCGGTGAGCTGCGCGACATCGGTGAGGGCGAGCCTGAGCTCCTACGCGCGGCGCAGGTGTCGCTCGGGATGCTGGGCGTGATGACGCAGCTCGAACTCGAGGTGACCGATGCCTACCGCCTGACCGAGCAGGTCGACCTGTGGCCGTGGCAGGAGGTGGTCGACCGCTGGGACGAGCTCGTGCACAACCACCGCCACTTCGGGTTCTTCTGGCTGCCCGCCGAGGAGTCGGCGGCCCTGTACAACCTCGAGTCGCACGGCGGGACGATGGCGGACAAGTGCTACGTGAAGATCTACGACGAGCCGACGCCCGATCAGCCTGACAGCGACACGCCGGGGCGTCGGACCGACCGCTGCTATCGCATCTATCCGATGGTCTATGACCCGAACTTCCATGAGCTCGAGTACTTCGTGCCGCTCGAGCGCGGCCCCGAGGCCCTGTCGGCGATGCGAGAGCTGATGCTTGCAAGCCTGCCCGACTCGATCTATCCGCTCGAGGTGCGCACCGTCGGCCCCGACGACGCCTACCTGTCGCCGAACTACAAGACAGCCACGACGGTCATCTCCGTGTCGGGCAAGCCCGGAACCGACTACTGGGACTACCTGCGATCGGTCGATCGGCTGCTGTCGGAGTTCTCCGCCCGGGTGCACTGGGGAAAGCTCCACTTCCTGACCCCCGAACGACTCCACGCCCTGTACCCGGAGGCGGATGCGTTCATCAAGGCCCGCCGCGAGCTCGACCCCGAGGGCCGGTTCCTCAACGACCACCTTGCCGAGCTGTTCGAGTAATCCTGAGCGGTTCGGGAATCCTTTCCCGGCGAACCCGGGTCTTATCGTCGAATGCATGAGTTCCTCTCGCGGCCGCGCTTCTGGCGCGATCACCGGTGGGCACCCGACCACATGTCGGACTATCTCGACGGCGACCTGGCGAGCAGTGGGCGCGAGCGCATGGAGCGGCACGTCGGCGAATGCCGCGACTGCCGAACCGTGCTCGGGGAGCTCCGGCTGATGATCGAACGGCTCGGTCGGCTGACCTCGCCTGAGGGTGGCGGCGCGGTGCGGATCACCACGGCGGTGCGGGTGCGACTGCGCGAGCCGCCCGGCTCGTAACTGAACCGTTTCGCGGACTCGACGGGTCAAACGGGCATGAACTCAAGCAACCAGAATCAGACCCCGCCCCGCGTCGAGAAGAGCGACCGCGAGTGGCGCGAGCAGCTCACCCCCGAGCAGTACGACGTGCTGCGCCACAAGGGAACCGAGCGGCCGTTCACCGGGAAGTACTTCGACGAGAAGCGCGGCGGCACGTATCGCTGTGCCGGGTGTGGCGCCGAGCTCTTCTCCTCGGAGACCAAGTTCGACTCCGGCACGGGTTGGCCGAGCTTTACCGAGCCGGCCGACAGGGCCAACGTCGAGTTGCTCGACGACCACAGCTACGGCATGCACCGCATCGAGGTGAACTGCGCCAGTTGTGGTGGCCACCTCGGCCATGTGTTCCCCGACGGTCCCGGACAGACCGGGGAGCGCTACTGCATCAACTCCTGCTCGCTCGAGCTCGACGAGCACTAATAGAACCGGCCGACGGGCGCCACGCGGAAGCTGGCGCCCGTCCGGTGAGGCGGTATAACCGCGGCTTGGCTTCCGAGCGTGAGCTGATCCGCAGGGCGCGCGCCGGCGATCAGGACGCCTTCGCCGAGCTCGTGATGATGCACGCCGACCGGGTCTACGGGGCGCTGCGCCGCTTCGGGCTGGATGCCGCCGAGGCCGACGAGGTGGCCCAGGAGGTGTTCGTGCGCGCCTGGCGCGGACTGGGGCGGTTCGAGGAGCGATCTCGGTTCTCGACCTGGCTGTACCGGATCGCGTTCAACGAGGCTCAGCGACGCCTGTCGCGTCGCCCGCCGCCGCGTGCCGAGCCGGTCCCCGAAGGCGATGATCCGATCGTCTCGCTGCCGGAGTCGCCGCGGTTCGGCCCCGAGGCGCAGACGCTCGACCGTGAGTTCGAGCGCACGTTGGATCAAGCGCTGGGTCAGCTGCCGGCTGACTGGCGCGCTGCCGTCGTGCTGCGTGACATCGAAGGTCTGTCCACGCACGATGCGGCCGAGATCGCCGGCGTCGGCGAGGCGGCGTTCAAGAGCCGCCTGCATCGCGGGCGCATGCAGCTGCGTGCCCTCCTCGAGCCATATCTGAGGCTCGAGGAGGGCTGACAGCTTTACGCCGCTACCGGGGAGTCCAGCCCAAGCGCCTGCTCGAGCTTGGCCTTGGGCTGAGCGCCGACCGCCTGCGCGGCGGGCTTGCCGTCGCGGTAGAGGACGACGTACGGGATTCCGCGGACCCCGGCGCGGTCGGCCAGCGACGGCTCGTCGTCGACGTTGACCTTGCCGACCTTGACAGTGCCCGAGCGCTCATCGGCGATCTGCTCGATCACCGGGCCGAGCATCCGACACGGGCCACACCACGGCGCCCAGTAGTCGACGATCACGGGGACGTCGGACTGGAGCACCTGCTCGTCAAAGTTGGCTTCGGTGAGGGTCATCACGTTGGTCATGGTTGCCTTTCTCGTTTGCCTAGCGCAGCGTGGTCGCGCAGACCGCGCCGCCGCCGTGCTTCTCGAAGTAGCGCTGGTGATAGTCCTCGGCGTCGTAGAACCGCTCCGCGCGCACTATCTGGGTCACGATCTGCTTCGAGGAGCCTGCCTGGCGCCTGTCGCGCGAGGCGGTCGCCAGCGTCTCCTGCTCTGCGTCGTGGAAGAAGATCGCCGACCGGTACTGGCTGCCGAAGTCCCAGCCCTGCCGGTTGCGGGTGGTCGGGTCATGGATCGCCCAGAACAGGTTCAGCAGCTCGTCATAGCTGACGATCGTGGGGTCAAACCAGACCTCCACGGCCTCCGCATGACCTGTGGTGTCCGAGCAGACCTGCTCGTAGGTCGGGTCGACGGTGCTTCCGCCCGTGTAGCCGACGCTCGTCTTCACGACGCCCTCGATCTCCCGGAACGAGGCCTCGATACCCCAGAAGCAGCCGGCCGCGAACGTCGCGCGCTGCAAGCCCTGAAAGTCATCGCCCTTGAAGTTCAACAACTGTTGCCTTTCGGTTTCTCTGTTTACGTAGAGATAGACCCGGCATGACGCGAAAACGGTTCAGCCGCCGGCGGGCGTAGGGTGGACACGCTTCGATGCCCGACACCAGCGATCCGATAGCGGCCGTTCTCGCGCGGCTTCAGAGCGTCGCCGCCGAGCTCGGGGTGGCCGACGGCGTGTCTCGCTTCAACCACCTGTATCTCGAGGTGACACAAGCCGTGGACATTGGTGCCCAGGGCGTGGCTTTCGAGGATCCAGCGTTCTTGAAGGCGCTCGATGTGAGCTTCGCCGGCCTGTACTTCGACGCGCTCGATGCCGCCGCGGCGAGCTCCGCGTTGCCGCGCTGCTGGGCGCCGCTTTTCGCGGCCCGGTCCGACCCGCACATCGCGCCGATCCAGTTCGCGCTGGCCGGCATGAACGCGCACATCAACCATGATCTGGCGCTCGCACTGGTGTCCACCTGCGCCGCGCAGGGCACCACGCTCGACACCGGCTCGGCGGTCCACCGCGACTTCGTCCAGGTCAACGCGATCCTGGCGACTGTCGAGGCGCGGGTGAAGGCCGACTACCTGACGGGCCTGGTCGGCGTCGCCGACGACGTCCTTGGGCGGATCGACGACGTGGTCGCCATCTGGAGCGTCAGCGAAGCGCGCAACGCCGCGTGGACACAAGCGCAGATGCTGTGGGCGATTCGAGGCAGCGCCTTCCTGACTAAAGCGTTCGAGGACACACTTGACGGAACGGTCGGATTCGCCGGCCGGGGTCTGCTCGTCTCGACGATGCCCTGAGTGACTCGAGGCCGGTAGGGCCCGTCGGCCAGCTCGTTCAGCGCGCTTGGTATGCGTCCAGCGCGTCGCGACCGTGGATCCGGGAGATTCGCACCCGCATCCGGTCAGGCGGCGCGGAACAGGTGAAAGCCGCCGCTCACCGTGTTGCTACGAATCACGACCGTCGGGCCGGGCTCGCCGCCCGGTGCGTCCGACAGCGGCACCTCGGAGATGAGCATGCCCGACGCAGAGCCTGCGTCGACGTCGACGCTCGTCCCGGACGCGATCCCGAGATCGACGTCGCCCGACACGCTCTGCACGTCCACCTGGCCCTGGCGGAGCGAGCCGACGCGCACGTTCGCCGAGACCGACTTCACCGACACCGAGCCGTCGACCGCTTCGGCGGCGACGTGGCCCGAAACGGTCCGCACGTCGAGGTCGCCGGCAACGTGCGGCACGCGCACGCCGCCGCTGACGGTCTTCACGGTTGCGTCGCCGTCGACGCTGCCTGTCACGGCGAGGCCCCCGGACGCGGACTTCATCTGCACCGCACCGAAGCTGCCGTCGAGCGCGGCCTCGCCGGACGCGGTCGTGATCTGCACGCCGCTGCCGAGTGGCACGCGTGCCCGCACCCGGAGTGAGTCGTCCAGGCGATCGAGGAAGCCGATCAGCGACTTGCGGCGCTGCTCGATCACGAGCCGGTCGCCGACGAGCTCGACGTGCAAGGTGTCGAGGGCCTTCTGCGAGCCGTCGATCGTCACGGTCGACTCGTGGCCGTCGACGGTCTCGACGTCGAGCTTGCCGGCCGCGACCGTGATCTCGACCCGGATCGGGCTTGGGGTTGTGAACTGCTGGGTTGACATTGGGTTCCTTTCAGCTGCGGCCGTAACCGGTGAGTCGCCGGCGATGGCCGCCGGACTGTGGACGCGGCTCGACCGCGCGGGTGAGCGCTTGGACGAGCCATGTGTTGACAGACAGGCCGCTCGCCGCGGCGGCCGCCTCGAGCCGGGACTTCAGGCTCTCGGGTAGGCGCAGCGTGATCCGGGCGGTCGACGCCTCGTCGGTCGCCTCGGCCTGCGCGGGCACGGTCTCCCTGACGTAGACGAGCTCCGGATCGCCCCCGGCGACGCGGACCTCGACCCTGCCCTCCTCGAGCTGTCCGGAGAGCTCGAGCGCCGCTTCGGCAAGCGCCTCCTGCAGGCGCCGGCCGAGCGATGACTCGAGCGCAACCGCCAGGAGCTCGGCGGCGCGAGCCGTCGATTCATCGCCGACCGCCGCGACCCGGGCGAGGTCCTCTCGTACTGCCTGAACGTATCCGTCGATTTGCATGACGCCATGATGACATCATAATGACATCACGTCAAGTCATAATGATGTCAGGCTGCCGGCGGGGCCATCGCGAGCGCTCGCAGCTCCGCCGCGAGCAGCTCCCGTCGGCGCTGACTGAGCTCCCCCAGCTTGCGCGTCTCGCTGACCTCGTTGCTCGCGAGGAATCTGCGGGTCTTGATGCGTCCCCAACCTCGCTGGCTCAGCAGCAGCGCGGCCAGCGAGATGCCGGTCGCGCCCGGCGGGGGATCGACCAGCACGTCACAGACCCGGACGGTGCCGGCGGCGATCTGGCGCTTGAGCTCCGCGCGTCCACTCCTGGCGTCGTTTGCCAGTTGCAGCGCCGCCAACCTGAGCGGCCGCAAGTTGCCCGACTCGTCCATTTGGCACCGATCCCAGGACTACCGCGACCATCACACGGCGTTCACATCACCTTATCGGCGCGGTCACACGAAGGGAAGCGGCGCAAGTACAGCGTCGCGTGGTCGCAGGCGGCGTCAGGCGTGCGCGGCCAGGGCGGTCCTAAGCGCGCCGAGCGTGGCGTTCGTCTCGGCGCGCACGCTCCGCGTGAGATGGCTCTGGCCGGTGAAGCCCAGCTCAGCCGCAAGCAACTCGCGAGCACCCTCGACCAGCGCCGCGCGGGCGCGCGCCGTGCACGGTCGCCCTGATCCGATAGGCCCCGGATCGGCTGACTCGCCGCCCGGGTTGTTCACCCTGTTCTCCACTCTGGGAGTAGTCCCACCCCCGTTGGCGGATCAGGAACCTGTCAGTTCGTCACCCCTCGCGCCGCTTACTCGTGTGTTGCGAGATGGCTGGGTGGCTACGTCGCCGAATACGTCACCGTGAGCACCGTGACCACGAACGGTGGCACGATGCAGCGGTGCACTTTCTTGGTGCCGACCAGCTTCCGCTTGCCGTCCACGACCTTGAATATCGGCCTACGTATGGTCCCGCAATACTGGTTGGGCCCGAACGGCCCGTAGAAGCCGGGACCGTAGGCGAACCCGTTGTTGTTCGAGGCGTCGGACACCGACTCGATCGCTCCCAACGTCAGCCCCGCAGCCTTCGCGTATTTCACGGCATAGCCGTGGGCGTCCTTGATAGCGGCCGGAATCCCGGCTTGGTGGGCGGCCTCGACCGCTGCTGCGATCGACGAATTACTCTTACGGTCCTTCGGCACGACCTTGATCTGAGCGCTCCCCGTAGCGGTGACGCTTTGACCCTGGTCCGCGGTGGCCGGCGCGGCAGCTGTCAGCGCAGCAACAACTGACACCAGCGCGAGCGAACGTCGCGACATCCTGCACCCTCCTGGTTCGCGTCCCACCCCCCACGGGTGCAGACTGCGTGGAATAAGCATCGCGACGCGACTGTCACAAGTCAATCGACACGCGAACGCGCTTGTCTGTGTTTCATATTCGCGCTGCTTCCGCGGCGCGCGTCGCTTGCGCGGTGCGGGACACTGCCTGTATGGAGATCGGGACCACTGACTACCACACCGCCGGTGAGCCGTTTCGCATCGTCGACGCGGGGGCGGTCGAGGTCTCCGGCGAGACGGTCAGGGACCGACGGGACAACGCCCTCCGATCGGATGAGGTCGATCGCGTCCGGCGGATGTTGTGTCACGAGCCGCGCGGGCACGCGGACATGTACGGCTGCTTTCTCGTTCCGCCCGACGACGACGGCGCCGATCTGGGCGTGCTGTTCTGGCACAAGGACGGGTATTCGACGGCGTGCGGCCATGGCACGATCGCGCTCGGCGCCTGGGCCGTGCAGTCGGGTCGGGTGGCCGCGCCGGCCGACGGCGAGGCGACCGTGACGATCGACGTTCCGTCCGGTCGCGTGACGGCGACGGTGCGCATGAGCGCCGGCGAGGTCCAGAGCGTCGCGTTTCGCAATGTGCCCGCGTTCGTGATGGCGCGAGGAGTCGTCGTCGCCGGCATCGAGGTCGACGTCGCCTACGGCGGGGCGATCTACGCGTTCGCGCCCGCGTCGAGCCGCGGGCTGCGCGTCGCGCCCGAAGACCTGCCGGAGTTGATCGCGGCGGGACGTGCGGTCAAGCGGGAGCTCGACGGAACCGACGTCGCACGGCATCCGCACGACGACCGCCTGTCGGGCGTCTACGGGACGGTCTTCTACGAGCAGGTTGGGCCGCTGCACCAGCGAACCGTCGCGATCTTCGCCGACGGGGAGGTGGACCGGTCACCCACCGGGTCGGCGACCTCGGCGCGTACCGCGCTGCTGCTCGACGATGGATCGATCGCCGACTCCGACACCTGGCGAGCGGAGTCGATCGTGGGCACGGCGTTTCACGCGCGCGCGGTCGGGCGCACGGCGGAAGGCCTGCTCACCGAGGTCGAGGGGACCGCATTTCGCACCGGCCGGCACCGCTTCTATCTCGATCCGCGCGACCCGCTCGGGACCGGGTTTGTCCTGCGATGAGGTGTGGCGATGAGGACGCGCGTCAGGCGCAGGTCAAGTCAACGGAGGCGCGCGGCGGAGATCAGCCGGCCGCCCAGGTCTTCGCCTGCTCGAGCTGGTCGGGCCCCCACACCATGACCTCGCCCGGCGTGACCCAGGAGAAGAACTCGAACGCCTTGCTGAGCCAGTCGATGTCGGTGACGATCGCCGAGCGCTTCCATGCCGAGTGGTGTCCCAGGCCCAGACCGAGCCCGGTCTTGATGTCCTGATACCACGCCGAGGGCTCGAGGCCCTTGAAGTCCTGGATCACGAAGACCATCCGGATCTCGCCGGCTTCGGCCGCGTCGCGCAGGACCGGCTCGAGCACGTCGTTGTAGTCCGCGCGGGTGAGCTTCCCGGAAGCGCTGAATCCGATCGTTCCGGCGGGCATATCTTCGATTCGCTCAATCATCTGTCGCCTTTCGACGGGCTCGTGACCCTCCCCTGCGAATCCTCGGACCGCCTGGGGTGATCCGGCATCACCCACCCGGGGTGACTCTTTTCCGGTGAATCTAGCTGCAAACGGGTAGCTTCCCTGCGAGACGCTCGAGCTCGATCCGCCGTGCCGACGGCCATCCGCGCCACGGACGCGTACCATGATCGGTTTCGAGGACCTGGCGGCGCGATCCCGGGAGCGCGAGCCACAAGTACGAAGGAGATTCCTTGCGCATCTTGATTCTTGGTGGAGACGGCTTCTGCGGCTGGCCCACGTCGTTGCACCTGTCGGCCTGCGGCCACGACGTCGCGATCGTGGACAACCTCGCCCGCCGCAAGGCAGACGTCGAGCTGGAGGCAGAGTCGCTGACTCCGATCCAGCCGTTGGGCACCCGGTTGGCGACCTGGCGCGAGCTGACCGGGCGCGACATCTCGTTCCACCGTTTCAACGTGGCCGAGAACTACCGCCAGATGCTGGACCTGCTCCTCGAGTGGCAGCCCGACACGGTCGTGCACTTCGCCGAGCAGCGCGCGGCGCCGTACTCGATGAAGAGCTCCTGGCACAAGCGCTACACGGTCAACAACAACGTCAACGCCACCCACAACCTGCTCGCGGCGCTGGTCGAGGCCGAGCTCGACTCGCACGTCGTGCACCTCGGGACGATGGGCGTGTACGGCTACGGCACCGCCGGCGTCAAGATCCCGGAGGGTTACCTGCGGGTGCGCTTCGACAGCGACGACGGCCGCGAGGTCGAGCAGGAGATCCTGTACCCGGTCAACCCGGGCAGCGTCTACCACATGACCAAGACCCAGGATCAGCTCCTGTTCGCGTTCTACAACAAGAACGACGGCACCCGTGTCACGGACCTGCACCAGGGCATCGTGTGGGGCACCCAGACGGCCGAGACCAGGCTCGACGAGCGATTGATCAACCGCTTCGACTACGACGGTGACTACGGCACGGTGCTCAACCGCTTCCTGATGCAGGCGGCAATCGGCTATCCGCTCACCGTTCACGGCACCGGCGGGCAGACGCGGGCGTTCATCCACATCCAGGACACGGTGCGCTGTATCCAGCTCGCCGCCGAGAACCCGCCCGATCACGGCGATCGCGTCCGCGTGTTCAACCAGATGACCGAGTGCCACCGGGTCGTCGAACTAGCCAAGCTCGTGCAGAGCCTCACCGGCGCCGAGATCGACTTCCTCGAGAACCCCCGCAAGGAGGCCGCGGAGAACGAGCTGTACGTCGAGAACAGCCATCTCGTCGAGCTCGGGCTCGACCCGATCAGGCTGGCCGACGACCTGCTCACCGAGGTCACCGAGATCGCGCGGCACTACGCCGATCGCTGTGACCGCTCGAAGATCCCGTGCAGCTCGAAGTGGATCCAGCGCAAGGAGCTGGCCGCACCGACGGCGTAGCGCGGCCCGCGCGGGCCGTTTGATCGATTCGGCGAAGGGGTACAGATCCGCCAAAGCGGCGGAGCGAGAACGCCTGTCGCGGCAGCTACGGGCAAGGGTGGTCTCAAATGCGTAACCGGATCGTCGGAATCGTGGCCGCGCTGGCCGTTTGTGGCGCGACGGCACCGGCGGCGGCCGCGTCGCTGCCGGTCGTCTACAACAGCGCGTACGGGTTCGCGCATTCCAGCCCGACCGCGAGCCCGCCGGGTGCCAACGACTTCGCGTGCAAGCCGACCGCCGCGCATCCGCGACCCGTGATCCTCGTGCACGGGACGTTCGAGGACATGGCCAACAACTGGCAGGCGCTGTCGCCCCTGCTGTCCAACAACGGCTACTGCGTGTTCGCGCTCAACTACGGCTCGTTCGGAGGCAGCGGCTCGATCGGCGTCTACGGGACCGGGTACATCGAGAGTTCGGCCGCGCAACTCGGTGCGTTCGTCGACAAGGTGCTCGCAGCGACAGGAGCCAGCCGGGTCGACATCGTCGGCCACTCCCAGGGCGGGATGATGCCGCGCTACTACATGCGGTTCGACAAGGGCGCCGCGAAGGTCCACACGCTGGTCGGTCTCGCGCCCTCGAACCACGGCACGACCCTCGACGGCCTGTTCACGCTGTCAAGCCACTTCCCTGGATCCAACGCGGCGCTGGCCGACTGCCCGGCGTGCGCCGAGCAGCAGACGGGCTCGGCGTTCATGAACAAGCTCAACGCGGGCGGCGACACCCAGTCCGGCGTCAGCTACACCGTGATCGAGTCGCGCAACGACGAGGTCGTCACCCCGTACACCTCGGCGTTTCTGGCCGGCTCGAACGTCACCAACATCACGCTTCAGCAGCAGTGCCCGCTTGACCAGGGCGAGCACCTGTCGATGGCGTACGACCACATCGCTGACGCCGACGTACTGACGGCGCTCGATCCCGGGCATCCGCAGCACCCGCTGTGCACGCCGGTCGCACCGGTCATCGGGGGTTGACGATCAGACACACCGCTAGTTCAAGCTCGACCGCTTGACCGTCGCGTCGACGACCTCTACCGCCTCGGAAACGCGATTGCAGACGTGCACGACGGGACGACGGTGCCCCTCGTCGGTGAGCCCGTGTCCCCCGACGACGAACCCGGCCGTCGGTAACACCAGCCGCACGTTGTCGATCGCGCTCAAGATCTCGCTCCTGCGCCCCGCCATCGTCAGGCTCATGCAGACGACGTCTATCCGCAGACGCCTTGCCACATCGCCGAGGGCCTTTGCCGGCACGTCCGGGCCGAGCATCACCACGTCGTACCCCGCGCCGCGCAGGAGGTTCTCGACCATGCGAAGCGCGACCACGTGCAGCTCTCCCGTTGGCGTGGCGAGCATCACCCGGCGCCCAAGCCGCGACCGCGCCACGCGCTGGGCCTCGCGCTGCAGCGCGAGCACGCGAAGCGCGATCTCCGTGGCCAGGTGCTCCTCGGCAACGCTGATCTTGCCGCGCTCCCACAGCTCGCCCACGAGCCACAGGGCCGGAGCGATCATCTCCTCGTCGATCTCGGCCGTGCTCAGCTCGGCATCCATCGCCTCGCGAACCGTGATCTCCGCCCCGACCTCGTCGCCGGCAAGCAGTGCTTCGACGAACGCGTTCGCAAGGTCTTTGATCCGGTCGTCGGTCGGCTCGTCGGGTCCGCGCTGTATCCGATCCGGCATTGTCCTTCGCCTCAGCGCCACCATACTGCGGCACGCGCTCGGCCGGGACTATGCAGTCGAACCCCAGAGCTCCGTGAGCCGGTCTTCGCGACCCTCGACCGGGCCGGTGTCGGGCAGCGGCACATGCGCGATGTTGGCCAGCACCTCGTCGTGCTCGGCCGGGTCGCCACGGCGCAGATCCCAGCTCATCCCGTTGGGGTACGCGCCGACGACCAATAGGCCGGGCGCAGAGCCGGCGTTGCAGTGACCGGTTCCGGCCGGAAGCACGACGATGTCTCCGGCGCTGAGCTCGACGCGACTGCCCTGTGGTCCGCCCAGGACGACGTTCGCGGTCCCCGCTGCGATCCCGAGGACCTCGTGCGAAGTGGAGTGGAAATGGTGGAACGGGTAGATCCCGTCGCGCCACGCCCCGAGCCAGCCGTTGCCGGCGAACAGTTCCTCGTACGCAGCCGGACCGGCGTCGCGTTGCAGCGCGCCTCGATACACAAGCACCGGCAGGGCCGAGTTGGGGATGCCCCCGTCGTCATCGAAGGTGAGCGTCTCGACCTGCATCCCCACTCTTGGAAAGTCTAAGTCGCTCCGAGCTCGTACGGTCGATGGCGCTGACGACTCGGCTCGCTACCACCCGATTCAGGTGACTGAATGACGTGCGATACTCGCGCCGCGATGGCCGTGGCACCAACGGATGCGGCGACCCAACGGCGTCTGGCGATCTTGCTGGCCATGGCGATGTTCGTGCTGGTCGTCGACACATCGCTGATGAACGTCTCGATCTCGGCGGTGATCCGCGACCTGCACACGACCGCGAGCGGCGTCCAGTCGGCGATCGCACTGGAGGCCCTGGTGTCGGCCGCGTTCATCCTGATCGGCAGCAAGATCGGCGACTTCATCGGGCGCAAGCGCGCGTACGTGCTCGGCCTGCTGGGCTACGCGATCGGCGCGCTGTCGATGGTGCTCGCCCAGACCCTGACCGCGATCATCATCTTCTGGGCAATCGTGGGTGGGCTGGGCGCCTCGCTGCTGCTGCCCGCGATGCAGTCGCTGATCCACGGCAACTTCGAAGGCGACGCGCAGAAGAAGGCCTACGCCCTGGTCGGCGCCTCGGCCGCGATCGCCGCAGCGGTGGGACCGCTGCTTGGAGGGTTCCTGACCACGTATCTGTCGTGGCGGGTCGGGTTTGCGCTCGAAGATCTCGTGATCTTGGTCGTGCTCGTGAACATCAAGCTCGTTCGAGACGTGCCGTACACGGGTTCCCGTCAAGCCGACTACGTCGGCGCGGTGTTGTCGGCCCTGGGGATGGGCGGCATCGTGCTAAGCATCCTCGTCTGGCAGGAGGGCGGAGAAGCGGTCGGGGCGCTGCTGGCGATCGGCTTGATCTCGGTGGGCGCGTTCGCCTGGTGGCTGATGCGGCGAAAGCGCGAGAACAAGCCGGTGCTGATCGATCCCGACCTGTTCAAATCGCCGCTGTACCGGTTCGGGATCACCGGCCAGATGCTCCAGCAGATCGCGTTGGGCGGGACGATGATCGCCCTGCCGATCTACCTCCAGCTCGTGCTCGAGTACAACGCGATGCAGGCTGGCCTGTCGCTTGCCCCGCTGTCTCTAACGATGTTCGCCATTGCGCTGCTTGCCGGAAAGCAGGCGGGGAAGCGGCGTCCGAGCAGCATCATCAGGCTGGGGTTCGCGTCGCTGACGCTGGGGCTGGCGATCCTCGTCCCGATCGTGCCGAGGGCGACGTCCGGCTGGTATCTCGTGGTGCCGCTGATCATCGCCGGCTGCGGGTTGGGGTTGCTCGTCTCCCAGCTCAACAACTACACGCTGTCTCCGATCTCCGAGGAGCGCGTGAGCGAGGCGGCGGGCGTGAACTCGGCCGCGGGTTCGTTCGGACTGTCTTTCGGCCTGGCGTTCGCCGGCGCCATCCTCCTGGCGACCCTGTCGGTCACCTTCACCAAGAAGGCCGACGCGAGCACCGTGCTCACCGCACCTCAGCAGCAGCAGGTCGCAAAGGCCCTGGAGCACGACGCCGAGGTGATGAGCAACACTCAGCTCCAGCAGCAGCTCAAGGGATATCCCGCCAGGGTCCAGGACGAGATCATCAGGATCAACACCGAGTCGCGGCACATCGCGCTTCAGGTCGCGCTGCTGATTCCAATCCTCGCCGGGCTGCTCGGCTTTGTCGCCTCGCTACGGATGATGCGGCTGCCGGATCCCGTGTCGTCCAGCGCGGCCGAGGGCATGGCCTTAGGCTGACGCGGCCGTGCGCCGGCCCGCCCTAGTCGTGCATCGAGGGGATGTACGAGATCCCGACGATCGCTCCCTCCGGTGACAGCAGCCGCACGACCGTCTGACCCCACGGCTCCTGTCGCGGCGGGTGCAGCAGCTGATGGCCGGCGGCCTCAAGCTCGTCGGCCGCGTCCTGCACGCGGGCCACGTCGGCGACGTCGAACTCGACGCTGACCTGGGGTACGGCGAGGTGCGCCGGCCACTGGTCGGTGCCGAAGCAGGCCTGCGCGGCCTCCGACAGCGGCCAAACGCCGAAGTGCTTGACGCCCGCGATCTGCTCGCTGTGAAAGTAGTCGCCACCCTGGCTTGTCAGGGGCAGCCCGAGAGTGTCGACGTACAGGCTGCGGGATCGCGCGGGATCGGGCGCAATCACGGCGACGCCCGAGACGAACTCGATCTCCATCTAAGGTCCTTTCAGTGTTTTCTGCTTTGAGCGGATGCAAGCAAGCGGTGAGCGCCTCGTCTTGAACGAATCGGACGTCTATCGCGAGTTCGCGCCCCCCGCGTGGGCGCGGGCCGCGATCGCTTGCTTCTGGCTGCGCCGCGGCGACGGCAGCTCGGTGCGGGTGCTGCCCGATGCGTGCACGGACATCGTCTGGCGTCCCGGGATCGGAGCGATGATCGCCGGTCCTGACAGCGAGGCGTGGGCGTCGCGGACGCGGCCGGGAGAGCTGATCGTCGGCGCGCGGCTCCTCCCAGGCGCCGGCGGCGCGGCGTTCGGGATCCCGTTGGCCGAGGTCCGCAACGCGCGCGTCCCGGTGGATGCACTCGGCCTTGACCATCGGCGGAAGCTGAGCGGCGGGCTCGATCCCGCCGACGCGCCGGCCGCTGTCGCCGGGGTCGCGCTTGCCCGCGTGGCACAGGCACCGCCCGACGCGGCCGTCCAGGCAGCGGCGGTCAGGCTGCTGGAGCCCGGCCAGCGCGTGGACCAGCTCGCGAGGGCGCTGGGATTCAGCGAGCGCCAGCTTCAGCGGCGGTTTCTCGCCGCGGTCGGGTACGGCCCCAAGACGCTGCAGCGCGTGCTAAGGCTGCGCCGGTTCCTGACCGCAGCCGGGTCCGACGGCAGGTTCGGCGGCTTCGACGGCCTGGCTGCGGCCGCCGCCGGCGCCGGCTACGCCGACCAGGCGCACCTGACCCGCGAGTGCCGCGCGCTGACCGGCCTGACCCCGGGGCAGCTCGTCGGGACTCGGCGCCGGCGCTCGATCACGGCTCCGCTGTCTGCTGGGTAGCGAGCGCGTCGCCGAGCGACGTCCGCGCATAGAGAACGGACCGCCCTTCACGTTTGCCGGTGACGAGGCCGGCGTCGCGCAACGCCGTGAGGTGATGCGACGCCGTGGCCGGGCTGAGCGACAGCCGCTTGGCCAGCTCAGCGGTCGATCGGGGGGCGGCGAGGTCGGCGAGCATCGCCGCGCGCGAGCCGCCGAGCAGGCGCGCCAGCCCGTCGGGCACCGCCGGCGCCTGTTGCCACAGCGTCGCGATGCCACGCGCGGGATAGATCACCGTCGGCTGCCACGGATCGCGGTCGATCACGAATGGATGGCTGGCCGCGAACGCCGACGGCACGAGCAGCAGCCCGCGGCCGGCGAGGTTGACGGTCGCGTTGTGGACGGGGATCTCGACGTCGAGGTTCGGGGCATCCCAGCTCACCCTCGGATTCAGGTCGCCAAACAGCGCCGTCGGGCCGCCGGCGGTCAGGCGGCGGGCGCGATGAGCGATGTCGGCGTCGAGGAAAGCGCGGATCCGCGGCCACACTGGGTCGATCGCGCGGGCCCAATAAGCCTCGAACAGATCGGCAAGCAGTCTGACCTCGCGGCGCGGGTTGGTCAGGTAGGGCTCGGCGATCTGCGGGCCGCGCTTGTGCTGCGAGGCGAACAGCGACATGTCCGACCGAATCCGCGCGATCGGTGTCGCCCGCAGCGCGGCGAGGTCGTCAGAGATGTCGCCCAGCGGACCGTCCGGGAGCGGCAACACGAAGTCCGGGCTGTAGCCCCGCGGCGGATGCAGCGCAGCGGCGCGCTCGAGCGGCAGGCCTTGCAGGCGGCCGCTGAGCGATCGAAGCCAGGGCACCTGCAGGGCGGCATGCGACGGGTCGCGCAGAGCAAGCAGCGAGTGCACGAGCTCCAACATCGGCGAGATCGCAAACCGGGTGCGCGACAGGTCCTCGACTGAGAAGACGAACCGGACCATCGGCTACGACCTGATGATTCGCACGCGGGACAAGATCGATCCGGCCACCGCTGCGGAGCATAGATTCGATCCAGGTCGAATCGTTGGCCTCGAAGCCCCTGCTGCTCCGACGATGCGCCCATGACCAATCTCACTCACACCCACATTGCGCAGTTCGCAGAGCCGTACGTCTCCCACCAGAGCGAGGCGCGCTGGTACGGCAACAGCCTCTGGGAGTTCCTCGTCCCCGCCGAGGTCACCGCGGGCAAGCTGTCGGTCTTTCAGGCGACGATGCCCGAGGGCTTCAGCCCACCTCGCCACATCCACACGCGCGAGGACGAGGTGTTCCTCGTGATGGACGGCGAGGTCTGCTTCGACATCGACGGTGAGCTGCAGCTCGCCGGCGCGGGCGCCAGCGTCTACATGCCGCGCGGCGTGCCGCACACGTTCCGGATCCAGAGCCCGGTCGGGCGCCTGCTTGGCGTCATGACCCCCGGCGCGTTCGAGGACCTGTTCCGCAATCTCAGCGTTCCCGCTGAGGAGCGGGCGCTTCCGGAGCCCGACAGCGTTCCGTTCGACGTCCCCGCCGTGATGGCTGAGCAGGCCCGGCTGGGAACGCTCGTGGTCGGCCCGCCGATGTCTGGTGCAGAGGCCGCACGCGCCTGATCCGGTGCAGATTGTTGACAATCGGGGTCGGCGTGCGTACGGTGACTCGCGCGCACGCCGACAACGAGTCTGGAGCACCCATGGGCCTCAGCAGCACCTCGCAGGTTCCTTCGATCTCGCCGCCGCCGACCGAGGAGCTTCGCGCCGCCGCGCGCGAGAGCCTGAAGCGCTGCGGCGTGCAGCTCACCGCCCCGGCAGACACGAAGGTCACGGCGCGCACTCCGATCACCGGGGAGGATCTGTTCGACGTCGAGGCCGCCGACCGTGCGCAGGTCGAGTCGGCGATCTCGGACGCGAAGGCCGCCTTCCAGCAGTGGCGAGTCGTGCCCGCGCCCGTTCGCGGGGCGCTCGTCAAGCGTCTGGGGGTGCTACTGGCCGAGCACAAGACCGACGTCGCCAACCTGATCACGCTGGAGGCCGGAAAGATTCCCTCCGAGGCGTTGGGCGAGGTCCAGGAGATGATCGACATCTGCGACTTTGCGGTCGGTCTGTCGCGCCAGATTGGTGGGAGCACGATGCCGTCCGAGCGTCCCGGCCATCGACTGATGGAGACCTGGCATCCGCTCGGTGTCGTGGCGGTGATCTCGGCGTTCAACTTCCCCGCCGCGGTGTGGTCCTGGAACACGGCGGTGGCGCTCGTCTGCGGCGACGCCGTCGTCTGGAAGCCGTCACCGCAGACACCCCTCACATCCCTGGCGTGCGCGGCACTGCTCGAGCGGGCGGTATCCGAGTGCGACGCACCCCCGGCCGTGCACCGGCTTGTGGTCGCCGATGCCGAGGCGGGGCAAGCGCTCGTCGACAGTCCCGACGTCGCGTTGGTCAGCGCCACGGGCTCAGAGCGGATGGGCGCACAGATCGCGCCGCGCGTTGCGGCGCGCCTGGGCCGCCTCCTGCTCGAGCTCGGCGGCAACAACGCCGCGATCGTGGCGCCGTCGGCGGACCTCGACCTCGTCACACGCGGCGTCGTCTTCGCCGCCGCCGGCACCGCCGGTCAGCGCTGCACCACGATGCGGCGCGTGATCGCTCATGAGCAAATCGCCGACGAGCTGCTCGGTAGGTTGCAAACCGCTTACGGCGGGCTGCCGATCGGCAGCCCGCTGGCTGACGGCACGCTGGTGGGACCGTTGATCGGCGAGCACGCCTACCGCGCCATGCAGTCCGCGCTCGACGAAGCCTCGAGCCAGGGTGGCGAGCTGCTCGCCGGGGGCGGGCGCCGCGACGCCGCCGGGTACGACTCGGCCTATTACGTCGAGCCGGCGTTGGTGCGCATGCCCGCACAGACGGAGGTGGTGCGGCGAGAGACGTTCGCCCCGATCCTCTACGTCATGACGTATTCCGAGCTGTCGGACGCGATCGCGATGCACAACGCCGTTCCCCAGGGACTGGCGTCGAGCATCTTCACGCGCGACCAGCGCGAGGCCGAGCGGTTCATCGCCGCAGACGGCTCGGACTGCGGAATCGTCAACGTCAACATCGGTACGTCGGGGGCCGAGATCGGTGGCGCCTTCGGAGGTGAGAAGACGACCGGCGGTGGCAGGGAATCTGGGTCCGACGCATGGCGTGCGTATATGCGGCGTGCCACCAACACGATCAACTACTCCGACGAGCTGCCGCTGGCGCAGGGCGTGAGCTTCGGATGACGAGGCTCGCTCCGCTTCCGGCCGCGGCCTCCGTCGTGATCGTCGGCGGCGGCGTGATCGGGTGCAGCGCCGCCTTCCATCTGGCCGAGGCCGGCGTCGACGTCGTCCTGCTCGAGCGCGAGCAGCTCGGAAGCGGCTCGACCTGCCGAGCTGCGGGTGGCGTCCGCGCACAGTTCTCCGACGCGCTGAACATCGAGATCGCCCAGCGGAGCCTGCGCGCCTTCCGCGAGTTTGCGCGCCGGCCCGGCTGGGAGATCGACTTCAAGCAGGTGGGCTACCTGTTCGTCCTCAGCCGGGACTCGGACGTCTCGGTCTTCGAGCGCAACGTCGAGTTGCAGAACGACTACGGCGTGCCCTCCCGGATCCTGTCGCCGGCGCAGGCGCGCGAGCTGTGCCCGCTGCTGGCAGGCGACGACATCCTCGCCGCGGCGTTCTCGCCCGAAGACGGGCACCTGACGCCCGAGGCGGTCGTTCAGGGCTATGCCCATGGAGCCCGGGCGCTGGGCGCCCACATCCGCGTCGGCTGCGAGGTGCTCGACATCAGCTCGTCGGGCGGCGAGATCACCGAGGTCATCACGACGCACGGCGCCGTCCGCACCGGCACCGTCGTGTGTGCCGCGGGCGCCTGGTCTCGGAGCTGCGGCGAGATGGTGGGCGTCGAGCTGCCCGTCACTCCGCTTCGCCGCCAGGTGTTGTTCACCGAGCCGATCAGTGACCTGTCACCGCATCTGCCGATGACGATCGACTTCGCCTCGAGCTTCTACTTCCATCGCGAGGGGCCCGGCGTGTTGCTGGGCATGTCGGACCCGGAGGAGAAGCCCGGCTTCGTCACCGAGACGTCGGACGACTGGATCCCGCGGCTGATCGAGATCGCGTCGCGACGCGCCCCGCGGATCGCCGACGCGGGCATTCGCGGAGGTTGGGCCGGTCTTTACGAGATGACGCCCGACCACAACGCGATCATCGGGGAGGCCGGCGGCGCCTCGCGCTTTCTATACGCGACCGGCTTCTCGGGCCACGGTTTCCTGCAGGGTCCGGCGGTCGGCGAGATCCTTCGCGACCTGGTGCTCGGGCGACAGCCGCCGGTCGACGTCGGCCCGCTCGGCGTCGAGCGGTTCGACGCCGCGGCACTGCGTCCCGAGTACAACGTCGTCTAGTGGACCGGCTCCGATGAGCGCTGCCGAGCGCCTACCTTTTCGGTCGTACGGGCCGGCCCCGTCGAACACCGAGGTGGTCGCCGGCGCATTGCGCGAGGCCATCGTCAAGGGCTGGCTGGCACCCGGAGAGCGCGTCAAGGAGATTCCGCTCGCCGAACAGCTCGGCGTTTCGCGCGGACCGATTCGCGAGGCGCTGCGTCTGCTCGCACACGACGGCCTGGTGACGATCATCCCCAACCGTGGCGCGGTCGTGCCGACGCCCACCTCCTCCGACGTGCTCGAGGTCTACGCGATGCGCTCGGCGCTCGGGTCGCTGGCGCTGCGCAAGCTGATGCTCGAAGACACGAAGCTTCCGGTGCGGGCGCTCGAGCGCGAGCTCGCGCGGCTCGCACGGGCCGTCGCACGCGACAAGGCCTCACAAGCCGCCGAAGCCGACCTCGCGTATCAATCGGCGATCGTCGTGGGCGCGGGCCTTCCGCGCGTCGCCCGGCAGTTCGACCAGCTGACGTGGCAGGTGCGGATATTCATCGGCACGAGGGGCCTGCGCTTCGACGACAAGCTGCCGCTGATGCTGGCCGAGATCCACGAACTGCACGGCGCAATCGTCGGTCGCGACCCGGGCAGGGCGCAGCGGCTCTGGCGCGAGAAGTTCGAGCGCTGGGTCCGGGACTTCATGGATCAGATGGCCGAGGAATTTGACCGGCCTCTGTGGGTTGCCTTGACGAATGGCGGGCCACCCGGATGATCTCGATGCGGTTGCCGCGCAGCGCGTCGACCGTCAGCTGGAAGTCGTCAACGGTCAGCGTCTCGCCCGGCTTGGGGAAGTGCCCGAGCGTGTCGAGGATGAGTCCGCCGATCGAGTTGTAGGCGTCGCTGTCGCTTTCGAGCGCGATCCCGTGGTCGCGGAGGTCGCCCAGCGGCACGTCGCCCTGGACGAGCCACTGTCCGTCCGCGAGCCTGCGTATCGGCTCGGTCGATGGATCGGTCTCGTCGGCGATCTCGCCGACGATCTCCTCGACGATGTCCTCGATCGCGACGATCCCCGCGGTCCGCCCGTATTCGTCGATCACCACCGCAAACGAGTTCCGCGTCTGGCGAAGCTCCGCGAGCAGCGTGTCGAGCGGTTGGCTCTCGGGGACGACCAGCGCGTCGAGCACCGCGCCGGCGATGCTCGCCGTGGCTCCCTCGGACAGGACCAGGCCGAGCAGCGAGTTGGCGTGGATCACGCCCCTGATCCGGTCGGGGTTCGAGTCCTCGGTGACGAGCAGCCGGGTGTGTCCCGAGCTGATGCAGAGGTCGGACGCGGTCTTGGCGTCGTCGCCGATGCCGACCGTCACGACCCGATGGATCGGCGTCATCACCTGGCGCGCCTCCTGTTCGTGGAGCTCGAACACGCCCGAGAGCATCAGCGCCTCCTCCGGGTCAAGCTGGCCGCCACGAAGCGACTGGTTGATGAGCAGCCGCAGGTCCTCGGGCGTGCCGCCCTCCATGAACGCGACCGAGGGATCGACGCGAAGCAGTCGCAGGATCGCGTTCGAGGCTCCGTTCAGCGCGGTCACGAATGGCCCGAACGCCCTCGTGAACCAGTGCAGCGGTCGCGCGACGGTCATGGCCGTCGCCTCGGCCCGTGACAGCGCGAAGATCTTCGGCACCTGTTCGCCGATCGTGATGTGCAGCGCGGTCGTCAGCACGTACGCGACCGTCAGGCTGATCGCGAGCGCGACCCCGTGGGAGACCGAGCCGCCGAGCCACGGGTGAATCAGGTTCGCGACCGCAGGCTCGCCGAGAAACCCGATGCCGATCGAAGCGAGCGTGACCCCGAGCTGACAGGCCGAGAGGTACTCGCTGATCTCGTCGATCTCGTGCACCGCCAATCGCGCCCGCGCGTCTCCCTCGGCCATCTGCTCCAGGCGCGACCGGCGGGCACGTACGAGCGCGAACTCGGCCGACACGAAGAACGCGTTGACGAGGATCAGCACCAACACTCCGGCCAGCAGGGCGGCTGTCATCAGCGTCAGGATGGCAGGATGCAGGGCATGGGCAAGCGAGACGGGATGCCGTGGCGCGCTCGCGTTGCGATGTCGGCCTCCGAGTTCGCGAACAAGCGCGGCGTCTACCTCGGGAAACGCTCGACGAAGGTGCACGTTGCGCTGTACCGCCGATCGCACGGCAGGCTCGGCGGCCATCTGCCCGGCTGGCCCGCGGCGCGGATCCTCCTGCTCGACCACGTCGGCGCCCGGACCGGGCGCAGACGAACTTCGCCGCTGATGTATCACCGTGACGGGGACACGGTCGCCGTCGTGGCGTCCAAGGCCGGCCAGCCGACCAACCCTGCGTGGTTTCACAACCTCAAGGCAAACCCGGACACCACGATTCAGATCGGGCGGGAGGTCCGCAGCGTCAGCGCTCGTGTCGCGACTGACGAAGAACGCGATCGCCTGTGGCCGCAGTTCGTCGCGTTCTATCCGGGCTATGAGTTCTTCGCACGCAATGCCAAGGCGAGAAAGATCCCGATCGTGATCCTCGACCCGCGCGCTTGACGGGGATCAAGCGCCCGCCATGCGCGTTCTTTGAGTAACACTTCCGGCGTGGATGCCGTGGGACCACTGATCGACGCCGCGCCGAGGACGTTCTTCGGCGTGCCAAGCCTGCGCGACCTCGGCGCGCTGCAGTCGCAAGTGGCGTTCCTCGGCGTCCCCTACGACGGCGGCACGCCGCAGCCGGGGATCCCGACCGGCCAGCGGGCGGGGCCGGCGGCCGCACGCGCGGCGACCGAGGCCCAGTTCTATTACTCGCGACCGGTCGACGGGATCGATCGGGGTGCGGAGGGCTGGTACGACGTGGAGGCCGATCGCGACTACCTGGCCGGCGTGACGATGGTCGACGTCGGCGACGTTGCGATCCAGGGTTCGGACACAGAGGGCAACTACGCGCGCATCACGCGCGCCGCGCGGGCGATCGCTGAGCGCGGGTCGCTGATGGTCGCGATCGGGGGCGATCATTCGATCAGCTATCCGCTCGGCCGTGGGCTGGAGCCGCTGGGCGAGTTCGACGTCGTGCACGTCGACGCACACGCCGACTTCCTTGACGAGCTGAACGGCTCGCGGCTGACCGGGGCCAGCCAGCTGCGGCGCCTGGCAGAGCTGCCGTTCGTCGGCACGGTCACCGCGCTCGGGCTCCGTAACGTCGACCGCGTCGAGGTGGACGGTCTGCGGGAACTCGGGGGGCGATGGGCGACCACCCTCGACGTGCTCGAGCGCGGCGCGCGCGAGGTCGTGCGCGAGACGGTTCCGGAGGCCGAGGCGCTGTACGTCTCGATCGACCTCGACGTGCTCGACTCCTCTGTGGCCCCGGGTCACTCGCTGCAGGAGCCGGGCGGGTTCAGCTACCGGCAGTTGCGCGCGATCCTGGTCGAGGTGGCCCGGCGCGGGCGCGTGGTCGGGTTTGACGTCGTCGAGCTGAACCCGGCTCGCGATCCATCCGGAGCGACGGCGCGCGTGGCCACATGGATCGTCACGCACTTTCTCAGCGAGATCTTCGATCGCTAGAGCAAGGCGGGTGATGCGACCTGCACAGGCTGTGCCTCGACGACCGCGTCGAGCGCGTCGAGCACGTTGCGGAGGTTGATGAGCAGCGCGCCGTAGACGGGCCAGAGGTCGTCGTGCAGCTCGCCGACGGCCAGCCGGTTGGCAAGCGCGCGGAGCTCGGCGCGCACCGCCTTGACCTGGTCGGTGTCCGCGTCGGCGACCGCGGTGCCGGATCTGTGGAGCAGGTCCAACCACGGCTCGCGGAACGCGTCGTCCCACTCCTCGGGAGGGACGTGGGCGAAGCGGATCGTGCGCGCCATGCTGCGTGTCTCGGCGACGGCCTGAGCCAGCCGGTTGACGATCGGCACGAACCCCTCGGCTGCCTGCATTCGCTGCGGGACCGCACGACGCGGGTTGAACCGCCCGCTCTCCCGGGCCTCCTCGATCACGGTCCACGCACGGTCGACGTCGTTGTCGAGCTCGTCGGCTCGGGCGATCCAGCCGTCGACGTCGTCTGCTTTGAACCCGTTGCGCAGCCGTGCGGCGATCTCGACGAGCAGTTCGCCGACGCGGTCATCGATGACGTCGATCTGGTTGGCGGCGCTGCGGTCGCGCAACGGCGCCCACACCACGAAGTTCACGACCAGGCCCACGACGATGCCGATACCGGTGTCTGCCAGCCGGGCGGCCAGCATCCCGCTCTTGTCGAGGTACCCGGTCGTGAGCACGACCACCGCCGTCGCCGCGGTCGTCGTCTCGGCGCGGACGCCGCGCACCGAGCCAAGCAGCAGCCCCGCAAGCACAGCCGCCGCAAGTGACGCGGCGTCGAGCCCGAAGACGTGCCACGCCGCAAAGGCGATGAGCACGCCCAACACGCTCGCGGCGGCCTGTTGCACGCCGCGCCTCAGCGTCCCGAACACGGTGGCCTGCACCGTCAGCAGCGCGGCCCACGGTGCCATGAACGCCTGCGCCAGGTGGAACACGTCGACCGCCAGGACCCACGCGACCACTGCCGCGATCACCGTCTTTCCCAGCTGTGACGCGCTCGCCCACGTCACCGGATCGTGCAGCCGCTGAGATATCCGCGCAAACATGACCCTTCATCGGGTCTACCCGCCGCCGCCCGGTCCACACGACCCAGGCTCACCGGGACCTCAGGCGAGGAGCTGCCGCGACCGCGAGTTCGACGGCGTCGTTACGGCTGCGAGCGCCGTGGTCGGCGGCGATGAAGTGGTATCCGATCGCGAGTGAGAACGCGAGAATCGCGCGTCCCTCGACCTCGGCTTCGTCGGCGCAGAATGTCCCGAACAGCTCGCGCAGGTATTGCATGCGCCGGTTGTCGACGCGTCGCAGCCGCTCGGCGACGGCGCCGTCGCGGCGCGCCCAATCGCGGATCGCGAGCTCGATCGGCAGCAGCTCGCTGCTGAACGTGAGCGCGCCTGCCCGCCGCACCTTCGTGCGCGCATCGCCGCCACGCCGCTCGACCTGCTCGTAGACCTCGTCGGTGGCTGTCCGCTCCCATGAATCGAGCATCGCGTTCAGCAGGGCGCCGCGGTTCTTGAACTGACCGTAGAACCCGCCGCGAGTGACGCCAAGCGACTTGGCCAGCACCTCGACGCGAACCGCGTCCGGTCCGCCGCCGGCCGCGAGGGCACTAAGGCCGGCCTCGATCCACGCGGCGCGTGGCGTACGGACTGGTGGCGCCATGGTAGGCTCAATATATACAGCACTGCATATATTGAGGTGATCTGATGACGGCAACACGAATCTCTCCGGCATCGCCGACGGTGACCCAGATCTCGCTGCCGGCCGACGCACGTGTGCTGAGCACGCTCCCGCGGATCGACTACGAGGACGCGTTCGTGATCACGGGAGCGGCCGAGCACGGTCCTCGGCAGTGGGCCCGGGCGGTGATCGACGACGCTCCGCCGCGAGTGCGTGCCCGCTTGTACACGGGCTGGTTGAGCCTCGGATTGAGGCTCGGCCCGCCGTGGTCTTCGCATCGCGTGCTTGGCTGGCGAGTGGCGCGCAGCGAGCCCGACTGGCTGCTCCTGGAGGCGAGCTCCTGGCTCGGGCTTCGCGGCGAGTTGCTATTCCGCTCCGAACCCGACGGGCTCCTGTTCGCGACGCTGATCCAGCTGACCAACCCCGTCGCCCGGTCCGTGTGGGCCAGGGTCACAGACACCCATCAGCAGGTGGTTCGATCGCTGCTGAGGCACGCCGCCGGCCGCGAGGCCGGGCGCGTCACGGCTCGGCCCTGAACAGTCGCCATTCGTCGGAGATGCCTTTGAGCTGATTCGTGCCTCGGTCTTCGAACCGAATCCCCGAGCCGGCGACAAGGTCCTTGACGGTGCTCGAAACGAGCACCTCGCCGCCGGCTGCGATCGCTCCGATCCGTGATGCGATGTGGACCGCGATGCCGGCGACGTCGTTTCCGACCAGCTCGACCTCGCCGGAATGCAGGCCGATGCGCACCTCAAGGCCCGCGGAGCTCGCTGCCTCCACGATCGCCTGTCCGCACCGGATCGCTCGCGCCGGCCCGTCGAGCATCGCGAGGCACCCGTCGCCAAGCGTCTTTACCTCTCGGCCGCCCGAGCGCGCCAGCTCAAGCCGCACCGCATCCTGATGGGCTGACAGCAGTTCGCGCCAGCGCGCATCGCCGAGCTCGGCGGCCTGCTCCGTCGAACCCACGATGTCCGTGAACATCACCGTGGTCAGCACGCGGTCGGGCTCGGGGGCCGAGCGAGCGCCGGTCAGGAACTCTTCGATCTCCCCGAGCACGGCGGCCCAATCACCCGCCCAGGGCAGATGGTCGATCCCTTCGAGCTCCACATGTCGGGCGCCTGGGATCTGCCGGGCGAGCTCCTCGCCGGCCCGCCGGTTGACGACCCGATCGCCGCGCCGGTGCAGGACGAGGGTCGGAACATGGATCGTGGGCAGGACCGCGCGCACGTCCATGTCCAGGAACATCTCGAAGATCTTGCGCACCATCCCGGGGCTCGCGGCGGAGCGCTCCATCCGCGCCGCGAACGCGACCGCCTCGGGGTCGTCGGCAAAGCTGGGAGCAAACAGCTCGACCGTTCCCTGGGCGTCGGTTCCCCAGTAGGGAGCGATGAACTCTTCGGCTGATTCACGAAGCGCGTCCGCGGGCGAGGCCCACGGGTAGTCCGGCGCCTCCGTGGTGCGGCCCATCGCGCCGTAGAGGATCAGGGCCGTCACGCGCTCGGGGTGCGTCGCGGCGAACATGACGCTCATCGGGCCGCCTTCGGAGATCCCGAACAGCGCCGCACGCTCGGATCCCGCGGCGTCCAGGACGGCCCGCACGTCGTCGACCCGCTGCTCCAGCGTCGGCACCTCGGCGACCGGGTCCGAGAGCCCGGTGCCACGCTTGTCGAACAGGATCAGGCGGGAAAACGAGCTGATCCGCTCAAAGAAGCGAGCGAACGCAGGCGCCTCCCACTGAAGCTCGACATGGGTGGCGAACCCGAGCACGAGGACCACGTCGATCGGGCCTGCGCCGACGACCTGGTAGGCGATCGACGCGTCCCCGGACCTGGCGTAGCGTGTTGGCGGAGTGCTCATCCCCCGGCCGCCGAGCCTAGCCCACGCGCGGATGCGCCGAGGCGCCGGCGGCTTACGTCAGCGCGGCTTGGCGAGGTAGCTGTGCCCGGCGCGCACGGTCACGGTCTTGTGGCGCACCAGGTCGGTGACGGTCACCACGCCGCGGCGCACACGGATCAGGGTTCCATCGCAGCGGTCGGCGGTGTCCCAGATCGTGCCTCGCACCGTCGCTGCGGCGTAGCGGCCGCGCGTCTTGAAGCGACCCTTGGCGGTCGCGTGCAGGAGCTGGAGCGTGCGCCGGTTGACTGCCGCGGCCTGCGCTGCGCCGGATGGGCCGCCGGCGCGCCGAGCGCGACAGCTCGCATACGACGGGCCGCCGCGAATCGCGCCTTCGAGCAGCGAAAGCGTCGTCAGCCCCTTGTCGCGGCCGTTCGAGGTCTGGCCGAGCTTGAACACCGCTCCGCTGAACGTGCCCGTCTGCGTCTTGCCTGCCGTCGCGGACGCGGCGAGCAGCCGGATCGTTCCGCGGCGCGCGTCGACCTGCGTGCCCACGGGCAGCTGCTGGGCCCCGCTCAGGGCGACGAACCCATGCCCTTTCGGCAGCCGCACCAGCACCTTGCCCTTCACCGGCGTCGCGTTCAGCGTCTTGCCGATGACCGGGCCGGTCGGCGGTCCCGAAGATCCGGACAGCGTCAGCGAGAGGTTGTCCGCGTACGCGTCGTTGTACGAGCCGTCGGTCTTGGTCGCGGTCAGCACGACGCGGACCGTGCGCGTCCCCGGCGGCACCGTGCCCGAGGCGCTGCGGCGCAGCAGCTGGGTCGTGTTGTTGCGGTCGGCGGCGGTGACGGGGCCGGCCGACAGCGTCCCGAGCTGCGCGCCCGCGGCGCTCAGAAACGCGGCGGTAACCGCGGCATTGTCGCCCTGGGTCGAGAAGCCGCCCAGGTCGGCGGACAGCGTCGCCGTTACCGTGCCTGCGTCGATCTCCGCAGCGGCGGTCGAGACGTTGATCTCCTGGGTGGCCGTCTCGACGGTGTTGCCGGCGCCGTTGCCCGGGCCCCCGGCGAAGAACTGATTGCCGCCGACGATCGCCGCGCTTGCGTTCACGTCGGGGAACGCCCCCGAGCCGGCGGGATCGTAGGTGTGCTCGGTGATGTTCGGCGTGGTCGTCCATCCGGGGATCGGGACGGGCGCCGTCGTCGAAGAGTCAGACGAACCCGTGCCCGACTCGGCATTGCCGTTGACGATCAAGTTCCCCGCCGGGACCGCCGCGCGTGCCGGGGCCCCGTACGCACCAAGCCAACCCGCGGCAAGCGCCGCAACCAACGACAGTCGTCGACACGTCGAACCCATGGGGGCGGCAAACTAACAGGGGTCTGCCGCGGGCGGCAATGGTGCGTGGTATGTACTTTGGACCCGCGCTAGCGGTGCGCTCTCTTGAGCCTGGCGGCTTGGGCGTCTGCGCTCTGCTGGCCGCCGGGGGCCAAACTGCGCTTGACCGCTCCCAAGCGCTCCATGACCGTGTCCGCCTGCGCCTGGCTCAGTGTCCCGTTGGCGACGAGCTGATCGGGGTCGATCCGGCCCTTCTGGATGTCGGCATCCAGGACGCGGGCTTGGGCCTGGTCGATCGTGCCCGCGTGCACCATCTGCGTTACGGCCGCGAGGAATGGGGCGTCGCCGGGACCCTCGGAGGGGCCGCCGGGACGTTTGACTGCCGCGCCGGGCCCTGGCGCGCAGTCGATGCCGGACGCGGGTGCCGTGGTGGTCGCGGACGGCGATGTGCCCGCACCTCCGTCCGAGGCGAACGCCGAAGGACCGACGATCGCGGCCGCCACGGCGAGGCCCGTCACTGCGCCGATGATCGGCGCTCGCCACCTGCTCGCTGGGGATGACATGTGTTTCCTCCGATCTCGACCGGGCGGCGCCGATCGCCGCCCGGTCCGCCGAGCATCCGAGCCGCAGCTGAAATCGCGCTGAACCGGGCCGTTTCTTCAGCCGCTCTTCAGCAACGAAGGTGGAGAATGCGCAGACGTGAGTGCTCCGGAGGCACGGGTGGTCGTGGTCGAAGACGAGGCCGCCGTGCGCGAGGCGGTGGTGGCCGGTTTGCGCCAAGAGGGCTTTGTCGCGCGCGGATACGGCGACGCCGTCGACGCCGACGCGATTCTGGGATTCGCCCCAGACCTGGCGATCCTCGACGTCGGCCTTCCCAGTGGCAGCGGGTTCGCCCTGGCCCGTCGGCTGCGCGATCGAAGCCCGCTCTCGATCATCTTCCTGACGGCTCGCGACGCGGTCGCCGATCGAGTGGAGGGGCTCGAGCTCGGGGCCGACGACTATGTCGTCAAGCCATTCGCGCTCGAGGAGCTGCTGGCACGCATTCGCGCCGTGCTGCGCCGTACGGGTCGGCTGGCGACGGTGCTCGAGGCCGGCGACCTGCTGGTCGACGAGAGCGGGGGCTGGGCGACGCAGACCGGTCACCCGATCCCGCTGACGGCCACCGAGCTGCGGCTGCTGGCCTTTCTGGTACGCCATCGCGGTCAGGCGCTGTCCAAGGATCAGCTGCTGACGCAGGTCTGGGGCTACGACGCCTATGACCCCAATCTGGTCGAGGTGCACGTCAGCGCGCTGCGGCGCAAGCTGGAGCACAACGGCCCACGGATGATTCAGACGGTGCGCGGGATCGGCTACCGGTTCGCGGCATGAACACGGGGTCGCTCGCGCGCCGCACAGTCATCGCGACGCTCGGGGTGCTCATCCTCGCCCTGGGCGGCTTCGCGACCCTGATCACGTTGCGCTATCGCGACGGCCTGCGCGCGCGGGCGCGCAGCCAGTTGGTCGCCGGCGCCCGGGCCCTCGAGCGGGTGCCGCAGGAGGAAATCAAGCCACTTCTCGCCTCACTCGCGCTCGAGGGCATCGACGCCGAGTTGGGTTCGGGGTCTCCGTCTCCCGCCGAGGTCAAGGGGCAGAAAGGCGCGCCGGTGAAGCCCGGAGCACTGAACAAGGGCGGGCCCCTGCTGACCGTGATCGAACCGATCCGCTTCGGCGCGGGGACCGCCGTCGCGACGCTGTCGACAAGCGAGGCGTTCGTTGACAGCGCCGTCCACCGCCTGATCGTCATCGAGCTGGTCGGTGGCGCCGCCGTGCTCCTGGCGGCCACCGTCCTGACGTTGCTCGCGTCGCGTTCGGCGCTGCGGCCGCTTCGCCACGTGGCCGCGGTGGCGCAGGGGATCGCCGCGGGCGATCGGCGTCAGCGCCTGCATCCGCGACGGCCCAAGACCGAGCTCGGGCAGATGGCCGCGTCGTTTGACGCGATGGTCGACTCCCTGGAAGCGGCGGTGGCCCAGGCGACGCGATCAGAGGCGGCGATGCGCCGGTTCCTCGCCGACGCCTCCCACGAGCTGCGCACGCCGATCGCGGCGCTGCAGGCGACGGTCGAGACGTTGCTGCGAGAGCAGCCGCCGCGCCCGCGGCGAGATCAGCTCGAGGCCGAGGTCGCCCGGGGTACCCAGCGGCTCGGGCGGCTGGTCGACGACTTGCTCAATCTCGCGCGCCTCGAGGCCAACGAGCCGCTGCGCAGCGAGCCCGTCGACCTCGCGCAGATCGGCGAAGCGGTCGTGATCGAGACGCGCCCGCGTACGCCGGCGTCCATCTCGATCGCCCACAACGGGCCGGCGCTGGTGGTCGGCGACCCCGACGCGTTGACCAGGGTGCTGCGCAACCTCATCGACAATGCCGTGCATGCGGCCGGCGACGACGGCAGCATCGCCGTCGAGGTGCAGCGATCGCAGGCGGAGGTGCGCGCGACCGTGTCAGACGACGGGCCCGGAGTGCCTGCGGAGGCGCGCGAGCGGATCTTTCAGGGGTTCGTCCGGCTAAACGGCAACGCCGGCGCGGGCACCGGCCTGGGACTCGCGATCGCTCGGGCGATCGCGCAGCAGCACCGCGGGAGCGTGACCTGCGAGGACTGCGCCACCGGCGCGCGCTTCACGCTGGAGCTGCCGGCGGCCTGAGCCGAGTTGCGCTACAACCGGCGGCGATGCTTCGTCCCCGACAAGGATCCGGCTGAACCGTGTGGGTCTGCCAGACGTGCGGCGTCGAGCACGCGGAGGCGAGCGGGGTCTGCGCGATCTGCGCCGACGAGCGCCAGTGGGTGCCGGCGGGTGGGCAGAGCTGGTCGACGCTCGACGAGCTTGCCCAGGCGGGACGCGGCGTGCAGATCGCTGAGGTCGAACCCGACCTGTTCGGGATCACGGTCGAGCCGAAGGTTGGGATCGGCCAGCAGACGCATCTCGTCCGCACGCCCGCCGGCAACCTCCTGTGGGATCCGGTCGGGTATCTCGACGACGAGGCCGTCGGCCGCGTGCGGGAGCTGGGCGAGGTGACGGCGATCGCCGCCAGCCATCCGCACATGTTCGGCGTTCAGGTCGAGTGGAGCAGGGCGCTCGGGGGTGTGCCGGTGCTCGTCTCAGAGGCCGACTTTTCCTGGGTTCAGCGTCCGGATCGCGCGATCAGGACCTGGAGCGGACGCTACGAGGTCGCACCCGGCCTGACCCTGCACCAGGTCGGCGGCCACTTCCCCGGAAGCTCGGTCGTCCATTGGCCGGCAGGTGCCGGCGGCAAGGGCGTGCTGCTCGTCTCGGACACGATCCACGCCAATCCCGATCGGGCCACGGTGACGTTCCTGCGCAGCTACCCGAACCGGATCCCGCTGTCGCCGGCCGTCGTGCAGCGCATCACGGCCATCGTCAGCGAGCTTCCGTTCGATCGGCTGTATGACAACTTCGGCAGGCCGATCGCGGCCGGCGCCGCTGCCGCCGTGACCGCCTCCGCCGAGCGCTACTGCGCCTGGGTGCGGGGCGACTTCGACGAGCTCACCTGACGACCTTGGGGGTGAGCTCCGGCCGGAGCCCACCCCCGGAGGTCTCTAGTGGCTGCTGGCGCTACCGCCCGTTATCCGCACGCTCGACTGTCCAGCGCGATGCGCCGAACCGGTCGCGAAGCCGTAGCCGCTGGAGCAGTGGGAGCCCGTCGGACAGGCTGGAGCCGGCTGCTGTGGCCCTGACGGGAAGGACTGCGTGCTGGTGCCGTTCGCGCTTGCCACCCGGGCCGTCACGGCGTGCTCGGACCCAGGCCACCAGGCCAGGTACCACCCGTTCTTGACGGTCGCCTGAACCGAGCTTCCGTCGCTGCGCGTGATCGTTACCCCAGTCACGCCGTCGCCGATTCGCCCGTCGACCATCGTCAGCGCGTGCCCGTCGGAGTCAGACTCGCCGGCACCGTTGAGCTGGATGGTTCCGGCGGGGGTGTCGGCCGTCGCGTCGCCACCGCCTCCACCGCTGATCTCGACGCCGCTGCCCTGCAGGCAGGTGGCGCCGTCGGCGTAGATCGAAGCCGTGTACGGGCCGCGGGTGTCGGTCAGGACCGGTGTGCCGGAACCCGTGGTGCACTGTTGCCGGGCGGTGGCAATCTGGCCGGGCGCCGGAGCCGTGGGGCTCGAGGTCCATCCGGCGAACGCCGGCGCCGCGCTTGAGCCGAGCAGAACGACGGCGCCGGCGACGGCAGCGGCGCCGCTCAGTCCCAGGGCCCCCACTGTGCTCTTGGCGCGCCGGGACGACAGCCGCCCCGAGCGCGGGTGGTAGTCGACGGCCCGCAGTCGGGCACTCGCCTCCGGGGTGATGCGCGCGGCCCGGTCGGCGAACGCCTCGCGCAGATCGTGTTCGAGCAGGTCACTCATGTTTCGGTGCTCCTAGGTTGGAGTGGAACTGGCTGCAGCGCCTCGCGCAGCCGCGCGAGTCCGCGAGAGGCGCTGCTCTTGACCGTGCCCGGCGAACAGCCGAGCACGTCGGCTACCTGCGCCTCGGTCAAGTCGTTGAAGTAGCGCAGCACGAGCACGGCACGTTGGCGCTCGTGCAGCTGGCCGAGCGCTTCGAGCAGCTCGGCGCGTGTCTCGAGCGTCTGCAGCGGGTCGATTGCACTCAGGATTGGCGGCGTCCCCGGCTCGAGCTCGCGACGGCGCTGCGCCCGCCGGCGAGCACCGTCGAGCGCCAGGTTGACGAGGATCCGCCGCGCATACGCCTGCGGCTGCTCCATGCGCCGGACGCGTGGCCAGCGGCGTGCGACCTTGAGCAGGCACTCCTGGACGAGGTCCTCGGCTTCGCCCTCGTCCCAGACGATCAGGTACGCGGTGCGCAGCAGATCATCGACGTGAGCGGCGACGAAGTTGTCGAAGTCGGCCATCACCCCATTAACCCGCGCCGGCCCCGAGAAGGTTCCCGGCGGCGACATGAGCCTGGGAACCACGGGAACCGGCGGAGGATTACCCTGCACGGATGAGTGCTCGCGGGTCTCGGCCCCGGTCATTTGAATCGCTGCGGCGGCTGCCTCTGGTCGGCAGGGCGATGGACTGGGGACTGGGCCCGGGCGCGGCTTCGTCGCGGACGCTCACAGCGGGCGCGCGGATCGCGGGTCTGAAGGTGACCGAGTCGGTGTGCCCGTACTGCGCGGTCGGCTGTGGCCAGCTGGTGTACACGCGAGGCGGCGAGCTCGTCGACATCGAGGGAAATCCGCGCTCGCCGATCAATCAGGGGACCCTGTGCCCAAAGGGCGCATCCTCGCGCCAGCTGGTGCAGCAGCCCGGTCGGCTCACGAAGGTCAAATACCGCCGGCCGGGCGGGACCGAGTGGGAGGAGCTGGAGCTCGAGCGCGCGATGGACATGATCGCTGAGCGGGTGATCGCGTCGCGCGAGAGCGGCTGGCAGGACACCGACCGACACGGCTGGCGGGTGGACCGCACGCTGGGGTTCGCCCACCTCGGCGGGGCGACGCTGGACAACGAGGAGAACTATCTGATCAAGAAGCTGTTCACCGCGATGGGTGCGATCCAGATCGAAAACCAGGCGCGGATATGACACAGCTCGACCGTCCCCGGTCTGGGGAGCTCGTTCGGGCGCGGCGGCGCCACCAACTTCCAGCAGGATCTCCAGAACTCGGACTGCATCGTGATCGAGGGCGGCAACATGGCCGAGGCCCATCCGGTCGGGTTCCGCTGGGTGATGAAGGCCAAGCAACGGGGTGCGCGGGTCATTCATGTCGACCCGCGCTATGGCCGCACGAGCCAGCTGGCTGACCTGTACGTCCCGATCCGGGCGGGGACCGACGTCGCGTTCCTCGGCGGCGTGATCCGGCACGTGATCGAGACCGAGTCCTACTTCCGCGAGTACGTGGTCCACTACACGAACGCCTCGACGATCGTCGACGAAGAGTTCCGCGACACGGAGGATCTCGAGGGGGTGTTCTCGGGCTTTGACCCCGAGACCGGCAGGTATGACCCGGACTCGTGGGCGTACAAGGGTCGCGACGCAGGCTTCTCCGGCGGCGCCCACGAGCACGCGACGCAGGCGTTCAGCGAGCACACCGGCGCGGGCATGGAGACGGACGATCTCGAGCACGACGAGACGCTCGAACATCCACGCTGCGTCTTCCAGATCCTGCGCCGGCACTTCGACCGCTACACGCCCGAGTTGGTGGAACGCATCTGCGGGATCTCGCGTCCTCAGTTCCTGGCGGTGGCGGATGCCCTGATCGCGAATTCCGGACGCGAGCGCACGAGCATGTTCTGCTACGCCAACGGGTGGACGCAACATTCCGATGCCGTGCAGATGATCCGCACCGCGGCAGTTCTTCAGCTGCTGCTGGGCAATGTCGGCCGGCCAGGCGGCGGGATCATGGCGATGCGCGGACACGCGTCGATCCAGGGGTCGACCGACGTGCCGACCCTGTATGACCTGCTGCCCGGGTACCTGCACATGCCCAGAACCCGCGAGGGTCATCTGACGCTCGAGGAGTACATCGGCACCGGCAAGACCGACCGCGGCTGGTGGTCTCACTTCGACGCGTACATCGTCTCGCTGCTCAAGGCGTGGTTTGGCGACGGGGCGACCGACGAGAACGACTACGGCTTCGGCTGGCTGCCGAAGCTGACCGGCAACCACTCCCACTTCTCCACGACGTTCCGCATGCTCGACGGCGGGGTCGAGGGCATGTTCGTGATGGGGCAGAACCCGGCGGTCGGCTCGCAGCACTCCGGACTCCAGCGGCGCGCGCTGGCGAAGTTGAAATGGCTGGTCGTGCGCGATCTGGCCGAGATCGAGACCGCGACGTTCTGGCGCGACTCACCGGAGGTGCGTTCGGGCGAGCTGCGCCCCGAGGCGATCGAGACCGAGGTGTTCCTCATGCCCGTCGCCTCGCACATCGAGAAGGAGGGCACGTTCACGAACACCCAGCGCCTGGTGCAGTTCCGCGACAAGGCGCTGAAATCACCCGGTGACGCGCGCTCGGAGCTGTGGTTCATGCACCATCTGGGCAAGCGGGTCAAGGCGCACTACGCCGCCTCCGATCGCGAGCGTGACTGGCCGATCGTGAATCTGAAGTGGGACTACCCCGAGCACGGGGAGGAGCGCGAGCCCGACGTGGAGTCCGTGATCAAGGAGATCAACGGCTACGACGTCGCGACGGGCAGGCCTGTCAGCGGGTTCGACGAGCTGCGCGAAGACGGGTCGACCGCCTGCGGCTGCTGGATCTACTCGGGCATCTACAAGGACGGGGTCAATCAGGCGCGTCGGCGTGATCCCGGGGACATCAGCGCCGAGGGAGGGATCGTCTCGCCGGAATGGGCGTGGGCGTGGCCCGCGAACCGGCGGATCCTCTACAACCGCGCGAGCGCCGATCCGCAGGGCAAGCCGTGGTCTGAGCGCAAGCGCTACATCTGGTGGGATGAGCAGCAGGGTCGCTGGGCCGGATACGACGTTCCAGACTTTCCCGCCGATAAGCGTCCCGACTATCGCCCGGCGCCGGATGCCCAGGGCATGGATGCGATCGGCGGCACCGACCCGTTCATCATGATGAGCGACGGCCGCGGCTGGCTGTACTCGCCCACCGGCCTGCTCGACGGCCCGCTGCCGACGTTCTACGAGCCGATCGAATCGCCGCTGCCGAACCTGCTCTACCCAAAGGTGGACGGCAGCCCGGCGGCGATCCGCTGGCGCAGGCCCGAAAACCCGTACCACGCAGCCGGCGACCCCCGATATCCGGTGGTTGCCACGACCTTCCGGTTGACCGAGCACCACACGGCGGGCGGGATGAGCCGCACCTTGCCCTGGCTGGTGGAGCTGCAGCCCGAGATGTTCGCCGAGATCGATCCGCAGCTCGCCGCCGACCGAGGGATCGAGGACGGCGGCTGGATGACGATCGTCACCGCGCGCGCGGAGATCGAGGCCCGCGCGAAGGTCACCGACAGGATCCGGCCGCTCCGAGTGGACGGGCAGACGATTCACCAGATCGCGCTCCCCTGGCACTGGGGCTACAGCGGGCTCTCGACCGGTGACACGGCCAACGAGCTCGTCGTCCTGTCCGGGGATCCGAACGTCTCGATCCAGGATGACAAGGCATTCACTTGCGACGTCCGGGCCGGCCGCAGGCAGGGGCAGAGCACGGCGCGGCTGGCCGGCGCTGCGCTCGGCGGGGATCCCGTCCGGCCAAACGAGGACGACCCGGTGGCGGAGAATCCTCAGGACACCGCGAGATGAGCACCAGCGCCCCCGAGACTGAGATCGCCGTCCATCGCCCAGGCGCGCAACGCATGGGCTTCTTCACCGACACGACGGTGTGCATCGGCTGCAAGGCCTGCGAGGTCGCGTGCAAGCAGTGGAACGACCTGCCCGCGGACGGCTCTCAGTCCGGCAAGGGAGTCTCGTACGACCACACCGGAGAGCTGTCGGCCTCGAGCTGGCGCCACGTCCGGTTCGTCGAGCTGTTCGAGCCTTCGCCGCAGCTCAAGCAGGAGGCGGAGCGGGCGCTCGGCGCCGGCGCCGGGGGCAAGTTGCCGGCAATCCCAGCCGCCGGAGCCATCGACCTCGTCGGTGTCGCGCAGGACGCATCGGGCGTCGTGGACGTCGCCGAGGCGGTGAGCAAGATGGGCGACTGGGTGTTCATGTCAGACGTCTGCAAGCACTGCACCAACGCGGGGTGTCTCGACGCCTGTCCCACCGGTGCCCTGATCCGCACCGAGCATCAGACTGTGGTCCTGCAGGCGGACGTGTGTAACGGCTGCGGCTACTGCGTGCCGGCATGCCCGTTCGGCGTCGTCGCCCGCGACCCCGAGGACGGTCGGGCGGGCAAATGCACGCTGTGTTATGACCGCCTCGAGGACGGGCTGGAGCCCGCCTGCGCGAAGTCGTGCCCGACCGACTCGATTCAGTTCGGGCCACACGAAGAGCTGGTGGAGATCGCGTCTCGCCGTGTCGCCGAGTTGCACCTGCGAGGCATTGAAGGCGCCTATCTGTATGGAGCGGGCGACGAGCCTGACGAACAGCTCGCCGGGGGGCTCGGCGCGTTCTTTCTGTTGACCGAGCCGCCCGAGTTCTACGGACTGCCCGCAAATGCCGACTCGCCGGTGCAGGAGAACCTGGTGCCGGCCACGGTTGCGGCGGTCACGGCGGGTCTGCTTGCGAGCGTGGGCACCGTGGCTGCGTTCGTGGCGGCCGCACGCCGCGCCCGCAAGAAAGGCGGACGGCCGGCGTGGTGAGCGGCGAGCACGAGTGGCAGGGATCGCTCGAGGACGGTGGCCAACCCGCGGAGCTCGCGTCCGAGCACGAGCCACCGGACACCACTCGCGAACGCGCCACCGACTGGGTGGCCGACCACGACACCGAGACACGCGACTCTCGCCCGGCGCTGGGCGAGCGCGGTGGGCCGGCATCGTGGACCCCGGACGAGCCCGACGCACCGGTCGCGTTGGCCAGGCCCGGCTTTGATGACGCTCGGTGGTCTTACCTCTACAAGTCGGCCGACACCGAGTACGCAGACGCCAGACCGGCTGACGGACAGATCGCGGCGGCGAATCGGCGGATGCGCAGCGCCCCGGTCGCCGATATCCACGGGCCGTTCATCCACGCGCCCGTGTGGAGCTGGGAGGTCGCGACCTACTTCTGGCTCGGTGGGATGGCGTCGGGCTCGGCATTCGCCGCGCTCGCCTGTGACGTGGCCGGTGACCACCGCTCCGCCGCGATCGCACGCAAGGTCGCGCTCGGCGCCGTGGCGCCGGCGCCGATCCTGCTGGTTGCGGATCTCGGCCGCCCGGAGCGATTCCTGAACATGATGAGGATCCTCAAGCCCCGCTCGCCGATGAACACGGGCGCCTGGTGCCTGGTCGCCTTCAGCGGCTCCGGGGGTCTGGCGGTCGCGGCGGATCTGACCGGGCGGCCTCGGGCCGCCCGCGCGGCGGGCGCGCTGACAGCGCTGCTCGGCAGTTATCTCGGCTCGTACACGGGAGTGCTCCTCGCCTGCACAGCGGTCCCGCTGTGGGCCGGGAGCCGCACGATCCTCGGACCGGCGTTCGTCGCAACCGCGAGCGCCACAGGGGCGGCCGCGACTCGGCTTGTGCTCGTGGCCAGCGGCCTGCCGCACGGTCACCCGACGCGGCGGGCGCTCGGCACGATCGAAACGGCGTCGATGCTCACCGAGCTGTCGATCTCGGCGCTCGGCGAGCGGCGGCTGGGAGACGCCGCCGAGGCACTGCGCCGCGGGCGCCCCGGGATCTACTTTCGAACCGCCAAGAGTCTTGTGGCGCTCGGGCTCTCGCTGAGGCTGGTAGCGCGCCGTACCGGCGCGCGTGAGCATGACCTCGCAAGCGTTGCGTATCTCGCGGCCGGTCTGGCCTTCCGCTTCGCCTGGGTCTATGCAGGAAGGACCTCGGCGACAGATGACGCGGCCGTCGCGGCGATGGGCCGGGGTCGACGCGCGCTGCAGGATGCTCAGGCGGAGCCGCAGCAAGCGCGCGCCTCCTCGACCTGGCGCTCGCCGCTGCCGCTCCCCGACGCCGTCCGTCGGGGGTACGGCGAGGCCATCAGGCTCACGAGCCTCGGGGTTGAGCGGCGGCTGCGGCGCTTGCGGCGCCGCTCACCGTAACCCGTTACGCGGCCAAGTCCTCGGGAGGCGAACCGGAGGACGCGCGGGCAACGATCATGGCGATCGTCTCCTGCCTGTCCTGCGCCTCGAGTCCGCGAGCAAAGGACACATGCTCGCCGCACTGTGGGCAGCTGCCCACATGCGCCTGCGAACGAGTAGGCCGAACCGCAAAAGCAAACTACGTTGATCATCGTCGTAAACCTCCTGTAACTGGCTTCACTGAACGTACGACGCTGCGGGCCGGGCGGTTCGTGAGGTTTGTCACGGCTGGGTCTCTGGAAGGAACCGGCGGGCCGTTGCGTCCTGCGCGGCGTGAAACGTCTGATGTTGCTTGTGGTGTGCGTGATCGCCGGGTGCGGGGCGAGCCCTGAGCGGCACCCGACGCGCACGAACGCAGTCCGGCCGCCTGCGGCCGATGCTCCGGCGATCACCGCGACGCTCACGGCGGTGTTCGTGCACCCCGAGGCGAGCCAATGCGCGACGGCTATGACTGCGCAGTACGTGTCGCAGTTCTTCTCGGCAGATGCCGCCCGTTCGGGCACGTCGGTGGTGCGGGAGTGTCGCGATCACCAGCGGGAGCGCGCGCAGCTGGCGAAGCGGTATCGCCTCGTGACGGTGCACAACCTCCAGGTCAGCGGGCACCGGGCACGCGCGATCGTGCGGGGTGCCAACGGCTACCCGATCGGGGTGTCGCTGGTCGAAGGCCCTGGCGGCTGGAGACTCGACGGATCGGGCACTTCAATCCAGGCGCCGGGCCACGGACAACAGGTCGCGCCGCAAGGCTCGCTGTACGCGTACCGGATACCTCCCGGGTTCGTCGCCGCCGGCACCCGTGTCGGACCGGTGACGACGACCGGCGCCGCTTTCTCGACGGGCGTCAGGCTCCCCGGTTCGCGGCCCGGCGACGGAATCGCGATCGCGCAGACCGCGGCCAACTCGCACATCGCGGATCTAGCTGCGCTTCGCAGCGTGCTGCCCCGGATCGACCGTGAGGTGCGCGGAGCGCCGATCGCGCGCGTAATCGGCCCGGGGGTTGCCCACGAGGTCGGAGGGCGGCCGGCGGTGACGTGGACGCTCGCGGCCGTCAACGCGGCCACGGCGCCCACCGACGGCGAGGCGACGTTCGTGTTCTCGTCGGCGTCGAACGTGGTCGTCGTCAACTGCCGTTGGCCACACGCCGGATCGGGGCGGGCGGCGCTGCGCAAGGGGTGCGATGCGGTGCTCGCGACGCTCGCGGTCGGGTAGTTTCAGATTCTGCTTGACAAGAGTTCTTGTGACAAGTAGTCTTGTGACAAGAGTTCTTGTCGAAAGGAGGGGCCGTGCACCAACACCCAGCCGTCCAAGATGCAGTCGTGAGGAGCCGTGTCGACGAGCTTCGGCACAGCGCTGGAGCGTCTACGCGTGTTCGACACGAAACACGCCGGTTCAGACTTGTCTCTGCCGCCCGCCACGGAACCGGCTGGCTGCTCGTCGACATGGGTCTCCGTCTCGCCATGCCCCGAGCCGGCGCGAAGCATTCCATCGCGCCTGTGTTCCACCGCCGGAGTCCAGGCGCATGACGGCGCCTCGGCGCCCCGGTCGGAAGACCGCGTCCAAGCGCGCGGTCCACCCGCAGCCGGTAGGCCGGGTGGTCACCGACCCGCGAGCGATGCGTGCACTCGCGCACCCGTTGCGCGTGGCACTCCTGGAGCTGATGCGCCGCGACGGAGAGATCACTGCCACCCGTGCTGCGGAGCTGCTGGGTGAAAGCCCGGGGAACATGTCGTGGCACCTGCAGACCCTTGCCAAGTACGGCTTCGTGGAGGACACCGGCGAAGGTCGCGGGCGCAGCCGTCCGTGGCGGCTCGCCAGCGAAGGCCAGAGCTTCGATACCGGCGTGGCGGACCCCGAAGTCGTCGCCGCCGGCGAGGCGCTCGAGCGGACCTTCTCAGAGCGCACGTTCGCTCAGCTGCGGGAGTGGTGGTCGCGGCGCCTGACCTACCCGGTGAAATGGCGGCGTGCCGCGTACATGTCGAACAGCGTCGTGTATCTAACCGCCGCAGAGCTCGCCGAGGTCACCGACGAGGTAAACGCGATCTACACCCGCTACGGCGAGCGCTCAGACCCCGACAAGCGCCCGGCCGGTGCGCTCCCCGTCCGTCTGTACGCGCACGGGCACCCACTCCAGCCCACAGGCGCGGGCAACTGACAACCGGGGCTCAGCGCCAGCCGAGCGGCGGCGCGACGTGCGTGAGGATGTTCTCGATCACGTGCGCGTTGTATTCGACGCCGAGCTGGTTGGGCACGGTCAGCAGCAGCGTGTCCGCCGACTGAATCGCTTCGTCCTCTCGAAGCTGCTCGACCAGCACGTCGGGCTCGGCCGCATAGGAGCGGCCGAAGATCGCGCGAGTGTTCTCGTCGATCATGCCGATCTGGTCCTGGGAGTCGCCCTCGCCGGCGAAGTACGCACGGTCGGTGTCGGTGGTGAGCGCGAAGATGCTGCGGCTGACCGAGACGCGCGGCTCACGCTCATGCCCGGCCTCCTTCCACGCCTCGCGGTAGGCCTCGATCTGCTTGCGCTGCTGGACGTGTAGCGGTTCGCCGGTTTCGTCGTCCTTCAGCGTCGAGCTTTGAAGGTTGAGCCCGAGCTGGGCCGCCCACACGCTCGTCGCGTTTGATCCCGAGCCCCACCAGATCCGCTCCCGCAAACCGGCCGAGTACGGCTCGACCCGCAAGAGGCCTGGCGGGTTGGCGAACATCGGCCGCGGGTTCGGCCGCGCGAACCCCTCGCCTCGCAGGACCTCCAGCGCGACCTCGGCGTGCTTGCGCGCCATGTCGGCATCGCTGTCGCCGTCGGCCGGCGCGTAGCCGAAGTACCGCCAGCCATCGATCACCTGCTCCGGAGAGCCTCGGCTGATCCCCAGCTGAAGCCGCCCACCCGCGATCAGATCAGCCGCCCCGGCGTCTTCGGCGAAGTACAACGGGTTCTCGTAGCGCATGTCGATCACGGCGGTACCGATCTCGATCCGCGAGGTCCTCGCACCGACCGCCGCGAGCAGCGGGAACGGCGAGCCGAGCTGCCGCGCGAAATGGTGAACGCGGAAGTAGGCGCCGTCCGCACCCAATTCCTCCGCCGCGACCGCAAGCTCGATCGACTGCAGCAGCGCGTCCGAGCCCGTGCGCGTCCGCGAGTGCGGGCTCGCGCTCCAGTGACCGAAGGACAGGAATCCGATCTTCTTCAAGCGTTCTCAACCAGCCGGGCCGGCGAAAGGGCAGCAGGGCCTAGGTACGCCAGGCTAGCGAGGCCTTTCCGGGTTCTGGGGTTGGTTGAATCCCGAGGATGGCGGTCAGCCCACGTCGTCGACCCAAGTCACTGCCCGGCCACCTTCCGCAAGCCGCGCCGGGGGAGGTGCTGGTCTGGACTGATGGCGCATGCCAGCGGAATCCCGGCCCTGGCGGATGGGCTGCGCTGGTCTGCTGGGACGATGGGGTCGTCGAGCAGTACAGCGGTGGGCTGGCTCACACGACGAACAACGTCATGGAGATGACCGCCGCTCTGGAGGGTTTACGCGCGCTGCCGTCCGGGTCGCGCGCGTGCGTCGTGACCGACTCGCGTTACCTGCACGACGGGATGACCTCCTGGATGGCCGGCTGGAAGCGCAAGGGCTGGAAGACGGCTTCGGGTGGACTGGTCAAGAACAAGGAGATCTGGGTCCAGCTCGCCGCCGCAGCGGCAGAGCACGAGCACGTTCGCTGGCACTGGGTCAAGGGGCACATCGGCCACCCGCTCAACGAGCGAGCCGACTTGCTGGCGGTCGCCGCCACGCACACCGCCGCCGGGACCGCGCGCTAGTCACGGGCCGCGGTCGCTTGACCCGGCCGGCGGTGATCAGTGACGCTTCGACCGCTGCTGCTTGCAGTATGCGTCACGCTTGGCAGCGTCGGGGCCGATCACGAGGTTTGAGGTCAGCGCCGCGATCAGCCTGGCGCGTCCCGCGGCGCCCACCTCGATCGTGCGGGCGACCGCCGCGCGCTGCGCCGGGGTAGAGGCTGCCAGCAGCCGCTTCGCGTCGTTCCACGACTCGCTCCGCCAGGCTCCAAGCAGCTGCTGCAGGCTCGAGGCGCCCAGCTGGCTGTCGGGTAGCGCTGCGTCGCTGGTCAGCGTCGGATCAAAGAGCGTGGCCTCGTCGTGAAGGATCTGAGGAGTCACGTTGCCCAACAGCCCATTGACGCGGTTGAAGTCTGCCTGCCCGCTGCGACCATCTGGTTCACGCAGTCCCGTCCGCGCGAGCGCGAACGGCAGATCGCGGCTGATGTGCGCGTTCATTCCCAGCAACATGTCTCCGAGCACCGTAGCCGTGCCGCGATCGGCTGCGTCGAACGCGATCCGCCACGCCTCTGGGACGCGCGCGACTCGCCCGCTGCGCCAATTGTCGTATGCGGTGAAGTAGAGGTTGGCGAATGCTGCGTCGAGGTGGTTGAGGAACGCCTGGCTGCGAAAGCGCTGATCTCCCTGCTTGCTGACTCCCTGCGTCACACGCAGGTACATCAGTGCGAACGGCGCCTCGTGGATGCAGCGTGCGGTGAGAATGTCGAACCGTCGCGTCATCTCGGCCACGACCGCGCCGATACAGGCCGCATTGCCCGCCCCGCATGCGTTGTGAGAGCTCAGACTGACGACCGCGGGCATTGATTGGATCAACGCTGGCCACGCTCCACCGCCACTGGCAACGGGCGGCGGCGCGACGATCGCCGGCCCACAACCGGCTAGCGCCAGCGCCGACAGCACACCCAGGAAGAGCCCCCTCCGCGTCATCTCAGGCCTCAGGCCTTCGGCGTCTTACGGCGAGGCCCGCACCGATCGCGCCGGCCGCTGCGATCAGCACCACCATCCCCGCGTCTTCGAGGTACACGTCGGGATCGTGTTGCCAGCTGCTCTGGCCGCGCAGAGTTGTGTCCAACGATTGAAAGGCGCTGAGCGGCCGCTGCAGGTCGACGTTCGGCGCTTGGCTGGCCACCAGATCGAGCGCCTGCATTCGTCCGAGGTCGACTGACGACGCCGCTGCGGCGAACGACCATTGGGTGCCGGCGCCGTAGCTGAGCTGTTTGAGCACCGGCTTATCGACGACATCTGGGAACAGCCCGCCCATCGCCAGCAGCAGCTCGAGCAGCAGGATGACGGGCAGCACTGTCATCGCCTGATCGGCAGTTGACGCCAGGGCTGAGATCAGCAGCCCCAGGGTCATCCCAGCCAGGCCGGCGAGCACCGCCGCGAATACGACCTCGGGTAAAGGGCTCGCGAGCAGGCTGCCCTGATCATGCGATCCTTGCCGCGCGAGCGCGAGCAGTGCCATCACCGTGCACTGGACCACGGTGAGCGTCCCCAGCACCGCCAGCTTGGATCCGATGTAGGGGCCGACAGCGAGGCCCGCTGCTCGTTCCCGTTGGAGGATCGGGAGCTCGCGAACGATCTCGCGCACCGCGTTTGAGGCACCGAGCCACGTGGCGCCGAGCAGGACTACGAGCAGCACCAGCCCGGCGCGTGGTACCGCGCGCACGTGTCCTGCCGCGGGCGCCGCGAGCTCCCCTGCGGGCAGCGCAGCGAGCATCAGCAGGCCGAGGACCAGCGGCTGCAGCACCAGCAGGATCGCGTTGCGTCGATCACCGGCGATCACGCGCACGTACCGGCTAACCAGCAACGCGAACTGCGAGCTCCAACGCTGCGCCGCGATCTTCAGGTGCCGTAGCGTCGGCGTCGGCAGGCGCACCCGTCGCGGCCGCTCGGGGGCTGCGCTGTCCGGTCCGGCTCCGTTTCCACTGGCCGGTCGCTGCGGCGCGTAATCCGGGTCGGCCCCTGGCTGCGCACTCCAGTCGCGATCGCGATCGGCATTGAGCAGCTGGAAGACCTCCTGCAGGTCATCGCATCCAAAGTGCGCTGGTGCGAGCTGCGGCCGTCCGAAATACGCCGGTCGTCCGCCGGTGGCGAGCACCAGCAGGCGGTCGCACAAGCGAATGCTCTGCATGCTGTGGGTCACGGCGATCACCGTGTGCTCCGAATCGGCCAGCTCGCGCAGCAGCAGCATCATGCTCCGTTCGTTCCCAGGATCGAGGCCGGATGTCGGCTCGTCGAGGAACAGCAAGGATGGCTTTGTGACCAGCTCCATCGCCACCGCCACTCGCCGACGCTGGCCGCCGGAGAGGCGGTGGATCGGCAGGTCCGTCGCCTCTGCGATCCCCAGCTGGGCAAGGACGTCGGCGATCAGATCGTGACGCTCGGCGGCACTCACGTCTCGGGGAAAGCGAAGCCGCACGCCGTAGTCGAGCGCCTGGCCCACTGTCAAAGAGCCGTGGAGCACGTCCTCCTGCGGTACGTAGCCGAGGCGCATGCGCAGCTCGTCGTACTCGCTGTAGAGGTCGCGGCCGTCGTACAGGACGCGGCCCTCGGTCGCCGGACGAAAGCCGGTCAGCGCGTTGAGCAGTGTGGATTTGCCGGCACCCGACGGGCCGACGATCGCCAGGAAGCTGCATCGCTCCAGGCGGAACGCCACGTCGTGCAGCAGCCACCGGCCGGAGGGAGCGCGGACCTTCAGATTCCGCGCCTCGAATGTGACCGTTCCGGTATCGACGTAGTCCTCCAGCTTGTGCGTCGATCGAGGCGACAACGTCGTTGCCTGGATCGCGGCCGACCCGAGCACATCGGCCAATCGACTCGTGGATCCCGCTAAACGTGCCGCTGAGCTGCCGCGGCACGATCTTCGTGCCGCCCGCCGCCAACCACGGTGCTCGCCCCGGTGAATCGTGGCCTTCTTGCTCGTGCGGCCGGCCCGGCTTAGCGGGTCCCCGGTCCTGCCACCGTGGCCGATTGTCTCACACGCCTTCGGCGGCTGAGACGCCCTCGCGCCCGTGAGAAGTACCCCTAACCGGATTCGAGCCGGTGATCTCCTGCGTGTAAGGCCACGCCGAGGATGGGGGATGGACCTCATTGTGGGAGGCGTAGGGGGCCGAGACACTCAGCCAATCGACGGCTCTTGAACGCAAGGGGGCAATGTGATGACAGTGAGGGCATCCGAACGGGATCGTGCTCTTCCGACACGCGTCAGCCGCGCTGCTGCTGCGCAGCTCGCCGGGAAGCTGAGTGGGCAGATCCTGCTCCCCGGGGTCGACGGGTACGAGCGAGCCCGAAGGGTTTTCAACGCGATGATCGACCGGCGCCCAGCGGTGATCATCCGGTGTCAGGCCGCCGAGGATGTCGTTGAAGGGCTGCGGTTCGCACACGCGTACGCCCTGCCGGTGGCGGTCAAGGGCGGAGGCCATGGAGTCGCGGGGACGGCAGTCTGCGATGCCGGAGTGATGCTCGATCTCTCGGCGATGAAGCTCGTTGCGGTCGACCCGGTCGCGCGTGTCGTAACCGCGGGACCAGGGGTGACGCTGGGCGATCTCGATCGTGCAACGCAGCCGCTCGGCCTGGCGACTCCAACCGGGGTGGTGTCGGTCACCGGGCTTTCGGGGCTTGCACTGGGTGGTGGACTCGGATGGCTCAACGGCAAGCACGGTCTCACCTGCGACAACCTCCTCGCCGCCGACGTGGTGACCGCGACCGGGGATCGGATTGTCGCTGCCATGGACGAGAACCCCGAGCTGCTTTGGGGGCTCCGCGGGGGAGGCGGCAACTTCGGCGTGGTGACGTCATTCGCGCTTCGGCTTCACCCGGTCCAGCAGGTGCTTGCCGGCGTCCTCACCTACCCGGCCAGCAAGGCGCGTGCGGCCATCGTTGCCTATCGCGAGCTCGCACGCGAGGCGCCGGACGAGCTCAGCACGGCGTTGTCGTTGTCACGACCCGGCGGCGGCGAGCTTGCGGTGAGCATCGCCGTCTGCATCGCTGATGCGTTCGAAAATACGGCCGGACTGCTGGCGCGGTTAAGGGGCTTGGGCCCCGAAGTCGACTCGATCGAACCGATGCCCTACCTGGCCCTGCAAGCAGCGGCTGACGAGGGTTTCCCGCCCGCGCAGTACCACTATTGGAAGTCCGGATTCGTCAACGCGATCGACGACGAACTGATCGATGTGCTCCTCGACTTCGTCGCCCGGATGCCCTCGCCCGCGTCCGGGGTGGGGCTTCAGCAACTGCACGGTGCAGCGGGACGCGTCGACCCGTCGGCGACCGCGTTTGCGTATCGCGGCGACCGGTACGACTGCCTGATCCTCTCGCAATGGCCCGACCCATCCGAGTCCGAGCAGAACATCGCGTGGACCGCAGAACTGTTCGACGCGCTCGGCCCGTTCTTCGGTGCCGGCGTGTACGTCAACAACCTCGGCGAGGACGATGACCAACGCGTCAAGCAGGCCTACGGAGCGAACTACGACCGACTCGCTGCGCTCAAGACCAAGTACGACCCGACCAACCTGTTCCGGCACAACCACAACATCAAGCCCCTCGGCGACGTCCGCCAACAGCTCTGATCAGCAGCCTCCTCCCATCTGCGGATCGCGGCGTGGCGTCTTTCTGCGATGTCGCTCAGGAGGCCGTCGGACAGCGACGCGTGCCGGGCTCGGTCAGGCGGTGGTAAGTCGCTCCTCCATCCGGTCGAAGAAGCCGCCCCAGCCATCGGTCGCCCGCGCGTACTGCTCGGGCGACATCGACCCGCGCTGCTCGAAGAGCATCTCGGTCCGTTCGTCGCCGAGAGGGGTCAGCACGACCTTGACGAGTTCATAGGCGTCGTCGCCTTGCTGGTCGGACACGGTGAAGATGAGCCGTTCGGGTGCAACGACCTCGAGGTACTCGCCTTTCCAGTCGATCCTGCGCCGATCGGGAGGTGCGAACATCGTCAGCCGCCATTTGCCGCCTGGGCGCACGTCCATCGACACGCTGTTGAGCGGCACTTCGCATTGTGGGCCGCCGTACCAGTCGGCGAAGCGCTCGGGCTCGGTCCATTCCCTCCAGACCCGCTCGCGCGGAGCGTCGAACACGCGGCTGATCCGAATCCCGTATTCACTGGCCCCTTCAGTCATTGCGGCCGAGTCGCTCCTCGAGTCGTCCGAAGCCGACCTCCCAGAACCGCTGATAGGACCCCAGCCAGTCCGCCGCATCCTTCATCGGAGCCGCGCGCAGCTGCGAAGGACGCAGCTGCGCCGACCGCGTGCGCGTAATCAGGCCGGCGCGCTCGAGAACCCGCAGATGCTTGGACACGGCCTGAACGCTAATGGGCAGCGGCTCGGCGAGTTCGCTCACGGTTGCATCGCCTTCGCTGAGCCGCGTGAGGATCTCGCGTCGAGTCGGGTCGGCGAGGGCCGCGAACGTGAGGCTGAGCCGGTCGGACGGATTTGTATTCATCTGATAGGTTGCTAAACCGAACGGTTGAATAACATATCATCGACGACGGAGGTAGCGGATGGGACGGATCGTTGTCACCGAGTTCGTTTCGTTGGATGGCGTGATGCAAGATCCGGGCGGAGCGGAGGATTTCAAGTACGGGGGCTGGGTGTTCGAGATTGAGCGCGGGGAGGAGGGCGACAAGTTCAAGTACGACGAGGTGCTCGATTCCGAGGCGTTCCTCCTGGGCCGAGTGACCTACGACGGCTTCGCCGACGCATGGCCTCAGCGGGAGGGCGACTTCGCTGACAGGTTCAACGCAATGCGTAAGTACGTGGTCGGCTCGAAGGCGGACGCGTCGCGCTGGACCAACACGACCGTGCTCGCCGGCGATCCGGTCGAAGCGGCCAAGCGCGTCCGGGACGACCACAGCGGAAACATCTATGTCCACGGCAGCAGGCAGCTCGCGCAGACCCTGTTTGAGCACGACTTGGTCGACCAGCTGAACTTGATGGTCTTCCCCGTCGTACTTGGGACGGGCAAGCGGATGTTCGGGGAGACGGGCGACAAGAAGAAGCTGCGGCTCGTCGACTCGAAGGTCGTAGGCGACGGCGTCGCGATCCTCATCTACGAGCCGGCGGCAGGGGGCACCGGCTAGGCGAGGTCGTGCACGCCGCGCCGCGGCTCTCTCCCCGATCGTTCGGCGAGGATGTCTCATGCACTACGAACAATTCACCAAAAAGCTCGCGACGCCAGCGGGATTTAGAGCGCCGGAGCGGCTGCTCTTCGACCATTTCGACGCGCGAGCGATCAGTCGCGCCGACCTCACGGAGGACGTGCGGGGCATCAACTCGAGCCTCGAATTAATCGTTCGGACCCGCGGCGGTGGCTGGCCGACCGAGCCGGTCACAGCGGCCGTCGATTTCGTCGACCTTGTCTGGCACGAGCTCGAGTTTCGAGATGGCTACTCGTTCACCTACGCCGTCTACGACACGGAGGGAAACTACCTCGGTTGCTGCTATCTGTACCCACTCGGCCGCCGCACCGAGCTATCCGAAGCGCTCCTCGATTATGACGTCGACGTCAGCTGGTGGGTGACTCCTGCCGCCTACGAGCGCGGCGACTACGAGAAGCTGTACACCGCGCTCCGGCACTGGCTGGCCACCGAGTTCCCATTCTGGCGCCCGTACTACTCAAATCAGGAAATCCCTCGTTGAGCTGCTGAGCGCCGCTTGAACGTCGCGCAGGGCTCTCGCTCAGTCCTCCCAACCCAAACGGCGGCTGGCCGGAGCGCGGCCCCACCCGGACGGGCGGCCGCGCGCCCGGAGTCGTTCCGCCACTCGGCGGCCGGTCTTGCCGGTGGCGCCGATCACGAGGGTCAGGTCCTGCATGTCGGTGCTCCTCTCGGTGACGGTGTCGGTCAGGCGAATACGCCAAGGGCGGTCGTTCCGGCGAGTGCGATCGCGACGCCTGCGCTGCGCTGGTGGTGCCCGGCGAACAGCAGCGGCGCGAGGAGTAGACGCTGGACGCCGACGCCGATCAGCGGCGCGTGCGCCTCGCGGTCATAGCGCCGAGCCAGTGAGGCAAGCGCGAGCGGGTTGCGAGGCAGACCACGGCGGGTCATCTGACCGGCCTGCGCCATCGCGATCACCTCCGCGAACATCTCTTCCATCGCCAGCGCCGGGCGCACCTCGACGTGCAGCCGCGCCTCCTCATCGCCCGCGTTGGCGAAGCTGTGCATCACGCCCGGCTGGACTTCCACGACGTCGCCGGGCCCGGCGATGCGAGTCCGCAGACCGATCCGGAACCGCATGCGGCCAGAGAGCACCTCGAAGCGCTCCGTCTGGATCGGGTGGACGTGCGGGATCGGGACCGCGCCGCCGACACGCAGCGCGAAGTCGAACCCCAGCAGCTCCCCACCGGTGCTCGCGGCCGTGTCCGTGAACATGAAGCGCTCGCCAGTCACGGGGTTCTCAAGGGTCTGTCCCGGAGTGATCATCGTCTGCCTCCTGCGCTCGCTCGTTGTCATGACCTGCAGTCAAGACCCGGGAAGCGAGAGCGTCCATAGCTGAGACGCGCCATCTCATGCGCGAGCGTCTAAAGTGTGGGCATGGACGCCGTCGCCGGCCTGTTAGACGGTCCTCGCGCCCGAGGAGCGTTCCTGCTGCGCTCCAATCTCGACCCGCCGTGGTCGCTGCGGATCGAGGACCAGGCGCCACTCACGGTGATGGCGATCGTGCACGGCGACGCCTGGGTACTCCCAGACGGGAGCGATCCGGTGGCGATGAACCCGGGCGACGTCGCCGTCTTCCGCGGCCCCGACCCCTACGTCGTCGCCAGCCACCCGGCCATCCCTCCGCAGGTCGCGGTCCTGCCGGGACAGGAGTGCGTCGTCCTTCACCCCGACGGCGAAGCGCTCGTCGAGAGCTACGGCTACGGCGTGCGCACGTGGGGCAACACCGCCGAAGGCACGACGGTGATGCTGACCGGCACCTACCAGCTCGAGGGCGAGGTCAGTCAGCGTCTGCTGCGCGCCTTACCGCCATTGGTCGTGCTCCGCGCGCCGGATTGGGACAACCCCGTGATCCCGCTGCTCGCTGCCGAGATCGTCAAAGACGCGCCGGGGCAGGAAGCGGTGCTCGACCGCCTCCTCGACCTCCTTCTGATCGCGGTCCTACGCGCTTGGTTCGCCAGGCCGGACGCCAGCGCACCCGACTGGTACCGCGCCTCGAGCGATGCCGTGGTCGGGCACGCGCTGCGCCTAATGCACCACAACCCCGCGCACCCCTGGACGGTCGCCGCGCTCGCGCGCGAGACCGGGGTCTCGCGCGCCGCGCTGGCCCGGCGCTTCAACGACCTCGTCGGCGAACCACCGATGACCTTTCTCACCGAGTGGCGAATTGCGCTCGCCGCCGACCTGCTCCTCGAACCCGGCGCCACCATCGGCTCCGTCGCTAACCAGGTCGGCTACGGCAGCCCGTTCGCCCTCAGCACCGCGTTCAAACGCCTACGCGGCATCAGCCCCCAACAACACCGGACCGCAGCCTGACCGCCTGCGTCCGCTGCGCTCGAGGCCGTCAGGTCGCGCATTGCCGCTGGTGAGCGCAATCGTGTGGCCAAGCACTCGCGAGCGTTGCCGTGCTCGGACGACTCTCTTCTGCCGATGGGATCGTGCGGAGTGCGCGGCCGCCAGGCCAAAACCACTCGTCAGCTTGCGAGCGCGACCCACCGAGGGGGCGTGTGGTGGTAGTTAGCGGGTGTCGGTGATCAGGCGCTCTGAGAGTTCCCACAGGCGGGCGGCGTTCTCCGGGTCGAGCGCGTACGGCGCTACGCCGCTCGCTGCTTCGGGCGAGAAGTCGGCCGGCAGCAACGGCGCCTGGTTGCAGTCCTCGAAGTAGCGGCCGCCGATGCCATCGAGCTGATGCGAGGTGGCGACGAGTACTGATGTCGCTGCGCCCTGTTCACGGGTCTTGAGCCCGAAGGCGCCGGACTGCTCTTGGCGGTCGCGGACTTGGGCCCACACTCGCTTGAGCACGTCCGGGCTCATGTGCCTGCTGAGGTTGGTCTCGAAGATCGCGCCCGGATGCACGGCGTTGGTCGTGATGCCTTCGGGGGCCCAGCGCCGGTGTGCCTCGACCGCGAACAGAATGTTGGCCGTCTTCGACTGTCCGTAGGCCAGCCACGGGTCATAGGGCCGTTCGTCGAAGTGGAGGTCGTCGAACACGATCGGCGAGCGCAGGTGACCACGAGAGCTCAGTGACACGATCCGTGCCTCGGCGTCGCTGTGCGCACCTGCCGCGAGCGCGTCGTGGAGCCCGCTGGTCAGGGCGAAGTGCCCGGCGTGGTTGGTCGCGAACTGAAGCTCCCAGCCGTGGTCGGTCAGCTCACGCGATGGCAGCGCCATCACTCCGGCGTTGTTGATGAGCAAGTGCAGAGGCCCGTCCCAGGCGGCGACGAACGCGCGCACGGAGCCGAGGTCGGCAAGGTCAAGTTTGCCGACGCCGACGGCCTGGTTGCTGGTCGTGGCGCGGATATCGACAGCGGTCCGCTCGCCGGCGGCCGTGTCGCGTACGGCGAGCATCACCTCTGCGCCGTTGGCGGCGAGCGCTCGCGCGGTCTCGATACCGATGCCTGATGATGCGCCGGTCACGATCGCGCGCCGGCCGCAGAGATCGACGCCCTCCGCGACGTCCCAGATCGTGGACTCGGCGGTGAAGCCGGTGTGAATCATGGTGTTCTCAGTCATGCCAGCAGTGTGCGTTCGATCGACAGCGCCCACCAGAGATCTACTGATCCTGGTAATGACACCCCCAGGCTGGCCGGGCTCACGCGTCGTATCGTTTAAGTACGGATGCCTGTGACGAACGTGATCGGCGAGTATCTTCGGGCACGCCGCGAACTCGTCCGGCCCGAGGACGTCGGCTTTCGGGACTTCGGGCGCCGCCGCACTCCCGGCCTGCGGCGCGAAGAGGTGGCGATGCTGGCCGGCGTCAGCGCCGACTACTACATCCGTCTCGAGCAGGGCCGTGACCAGCATCCCTCGCCGCAGGTGCTCGATGCCCTCGCGCGAGCCCTACAGCTAGACGAGGACGCCACCGCTCATCTGCACGGTCTCGCCCAGCCGCCGACGCAGCGACGACGTCGGGGCAGCCGCCCAGAGCGCGCTCCGGCTGCGATCACGCAGCTGATCATGTCCTGGCCGGCCACTCCGGCTTACGTCTTCGGTCGTTACCTCGACGTGCTCGCGGCCAACCCGCTGGCGACAGCGCTCGCGCCGTGGTTCACCGTTGGCGAGAACCTCGTCAAGGGCGCGTTCCTCGATCCGCGGCGGCGCGAGCTGAGGCCCGACTGGGAGCGATCGCTCACCGGCACGGTCGCTGCCCTGCGTGCCAACGTCGGCGCCGACATCGACGATCCGCGGCTGACCACGCTCGTCGGCGAGCTCTCACTGCGCAGCGAGGCGTTCCGGCAGCTGTGGGCGCGCCACGACGCCCGGCCCAAAGGCAGCGGCACGTCGGTGATGCACCACCCGCAGGTCGGCCGCCTCGAACTGTCCTACACCAAGCTTCCGATCCCGGACACCGACCGCCAGACCCTCTCGATCTACCACGCCGCGCCGGGCAGCCCGAGCGAGCGGGCGCTCGCCCTGCTGGCCACGACCACAGTCCCCGAGCGCGAACCCGAGCGGACGCTCAGAGACTGATCAAGCGAATCGCAACATCGCGATCGTGTGTGCCACGGCCGCGCGGTTGTCCCCGACCGTCTGCCGTCATGCTGCGCGTCGCAGCGGGAGCGATGCTGTGCGCCCGGGAGTTGGGATCGTCGGCCCCGGTGCTTGCAGCCGAAGCAGTCGTCCGCCCGAGCCACCGACGCGATCTCGAGCGCGATCGGTGTCGCACGAACAGAGTTAGACGGACCGGACTGAGCCGTCACCAAGTGATCCGGCGAGTACCCCCAACCGGATTCGAACCGGTGATTTCCTGCGTGAAAGGCAGGCGTCCTAACCGCTAGACCATGGGGGCGGGCTGTAATCCATTCTAGGAGCCCGTCTATGGGATTCTGGGTCCGGTTGCAAAGTCCCGGCGACAAGGAGGCGAGATGGCACCGCGGGTCACGAGTGAGCTGTTGCTGGTCGGGAGCCTCCCGGTCGACTCGACCGAGACGGCGTTTCGGGCAGGCGCCGAGCTGTTCGGCGACATGGTGTTCGCGCTGCCCGATGGCGAGACGGGACCGCGGGCGGCGTGGGTCGGGTATGAGCGCGAGACGCTGGCGCGACCGAATCCCGAGGTCATCGTCGTGTCCGAGACCGAGTCGCCAACCGGGCGGCCACGCCACGCCTACGAGACGCCTGTGTTCAGGATCCGCGAGGGCGTCGGCGAGCTGCACTTCGACACCTGGCCTCGCATCGACGACGCGATCGCGTCCTATCGAACGTTCCGAGCGCTCCGCGAGGAAGGAGTGATCCCGACAGGACTGCGCTTCCAGGTAGGACTCCCGTTCCCGGCAAGCGCGCTAAACGCGTTCAAGGCGGACTTCGCCGCTGACTATCCGGTGGCCGAGCGAGGGTTCGAGAAGCTCGTGGAGCGCGAGCTCGAGCGGATGCTCGCCGAGATCCCGGCCGCGGACCTGGCGATCCAGTGGGACTGCGCCTATGAGACGCAGGACATCGAAGGTGTGCTCGCATGGACATCCGAGGGCGGGTGGGAGCGGTTCGCCGGTCCGGTCACCCGACTCACCCGGCTGATCCCGGAAGAGGTCCTGGTCGGATATCACCTCTGTTACGGCACCTTCCCCGAGTGGCCCATGTACGAGGCGCGCGACTACGCCGTCCTGGTGCGCATGGCCAACTTCGCGGTCGCCAACTCCGGACGCACCGTGGATTGGCTGCACCTCGCCGGCCCGCGCTATCTGCGCAGCGAGGACCGCAGCTTCTTCCGGCCGCTGGTCGATCTCGAGCCCGGCCCGGCCCGTGTGTTCCTCGGGATCGTGCTGCCGATCGACGGCGTCTCCGGGCTGGAGCGCAGGCACAGAACGGCCTCCAGGTACATCAGCGACTTCGGCGTCGCGATGTACTGCGGCTTTGGCCGCCAGCCCGGCGCGGACGGGATGGAGACGATGCGAGAGCACCGCCGGGTGGCGCGTTCGATCAAGCACGGCGCGTGAACAGTGGTCCAATCCGCCCTATCAACAGAAGCGATCGACGAGCTGCTGGACGCCCTCGCAGCTCAGCCGTTCCGAGCAGGCTTTCACCTGCACGGTCGCGAGCGCGCGCTGTTAGAGCTCCGCGGGCTGCGCGCGATCCGCGGCCACGCCGAAGACCTGATCGCCACGCGCGTCGCGCCGGCGAACCCGCGTCGTGACGGCAAGCAGACGCCGTACCGCAATCACCCCGTGTTCGTCGCACAGCACGCCACCGCGACGTGCTGCCGCGGCTGCCTGGAACGCAACCACCAGATTCCGCGTGGCCGCGAGCTGACGGCCGACGAGCGGCGCTACGCGACCGACTTGATCATGCGCTGGATCGAGCGAGAGGTCCCCGACGCCCCTCAGTGAACCGACGTGACTCAGGCGCTGAGCGCCGCAATCCGGCCGCGAGCGCTTGACGCCTCCGAGGCTGGCACCAAGCGCCCGGCCTTGCCAAGCCCGTGCGCCGGCATGTTCCCGTAGACGGCTTCGTACTGCCCGGCCTGCACCAGGTAGGTCTCGTGCCAGATGCCGGTGCGACTGGTCTTGCCGACCCGGCGCCAGTACTGGCGCCACACATCCAGATGCGGGTCCTCCTTGTCCTTGGCGAACGCCTCCAGGTGCTCGAACGATCGCCAGTACTGCACGATCGTGGGCAGCCCCATCTCGTATGCCAGCAAGCCCTTCTCCGGACGCTCCACGAGATAGTCGAGCATGTGCTTCATCCCGCGCCGGCCGCCAAGGTCGACCAGGCTGCGCGCGAACTGCAGCTTGTTGTTGAAACGAGCGCCGATGAGAAAGACCACGAAGTCCCCGTCGATCTCGACCGTCATGCGCCTACCGGCCACTTCGCCCACTGTTACCACCCCTCGGTCGTCAGATACCAAGGGGCATGCTATCCGCGGGCGCCCGGCTAACCGGAGGGATTTTCGACGCGCGGAAGCCGTGCCGCGAGAGCTGCTGTGGCCAGCAGCAACGCAGCGCAGATGAGCAGCGTCGCGTGCAAAGCACCGGTGAAGCTCGAACCGGCCGCGCCGATCAGCGAGCCGAACAGTGCGACGCCGATAACGCTGCCCGTCTGGCGAGCTGTGTTGAGCGTGCCCGATGCGACCCCTGAGTAGGAGCGGTCGACGCTCCCCAGGATCTCGCTCGTCATCAGCGGCACGATCACGCCGATGCTGGCGCCGATGATCATCAGCTGAGCGACCATCGCCACATACGAAGTCGAGCGGCCGATCGCGAGCAGTGCCGCGAACGAGGCCGCGCCGATCACGCCCGAGGCAGCGATCACGCGCCGCGTGCCGAACGACTGGGCCAGGCGGCCCGCTCCGAGGTTGGCCGCCAGCACGATCCCGGTCATCGGCGCGAATGCCAGGCCGGTCGCCAGCGGCGAGCGACCCTGCTCGCGCTGGAAGAACAGGCTGAGGACGAAGATGAAGCCGTAGAACGCGATGTTCAGCACCAGGCCCATCGCCGACGATGCGCTGAACGTCGGGCGGCGAAACAGCACGAGTGGCAGCAACGGGCTTCGGCGCCGCGACTCGATCCGCAGGAACACGAGCAGCGACACGACCGAGATCGCGTAGCCGGCGAGGATCCCGGGTCGCGTCCAGCCGACCGTCCCGCCCTCGATCGTCGCCGCAGCGAGCGAAGCAAGCGTGACCACCGCCGCGAGCTGGCCCGGCAGATCAACGCTGCGATCGCGCGCCCGCGGCGTCTCGCTCGCGTAGCGGAGCGTCAGCCAGATCGCGATCAGCCCGATCGGGACGTTGATGAAGAAGATCGCTCGCCATCCAAGCGTCGCGATCAGCGCGCCGCCGACGACCGGGCCGCCGGACAGGCCGATCGACGCGCCGGCGGCCCACATCCCAACCGCCCGAGCGCGCTCGCGCGGCTCCGGATAGGTGTGGTTGAGCAGGATCAGCGAGCACGGGACCAGCACCGCGGCGCCCAGACCCTGCACGGCCCGGGCCCCGATCAGGACCGCGAGCGACGGCGCCAGGCCGCAGAGCCCGGAGGCGGCTGTGAACACTGCGAACCCGGCGACGAACACCCGCCGCGCTCCGACCCGGTCGCCGAAAGCCCCGGCCGACAGGATGAACGAGGCGAACATGATCGTGTAGGCGCTGACGATCCATTGCAGGGCCGCGACACCGCCGCCGAGCGCGTCGCCGATTGGTCTGATCGCCACGTTGACCACGCTGACGTCGAGCTGGACCACGCCGAAGCCGAGGCTCATCGCGACGACCGTCGGTAGTGAATCCCGCTTCTTGGTCATGCCTTCGACCTTAGGGCCATAACGTTTCGACGCACGTCGAAGCGTCGACGGCATCAACTGCGATGCGGCCACCGGAACGCGGCCGAGGAGTCAGGATTGCTTGTCACGTCCTGCCCATACCCGGCGTTTGATCGCATAATCGGTGTTAGATGAGCACGGGTTCGCATGTCGTCTCCTTCGGTGGCCGCACCGCGTGGGCGCGCAACCTGGCGGCGCCGGTCCGCAGCTTCCTGAGCACGGAGACCGGCGGTGCGGTCGTGATGCTGGCCGCGGCGATCGCCGCACTGGTGTGGGCGAACATGCCCGGCCACTCCTACGAGTCGTTCTGGACGACCGAGCTCTCGATCCGCGTCGGAAGCCACGGCCTGGCGACAGACCTGCGCCACTGGGTCAACGAGGGCCTGATGACTCTGTTCTTCCTGGTTGTGGGGCTCGAGGCCAAGCGCGAGCTCGACCTCGGCGAGCTGCGCGAGCGCAGCCGGATCGCGATACCGGTGTTCGCCGCGATCGGCGGCTTCACCGTCCCGATCCTGATCTACCTTGCATTCAACGGAGGCGGCGCGGGCGCTCACGGCTGGGGCGCGGCAATGTCGACCGACACCGCATTCGCGCTCGGAGCGATCGCATTGCTGACGCCGCGCGCCGCGACCCGCGCGCGGGTGTTCCTGCTGACGCTGGCGGTCGTCGACGACCTCGCGGCGCTGCTGGTGATCGCAACCGTCTATGCCGGACACATCTCGTTCATGGCGCTGGCGATTGCCGTGGTCTTCTTCGGGATGCTGCTGGCGCTTCGGTACGTGCCGATAGGTCGCGGTCCACTCTCGATCGTGCTCGGGGTCGCGCTATGGGTGGCGATGTTCAAGTCCGGCATCGACCCGGTGATCTCCGGGCTGGCGATCGGACTGGCGACGAGCGCTTACCCGCCGTCGCGCGAGGACCTGGAGCGGGCCACCGCGTTGACGCGCTCCTTCCGCGAGCAGCCGACCCCCGAGCTTGCCCGTTCGGCGCAGCAGAGCCTGGTGTCGGCGATCTCGGCCAACGAGCGCATTCAGTACGACCTGCACCCGTGGACGAGCTACGTGATCGTGCCGCTGTTTGCGCTGGCCAACGCGGGCATCCATCTGACCGGGCACCTGCTGTCCGACGCGGCCACCTCGCCGATCACCCTCGGGATCCTGTTCGGCTACGTGGTCGGCAAGCCGATCGGAGTGTTCATCGGGTCCTGGCTGTCGTCGCGCCCGTGGCTGCATGGGCCGCGCTCGCCGCTCAGCAATCCGCTGCTGGTCGGGGTCGGCACGTGTGCGGGGATCGGCTTCACGGTGTCGCTGCTGATCTCGAGTATCGCGTTCACCGGGCAACACTTGGACGAGGCCAGGCTCGGAGCGCTCGCGACCGTGCTGGTCGCGCCGGCGGTTGGCTGGGTTGTGTTCGCGATCATCAGACGACTACCCCAAGCGGTACGCGCCCGCCAGATCGGTGGCACCGCCGAGGACATCCTCGATCTGACCGAGGACCCCGATCCCGAGCGCGACCACATCCGCGGGCCCGACGACGCCCCGGTGACGCTGCTCGAGTACGGCGACTTCCAGTGCCCGTATTGCGGACAGGCCGAAGGCGTGATCCGGGAGCTGTTGTCCGAGCACGGTGACGACGTCCGCTACGTCTGGCGCCATCTGCCGCTCAACGACGTCCATCCGCGCGCCCAGATGGCCGCCGAAGCCTCCGAGGCCGCCGCCGCCCAGGGCAAGTTCTGGGAGATGTACGACGTGCTCCTCAGCCACCAGGACCAGCTCGCGCCACAGGACCTCCCGCGCCATGCGCGGGAGCTCGGACTCGACGTCGAGAGGTTCGTACGGGAGCTGCGCGAGCGCGAGTACGCGCCGCGCGTGTCAGAGGACGTGGCGTCGGCCGACGAGAGCGGAGTCACGGGGACCCCGACGTTCTTCATCAACGGCCGCCGTCACTACGGCGTCTACGACATCGACACGCTGAGCGAGGCCGTGCGCGCGGCCAAGAACCGCGCGCGATCGCTTTCGATCACGAGCCCCGCCGTCACCGGCACCTAGCCCCGCGTCGGCTTCCGCGCATCGTCGCGGCGGCGCTGTTCGAGCGCGGGTTACCTCACCCCTGGCCGAGGGCCAGCCCGTCCTCGCCCACTGACACGGCGATCTCTGCGCCGAGCTCGTAGGGCGGGACGAGGTCGATGGCATCGCCGCTCCAGAACCGTCCCGGGTCGAAAGCACTCGCCGCCTTGGTGGCGGCGAGCAGGCCCATGTGCTGGTAGGTCGTGGCCACGAGCTCGGCGCAGAAGATCGTCTCCAACGATGCCGAGCGACGGCGCCAGCGCCCGGTCACCCGACGTCGCACCAGCCCCACCGCGGTCGGAAACGGGCGCCCGTCAAACCGCTCGATGATCTCCATCAGGCGATCCTCCTGCCGGCGATCGATCTCCCCGTGGAGCTGACGCACCCAGGCTCGCTGGCCATAGCGCTCCCGCCACGTCGTCACGGCGTCGGCCAGCAGGTGAAGCTGCACGCCGCGGTGGCGCTCACCCGTCCACACATCGGGCAGCGACCGTCCCAGCTCCGCGTGCCACAGCAACGGCGGCAAGTCATCGATCGCGACCGCCATGCCGACATGGTTGACCGGGCTGTTGGTTGCGGCCCGGATCGTCAGGTCGGCGAACGACTTGCCGCGAAACAGCCAGATGTCGCCGGTCGCCGCGGACTGGACCGCGTCCTGGAGCGTGATCGTGGAGCCGCTTGTCACAGCAATAACCTTCGCAAGCGATGCGGATGCGCTGGAAGCTGCTGGGTCTCGCGGGGGTCGCCGGGGTTGCGGCGACCGGTGTCGTAGTGACCCGCAAGCGCCGCGAGCACCAGGAGATGACCCCCGACGAGCTGCGCGACCGCCTCCACAGCCGACTGGCCGACATCTCACCCGGGGGCGCCGACAGCCCTTCGGATCCCGACATCGTCCGCGACTCGTGAGCGCAGAAGAGCACCGCGACACGCTCGGGATGCCCGACGTCCTCGACGAGTACCCGGTACCGGGTCCGCGCTCGATGGACGGTGTCCTGGGGTTCTCGGTCACCGAACTGGGGGAGGCCGAGGTCCTCGGCGAGGCGCCCGTCATCGACTCCGTCCGGCAGCGGTTCGGGCTCGTGCACGGCGGCACCTACGCCGCGCTGGCCGAGATGCTCGCCACCGAGGGGACCGTGTTCGGCGTGTGGGAGCAGGGCAACGCTGCGATGGGCCTGTCGAACGCCACCAACTTCATGCGGCCGATCACGGAGGGGACGATTCACGCACGGGCGCGGCGGATCCACGCGGGCCGGACCACCTGGATCTGGGATGTCGACTGCACCGACGACCAGGGCCGTCTGTGTGCGGTGTCGCGGGTGACCGTCGCGGTCAGGCCGCGGCCGGACCGCTAGCCGCTGGTCTCGGGCTGCGGCGATGCCGCCCGGCGGGCGACGCCCGGGATGCGGAACAGCCCGGATGCCTTCGCGGCGACCATCACGTCGCCGGCGAGCGCCACCCGTCCGGTGAAGTACGCCTTGACCGGATCGGAGTTGCCGGTTGCCAGGCGCAGGAACTCCGCTCCGTCGACGGTGATCGTCAGCTTCGGCGGTGCCACGCCGGGGCCGCGGATCACGCGGCAGCGGCCGTCGATGAACTCGAGGTCGTACACGTCGGCCTCGCCGTCGCCCTTCCCGGTGATCCGCCAGCGGATCGTGCAGTTCATGGTCCTGGCGGCCCGCTGATCGACGTGGCGGGGCATCTGCCAGAAGATCGTCTCCAGCAGCACTCGCCGCGCGGGCGAGCGCATCACTTGGTCCAGGCGCTCCTTGGGTGCGTTGCCGACGGCCTGGGCAAAGCCGTCTGCGACCTGCGCCGGGGCACCGGCCAGCGTGCGCCGGATCGTCGCCACGGTGCGCTGGGGAGTTGAGCGAAGTTCACTCATCTGCCCGACGATACTAGGGCGCGTCAGACCGCCCGGACGGCGCCGCCGTCGACGAGCAGGGTTGTCGCGGTGATGTACGCGGCCGGCTGGGAGCACAAAAACGCGCCTGCCGCGGCGAACTCCTCAACGGTCCCGAGGCGACCCGCGGGAAGCGTCGCGACCCGGTCCGGGCTGTCTGCGCCGAGCTCCTTGACGCGGTCGGTCGCGATCAGCCCGGGCAGCAGTGTGTTGATCGTCACACCATCAGGGGCCACCTGCCGAGCAATCGTCTTCAGAGCCGCGAGCAGCCCCGCCCGGTGGGCGGCTGACAGCACGAGCACCGGGCTCGGCTCGCGCACCACGCTCGACGACAGCGACAGCACGCGGCCCCATCCGCGCTCGCGCATCCCCGGGAGGACTGCCTCGACCAGCGCGAGTGCGCCGAGCAGCAACAGCTCGTAGGCGCTGCGCCACTGGTCGTGGCTGAAGGACAGGGCATCGGGCGAGGCCGGCGGCCCGCCGCTGTTGGCCACGAGGATGTCGACCGGCCCGAGCTCGTCCTGCACACGATCGACGAGCGCCTGGGCGGAGGCGGCGTCGGCGGTGTCGTGCACGAACGGGCGAGCTCCGATCTGGGCCGCGGCGCTTTGGATTCGTTCTTCGGAGCGCGAGGCGATCGCCACCGTCGCCCCCTCGTTGGCGAGCGCCGTCGCGACCCCGAGGCCCAACCCCTTGGACGCGCCGGTGACGAGCGCGACCTTGCCTTCGATGCCGAGATCCATTTGCGGGGCGATCCTACTGGGACGCGGCGACTTGGACTGCGACTAGGATCGGTGCGCGTGACGGGGCTACGGATCGTCTTACCGGGAGTGCTCGTGGGCGCGGTGGCGGCCGTAGCGGCGTGCGGTGGCAGCTCGCCGAGCTCGCAGTCCGCCAGCCACACCGTGCCGGCGCGAGCCGTCGCGCCCACCACCGCGGTCCCCACCACCACTACGGGCGGTACCGCCGTGTCTGTGAAGCGCCCTGCCCACCGCACGAGCCACGCTCCGATCGTTACGCGCCTATCGGCCCAGCAACTGGCCGGGCAGCGGATCATCTATGCGTACGCCGGTCTCAAACCGCCGGCGTCGCTGCTGTCCGCGATCCGGGCCGGCGAGGCTGGTGGGGTGATCTTCTTTGCCCCGAACGTCTCGAGCGTGTCGCAGCTGCGCGGCGTGATCGCCCAGCTCCAGCGGGCCAGCCTGGCGAGCCCGTTGCACACGCGGCTGTTGATGCTCACCGACCAGGAAGGGGGCGAGGTCCGCCGCCTCCCGGGTCCGCCGGCGCTGTCGGAGAAGCAGATCGGCCAGAGCGCCAACGGCGCGTCGCTTGCGGCCGCGGCGGGCGCCGGCGCGGGTGTGAACCTCCGAGGGGCCGGCGTGAACGTCAATCTCGCCCCAGTGCTCGACGTGTACCGCCAGGCAGGGAACTTCATCGATGAGTTTCAGCGCTCGTACTCGAGCAATCCCGCGACGGTCGCCCGGCTCGGCAAGGCGTTCATCGGCGCCCAGCAGGGTAAGGGCGTCGCCGCCACGGCAAAGCACTTCCCAGGCCTTGGCACCGCCGGCCGGAGCCAGAACACAGACCTGCGGCCGGTGAAGTTGAACGCGTCGCTTGCGACCCTTCGCACTGTCGACGAGGCGCCTTTCAAGAGCGCGATCGCTGCCGGCGTCAAGCTCGTGATGACCTCCTGGGCGACCTATCCCGCGCTCGACGCGAGCCGGCCCGCCGGGCTGTCGTCGAAGGTGATCGGAGGCGAGCTGCGCGGTCGTCTCGGATTCAACGGCGTGACGATCACCGACGGGATCGATGCCGGCTCGCTGACGCCGTTCGGCAGCCTGTCGCGGCGCGCCGTCTTGGCTGCAGCCGCCGGCGCCGACCTGATCCTCTGCGCCGCGACCAATCCGAATGACAACACGCCGGCGATCGGGATCACCGCGCGCAACGCGATCGCCTCGGCGATGGGCGCTCACCAGCTGTCCGCCTCGGCCGCGCGGCAGGCCGCGGCGCGCATCCTCGCGCTGCGCGCCGCGCCGTAGGCCTTGATCGCCGGCGGCTGAGTATGCGAGGGTCTGCCTGCCACAAGGGGGACCACAGACGTGTCGGATGGGTGGGTTGATCGAAGGGCCTTCCTAGCACAGGCCGGGGCAGCCGGACTGGCGCTTGCCGCGGGCGCGCAGGGCGGGCGACTGACGCGCGCGGCCGCGCGCAAGGCGGGGCCGCCGATCCGCGGACCGGTGATCAGGCGCGGGGCCAATGGCTTCAGCCAAGCCGCGCACGTCTACAACGAGCGCTTCGACGGTGTGCTGCCGGCGCTGATCGCGCGCCCGCTGAACGCGGCCGACGTCCGGACGGCGGTCAAGTGGGGGGTGTCGCACCACGTTCCGCTGCGGGCGCGGTCGGGTGGTCACAGCTACGCCGGCTACTCGACGCAGTCGGGCGGCATGGTGCTCGACCTTCGCAACATGCGAGGCGTGCAGGTCGACTCACGTCATCGCACCGTGACCGTCGGCGCGGGGGCGCAACTGATCGACGTGTACGCCGCGCTCGCCGCCCACGGGCTGACGATCCCGGCGGGATCCTGTCCGTCGGTCGGCATCGCCGGCCATGCACTCGGGGGCGGGATGGGCCTCGCCGGCCGGCAATTCGGGCTCACGGCCGACAACCTCCTGAGCGCGCAGATCGTCACCGCCGACGGCCATCTGCGGACCGCCAGCGGCAAGAGCAACTCCGACCTCTACTGGGCGCTGCGCGGCGGTGGCGGCGGCAACTTCGGCGTGGTCACAAGCCTGCGCTTCCGCGCTCACCAGGTCCCGCGGACCGTGTCTTCGTTCTTTGTGTCGTGGCCCTGGTCGCATGCGGCGGACGCGCTGGCCGCGTGGCAGGCCTGGGCTCCACACGCGCGCTCTCAGCTCACCTCGATCTTTCACCTCACCGCCGGTGGCGGGGTCACCGCCGTGAACGTGACGGGTCAGTATCTGGGTCCGGCGGCCGACCTCGGTCGTCTGTTGGCGCCGCTGACGGCTGTCGGTGGCGCGTCCGTGAATGTCGCTAACCACTCCTACCTCGACGCGCAGCTGTCATTTGCGGGTTGTTCGACGGTGTCTCTCACGGCGTGCCACACCGAGGGCACGCGGCCCGGTGGGACGCTCGCACGCGCAAGCTTCCGGGGCAAGTCCGACTACGTGGGCAGGCCGTTGCCGGCGGCAGCCCGCCAGATCCTCGTCTCCCAGGTAGAGGCGCGCGCTCACATCGCCGGCTCGGGCGCGGTTCTGTTTGACTCCTACGGCGGCGCGATCAATCGCGTGAAGCCCTCGGCGACCGCGTTCGTGCACCGCAACGTGCTGTGCTGCATCCAGTACCTGAGCTACAACGGCGGCGGCTCGTGGCTCGACTCCGTCCACGCGAAGATGCGCCCCTACGTGACCGGCGGCGCCTACTTCAACTACACCGACCCCGACCTGACGAACTGGCAGAACGCGTACTACGGCTCCAACTACCGGCGCCTGTTGAAGGTCCGCCGCAAGTACGACCCGCATCACTACTTCAACTTCCCGCAGGCGATCGGGCGCTAGCGGATGCGGGTCGGCATCGCGATCGTCGGCGACGAGAACGATGCCTACCCGAGCCACCGCGAGATCAACGCGGTCAGGAGCATGCTGGGGGAGGACGTCGACGCGCAGTGGGTGGCGACCGATGGAGATCGGGTGCGAGACCTTCAGGGTTTCCACGGGATCTGGTTGACGCCGGGCTCGCCGTACGCGGACGACGCAGCGGCGTATGACGCCGTGAACTGGGCGCGTGAGCGCGACGTGCCGTTCCTGGGGACGTGCGGCGGGCTCCAGTACGCGGTGGTCGAGTACTTCCGAAACGTCCTCGGGCACGCGAGCGCGTCGCACGCGGAGTCCGACGGCGTCGACGACACGAATGTGGTGCGGGCGCTGGCGTGCAGCCTGGACGGTGAGGAGCGCGTGGTGAGGCCGCTGGCCGGGACCAGGTTCTCGAGACTCGTGAACAACGAACCGTTCGTCGGCATGCACTACTGCAACTACGGCCCAGGCACCCAGGAGCTTCAGCGCCTCGTCGAGGGTGGCATGGTGATCGAGGCGACCGCTGACGATGCCGAGGCGGAGGTGATTGAGCTGCCGACGAATCGCTTCTTCATGCTCAGCCTGTTCCAGCCGCAGATCGGCGCACTCGCGGGCAAGCCGCTGCATCCACTGTTGCGCGAGTTCGTCCGTTGCGCGCGCGAGCACGCGGAGTCTGATGCGCGAGACTGACGCCATGTTCTCGATGCTTCCGATCGGCCGGGTTGCCTGCCCTCGAACGGAGGCGATCGACGACGACTGGGGAGAGATCGTGTCGCGTGTGATCCTCGACGGCGAGCGCTTCACCGCCGAATCGCTCCAGGGCCTCGGCGAGTTCTCGCACCTCGATGTCGTGTACGTCTTCGATCAGGTCGATCCAGACTCGTACGAGATCGGCGCCCGCCGTCCGCGCGGCAACCCCGAGTGGCCGTCGGTCGGCGTCTTCGCGCAGCGCAACAAGCGCCGGCCGAATCGGATCGGCGTCTGCACGTGCGAGCTGCTCGATGTGAATGGCATCGAGCTGACCGTCCAGGGCCTCGACGCGATCGATGGCTCGCCGGTCCTGGACCTCAAGCCGTACATGACCGAGTTCGCGCCCCGGGGACCGGTGCGCCAGCCGCGCTGGTCGCGCGAGCTCATGCGCGGCTACTGGGGTTGATCGCGTCCGCCGGCGGTCGTGGGCGCCGCAGTACCATCGTCTCCCTCGGGCGGTTAGCTCAGCTGGTAGAGCGCCTGCCTTACAAGCAGGAGGTCACTGGTTCGAGCCCAGTACCGCCCACCTCTCCAAACGGGCTGCAAGTCAGCATCTTCAGCAGGCGCCGGCGGCGATAACGAGCCGGCCTGGTCTGGGCGACGAGGGTGCACCAGGGGTGCACGGCGACCTGCTGGCCGGACTCGAACGCGAGGCGGTCAGCACCGCGCAGCTCCCAAGAGAGGATCCGCCCCCCAATATCCGCGCAAACGGAGACGGCCGAGTTCTAGAGCACGGCGCTCTCAGCTGGCCGAGGCCCGTCCCGGCGCCGCCGCGGCGGACCGCTCCCTTGGTCAGATGCGGTCTTGCTGGACTGTCAACGCCGGTGGTCCGCGACGCCTAAAGGAGTTCAGGCGGCGAATGCGGGTACCGGGGCCGAGCGTGTTGTTTGCAGCGCGACGACAGATTCGGCGAACCGCGTGTTCCGCTCACTTGCCGCCGACCACCATCTCGCCACCGCCGACAGCGCACGGCTACTGGCCACCACCAACCTGGCCGCCGCCGACGCGGCGATCGGCTGCTGGAATAACAAATACCACTACAACTCCTGGCGCCCGATCACCGCCATCCGCGAGGCCGACACCGACGCCAACCCCGCCACAACCGCCGACCCCACATGGACGCCGCTGTTTGATCCCGCCACGCCGGTGCCCGCCGGGCAGCTCCCGCTCGTCACACCGCCGTTTCCCGAGAACCCATCA
>CAVSAY010000017.1:0-332377 GCA_963725925.1 uncultured Solirubrobacterales bacterium
ACTGGTCGAACCGTCGCCCTTGAGATCGTCATAGCTGGACAGCAGCGCCCCGTCGGCCTGCCTGCCGGAGATCTCTGTCAACACCGCTTCGGCGTCAGGTTCACCGTGCTCTCCGACCAGCGGGTACTCCCACGTGAGGTCGAGGATCGGCCGATCCTTCGGATCGCTCGAGCCGGCCAGCCGCTGTCTGATCGCCTTACCGAGGTAGTAGATCCAGTGCAGCTCTGAGCGGGCGTCGCCGGGCGGATCCACGGCCTTGTGGTGCCACTGCAGCAGCCGCTGGGTGTTGGTGAAGTTCCCGTCCTTCTCGGTGTGAGCCGCGGCCGGCAGGAAGAACACCTCGGTCTCGATGTCCTCGCGCGCGCACTTCGCCGGTCTCGTGCTCGGGCGAGTCCTGCCAGAACGTCGCCGACTCGGTCGGCTGAAAATCGCGAACGACGAGCCAGTCGAGCTTGGCGAGTGCGAGCCGCATCAGTTTCGAGTTCGCCGAGCCAACGGTCGGGTTCTGCCCGACGCAGAACATGCCCTTCACCCCGCCGTCGAGCATCTTCAGCATCATCGCGTAGTGCGAGTGATCGCCGTTGATGCGCGGGAGGTAGTCGAAGCAGAAGTCGTTGTCCTCGGTGGCCGCGTCGCCCCACCAGGCCTTCAGCAACGAGACGATGTATGGGCGCAGGTCACCCCACACGCCGGTGTCGGGCCCGTTCGAGCTCGACGAACGTGTCGAGCGTCGGGTGCGACTGTGGGTGGGGCATCGGGATGTACCCCGGCAGGATGTCGTACAGGGTCGGGATGTCGGTCGAGCCCTGGATGTTGGCGTGCCCGCGCAGCGCCAGGATCCCGCCTCCAGGCCGGCCGATGTTGCCCAGTAGCAGCTGCACGATCGATGCGGCGCGGACGTTCTGCACCCCGACCGTGTGCTGCGTCCAGCCCACCGCGTAGGCGATCGCGGAGGTTCGCTCGCGGCCGGAGTTCTCGCACAGCGCCGCCGCAACCTTGATGAAGTCCTCGCTCGAGCACCCGCAGACCTCGGCGACCAGCTCCGGCGTATAGCGCGCAAAGTGGCTCCGCACCAGCGCCAGCACGCACTTCTCGTGCTGCATCGACTCGTCCAACTCCGGCGGCTCGCCGCCGGGGAGCTGCATCCCGTGCGCACCATGCGCCTGGTCGCCCGACACGTCGGCCTCCTGCTCAAGCTTGCCCGCCGCCGCCTCGCCCGAGGTGCCGTCATAGCCCCAGCTCGCGATCTCATAGGCGCTGTGGTCAGGATTCCAACCCGAGAAGAAGCCGCTGGCGTCGTCGGTGTCGATGAATTCCGGCTTGATGATCACCGGCCCGTTGGTGAAGCTCCGGACGTATTCTTCAAACCAGGCGTCGTGCTCGAAGATGTAGTTGACGATCCCGCCCAGGAACGCGATGTCGCTCCCGGGCCGGATGCCGACGTGCAGGTCGGCCATGGCGCTGGTGCGCGTGAATCGCGGATCGACGTGGATCACCTTCGCCCCGCGCTCCTTGGCCTCGACTACCCACTGGAAGCCGACCGGATGCTGCTCGGCCATGTTCGATCCCATGATCAGGATGCAGTCTGAGTTCTGCAGGTCCTGCTGGAACGTGGTGGCGCCGCCGCGTCCGAACGAAGTTCCCAGACCGGGAACGGTCGAGCTGTGTCATATCCGGGCCTGGTTCTCGATCGACAGAGCTCCGGCTGCCGTGAACAACTTCTTGATCACGTAGTTCTCTTCGCTGTCCAGCGTCGCGCCACCGAGAAAGTGGATCCCCAGCGTGCGCTTCAGCGGCTCGCCGTTTTCGGTCTGCTGCTCCCAGGTCTGCTCCCGGACTCGGAGCATGCGATCGGCGATCATCTCGGTGGCCTGCTCGAGCGGGATGTACTCCCAGTCGGTGGCGCCCGAAGCGCGGTACTTGACCCGGCTCTCGCGCATCGGGGAGTTCACGAGCTTCTCCGATGCCGAGCCCTTCGGGCACAGCCGTCCGCGGGAGATCGGCGAGTCCGGATCGCCCTCGATCTGGATCACCTTCTCGTCCTTGACATAGACGTTCTGACCACAACCGACCGCGCAGTAGGGACAGATCGACTTGACGATGCGGTCGGCGGTCTTGGTGCGCGGCTCAAGCCGCTCAGAGCGGCCCGACTGGGCGGCACGCCCGAGGCCAAGAGGGTCCCCCGCGAGCTGACGTAAGAAAGGGGCGACCAGGCGGCTTCGGTCCATCGCCGTCGAACCTGCCCTCCCCGGCACGCCGCAAACGAATCCTGCTTGCCGACCGCACCGCTCGGGTAAGGGCGATGACAATGGCGTCCGAGATGCCGGAGACCCTGGTGCAGATCGCTGACACGATCAACAACGCCGGCGTCGACGACTTCGATGCGAGCCAGATCCAGGAGATCGTCGACCGGGTTGCCGGGACCCAGCGGCTGAGCCTAGACGACGGTGGCGGGCTCCATGATCCGTCGGGCACCCGCGTCGGGGCGATTCGCCGCGCTCCAAGCGGAGAGTGGATCATCGACGGTCAGAACGCCGACGCGGCTCGATCGGACGCGCCGATTCCCGCGGCCAAGCGCGAGCACGACGAGCCCGGCGAGGACGACGACAAACAGCGCTAACGCGGTGGAATCGTTCTCGCGCGCCCGCGCGAGGAACCTGTCTGCGCGAGCTAACCAATGCAGGAGCCGGGCCCGCGAGGCCGGGTGACGGGCCAGGCGTTCAGCACGGGCACGTTGACCACGATCGGCCCGTCGCTGACATCCAGGATCGCGTACGCGGAGCCCGCGTTCGCCCTGCGACACCCATCTCTACGACGCGCTCGCTTGTCTCGGTTTGGGGAGAAAGCGTGTACCGCGCGGCATTCGCTTCGCGCTCAAAGCGCGCCGATCCCAGCGAGCGATTCGGCGTCCGTCACGGCAAGGACGGTCATGTCCCGCATTCTAAAGTTTGTTGATTGAATTTATGTAGTATCTTGCGGCCGGCTTCCCACCGAATGCTTGGTCCGGTCTCCGCAGCGACCGGGCCCCGAATACAGATCAAGGAGGCATCACCGAATGTCCCAGACCCCGAGGAGACATCGACTGGTAGGGCGGGTCCGGCTGGGCGTGCTCGCGCTTGTCCTCGCCGCCTTTCCGGCGACCGCGGCCGCGCACGGCTACGGCTATCAGTCCCACAACCACGGTTCGTCGTCGCATCACCGCGGTGTGCCGTCTCACCACCTCGGGCACCACGGCCATCCGTCGGGGCCGCCCCGGCCCCGCACCGAACCCGACCCGCTCTCCGCCGGGCCGCTGCTGGCCACCGTTGACCAGTACGGCAGCGCCCCGAACCACTACAGCGGCACTCCCGCCGACTGGTCCGAGCTGAACGTGATCGCCGGCCGGTTCCGCGCCGACGGCCTCCAGCTGGGCTCCATCGCCTACCACTTCCCCCGTTTCGAGCCGACCGACGTGGCGCTCAGCACCGACTCCGAGCGGGTCTCCTCTTCGGCGCTGGCTCCGCTGCTCTACTCGGGGACGACTGGCCCGGCTGGGATCAAGGCGCCGCTGCTCGACGCCGCAACCGGCAGCTTCGCGCCCGCCGACGCCGCCGGGAAGATCGTCGTCGTCTCACAGCTCTCCGGCGGCGCGCTCAACTCCTCGATCGTGGCGGCGATCGCAGCCGGGGCCAAGGGCCTGCTGTATGTGACCAAAGGCGTCGGCGACCTGCCCGTCAAGCAAGACGTCAACTCACGCAAGGGGACCGGTGACTTCCCGGTGCTCCTGATCGGCAAGCAGTCGGGGGCCAAGATAGTCGCCGACGCCCAAGCCGGCGAGAGCGCCGACCTAACCCAGCAGGCCCGCCTTGGCACCGCCACCGACTACGACGTCTGGGGCGTCCTGCCGGGTCGCGATCGCTCGCGGCGCGTCTTTGTCGGCACACCGGCGTCGAGCTTCACCCCCGCCGCCTCCGAGCGCGGCGGCGGCATCGCCATCTTGCTCGGGCTGGCCCGCCACTACGCGTTGCAGCCGCGCTCGCAGCGCCCGCAGACGCTGGTCTTCCTGGCCACCACCGGCCACGAAACCGGCTTCCTCGGCCTCGAGGCGCTCATCGAGGCGAAGGGCAGTTGGTTTACCGATGCCGATTCCTACGTTCACCTGGGCGCCTCGCTCGGCGCGCCGACCGGAGTCGAAAACCCCGACGGCTCGATCACCGTGACGCCGGTGGCGCCAGCGGGCCTCGGGCTCCACGACAGCGAGAACCCGCTGCTCGAGAACAGCTCGATCGGAGCGTTCGCCGCAGCCGGCCAACCGCTCGCCAACCAACCGATGCACGTCGGGGGCGGCGGCGAGCAGGTCTACGCCTACCAGGCCAGCGTGCCGGAGATCTCGGTCAACGGCGGCAGCCTCTGGTTCCACACCGCGGCCGACCTGCCCAGCGTAGTCGACCCAGGCATCCTCACCCGCCTGGCGGCCGGCTACCGCGCCTCGATCGACGCGATCCTCGCGCAGCCCGCGGGGGCAGTGCGCGCCGCCAACACCGCAGCGGACACCTACGCCGCGGGGTTCTCCGCCGACAGCCGCGCCCCGGTCAACCCGGTGTTCGGCGCCGCAGGAGTCGGCGGGCCGCCGCCGACCGTGGCCGGCCCCGGCCCCTGGTAAATGGCGTTGACCACCCCGCGGGCTGTTCCTTACGCCGGGACACCGGGCTAAGGAACAGCCCCCGGGCGGCGTCCCTCAGAAGACCTAAGGGTGCGAAGGCCGGGACCGTCTGCCCTACTTCTTCCCGCGCGGCCCTAGGTGCGAAATCAGACGGCTCAGCCTGCTCCGGATTTCCTGCCTTGCGGCAGCGGCGATCCTGCCGGCCGTGTCGTCGGCCTGGATGATCCCCAGCTCATCGGTCTGGCGCAAAAGGCCCCTCGGACGACTGTCTCGGCGGCCCTCGCGCGGTGGCCCGCGGGTCGGGCCGTCACTGCGTCGATCTGCGGCCGCGGGCGGGCGACGTGGTCGTCGGGATCAGGCGCGGCAGGGGTTGCGTCTGCGTCGCCGGTCAGGGACGCATTCCACCACGTATCAGGTCGTGCCGGTCCGAAATGCGCACCGCTGCCCCAGGCCCGCTCTTCGGGGTACAAGCGCCCGCGCGATCTGAGCGGTGCCCGGAGCACCACCTCGGGTACTCGGTCACGCCGTTCGAGCAGCTCGGCCTGCACACCCGTCCCGGGCCCGCGGTTGCTCCCGCGGCGCCTAACCTCGCCCGTCTGGTGCTGATCCGGAAGACCGCGGCCGCAGGCCCGACCTCAGTTCAACTACGGGCAGTCCGCTCGGGCCTGAGCCGTCCTGTCTCCCTTAGCGCGGAAAGCGCGCAAGCCAGCGGGCGATCGCTTTCCCTCCCCGGGAGTCCCCGAGCCGGCGAGCGCTCCGGCGACATTCCGGTGGCCCCGATGCACGCGCGTGAACCGCAGCGCGGCGCCTCTGCGCCCGGTCGTGATGCAGTGGAGCCGCTGCCGGGATGGTTTGCGGCGCTCGTGCGGGTTCCGCCGCTGTTTAGTTCTCGTGCACCCCTGGTGCACCCCAGAGAGCACCCGGACACACAGCCTTGTTAGTTACATGCTTTTCGATACCAGGCCATTTTGTCAGTGGAGCCAACGGGATTCGAACCCGTGACCTCCTGCGTGCAAAGCAGGCGCTCTCCCAACTGAGCTATGGCCCCGATCTGGTGGCGAGTCTAGAGGCTGGCCATCGAGCCGGCCGCGGCTCATTCGTCGAAGTCGAAGTCCTTCGGCGGACGCTGCTCGAACCACAGGCGGTCGTGATCGGGCGTGTCCTGCAGGAACTCCGGCGTCTCCTCGAGGACGTCCTCGCCCTCCACCTCCGCGAGCTCCAGGTCGTACTCGGCCGTGTCGCTGCCGAGTGGGTCGTGGTGCTCTGCCGGGCCTGGGTCGGCCGGCGGCGGGGCGGGCGGTGGCGGCTCGGTCGTGTACTGCTGCGTGGCCTCCGGGTCGAGCACCGGGGGTTCCGGTTCGTGCGACTCCTCGGGCACGGAGGGCGCCGCATACGGCTCCGGAGGCGCCTGGGCGAGCGGCTCTTCGTCGAGCGGATCTGCGGCTCGCGGCAGCTCCTCCTCGACGGGGAGCGAATCCGCGGGCTCCGGAGCATGGCCCCGGTGCGGCGCATCGACCAACCCCGGAGCGTCGGGTTCGAACTCGTCCCACACCTCGGTCTCCTGGTCGAGCGTGTACTCGAGCTCGGGTGGCGGCGCCACCGGAGGCTCGGCCGCCGCTGGAGTCGGGGGCGCGACCGGAGGCTCGGACGCAACGGGAGCGTCGAACTGCGGCGGCTCCTCGAGCCCATGCGGCTCCTCGAAGTCGTGATCGTAGGCCGATTCTTCCTCATAGCCCACGTGGCCATCAGGCATCGCCGCGTGCTCGATTTCGGCCTCGCCGGACCCCACCGGGTCGCGTCGGACAGGCCCCAGCGCATCGCGTTCGGCGCGTTCGATTTCGGCTGGATCGGCGCCGCGCCGGCGCTTGAGGTCTAGGTGCTCGCGTATCGCATCGTCAAGTACACCCATGCCCACAGACTACTCGGGTCCGGATACGTTCGCAGTTCGCGGGGACGCCCTGACGGTCCTGTTCTTGCCCGCCCGCTTGGCCTCATACAGCGCCGCATCGGCGTCTGCGATCAGTCCATCCTTGAAGCCCTCAGACGACGCCGCTACCCCCACGCTGGCCGTGATCCGAAGCGTTCCCTGCCCGTCCAGACGGGAGATTCGCAGGCCCGCAATCGCCGATCGGACACGCTCTGCGATCGCGTGTGAGCCCTCCATGTCGGTGTGCGGCAGGATCAGCGCCATCTCCTCGCCGCCGTAGCGCGCCGGGGAGTCCGCGTCACGGGAGTTCTCGCGCACGATTCGCGCCACGTGCCTGAGGACGACATCGCCCTGCTGGTGGCCGTAGGTGTCGTTGATCGACTTGAAGTTGTCGATGTCGAGCATGATCAGCCCGACCGGGTACTGATAGCGGCGGACCAGCTCCATCTCGGACCCGAGGACCTCCTGGAAACGCCCGTGGTTGGCAAGCCCGGTGAGCTCGTCGGTGACGGCCTGCCGGCTGACCTGCAGGTGCAGCTCGACGTTCTCGAGCGCCAGCGTCGCCTGCCGGGCGAGCGATCGCACCAACTCGCGGTCGTCGTCGGAGAAGGGCCGGCCCCGGCGTGCGACGGTCAGCACTCCGTGCGCTCGCCCCTCCGGACCGGGCGGGCCCAGCGACGCCGCAAGCACCGAAACATGGTCCTTTGCGTCGTCGCCGAACTCGCGCTGGCAGAGTCCCGCGCCCTCCATCTCGACCTCGCGCTCGGCAGCCGAGACCGCCACCGCCAGCCCCTCGAACGATCCCTCGCTCGCCGTCTCCGCCAGCGGCTCGCCGTCCGAGGGTCTGATGCTCAGGCGGCCGCAGCTCCCCTGAACGGCGTCCACGGCGGTTTTTAGCGCGAGCTCGAGCAGCGCCTGGCGGTCGAGGTTCGACGCAAACGTCTGCCCGATCCGGCTGATCGACTCGCGCAGCCTCGCGCGTTCCTGGGAAAGCTCGTCGAGCCGGTGTGCGAGCTGGGTCGACATGTTGTTGAACTCCTCGCCGAGCGCCGCGAACTCGTCGTGGCCCTGGGTCTCGATCGGCGAGGAGAAGTCGCCGCCGGCAAGTCTCCGCGCCGCCTGCAAGAAACGTCCCAGCTGCGCCTGCAGCGCCCTCGACGCGACCAGCGCGAAAGCCAGAGCGAGCAACAGGAAGCCGATGATGAACGCGATCGCGACCGCCCGGCTGGATCGCACCGAAGCGTTGGTGGCAGACAGGTCAGACAGGACCGTCACATCGACCGGGATGCTCCCGAAGCCCGGGAATCCGAGGGTTACAGTGCGGTATGCGTCGCCCCCAAGGTGAACCGTCCCCTCGTTGGGCAACGACACGCCCTGCGTTCCGGGCACCGTTGCGGCCAGGGTCCGTGACCCCTGCCGCACGACCACTCCCGCGTCGCGCGACGTCAGCTGGCGCGCATACTGCGCGGCGGTCAGCTCCGAGACGGCTACCGACAACGGCGCGTCCTGGCCGTTGCGCCGAACGGTCGCAACGCCGGGAGCGATCGCGGTCAGATCGCCCACGTCGGCCAGCGTCACCCTTCCCCGCGTCACCGTCGCGCGAGCGAGCCCGGCCGCGGACGCGAGTGCAGCCAACCGCGCGCGGCGCTTGGCCGCCGACTGTAGGCCGGGGTCGCGAGCGACTGCCGCCGCGTCGGTGCGCGCCTGCGCGACCGCGCTCTGATAGACGCTGGCCGCGGCACTCGCCAGCCCTCCTGCGCGAGCGTTTGCCTTGCCCTGCTCGCTGTCTGAGATCAGGCGAAACCCGAGCACGCCGATCGCCACCATCGGCACGATCACGATCAGTACGAAAAAGCTGGTGAGGCGCGTGCGAAAGCTCATGGAATGCGCAGCCCCTGCCTGGCGTATCGGTCGATTGGCCGGCCAGTGTGAGAGCCGCAGGCGCGCAACCACGGCCGGGAGGACGTGCGACCGGACCGCGGAGCGGGGCTAAACTGTCCCACAACCGCGCGGCTATAGCCGCCGCTCGGGGCTATAGCTCAGTTGGGAGAGCGCCTGGATCGCACCCAGGAGGTCGCCGGTTCGAGTCCGGCTAGCTCCATCACGAAGCCGCTGCACAGCAGCAGGTTTCAGCTGAGGAGGTGACCGCCTTTGTGGTCGACTTGACCGTGCCTAGTCAAGTCTTGGTCAAGTTGCCCACTTGATCGCGGCTCGTTGACGAGCGGAAATCGGGCCTCCGTTCGACCTCGCGGCCGCGGGAAGCGTGACCACTCTGCGCTCGTCCTCGTCGTCCGCATCGAGCAATCCTGCGAACGCGCTACGGGCCATCCGCGCGCGAATGTCTGCTGCGTGGCGGGCCTCGTCGAACATGTGCGCGTAGATGTTGAGCGTCGTGCTCGGACTGGCGTGGCCCATCAGCCGGCTCACCTGCACGCCGTCGAGTCCCAGGTCGATGATCAGGTGGCTGGCAAAGGTATGCCGGAGGTCGTGAAACCTCAAGCGCGCACCGTCGACGCGCAGCCCAGCGGCGTCAGCGGCGAGATGAAGGGCGCTTCGCTGGATGTTCCGCTGGCTGAACGGTGTGCCCCTGCGGGTCGAGAACACCCAGTCCCCGCCCGCGCTGCGGGACCCCGCCAATCGGCGCTCGCGCAGCAATCCCGCGAGCTGCGGCGTCAGCGGGATCTGGCGGTAGGCCGCCTCGGTCTTCGGCGGCACCCGCGTGGCCGGGGAATCGAGGTGCGCCATCGAGAGCTGCGCCCGAACGTGAATGCACCCGCGGTTGAAGTCGACATCGTCCCACGTAAGGCCAAGCAGTTCTGACAGCCGCATGCCGGTGTAAAGCGCCGTCGCAACGAGCGGTCGATACGCCGGCAGGCAGCAGTGGAGCAGTCGGGCGATCTCATCGCGTCCGAGCGCTCGCTGGGGATGCCGGGACGGCCGCGGGCGCTCGTGGCGCTCGAGCTTCTCGACCGGGTTGTCCGCGATCCAACTGTTGCGCACGGCGAAGCGCATCACGTTCCCCAGGGTGCCGAGTGCGCCTGCCGCGGTCTTCTCGGCGCAGCCGCGCTTGCGAAGGCGGTCGAGTAGGTCAGCGATGTCCGCGACGCTGACCTCGCGGATTAGCCGACAGCCGATCAGCGGCAGCACATGACGGTTGAGGTAGTAGCTGTGGATTTCGAGCGTGCGCACTCGCCGCTCGCCACTGTTGACGCGCCGCTCGTAGCGCTCGAGCCACCAGCCGGCGACAGTCTCGAGCCGCAGGCGCGGTGCTGCGGCCACCACGCCGAAGCGCGCCGCGCGCATGAACGACTGTCGTTGCGCCCGCGCGAGCTCGAGGTCGCTGCCTACCGTCCGGAACCGAGGTCTGCCCTCCAGCATGAAGCACACGACGTACTTGCCGTTCGCCTGCCGGTAGATGCCGCGCTCAACGCGTACACGGCCTGTCGAGCCGGTTCCCTCGGCCACCTCATGCATGCTCGCCTCCCTCGGACTCTGCCCACGCAGCATCTTGCGCGAGCTGTGTGGAATGAGGGCCTGTCCTATCGCACGACGGCTACGCAGGGCAACAGCCAGTTGGGCGAGCCAGTAGCGCATACCGCGGCAAGGCAGGGAGGTTGGCGGCGGCGTCAGAGACGTTCGATCGGTGAGGAATGCAGGAGCCCGGCGATCGTCCGCGGTGGCTTCCGAATCTCGTCCGCAGCGGGCGCGCGTCGCGGACCGGGAGTCGGGCGCTCGCACTGGGCCGAAATCGAGCGCTCGCAGCGCGGCGCTCTGTCCGCGCCGTTCCCGTCGCCGACGGCCGGACCCGCGCCCTGGTTCTGGCGACGAGGGGGTGGGTTGCGATTCGCTGCTCGACACCCACCCTTGCTTGCGCGAGCACGGAAGGTGGCCCCGATCGGTTCCGCGGCGGAGGCCCGGACGTGTGGTGAGTCTGTTCGGTGGCATCGCTGCCCCACAATCAGACCTCCGCAGGTCGCTCTGACTCCGGGCGACGGCGTGGCCGCGCGGGTCCGCGCGGCCACGCCTAGACTCCAAGCCGCCTGTCAGCAAGCGACGATGAGGTCGACGGCAGGCTGTTGGCGAAACCGGTTTGGGTCATTTGACCGGGCCGTACGCAGCCCACAGGTGGCACGGTGTCATCAAGATGATCTTGAGCACCCGCCCCCGCTCCTCTGGGGTCAGCGGGAAGAGCACCGTCGTTAGGCTCGGCCCAGCGATTCGCCGCGGGGTGCTGAGGCACCGCGGCCTATCCGTGGTCGGCTCGTGGACGGAGCCGGCCGGAGCCGCTCGAACCGCGGCGGGTGGCATGTAGGGCCGGGCTTGAGCGACTCCGATCGCTTGGTTTGCGCCGGTTAGGGTGAGGATCAGGACGGAAATACCGATCGCGATGAGCGCGCCCACTGCGACGGCGATGGCTCCGGTTCGGGCGCCGTGGCCGTGGGGGTTGCGCTGGTTGGTTTGCAGCGTGGACATGGTGTGCTCCTGGGTGGTGGGCAGCGGTGTGCGGCCCGAGGGTTGGTGTGGTGTCTGACCGGCGTCGACGGTCGGTACCGGGCCGTTACGTGACCCCGCGTCGTGGCACGGCGACGATCAGGACGTCCCGCGTCTGGCGGTTGTCGTTAGCCGTCGCGGTGGCATGGAACGACAGGCGTTTTTGCTTGGCGTGGGCGAGCGGTCGCCGCGCTGTCCTGTTCAGAATCAGCTTGATGTAGGCCGAAAATCGAGAATGCGCCGCGAGTGGCCGCGGCAGTTCCTAGATTGGGTGCGGCGCTCTGGCCTGACCAGCGGAGGCGCGACGGCTGGAGAGCCGTCGAGATCCGCCCATCCCGGCTCCGATCAGCACAACCGTCCCGCCGCCAGCAAGCGCGATCAACGTCCAGTCGGTGGAGGCGACCTGGTGTGACGCCGCCGCGATGTGGTGAGTCGTGAGCGGCCCACCGCCGGCTCCCTCCGCGATGGCTTCGGCGTGGGCGGCGGGGGCGCTGACCGCAGCCACGGCGGCCGCCGTCGTGAGAATGCGCAGGTGGTTGTGTAGACGCATGGTTGGAACCTCCTCGGTCACTTGTATGGGTGGTTCTGGCGTTTCGGGCTGCTGGACTGCCCCGCGAGCAGCCCCTGCGGCGTGGGGTGCCACCGCTCTCACGCCCAGCGGGCGCGTGAGGGGGCCGGCTGCTGTGATCGCGCCGCGTGCACGCGGAGGATGAGGCGCCGTCTCGGCGTCGACGCTGGTGCCGAGCGCACGTGTTGCGGTCTCTCGCGGGCGAGTTCGCGGGCGAGTTCGAGGTGTAGAGCGGGGTGGTACATCGCGGCCTCTTTCGGTCGAGATCGGGTACGCCGCGAAGACTCCGCTAGACCGGTCACGGGCCGGTCAACTGCGGTCACAGGCCGGTCACGGTCGAAGGCGGCGGGCTCGGCGGCCGCAAGCCGCCGTCGCAACAGCCCCAGACCTGCGCTTGGCGAGTGCAAAGCGCACGGGGTCGCGCTGACAGCAAAGCCGGGTGGTAGCGTTGGCGTGGAGGGTTCGTGGGCGTGAGCGCTTTTCGCGTGTTGGGACCGGTCGAGGCTTGGACGGACGAGCGTCGGCTCGTTCTGGGCGGCCCCCAGCAGGTGAAGCTGCTCGCGTTCCTGCTGCTGAACGCAAACAGGGCGCTGTCTGCGGACGCGGTGATCGACGCGGTGTGGGGCGCCGGCCGCCAGGGGGCGGCCAAGCGCATGCAGATGGGGGTATCGCGGCTGCGCCGAGGGCTCGAGCCGCTGAACAATCCGGATGGTCCCCGGCTGCGGACGGTCAGCGGCGGCTACTTCTTGTCGGTCGCGCCGGGTGAGCTCGACGCCGACGTGTTCGTCGCTCAGGTGCAGGACGGCCGGGCTGCGCTCGATGCTGGTGATCCGGTGCAGAGCGCGCGATCTGCTCGGTTCGGCTTTGGGTTTGTGGCGCGGGGCGCCCTTGGCAGAGGTCGCGTTTGAGGACTTCGCGCAGGCCGAGATCCGGCGTTTGGAGGAGCTGCGGCTGGAAGCGCTCGAAGCCCGGATCGACGCTGACCTCCGGCTGAGGTCACACGCCCGGGTGGTCGGCGAGCTTCAAGCGCTACTCCCCGAGCACCCCACCCGCGAGCGGCTGGCCTCCCAGTTGATGCTTGCGCTGTACAGGTGCGGCCGCCAGGCGGACGCGCTCGAGGTCTACCAGCGCACCCGGGCGCAGCTTGCCGAGGAGCTGGGCCTAGAGCCCGGGCCGGCGCTGAGGACGCTCCAGATGCAGATCCTCGCACAGGCACCGTCGCTAAAACCGGCCTTAGACGGGGAGATCAACGGATCGCCCAGGACTGATCCTGAGCCCGGGCCGAGCGGCCACGTCCCCAGGTCACCGACACCGCTGATCGCGCGGGAGCAAGAACTCGAGACGGTCTGCCGATTGCTGCAGGATGCCGACGTTCGGCTCGTGACGCTGACGGGAACCGGCGGCGTCGGCAAGACGCGGCTCGCGCTCGCGATCGCACACCGACTTGAGTCATCCTTTCCCGACGGCGTCTGCTGGGTCGAGCTTGCGGGAGTGAGTGGCCCGCAGGACGTGGGGTCGACGGTCACCCGCGCTCTTTCGCTGACGCCGTTGCCTGGAGAGAGCGCGACCGATGCTCTGGGCCGACACCTGGCCAGCAAACGACTATTGCTGGTGATCGACAACTTCGAGCACGTCCTCGAAGCGGCCATCCTGGTGGCCGAGCTTCACCGGTCGACCGCTGAGGTGGTCCTTCTTATAACCAGCCGGGAGGCGCTCAACCTCGCTGGAGAGCACCAGTTCCTCGTTGCTCCGCTCGCGGTCCCGGTGTCTTCGAAGACGGTGACTGTGGCAGAGCTCGAAACGAGCGCTGCTAGCGCGCTGTTCCTGGCTGCAGCCCGTCGGCGCAACGGCCGCTTCGCGATCAGCCCGACCGCGGCTCCTGCGGTCGCTGAGATCTGCGCCCGGCTCGACGGTCTGCCGCTCGCGTTGGAACTCGCCGCCGCGCGCACGACGGTGCTCAGCATCACCGAGTTGATGACGCGGCTAAAGGATGCAGTCACCGATCTCGGCGCCGCCCCGCGGGACGCGCCCGTGAGGCAACGCACCCTGCACGCGACTCTCGAGTGGAGCTACCAGATGCTCGATGAGGCACTGCAGCGCGCGTTCGTGCGCTTCGCGGTGTTCGCGGGCGGGGCCACGCTCGACGCTGCTTGCGGTGTTACCGGCGCTGCGCTCGAGGTACTCGATGCATTGATCGCCAAGAGCTTGATCGACCGCCGCCAGCAGCCCGACGGCGGCACGCGCCTGGTGATGCTCGAAACCGTCAGGCATTACGCGCAGCAGCGACTCGCACACGACCCCGAGCGGGACGTCGTCAGCCTGCGACACCTCGAGTACTACCTGCAGATCGCTGAGCGAGCCGACGGCAAACTGGATACGCACGATGAAGCTGAAGCGCTGCAGCTGTTGGACGGCGAGATCGACAACATCGGGGCGGCGCTGCGATGGGGACAGGGGAGAGATCCAGACAGCGCCTTACGGCTCGCGGGCCAGATCGGCGGCTATTGGCTGATCCGGGGCGACGGGGAAGCGCTTGTCTGGCTCGATCAGGCTCTACAAGCTGCAGGGGAGCAGGCGTCGCCTGAAGACCGCGCGCGAGTGCAGTTGCGCCGCGCGCAAATGCTGTTCTCGCGCCAGCAACACGAGGCGGCGGGCAGCGCGAGCGAGCAGGCGCTCTTGATCTATCAACAGGCCGACGATCACGCGGGCGTCGGTCGAGCGCTTAGTGAGCTCGCAGGGAACACGTCGATATTGGGCGATGCGGTGCAGGCACGCGCGTATGCAGAGGCCGCCTGCCTCGAAGCGCGAACGGCCGGCGATGACAGATTGTTAGGCATCGCGCTCGCAAGCCTGGCGTCGCTTCTGCCGTCCGATGAGCGCCTTGCGGTGCTCGAACAAGCGGCCGAGCTGTTAGCGGATGCCGGCGCCTATCGGGGACTTGCCGGCGCCTACCTAAGCTCGGCGTACCACGACCTAATGGAGGACGCGCCATCTCAAGCATTAGCGCTGCTCGACCTCGCGCTACCCGCAGCGGCTCGAGTCGACAGCCCTTTCACAACGATGCTCATCTTCGGGAACTTCGGCCTTGCGCACCTGTTCTTGGGAGAGCTGACGCGCGCGCGTGAGGCCTTCGACCATCAGCTGCGACTATGTCTTGGCCACGCGTTCATCTACGGCGCGGACGAAGGACTCATCGGACTGGCGGCAGTCTCGGCCGGCGACGGAAACGATGAGCGAGCTGCGCGGTTGCTGGGCGCAGCCCGTGCCATGGGCTACCCGCCCGCCGGAGATCAACCGATAGACGATCACTTGGAGCGTGACTACTTCGCGTCAGCGCGGGCTCGCCACGGAGAAGCCGCATGGCGCCGAGCCGAGAAGACCGGCGCGCTGCTCTCATACGACCAGGCGATCGCCTACGCGCTCGCCCAAGCAAGCGAAACGGCGTCGCCGAGCATAGGGCGCGGAAGCGCGGGCACCCCGATCGAAGCCCCCCGCGGGCGCCAGCCGTCTCGCACCGACCGAGTGTGAACGAGTGCCGCGACCTCGCGAAACGCTGGCATCGACGATCGCGCTGAGCAACTCCATCGAACGTCATGCCCCCGGCCGCGACGCCCCGCCGACAGATCGGTTACTTACGCCGGTCATGTTCACCGACATCGTCGGCTCCACAGCACATGCAGCGGACCTCGGCGACCGGCAATGGCGAGCTCTACTCGACCGCCACGACGCGGTCGTCCGAACGAAGCTAAGCCGCTTCCACGGCGTGGAGATCAAGTCCACCGGCGTCGGCACGCTGGCCACGTTCCATGCGCCCGCACGCGCAATCGACTGCGCGTGCGCGATCCGCGACACGGTCAGAACGCTCGGAGTAGAAGTCCGAGCCGGGATTCATACCGGCGGGATCGAGCTCCGCGGCGACGACATCGGTGGCATCGCCGTGCACATCGGCGCTCGCGTCGCCGCCCTCGCCGGACCATCTGAGATCCTCGCCTCACAATTCGCACGCAGGCGATCGAGGAGGTCGGCCACGTCGGCCACACTAATCTCGCGGATCAGCCGCGAGCCGATAAGCGGCAAGACATGACGGTTGAGGTAGTAGCTGTGGATCTCGAGCGTGCGGACTCGGCGTTCGCCGCTGTCTACGCGACGCTCGTAGCGCTCGAGCCACCAGCCCGCGACGGTTTCCAGCCGCAGCCGCGGCGCCGCCGCGATCACCCCGAACCGCGCGGCCCGCATGAACGAGAGGCGCTGCGCCCGCGCCAGCTCGAGGTCGCTGCCCACGGTTCGGAAACGTGGCCTGCCGTCCAGCATGAAGCACACGACGTACTTGCCGTTCGCCTGCTGATAGATCCCGCGCTCGACGCGCACCCGCCCCTTCGAGCCAGATGCCTCGATGGCCTCATGCATGCTCTCCTCCCTCGGACTCTCGCTGCGCCGACCGCGCCAGCGTTGTTGGACAGAGGAGACCGTCCTATCGCACCGCGGCCACGCCGGGCAACAGCCACAACCCGAAGCAGACGCGCTGTCCGCGCGCATCGCGAGACATCCGATGGCTGCGCGGAGAGGCGCGTCAGACCGTGAAAGCAAGTCCGGGCCGAACGATCGCTCGCGTGGGAGGCCGTCGGAAAATGCGGAAAGAGCGGGATTTGGCTGGTCGGTGAAAGCGCGAAGAGTCACCTCAGGGGTGACTGCTGCCCTGCCGTTAGGCGGGGGTGGAGATCCAGTGGTTGTGGAGCTTGAGCATGTTGTGTGTCGCTGCCACTAACCGCAGCTCGGACTGCACGGCGGCTCTGCCTCTTCGCATGAACTGATCGATGCGGCGGTTGTATTTGATCTGGCCGAAGACCGGCTCGATCGTGGTCTTGCGCAACGCGTAGAGCGTGCGGCCGTGCGCGGTCTTGAGCTTCTCGCGCATCTGCTCATAGAGCCCGTCCTCCCAGCCGGGTCGGTTGCCCTCTCGCATCGCCCCGTCGGGCGGAACGAGCACCTCGATCCCGCGATCCTGGATCGCGTGGATCTGCCGGGTGTGCCAATAGCCAGCGTCACCGACGACCGCCTCGGGCTGCTCAGCGATCACGCGCTCGACGGTGTAGGGCAGGGGAACGTCCGTCCGACCAGCGACGTAGCGCTCACTCAGCGCGAGACGATCGAGGTGGTCAAGTACTGAGAGACCGCAGCGGCTGAGGAGGTCCTCGGCCTCGGTGGGAGACAAGAGCGTCACTAACGGCTCGCCGCGTTGCGTCGCCACGCGCTGTAGCAGTGAAATGAACCGACGTCCGACGTCGTCAAGGTACTCCTCGCGGACACCGTAGGACAGAGCTACCTGCGATCCACGGGCTGCGCGTACGAGCCCGTGCAGTGTCGTTTCGATCGCGTCAATGGTCAGGTATGGCATGACCGCGATCCACGAGAACAGCGTCGACGCCGACGGGTCAAACCCGACCGCCGCGAGCCCAGCGTCGAGCGTGTCGCTCTCGAAGTCGACCGGCGCGAACACATGCCGGTCGCTGCGCGGGAGTGCCATCACCTCGGCACGTTCTCGCTTCCAGGCCTGCGTCGTGGGGTGGTCAACCTCGAACACCCGCGTCGACGCCAGCATGTCAGGCCGCCGCCAGGCAAACGAGTCCAACCCAGCGCCCAGGATGACGTACTGCTCAAACGTTCCCGTCTGGAGCGCGTCTTCGACATACCGCGATCGGGCGACGATCCCGGTCATTGCTTCCTCGAGCACCCGATCGGGAAAGATCGCCCGCAACTGCGCGTATAGCTGCTCCCACGCGGCGCCGACGAGCGACAGTGCGTAGGGATCGTCGAGGATCCACGGCTGCCGAAACGTCAGCCGATGCTGACCACGAGCGATCGCAGCAAACTTCGCGGTCTGGCTGGGCTCCGCAGGCTGCACCGCACCGATCGTCCCCGATCCCGCAACCGCGCGCAAATGCGCCCAACACGACCTGCGTTCGGTCGGTGATCCAGCCCAACGATTGCGGCCGCGCGCGACTGAATGCCCGCTCCATCCCGATGCATGGCCGCCGGCGCGGCTCGCGCTCAGCCGCTTGCCGCCGCGACCACGCATCTCGTCGACGGGAGCAGCCGGGGGTCGTGTCCTGGACGCAGCCTCGCCCAGGCGGTGGGCGCTAGCCGGCTCCGCAGGCGCTGCAAGCACTTCCACGGCGTTCGCGGCGCCGGCCACGGCGCTGCCGTTGTTGCGGCGATGCGGCAACCGCCCCGCGATGACCCGTATAGGCGTAGCCGGGTCGCGCCTGCTCGCAAGCGCGCGTGGCTGCTTCGTCGCCCCGGCAGCCATGAGATCGGCGCTCCTGCTCGCTGGCCGCCGGCCTGGAGCGGAAGCTAGAGCGGCGGCCGCACCGGTCGCTGATGCGGCCCGGTGGTGCACACAGTCGAAGTAAATCGTCTCGGCGCAGCGCTCATGACAGACAGGCGCGGCGGGCGGCTTGGGCATACAGCCGCTGGACCGCCGTCTCACGTACCGGCGGTGCGGAGCCCACGAGATGGTTGGGCATTGGGCGAAGCTTGGGCGGCCATGGTCCACCGCGGAGCCACTCGAGCCGTCGGCTCTCTAGCTGCAGTTCGACGCCGGGGTCCGAGACTGAGCGCCAGGCGAACTTGGCAAGCGGCAAGCTCGACCGTGGCGAACTTGGCGCGCCGGGCCCCGTCGGTCCGCGCATCGTCATCATCACTACGATCCCGCGCCGACCCGTCTACCAGGAGAACGAGATGGCCAGACTCGAGCTGTCGGATATCGCCCGCAGCATCAAGGGGCGCATTCGGGAGGTGGAAACGCAGCTCAAGGACCACAAGGCTTTGAGCGACGAACTCGAGCGTCTAAGGGGTGCGCTGAGTCGGCTGGAAGACGGAGTGCGCGCTCGCGTCGACGGCAGGCGCCGTCGCCAGCGGCCGGTCACACAGCGCCCGACGGCGCCAGCGCCAAAAGACACCTCGCCGGCGAGAAGCATCAACGCCCGCGCGCCGCGCGGTCAGAACAAGCAGAAGATCCTCGCGGCGCTAAACGGCGGCCCCAAGACCGCCTCGGAGATCGCAACCGAAACGGGCATCAAGGCGAGCACCGTCAGCGCGTCGCTGAGCAAGCTCGCGAAGGCCGGCGAGGTGGTGAAGGCCGACCGGGGCTACGCGCTGCCAAAGTAAGCACGAACGATCGGAAGTGAGCATGGCCTTTGAAGTGGGTAAGCGCGTCGTAGCGGAGTCGGAGTCGACGAGTCGCCGACCCCGCTCCGGTGTCGTTGAGGAAGTGTTGCGCGGCGACCCCTCGCCTCGGTACCGCATCCGCTGGGACGACGGCCACGAGAGCATCTACACGCCCGCGAGCGGAGCCCTCCGCGCCGAACCGCGCCCGAAACGCCAACGACGATCGACGCCGCGGAAACGCTAACCCAAGCCTGGGAAATCCGCGGTGATCGCGAGACGTACTGCAGGTAGCTATCGGTGTGACCTGCGCCAGCGGGGCGCCGAGCATGTGACCGGGGGTTCTGGCTCGGCAAGCGCACGCCGACCAGACTGCCGTGCTCATAGGCGCCGGCTGATTTATCCGCTCAGCTCGAGCTCCGGAAACGCCAGCGGCGGTGGAACGAGCAGAGTTAGGTTCCGCGGGTGATCGCTCTTGGGCGAATGGAGAAGCCGGCAACTGTCGCATGTTGCCGAGATCCGAACGCGTGCTTTCCGCGAAGGCGCTGGTCCGGAGGCGCCGTTCACCCCGACGCCGGCGTCCGGCTTATCCCTCTTACGTCGTCCGGTTGTGCGCGAGTTGGTCGAGCGCGTCAGGGTTGCGCGTCGTCTGCGACGCAGCGGTAGGTGACGCCTAGCCGTGTACATGGCGCGAGCGTGCTTGACCGGCTCGGTGCCGAGTGCTGAGACGGTCAGATGCCCAGGAGGCCGTAGGTCGATCCGGCACCTCCCAGCACCTGCGCCAGGGGATTGCGGCGTTCTTACGCAACTCTTCTGATCCACTAGAGCAAAGCTGCCGATACATGGACAGGTGTTCGAGACGGTCTCCAGACCGCTCGGTTGCCATTGGCACCACGAGACGGCAGACCGTCCTGGCGGACCTCTGCGCGCAGCGCGCCGGTAGCACGCACGACGGCAAGTAGCGGCGCATCGACTCGGTCGGGGTTTCAACCACAGACGCCTCTCGGGGCAACCTTCAGAACCCAGATCCACCGGGCGGTGCGGCCCAACGGATCGTGCCAACAGAGGAATGATCGAATGACTGACGCACGTGCGTCACGTAGGGCTGCAGGGGGCCGTGGACATTCTCACGACAGCGAGATGGCGGCGTCGCATGGCTTTCGCGCCAGCCCGGCCGAGAGGATGAACGACCGCGATCCCGCGATCGCACGGGCAGTGGCGCGGGCCAAGTCGGGCGACATGGATGCCATTCGCTTCCTCTACCTCCGCTACAGGCACAACGTCTATGGCTACGTGCTGAGCATCCTGCGCGATGACCACGAGGCCGAGGACGTCACCCAGACCGTGTTCATCAAGCTGATGTCGGTGATCCACAAGTACGAGCCTCGCCAGGTTCCGTTCACCGCGTGGCTCCTTCGGGTGGCGCGCAACGTGGCGATCGATTCGCTGCGCCAGCGCCGTCCGGTGCCCTGCGAAGAGGTGATCGAGAGCTGGCGTCCGGCTGATGACTCGAGCCACGACCGCCGGTTGGGACTCGAGCAGGCGCTCGAGACGCTGCCCGAGGATCAGCGCGAGGTGGTCGTGCTGCGTCACTTGGCCGGCCTATCCCCGGGAGAGATAGCCCACCGCATGGGCCGCACCGAGGCCTCGATCCACGGGCTGCATCACCGCGCGCGACAGACCCTTCGCCGCGAGCTGATCCGGGCAGAATGCGCACCGACCACCCGCATAGCCAAACGCGGCGGCCGCGGAGCACCCGACTGACGAACGCAGCCACGACTGGCCCGCTCCGCCGTTTGAGAGAGGACAGAGCCGCCATCCCACTCCCACTCATCCAACTACGCCGATCACTGCCAGCGCCATGACGAGACTTCTCCACACGCCGAGGACGCGGATCTTCGCCGCCGCGCCTTAACGCGCTACCGCCCGGGCAGCGAGGGAGCCAACTCACCGACCCCGCGGCTGGACGTCATCGCGACCGCTCACGGACACGATCGGTCATGCACCATCTCGGCGACGGACTCGCCGAGCGTCGCGATCACGCCCTCGTGTCGCACTCGTGCGAGCGGAAGTGTCGGCGATGTCTGGGGACCGTGACCGGCTCAGGATGGAGCGTGTCACCGTGCTGCCGTCTATCGCCCTGCGTGGGATGATGCCGCGGTGGTCACTTCGGGCAAGCGGCGTGACGACGCGTGCCTGCTGGCTGGATATGGTGGACTGCTCGGGTTCTGCGTGCTGGAGTACCTGCTTCGCCAGCCGGGAACGCCGCGACGCTTGCCTCCACCGAAGGCGATCAGGGAACGAGTCGCGTGATCATCGCCGCCTACGCCGCCGCAACCGACCTCCCGCTGCTGTCCTGGCGTCTGCCGATTGGGCGACTTCATGAGGAGGTCGCTGGCGCGGGTCCCGGCGTGCAGGCGACGGGTCTGGCGTTGCGCGGCTACTCGATGCGTGCGCCCGGCGCCCGTTACACCCGGACGCTCAGAACAGAGGAGGATCGGCAGGCGTTGGTGCAGACAGGTCCTTGCCGGCTGATCCGTCATCCTGGCCACCTTGGCTCGTTGCTGACATGGACCGGCTTTGCCCTCGCCTCGCGCAACCTGCCAACGATCGCGCTGGTCAGCGGGGTGCTCGGAGCCGCCTACGCTCGGCGCATCGCCGCTGAGCAGGGAATGCTCCGGCTCGAACCCCCGGGTTATGGGCAGTACGCCCGAAAAACGTCCAGGCTCATCCCCCTGCGTGTGGTAGCTGACCCGAGAAGGGCGCTTGGCTCATTGGCTGGCCTGGGCGGGGCGGACGCGGCGCCACTCCAATGTCGCGGAGGAAGCCACGCGGCGCGAGGCTCCTGCTCGGAGCTCCGGCAGCTAAGGATGAGATGCCTGAGCTGGCGCGGTGGCGCCGGACGAGGATGCCGGTGGTTCGTGGATGCGGTAGCGAGGGCCGGCGGCCAGGGGTTCTAGATGGCGGCCGCGTTCGGCTGGGGAACCCTGGCGGCGTCCTCGCTCGTGATCGGCGCTGTCGTCGCGCTGCTGTTTCGCATCAGCCTGCGCGCGATCGGGCTGATCATGGGCTTCGGCGCCGGCGTGCTGATCAGCGCCGTTGCGTTTGACCTCGTCGAGGAGGCGGTCGCGAAGTCGTCCGGTCATGGATGGGTCGTTGCGGGAGTGTTCGCCGGCTGTGGCGTGTTCTTCGGTGGCGACTGGCTGATCGATCGCCTCGGTGGCGGTGACCGCAAGGACGCGGACGGCGGCCAGAGCAGCGGCTCGGCGCTGGCGATCGTGCTCGGAACGGTGCTCGACGGGATTCCCGAGTCGATGGTGATCGGACTGACGATCTACGAAGGCGGCGCGGTCGGGGCCGCGTATCTGGCAGCGGTCTTCATCTCAAACCTGCCGGAGTCGCTCTCCTCGACGACCGGCCTGCTCACCGGCGGCTGGAAGCAGTCGCGGATCCTGTTGATGTGGATCGCGATCGCGCTGATCTCCGGACTCGCGTCGCTCGCGGGCTACGGGCTGTTCCAACACGCCTCACAGGACACCGTCGCGTTCGTGCTGGCTTTTGCGGCCGGCGCGATCCTGACGATGCTGGCCGACACGATGATGCCCGAGGCATACGAGCACGGCGGCAAGATGGTGGGAGTGATCACGACGCTCGGGTTCGCCGTCGCGTTCATAATCCATACGCTCGACTGAGCTCGTCACCGTGCTCGGCCGGGAGTCCGCCGAGCCCATGATCCTTGGCGAACAAGCGGGGAGTTGTCGGGCTGCGTCAGGTTCGTGGCGTTTGGGGACGGTGCTGCTCGGACCGGCGCTTGGAACGGTGGACCGGCCGTAGCTCGCCCCGCGGCGAGCTACGTCAACCTATGTAGTCGATGATGTGGGGCACGGCCTGCTCGATCGTCAGGTACGGCTTGGTGTCGTACTCGATCCACTCGGCGTAGTTCAGGATGTTCCGGTAGGCCTCCTCGAGATCGTCCGCTTCTGCGATCACGACTCCGTGGCTGCCGTCCGCGGCCACGTAATGCGCTTTGACGGTGCTCGGCACGCCCTTATCGGAGAAGACGCCCATCAGCTTCTTCGTCTCGTCCCGGCTGAGCTGCTTGATCCTGTAGGTCGTGATGAAGATCACGGTTGCCCCCTCAGTTTGTTGAATGGAGTGCCGACCCTATGGCAATCCACGCGGATCCGCTAGGGCCCGCGCAAGCTCGTCTTCTTTGCAGCGCGTGCGGCTCTGAGTTCGATCGTGGCCTAGGCGAGAATCAGACGCTCTGCCCCATGCGACACGTAGGCGCGTGTGGGCGCGTTGGATTGCTCGCCGTCGCCCAAGCGAGCCGTCGGCCGACACGCTGTCTGCCTCCGGCGGCTTCTACGGTCGCGTTCTCGCCCGGCCTTCAACGGTGCTGGCGGCGGAGGACACGGTAGATGTCCGGGCGGCGAGCGTAAGCGGCTGCCCGGCGAATCGTGCTCGTCGCGGATATCGCAGCTCGCGGTGCGTGGAAGCAGGTGTTTGACCATCGACCGGTCGCGCTCGCTTATCGCGCGGCACGAGCGGCTCGCGATCGCGCCGCTGGCGGCCCCACTCGTGGCAGAGGGAGGGTCCGCCCCGGGCGGCCGGCGAAGCCTGCGGGTCGGAGCAACAGAACTCCGACTCCGCGACCTGCCCCCACGCCGAGGATCGGGTCAGCAATATCGGTCCGCGGAAAACGGAGCGCCCCGTTCAGCCTGAGGAGCCAGCGGCGGCAGTTCGATGCACGAGCGGTTGCGTTCCCCGCCCCTGAATGGGAGAGTCGTCAAAACACCAAGCCTTTGGGGGTGTACGCAATGTCCAAGTTCCTGATCGAGGCTTCGCTGACGACGGTGGGGGTCAAGGGGGTCCAGTCGGAGGGCGGGACTGCCCGCAGAGAGGCGGTGACGAAGGCGGTGGAGAGCGTTGGCGGGCGCCTCGACAGTTTCTTCTTCGGGTTCGGCGATCGGGATGTCTACGTGATCGCGGACTTCCCTGACAACGAGAGCGCGGCCGCAATGGCAATAGCCGTGAACTCATCCGGCGCGGTGGCCACGAGAACGATCGTGCTTCTGACGCCCGAGGAGGTTGACCGCGCCGTGAAGCGTTCGGTCGAGTATCGCGCGCCAGGCGCCTGAGAACTCGACATCAACCGCCCCGGCGCCGGCGCTTGATTTCACCTGGTAGTCGCTGCCCATGTCGCACAGCGCTCCGGTAGGCCATGGATGGAAGCACGCCCATCGCCCGGCCGGGACGCATGCTCGGCGTGAATCCGAGCGCCTCGCGTCGACCCGCGACGGCGACCTAAGCAGGCTCGGGAGACAGCAACGCCAAACGGCGAAGCGCTGCGGCGCTGCTGTCCAAGCAGGCCGCGTGCGGCCTGCTTCGGGATCTCAACAATGGCGCTCCCGACCGGAACGCGGCAACGCGACCGGCGGCGGTCATATGTCCGTCTCGCGCGCGCGAACAGGACGCCGCGCCGGCGCCAGACGCCGCCACACATGAAAAGGGACGCCGCGCCGGCGCCAGACGCCGCCACATATGAAAAGGCGCGTCACCCTGAAAGCCCTCCCAGGGGCTTGCGAGTTTCGTAAATCCTCGCCATCCCTCCTATAAGCTCCATAATCCAGGGCAAAGGCTGGACTGGAATGCGCGGTGCGACTTCGCTGCAGGCAGTGCTCGATGTGGTCGCCGAGTTCGATGAGTACGGCGGCGCGAGCGTCGGTCTGGTGGCGTGGGAGTTATGCGTCGATGAGCGGCTAGTGGGTGGTGCCTGGGAACAGGCGAGGGCCACGGGGCTGATCGCTCCCGCGGGCTACGACCAACACGAGCAGCTGTGGCGGCTCACTCCCGCGGGGTGGACAGCGCGCCAGAGCGAGCGCGAGAGCGCTTGAGGCGGCGCGGGCCATGGGTAGGCGGTCCACACCCAGCCAACCGCATCGGTCGACGAGTCCTCAGGGGGTCGGAGCCCGACGCTCGGCGGCGCGAGCGCCGTGCTTGAGACGACTCAACGAAGTTCAACACGCAAGATCGTGTGGTCGACCATGTGCACTAGCGCCGGCCGCTCACGACCCGGCGAGTCCTTTCGAGGGCCAACCACTCGTCCGTCGTCGTCGCCGCCGCCGACCACTCCTGCGTCTGAAGCGGTCGTTGCGTTGGACGGCCGTGGCGGCGGAGGCGATCGTCCGCTGTCGTGCGACAGCCGCGCGGTGCCGCTGATTCTGGTTCGTGGGCCGCTGAGCGGCTGCAAGATTTTGCGAGGTTTTCTACACCCCTCCTGCTGGGGCAAATACGATGCCCAACGGTGACAGCGTTGCGTCAGTCTGAGCGAACGGCGGACCTGGTGGCCAAACGAGTTCGTCTAGGCCGTGTAGTCGGTCGGAGTGGACCACTGGCGATCGCGGTCGTGCTGCTGGTCGCTACCGGGGTTGCGCTGGCTGCAACGCATTTCACAAAGGGGGCCTTGTACACCGGCAGAAGCTGCCGCGGTGATGCAGGGCTACCCGGGGCCACGTGCGTATACAAGTTCCGGGCAAGTCGTGATGGCCTGACTCTGCGGTTCGTGGGCAAGACCGTGATCTCGACGTGGATCTGCCGTGGGGGTGGAGGCGAGGCGCTGATTGGCGGCAAACTCCAAGGAGCCGCCCCGGTCCCGCTGGTGAAGCTTCGTTCGAACGGCACGCTCTACGGGAGCGCCGCACACGCTGGCACCAAGGTCACTGTGACTGGCAAGCTCACGCATGCCGGCAAGACCGTGGTGATCACGTTCCACCAGGGACAGTGCGTCGTGCCGGGGGTAACGCTGACCGAGCGTTGATCCGCGCCGGGCGGCCACAGTGACAACCCAGCCGCGGGGCACCGAGCGATTCCGCGACCCTCCTCGCCGAAAGCAAACGACGGATACAGCGCGCGCTCTCTGTAGCGCGATGATCCCGCTGCCGCCCTGACCCTGCCACCCTCGGGTCGCTCTGGGGCGCGACCGCCGCGATGAGCGAGGCCGCGAACGGCTCCCCCGCCGCCGGAAGGACGGCCGCGCCAAACGAACGAAGCTAAAGGGCGTGGCTGCTTTAGGCGTGCCGAGTCATCTGTGCTCGGCGCCACCGAGCCACGTTACTGGCGCGGAGGAGGACACCTGAGGGCGGCGAGACCGTTTCGCCCGATCGCGAGAGTCATGCGGAAGCCGCTCGCGGACGATCGGGTTCGTCCTTTCGCGACGCCGTCGTCGCGCAAGCGGTTTGGCGACGCCTCGATCCACCCCGGTCGTCTGCGGGTCGCTACTCCTTTGCCACGCTTGCGATCGCCGCCGGCCAGCCGCGAACCGGCCGAACGCCAGAAAGCAGGTGCAACCTGCTACGCGGCTTCGCCCTGCCTCTCGCCAGCGGCATGGCGGCCGGTCACGCCGGCTGCCCGGGCCGTGTCGCCTTCCCTCCCATCCGCGCAAGGCAAGGAAGTCGGCGTCAGGGCCGCGATGCTCGTCGCACCGCCAGAGCAGGTCTCTCATAACCGATCACTCGCTTGCTGCGCGATTGACCGAGCGCTGCCGCTTGACGCCTAGCGCAGCAGTCTCGCCACGACTGCCCCAACGGCGACAAAGGAGAACCCACGCTGGGCCCGTTTGGCGCCAATCCTCGCGCTCAGATTTGGGCGTGAGCAGTAGTGCGCGCCGAGCACCTCGCTTCAACGGCTTGGCTTGCGACGGCCGCCCTGCGGGCGCGGGCTGGAAGAATGTCGCGATCGAGATGGCGAATCGAGGCCGGACCGACCTTTCAGTTATCGACCGAGTTATCAGGGCGCTCGACGGTCGAGCCCTCGCGGTTCAAGAGGGTGGTGATCCCGGTGGTCACGCGGTGTTGGTGCAGCCAGGGATGCCCTGTTCGCGTAACCTCTATGGCCGCCACTTAGTCGACGCGAGCGAGCGAGGGATCCGCTTGATCTCGTACGACCGACCGGGCTACGGCGGCTCCAGCGTACATCGCGGACGCTTGATCGCTGACTGTGCGGCGGACGTGCGGGCGATAATCGATGCGCTGCGGATCGAACGTCTCGCCGTGTGGGGGGTCTCGTCGGGCGGCCCACATGCGCTCGCGTGCGCGGGTCTTCTCTCAGACCATGTCGTCGCGGCTGCCACGCTCGCGTCATGCGCGCCCTTCGACGCGGAAGGACTAGATTGGTTCGCCGGGGCGGGTCAGGACAACGTCGACGACGACCGGTTGGCGCTTAGCGATCCGCCGGCGGCGCGCGCCAAGCTCAAACGAGATCGAGACGACATCCTGAACGCGAGCGCAGGCGACTTCGCTGCGGTATACCCAACGCTCTTCTCGCCCGTCGATCTCGCTGTCCTGAGCCCGGAGCTGATCGAGTACAACATGCATCGTCTTCAGGCTGGACTAGCGCCTGGAATCGAGGGTTGGTGGGATGACACCCTCGCGACGCTCAAGCCCTGGGGATTCTCGCCCGAAAGAATCCAGGTGCCGGTATTGATCTGGCACGGCCGCCACGACCAGGCGGTGCCGTTCCAGCACGGAGAATGGCTAGCTCGCCACCTACCGAACGCGGAGGCGCACCTCTCCGACGAGGACGGCCATCTCACACTCGGACAGCATCGTGTGCCTGCCGTCCATGACTGGCTGCTGCGCCATTTCTAAGCCAACGCACGCTCCTCCGCGCGGTCCCCGACTTCCCGTGGACATTTAGACGCACTCTTCCCGAGGGAGAGGCATCGAACTCACACACGTTGCGACGCACGGACCCGCAAGGCAGGCGAGCCCGCACGCCTGCTTTGGGCGACAAGGGGGAAGTGGCGGTGGCTGTCCTGACAGCGAGCGTCGGGGTTTGATTGGAGGCGATTGCGAGCGTGGGTTGCGAGGGCGTCGCAGTCGTCGTTGAACACGGCCTTGCCTCCAGGCCCGGATGGACCAACCTGCTCAGGAACTACACCTGATATGGCGTGGCGTTTGTCAAGTGGGCGTGGTTGATTCTCCTGGCTTGCAGGGATTTTGTTGTTGTTCGGGAGGGCGGGGCGTCGGGCTCGGTGACGGCGTTGCCAGTCTGATATGCGGGGATTGCCACCCCAGGGCCTTGTTCGCTGTCGGGGGTGCGCGAGTCTAGGAGCGAGCGTCGCAACGCTTGGGCGTTGTGGCTCATAGGTGAATCGCGCGTGCCCGACCGCGTTGACGGCCCGGCGCCCCGGCCTCCCGAACGTGGGGATGTCAGCTGCGGCTAGTTGGCTGTAGCGGCAGCCCAGAGGAAGCACGCCAGCTCGCGGGCGACGGCGACGGTGACCACGCCGTGCGGTTTGCCGCGGGCTTTGAGCTGTTGGTAGACGCGATGAAGGCGGTGCTGTGCCTTGTTGGCGATCTGGAGTACGTGCTCGGGCTGGCCGTGCTGGCGGGCCTCTAGCGTGGGCCCGACATGGGGTCGCGGCCCGTAATGCCATGCCGCTTCGACGAGCAGTCGTCTGGCCAGGGTCGATCCGGTCTTCGTGATCGAGCCCTGGGTTCTGCTCTCCCCGGACTGGTTGAGAGATGGCGTCAGTCCCAGCCAGGCACCGACCCGTGGCGCCTTCTCAAACCGGGCCCAGTCAGCCCCAAGCTCGAGATGGATCGACAGTGCGCTGAGCGTGTCGATCGCTCGAAAGGATCGCAACCTCGCGACCGTCGGCCACCATCGCTCATCGGTGGCGAGCTGGGCGACCTGTTGCGCGAGCTGAAGCTTGCGGCCCGTGAGCGCGTCAACCTGGGCGAGCAGATTGAGATAGACCAGCTCGCTGGTCGGCTCCTCGAAGTGCTGGCCGGCCAGCCAGCGACGGTGATCCTGCCGCCACGTCGTCGGCTTGGGATAGACCCGCCCGTGGCGCAACAGCATCTTGGAGATCCTGTGGCGAGCGGTCATCAAATCCCGCCGGCACGCGTCATGACAGCGAGTCAACTCCCGCGCGGCCTCAACCCCCGCCGGCGGCACCTTGACCGGCACGAGCTGGCCCGCGAGCAACAACCGAGCGAGCAGCTCCGCGTCCTTGCGATCGGTCTTGACCCGATCTGACGGTCCGCGCGGCGTCTTGCCCGGCGCGACCACCTCCATCCGAATCCCCGCCGCCGTCGCGGCACGGAACAGCCCATAGCCCGTCGGCCCGGCCTCATAACACGCGTGCACCGGACCGCGAAGTTCCCCCAGCCACGCGACCGGCCCCTCCACCCCCGGCCCGAACCGCATCCGCGAGAGCTCGCCCGTCATCACATCCACCGCCGCGCCATGAGTCGACCGCGCATGGACATCAAACCCAACCCACGTCATCGTTCCGGTCATGGCCGGACCTCCTCACTCAGCTTGGGGTCAGCCGGAGCCTTCTCTCCGGCCAGACAAATCCCCGCGAGGAGCGTCCGGCCACCTACCCCGGCAGGTCAACCCTGCAACGAGCGACCCACGCCATATGGTCTAGGCACAGGTCGGGCATCGGCCAGTTGTACGGCGCTGTTGAGATTCGTCCCCAGCAGGCATGTCGTCGCCGCTGAGGTGGACCGCCGCAACCACGCGCGATTGCGGAGGCGTGCTGGGCCTGTCCTTCGGGGCGCTGATACGTTTCTCGGCCCCATGAAGATTCCCGATTCCGTCCGCACCGTGCTTGACGGTCCGGGGCTGGCCCACCTGGTCACCATCGAACCCGACGGGCGTCCGCAGGTCTCGATCGTTTGGGTTGGCCTGGACGGTGACGAAATCGTGGCCGGGCACTTGCCCGAGCACCGCAAGATCCGCAACATGCGTCGGGACCCGAGGGTCGCTCTGTCGGTCGAAGCGGGCACCCGTAACCAGCTCGGGCTCGACGAGTACTTGGTCGTTCATGGACGCGCCCAGATTACGGAGGGCGGCGCTGCGGAGCTGCTACAGCGGCTGGCGCACGTCTACCTGGGACCGGAGGCCAAGTTTCCTCCGATGGATGACCCGCCGCCGGGTTACATCACGCACATCTCCGTAGACCGCATCGGCGGTGTGGGTCCGTGGGCGCACTGACCATCAGTCCTCGAATCCTTCTCAAGATCGAGGCGTTAGGACTGCTTCCTTTCGCGAGTAGCGATCGCGCAGCCGAGGCCTGAAGGGCGATAGCCGCGTTCCTAGTCCCTACGACGTTCGGATCCGGGTGGGGATGATCGTTGCGATCACCCGTTTGGCGCCCGGAGGGTCGAATGCCGTGCCGTCGGGGAATCCGTGTTTGACGGCGATCCGGTCGCGCATCTCGCCGTCGGGATCGTCGTGGAGCTCCGCCGTGCCGCGGATCTCGATGTAGCGCAGCGGCTGCGCCGGATCGAACACGGTCAGCGCGAGCCTAGGATCGCGTCGCAGATTGCGGTACTTCTGCCTGCCCGCGAGCGTGCTCACGTGCACGAGCACCCCGTCAAACCAATACCAGACCGGCGAGCCTTGGAGGCTGCCGTCCGGCAGGATTGTGCTTAGCACGGCGGTGTTCGGCGCGCGTAGGAGATCGTGAAAGTCCGGCGGTGCTTCCAGGGTCTCCGATGTCACCGAAAGACAGCCTACCGGCCGACCGGCGCGAAGTGAGACGACCCCATTGACGCCATCTTGGCGTGACATCCCGCAGTTCGGCCGGCTGTCGCCACCGTCGCTGCTTGCGCGGAGCACCAGCACGCGCTTGCAGGTCGCCGGAACAAGGCACAAGCGCCGACTCCGGCCCGCCGCGCAGTCAAAGGACGACCGGATCCACGTGAAGGCGAGAGCGCTGCGCGTCCGCTTCCGCTTAGGTCCTGGGCATTCCGGAAGCGAGACTGGAGGCGTGGACCGCACGCGACGATTCAGAAGCGTGTCGACATTGCCGGACAGCGGTGAGTCTTGGCCGTCGCAGGCGCTCCGCAGGCCTCGATCCGGACGACTCCTCTTGGGCGGATTCGATCGCGTTCTCCACGTGGATCGCCGCGATCGTCTGGTCGCAACCGCGATCGTTCGTCGCGAGACGACTAGAGAATGAAGCGAATAGCGCACTCCGGCCGTTCCTGGCCGCGGAGCCGGGCCCGGATTCCGGCGTGATGATGCTCGAGTACACCGCCCGCGCGAGGCCGCGGCCGACGCGCGCTCGCTGGCGATGCCGATGGCGGTCCCGAGCGCGTGGGCGTCGCTCGGGTCGCGTACGAGCATCGTGGCGAGGACCGCCTAGATGCTCGACGTGATGAGCGTGCTCGTCGACACCGAGCTCGTCGTGGCGGTACCCACGCTGCGGATCGCGGCCGAACGCCAGCCGGCGCCGGCGTGCGGGCGCGCTTCGACGCCGCCGCGCTGGTCTTGCCCGCCGGCATCGAGGACCGGGCGTTCGGCCGGACGTCGAGCCGTGCGGACCGCGGTCCGAAATTTCGCCGGCGTGAAAGTTCGTGGCTGATCTAACCGTTTGGTGGACGTGGCTGCGACCCTCGGCGCCGCCGGTCCCTGCATCTCGTCCAGGCGAGGGTCGCGCTCCCGACTGCTGATCCGACTGGTGGCCGGGGCGCTGGCGCTGTTCTCGGCCGCTGTCGCCTGGCTGTTCGTCGTGAGTCCGAGTGTCGCGCCGCGAGCCGGACCGGCGCCTTCCGGTGTGCCGGCCCCCGCATCGGGTACCGGGGGCGGTCCCGCGGCCACCGGCGGTCTGTCCGGAGCGCTGGCTCGTGTCGCGGCCAACAGCCCGCGGCGGCGGGTCGAGGTGATCATTCAGCTCAGGCGCGGCGTGGACGCGGCCCAGGGGCGTGCGCTGGTGCGCTCGCTGGGAGGACAGCCAGGAGCGGATCTGCACATCATCAACGGCCTGTCCGCGCGCCTGGCTGCCCCCGCCGCCCGGCGGCTCGCGCAGAGTCCGTTGGTCCGCGCGGTGTCGCTGAACGCGGCGATCAGGAACACCACGCTGAACAACGCCACCCCGTCGACGCTGGCCACCTCGTTTGACCAGTCAACCGGCGCCTCGAGGCTCTGGTATCGCAGCACCGGCGAAGGCATCGGCGTCGCGGTGATCGACACCGGCATCGACGGCGACCTCCCCGATTTCCAGACCTCCCAGGGGAGCTCGACGTCGCGGGTGAGCGCGTCCGCGGTGATCGATCCGAAAGCGACGACCGCCGGTGACACTTACGGTCACGGGACCGCGGTGGCGGGGTTGGTTGCCGGAAACGGCTGGGCTCGCGATTCTGCCGACAGCCTGTTCGGCGAATACGCCGGCACGGCACCGGACGCGAACCTGATCTCGGTCAAGGTCGCGGACGATTCCGGCGCGGCGACCACGCTCGACGCCATCTACGGGCTCCAATTCGTCGTCGACCACCGGACCGACTACAACATCCGCGTCGCCAACCTGTCGTTCAGGTCGACTTCAGCGGAGTCGCACACGACCGATCCGCTCGACGCCGCCGTCGAGCAAGCCTGGCTCCACGGGATCACAGTCGTCGCCGCGGCGGGGAACCTGGGGACCGCCTCGGGCGCCGTGTCATACGCCCCCGGCAACGATCCGTACGTGATCACGGTGGGGGCGACGGACAACCAGGGAACCGTCACCAATTGGGACGACGTCGAGGCGAGCTGGTCCAGTCGCGGGGTAACCCAGGATGGGTTCGCGAAGCCTGACGTGCTCGCGCCGGGAGCCCACATCGTCTCCACGCTGGCGCCCGGGAGCTCGTTCGCGGCCGCCTGCCCGACGTGCCTTATCGGGGGCGCCTACTTCCAGCTCAGCGGCACGTCGCTCGCCGCGCCGATCGTGTCGGGCATCGTCGCCGACCTGCTCGCCGCGCATCCCGGCTGGACGCCGGCGATGGTCAAGGGCGCGATCGTTAACACCGCCGTCCGGCTCGCGGGCGGGGGTGGCGAGGTGCGCGCCACGGGCGCGTTTTGGGCGGGTGGCGATCAGCTCGTGTCCGACCGGGGCCTGACGCCCAATGACCTGATCGATCCCGACACCAGCACGATCGACTACAACGCGGCGAGCTGGAGCGCGGCGAGCTGGAGCACCGCGACCGATCCGCTCGCGGCCAGCTGGAGCGCGGCCAGCTGGAGCTGCCTCAGCTGTTCGTCCGCCGGCGGGAACGACGTCAGCCCGACCAGCGCTAGCTGGAGCGATGTCGGCTGGGCCACCACCTGGGGGTAGGCGTGAGCGCGGCCAGCACCACCACGGACGTAGATCAAGCCTCGAGGCGGCGCTCCCTGCTCGCGTACGTGGTGCGGTCGCGTCCGCACCGGATGCTGTCCGGGCAGGCGGCGATCTGGGCGCTGAGCGGCGCAATGATCGCGACCGCCGCCGTCCTGTTCAAAGCGGGCGCCGGCGATGTGCCGCCGGTCATCGCCACGGTCCATGTGCCGTTCTGGGCGCTGCTGATCGGCTTCGCGGCAGCCGAGCGGTTCGTGGTCCACGTTCATTTCCGCCGCAGCGCGCACTCTATGTCGCTCGGCGAGATTCCACTGGTGTTCGCGCTTGTGTTCGCCGGTGGAGAAGCAGCGATCCTGGCCGGCGCGCTCGGCCGGATTCTCGTGCTCGCGCTGCAACGGAAGCTGCCGCTGATTCGGCTGGCGTTCAACCTCGGGGTGTTTCTGCTCGGGAACTGCGTCGCGGTGCTCGTGTTTCACGCTGTCGCCGGCGCGTCGACCGAGATCACTCCGATCGTCTGGTCAGCGGCGATCCTGGGCACCGTGGCCAACTCTCTACTCGCGGTCCTCTTCATCAGCGCCGCGGTGTCGCTGTCTGAGGGTCAGCTCGGCATCCGTCAGGTGGCTCGCTCGCTGCGCACCGACCTCGCCGTCGTCGTCGCCAACACGAGCGTCGGCCTGTGCGCGGCGACAATCGTCTATGAGGACTGGAAGACCGCGATCTTGATGGCGATTCCGGTCGCGGGTATGTTCATAAGCTTCCAGGCGTTCGTGACCGAGCGGCAGCGGCACGAGCGGGTGGAGTTCCTGTATCGGGCCGCCCGGTCACTGTCCAGTTCTGCCGAAATCGGCGCGGCGCTCGAGGGGTTGCTAGCTCAGGCGCTCGATGCATTCCGGGCAGAGGTCGCGGAGATCATCTTCTTCTCGCCGGATGGCAGCGACGCGCTGCGCACGACCGTGCGAGCCAACGGTGCCGCCACGGTCTTGGAATGCGTCGAACCCCTGATCGCGGCGCGGTTCCGATCGCTGATCGAGGACCACGAGGGCGGCGCCTGCGCGGCGGCCGATATAGGCGACGAGCTGCTGACCCGGTATCTGAGCGCGCGGGAACTAAGCGACGGGATGCTCGCCGTCCTCCAAGGAGAGCGCAGCTGGATCGGAGCGATCACGATCGGAAACCCGTCGGGCGTCGTCGATCGCTTCTGCCCCGAGGATGTAAAGCTGCTCGAGACGCTCGCCAACAACACGAGCGTCGCGCTCGAGAACGATCGACTCGGTCAGACCGTGTGGCGCCTGAAGCAGCTACAGAGCGAGCTCCAGCACCAAGCGTCGCATGACCCGCTCACAGACCTGGCTAATCGATCCCTGTTCGTCCAAAAGGTGGGCGAAGCGCTTCGCAGCGACGGCGGCTCAGTGTCGGTGATCTTCATCGACATCAACGACTTCAAGACCGTCAACGACAGCCTCGGTCATGCCGCCGGCGACGAGCTGTTGGTGGCGGTCGCTCGCCGGCTGCGCGACTGTGTCCGGCCGTCTGACGCCGTGGCGCGGCTCGGGGGCGACGAGTTCGCGATCATGCTCGACCGCCCGGATTCACAACAAGAGGCGATCGAGGTGACGGACAGGCTCAACCACCATCTCGCGGAGCGATTCGCGATCGGCGGCCAGAACGTCTCGGTGCACGCCAGCGCCGGCATCGCCACCGGCGAGGGGGAAGATGTCAGCCCCGAGGAGCTGATCCGAAACGCCGACCTCGCCATGTACCGCGCCAAGTACGAGAGCAAGCACCGCTACGAACTGTTCGAGTCCGGGATGGAGGTTCCGGTGAAGAACCGACACCGTCTCAAGGTGCGGCTACGGGACGCGGTCAGAGACGACTCGTTCGTCGTCCATTACCAGCCGATCGTGGAACTCGCGACCGGACGTGTCGCCGCCGGCGAGGCGCTCGTGCGCTGGCCGGACGGTCCCCGCGGCTATGTCCCGCCTTCCTCGTTCATCCCGCTCGCCGAGGAAACCGGAGCGGTTGTCCTGATCGGGCGCTCCGTGCTCCAGCGAGCGTGCCGCGACGCGCAGATGTGGCGGTGGACCGAGGGGGCTCCCACGGCCATCCACGTGAACGTCTCACCCGTCGAGCTACACGGAGGGCACTTCGTCTCCGGGATAGCAGCGGCGCTGGAAGACAGCGGGCTCGAGCCCCACCGGCTCGTGCTCGAGATCACTGAGGGCGTCATGCTCCGCGATCCGGAGAGCAGCATCGACACCTTGCACGAGCTGCGCGCCCTCGGAGTGCAGCTGGCGCTCGACGACTTCGGCACCGGGTACTCGTCGCTGTGCCATCTCCGGTCGCTTCCGATCGACTTGCTGAAGATCGGGATGCCGTTCATGGACAGCCTCGAGCAAGGCGGGTCGGACCGCGCGTTCATCCGGATGGTGCTCGACCTCGCGGCCAACCTCGACCTCGGCGTCGTGGCGGAGGGAATCGAGACCGCGGAGCAGCTTGCGTCGCTCCTCGAGCTCGGCTGCGAGTTCGGTCAAGGCTTCTATCTCGGGTCACCGACGACGCTCGATCCGATCGAGGTTGCACCCAATGGATGGTCATTCGGTAGCAGCCTTCGCCCGTCCTGATCTTCTCCGGGCTTCTGTCGACCGCTCGAACTGAGAGCACGCGCTCGCGCGCGGCGCACGATCGGATTCGCCCAGAAGGAGAAGCCTCGAGCGGTGTGGCCGACGACTCCGCAAGTTCTGCAAATGGAACGATTCCACGATTTCAGGCGCCTCGGGGCGGCGGCGTGCATCGCCGGGGACACACCGGATTTCGTTTCGGAGCGGCACTGTCGGAAGCCTCCGCTCTCACTGGGGGAGGCTTCTCCTATAAGCCCCAGAGGCAGTCTGCCGGTGGTGTCATCTCCGCGAGCCTGGTGAGTCGTTCATCTACGGTCGACCTTTCCCTTCAGGTCCTTGAGGGCGTCTTGTGTCTTGTCGGAGGTTGAGTCGACTTTGCGCTTGACGGTGCCTTTGTCCTCTTGACGCTGCCCTTCGCGCTTCATCGTCTCGTTTCCGGTAATCGCGCCGAGGGCCAGCTTCGCGCGCCCGAAGATCTTGTCGGTTTTCCGCGCCCATGGCGGGGCCTCCTGGGTTCGTTGTCGCCTCCTTAGGACCCTAGATCCGACTCGCGCCACGATCATCCGTAGCGGCCACTGAGGATCGGGGAACGTGTTGGCGGTGCGGGAGGGGCCTGGACCGAGCGAGGAAGGGTCCCGGTCCGGACCAAATAGTGAACCGGGCGCCCGACCCGGCCGGCGCCGGTCCTCCCTTGGACGCGACGCCCAAGCTCGATCGTCCTGCTCGGGCCAGCGCGCCTCCAAGGCCTCAGCGACGCATCTTTGTCGAGTGAAAGTCAACTTCGCCCGCTGGCTAGCTTGCGTGACTCCCGCATAGACCGGGGTGGGAATTACGGATTACGGGCGGCGTCGGCGACTGGGACTATGACTGAAGACGGAAGGTCGTCAATCAGGTTCTCTCCCAAAAGCAGAGAGTCAATGAGACGGCCTTTCGCCGTGTCTGGGGAGCGAGATGCAGGAAGCACGCCACCAGTTCCAAGAATCGCCCAAGGAGCTCGAGCAGGACACGCTTGGCGGTCTGGACATGGCCGCGCAACAGCTGGACCGCGCGCTCGAGTCGGTCATCCTCCAGGATGTTCAGCTGGCGGCGACGGTCATCACCGACGACGATCGGACGACGCGTGCTGCAGATCGTGATGAGCGAAGGCAGCGGTCCCGCGCTGCGATCGATGAGCCTTGCGCGTTCCGTTGATCTCGAGCGCTCGGCGGGCGCTGATCTTCCCTGCGCTGTACTGTTGCCCGGAGATCAGCGGCCCGGGGCCGGGCGGCCGGAACTAAGGATGGACCATAGGGGGCAGCAATGGAGATCGGGTTCGAGCTCGTTAAGCCTGGCGAGCAGGGGTGGGATTCCGGGCGTGCGGCCTGGAACTTGGCGATCGAGCAAGTCCCGGCGATGGTGGCACGGCCTGGTAGCACGGATGAGGTCGCGGCGGCCGTGAACTTCGCCCGCGAGAACGGCCTGCGCGTGGCGGTGCAGGCTGAGGGTCACAGCGCTGGCGCTCTGGCTGGGGTCGGCGAGGACACGCTGTTGTTAAAGACGGGGCGCATGACCGGGGCCGAGGTCGATGCCGAGAACCGCCGTGCGCGGGTCGGCGCGGCCGCCAAGTGGCGGGACGTCAGCGCGCTGGCATCGCCGCTGGGGCTGGCGGCCCTGTCGGGCTCCTCGGCCGAGGTAGGGGTTGTCGGCTACACGCTGGGCGGCGGTCTGGGCTGGCTTGCCCGCAAGCACGGCTTGGCGTGCAACAGCGTGCTCGCGGCCGAGGTCGTCACGGCCGACGGACAGCTCGTGCGTGTCGACCGCGAGCACGAGCCTGACCTGTTCTGGGCGCTGCGCGGCGGCGGCGGGAACTTTGGCGCCGTGACCGCGCTGGAATTCGAGCTGTACCCGGCAACCGAGCTGTACGCCGGGATGTTCGCCTGGCCGTGGGAGCACGCGGCGGACGTCCTGCACGCGTGGCGTGAGTTGGTCCCTAGCCTCCCCGACGAGTTGAGCACGTGGGCGCGGATCCTTCAGGTCCCGCCGCTGCCCGACATCCCGGAGGCAGTTCGCGGGCGACAGCTGGTTGTCGTCGAGGCCGCGTACCTAGGCGCACAGGAGCCAGGATTTGAGCTGCTGCGGCCGCTGCGCGCCCTCGGCCCGGAGCTCGACACGTTCGCGGTCGTCCTGCCCGCGGTTCTCGGTCAACTACACATGGATCCCGAGGAGCCCGTGCCGTTCGCCCAGGGCGGCCAGCTGCTGGACGAGCTCCCGTCGGCGGCGATCGACGCGATCGTCGAGACAGCCGGCCCCGGCTCGGGCTCGCCTCTCCTATCACTCGAGGTGCGCCAACTCGGAGGTGCGCTTAGCGACGCCCCGCCCAACGCGGGCGCGCTTGCCACCCTGGATCACGCGTTCCTTACGCTTGGCGTCGGCATGCTCATGGCCCCGGGCATGGCGCCCGCGATCAATGGGCAGTTGGATGTCGTCGCCGACGCGCTCGCGCCATGGGACTCGGGAGTCAAGTTCGTCAACTTTGTCGACGTGCCGATCGACGTGCGCACCTGCTACCCGCCGGAGACCTGCGAGCGGCTACAAGAAGTCAAGCGACGCTACGACCCGGACGACCTCTTCCGCGCCAACCACCCGATCCCGTCCGCGACGGCCGCGGGATAGTCGAAGAAGAGCCTAGATTCAGGCCTCGCACGCCCCCTTTCGCGTTCGGGCGACCGGGTTCGTCAGCTCCCGCGAGGCGCGAATAGCGCAATCTCAGCCGGACTGCATCGCGTCCTCCTCGCCACGACCAGCGGCCGCCCAGCAATCGCTGGGAACGGGGTTTGCCTAGGCGCGCAGGCCCCGTGAGCTGCATGAGCGCTGCGCGAGGAAGCGAGCAAGCGGACGTTATGAGCTCACTGCTGGATTCACGAACACCGAGCCATCTGATGGCTCCGGTCGGGCCAAGCGAAGCTTCTGCTTACGGCCTGCGCCCCTCCGAAGCAGCGGCTGGTGACTCACTGGTGGCCGGCGACATAGTGGAAGTGCCGCCGCCTGCCCTCACAGCGATCGTCGCGCGCGATTGCGCGTGTGGGATGCCAGGGCATGTCGGTCGGCGATGGATACGGGCTTGCCTAGTGGGTCTGCCAGTTGTTGTGGGGGATCCAGCTGTCGATCTCTAGGTTCTTCGGGCTTTGCTGGAAGGAATCGACGACCGGCATCGTCGTTTCGATGAAAGCGAACCGCGAGCCTCGACCGAATCGTCGCCACGCACAGGCCGATCGTGTCAGGCATAAGGGCAGACGAATTGCCGATGCCAAGCCAGCCTCCTTGGTCCAGGCTCCACTCACACCATGTTCGGCTCACTGCATTCCTATACCCCAGCAGGGCTCACACTCCTCGACGCTCACTCCGATTCACGCGGGCGTCAGCGAAATCGAAAGGACACGACATGAAGCTCATCATCGTGCGATACGGACGCGAACGCGCTCACGACGACCCTGAACAGGCCGCCGGTTTCAGGCAGGCCGCCGAGAAGATAGCCGGTGTGCCCGGTCTGGTCTGGAAGCTGTGGGGCTATGACGACGCCCAGCGCGTAGCCACGAGCATCTATCTGTTCGACAGCGAGTCGAACGCGCGAGCGTGGGGCGACGGCCCGATGGTGCCGGGACTGTCAGCGTTTCCCGGTATCACCAACATCGAGGTCAGCTACCTCGACGCAGATCAAGACCTAAGCACGGTGACGCGGGCGCCGATGCAGGCAGGCCAACCTGTGTGACCCATTGGCCTGACGCCTCGACCGTCCCTGGAAAGTGGTCCTGAGCGTCGGGGCAGTAGCCCTCGAAGTCGCGGCGCAGCAGGCGACGCAACGCGGGATGGCGAGGCGGACTGGACCGCTATCGCAGTGGGCCAGATCCGCGAGGGGAACCCTGACGGCTTGCGAGGTCAGCGCGAACTCGCCGTGCGCGAATCAATCCGACTCGCTCGGCTCGGTCTAAATCGACGGGCCGCCGCAAGCTTTGAAAGCGACCCGTTCAAGCATGAAGAGACATGAAGAGACATGGAGGACGTAATGACTACTGACGGTGTCACAACGATCAATCCGAACAAGGCACTATGGGAGAAGGGCGATTTCACCCGGATCGCCGCGAGCATGAGGGAGAGCGGGGAGGCGCTCGTCGATCAGCTTGGGATCAGGGAAGGGCTTGAGGTTCTAGACCTCGGATGTGGCGACGGAACTACGGCGCTGCCGGCAGCGAGACTGGGTGCGAACGTCTTGGGCGTCGACATCGCCAGCAACCTCGTCGAGGCTGGCAACGCCCGCGCGCGGAGCCTCGGAATCGCCAACTGCCGGTTTCAGGAGGGCGACGCGACCGATCTGCACGAGCTCGAGGATGACCAGTTCGACCTCGTCGTCAGCATCTTCGGAGCGATGTTCGCGCCTCGGCCTTTCGACGTGGCGAAGGAGATTGCCCGTGTTACGCGGCCCGGCGGTCGAATCGTGATGGGGAACTGGATCCCGAACGACCCGACGCTCGTGGCGCAGATTCTGAAGATCAGCAGTTCGTATTCGCCGCCGCCCCCGCAAGGGTTCGTCAGCCCGATGATGTGGGGGGTTAAGGAGAACGTCATCGAGCGATTCGCGGGCGCGGACATACCCGAGAAGAAGATCTCGTTCGAGAAGGCCACCTACACGTTCAACCTCCCAGGCGCGCCAGCGGAGCTTCTCGCGGAGTTCAGAACGTATTACGGACCGACGATGAACGCGTTCGAGGCAGCCCAAGCCAGCGGTCGCGAGGCCGAGCTGCACCACGAGCTGGAGTCCCTATTCAACGAACAAAACGCGACCGGTAACGAGGCACCGACCTCTATCCCCGCAACGTACCTTCGCGTCACGGTAACGACGTAACCGGGACTCCCCTAGTGAGGGCTCGCCAGCGCTCACGCGACCCGCGCCAGAACCAAAGCGGGACGCGACCCTCCGAGGGTCGCGTCCCGCGCATCGCAAATTCCGGTCCGTCCGCGTTGGCGTGTAGCGCGTCAGGAGCGCAGACTGACACACCTCCTTTCACGAACGATGAGGCGTGACGTCAGGCCGGCGGTCCGGCGCGATCGGCTGCCGCGTTGGTTCGACGCGACCGAGAAGCAGAAGCAAGCCAATGAAGTAGTCGCGGCTGGCGTGGGGACTTGAGGATTGGTGGCGGTGCGTCCCGGATTGGCCGGGACGCGGTTCAGCAAGGGGGAGCCGGTCATGTCTTCAGATTCGATGGTTCGGTTGGACGCGGCGGGGCGCCGACGGTCGCCAGCGACGATCCCGGGGTATCTCGCGGGCCGGGCACCTCACAACAAAGGGATGCAGTATCCGCCCGATCCGCCGCGACCGGAGGAAATCGTGCTGGTGATGCGCCAGGCCGGCCGAGACCGACACGGTCTTCGAGTCCGGGCCCTGGTCGCTGTTCTGTGGCGCGGTGGGCTGCGGATCTCCGAAGCGCTGGCCCTCAACGAGACCGACATCGACGACCGGCGCGGGTCGCTGCTCATCCGACACGGGAAAGGCGATAAGCGCCGCGAGGCCGGGATGGACCAATTCGCGTTCGAACAGCTTGCCGCCTGGTTGGCGCACCGCGTGTCGTTGCCCCCCGGACCGCTGTTCTGCGTGATCGACGGACCGACCCGCGGTCGCAGATGGGCGGCCACCGCCGCCCGAGCCGAGCTTTGCCAGCTCGCCGTCGATGCCGGCGTTCGGCGCCGGTTCGCGCCCCATCAACTGCGGCACGCGCACGCCGTCGAGCTCGCCCGCGAAGGGGTCGCGGTCAACATCATCCAGCGCCAGCTCGGGCATACGGACCTGGGGACCACCAGCACCTATCTGCAGGGGATCGATCCCAGCGAGATCATCGACGCCGTCCGCTCACGCCACCAGCCGACCATCTCCGCCACCGCCGGGCTCACCCTGTGATCGCTGACCGACAAGTTGCCGCCCGCCGCTCCCGGCGGGCGGCCGCGCCGCGTCACGTGTCGACTCCCGCTCTCTCCGGCGTCAGCCCGGATGCGGCAGCGGCCCGCGCGCCGCTCGTGTGGCTGCGGCGCCGCTGAGCTCAAAGCGGGTGTTGCCGGATCGCGCGCTCGTGAAGACGGTGTGCCCGCTGCGTCACCTCGATCCGCACGCCACCCGAGCTCGGTGACGCGTTCGTCGACCGCGTAATCGGGCGGTGCGGAGACCTGGTGGTGCTCGACTACGTGCGGCTAAACGTGATGACGCGAAAGGCTGGCGTCTAGCGAATGGTGAAGTGGGTTTGGCCGGTGTCGACTCGGCCGATGGGAGATGGCGACCGGGCGCCGGGAGACACGCGGCAGATAATGAGCGCCGGGAGCGCGATGGGTGGCCCGCAGAGTTGCGTGCGAACCAGGTAAACGGTCACTTCGTAGCGGCCCTTGCACCAGCCGTGTGTCGGCGGGTGGAGGTGGATCTTGATCGTGGCGCCCTGGCTTCCGGTGGACACTGGGGCGGGCTGCGTCGGGGAGCACGCCCGCGCGGCGTGGGCTGGTGGCGAAACCAGTTCGCTGTAGTGGGTGTCGACGAGTCCGGCTCGACCAGGCGCCTCGGCCAGCGTGAACGTCAGCTCGAACCTCGAGTGCCGGCGCCCGACTTTTGGTCTGACGGTGGGGTGCGTCTGCACGCCGCTGGGCGCCTGATTGCTGCCAGCGAGCGTGGCGGGCGCCGCTACCGCGACCGCCCCGCCGCCGAGCGCGAAGGCGAGGGCCAAGGTCACGACCGTTGAGCGGCGGATCGGCATGGCGTGAAGGTAGCGCGCCCAGCGGGCGAATGCACAAGCGCCGGCTCGAGGAGATGGGTCCGGATGTGAAGCGATTGGGTGTTGACACGGCCGCTCGGAGGAATAGGGTTCTGTGCCGTCCGAAAATAGATATCGAGCGAGCAGCGGGGAACGCTCGGAGGGAGGTGTGCAGCATGCGCAAACGCTCGTTGCTGCTGTGCTTGTCGCTGTCGGCGGTGGTCGGCGTCCTCGCGGAAGCGGGGGTGGCCAGCGCCAACACCATCTACCCCCAGGCGGCGCCAACTTTCGTTGGACCTGCCGCCACCGGCTGCGCGAGCGGCTGCTCGCTCTTGACCGGGCCATTCACCACGGCGTCGACCGCGTCGGTCTCATCATCGAGCCTTGCGGCGGCAAGCCTGAAGGCCGCAACCGCTTTGTCTCGTCCGCACGCGATGCCTGGCCCGACAACCGGGAGCCTTTCGCCAGCGTCCATGAGCTTCGGGACGGCAGCTGCCGACGCCGCGCCCACCCCGGTGATCCCCACGGTTAAGTGCCAGCCACTGGGTGCGGGCTGCGACAGCATCAGCACCTCGGCAGGCGGCGCCACCGGCGTCAAGGGCCTGAACGCGGTCGACAGCGCCTCGCTGGCCACGAACCCCCTCGGGGACATCGAGCCGCCCGACCAGGGCCTGTGCGCCGGCAACGGATCGGTCGTCGAAACGAACAACATCGGCGAGATCCTGGTCTACAACACTGCGCTCCAGCGCCAGTCGGCCCCGATCCCACTGGACACGATCATGGGGCTCACCAGCCGAGCGTGGAGCAGCGGAGGCGATCCGTCCTGTGAGTTCGACTCAAGCAACGGCGGGCACTGGTTCTTCACCGAGTTCGTCTCAGCGAGCCCCGAGGCCGCCGGCGGGCCGTTCGCGGGCTGCTTTGCCGCGGTCGCCAACACGTGCTACGAGGCCATCGCGGTGAGCCAGGGCTCGAGCCCGTTCGGTCCCTACTGGGTGTACTTCCTCAACGCGAACTACAACCCGAACGAGCCCGGAGCTCCGTTCCTGCTCAACGACTTCGCCAAGATCGGCGTGACCCGGGACGCGTTCTTGTTGTTCTACGACGAGTTCCCGCTCAACGGCGGCGGGTTCGGCGGTGGCTTCTTCAACGGCGCGCAGCAGTTCGCCTTCGACAAGACCGCGCTCGAGAAAGGGCGTCGGGTCACGCTGTCAAACGGGTCACCAAACCCCAACTTCAACGTGGCGCACCAGAACATGGGCCTGCTCGCCACCCCGGACGGGAACTGTGACGGCACCAATAGTGGTACGGCGGGCGTCACCTGCTGGGTAGCGGTAATCCCGACGCAGCCGGCCGATGCCGGCCAGTACGACAACCACAACGGCGGGTCAGGGTTCATGATCGCCGGCCTGGACTTCAACAGCTTCGCCGAGTTGCCCTCAGGGGGCGACAACCGGATGGCGATGTGGGCCTGGACCGGCCTCAGAAACCTCAACAGCAGCGGCTGCGGGAGCTGTAGCGGCGTCCAGTTCGGCGGCGAGCTGTTCACCGGCACGAACCCGTACTACAACCCAGAAAACGCGGCCGGAGCTGGGATACTCGCTGCCCAGAAAGCCGGGCCGATACCGCTGGGTGACGAATGCGGTGCGGCCGGCCTGAGCACGGGTACCACGCCGCCGGCGTCCTGTCCCGAAAGCGGACTTAACACCAACGGCGACTTCATGACCCAGGCCTCGCAGGCCCAGGGCCAGGTGTGGGCCGCGATGTCGACCCAGGTCAACCAGACGTTCGGGCCTAGCTCGGAGTTGCACATGGGCGCGGTCTACTGGGTGGTTGACACCGGCTCGTTCGATCGGACCGGCCAGTTCACCATCACCAACCAGGGGTACGCCTCGGCGGCCCACGAAGACATGAACATGCCAGCCATCGCCGCCGAAGGCACCGGCGGCAACGGCAAAGCCATCATGCTGTTCACGCTGAGCGGCAACGGCGGCCCGACCGCCGGCAAAAAGGCCGGTTTCTTCCCGAGCACCGCCTACGGCCGGATGACCGCCACCTCGCTCGGGTTGAGCGACTCAACGATCGACATCGCCGACGCCGGCCAGGCACCCCAGGACGGGTTCAGCGAGTACCAGGGCTTCCCCGGCCTGACCTCGCCCCGGTGGGGCGATTACAGCTGGGGGATCTACCTGCCGGACGGCAGCAACCGGCTGTACTTCGCCAACGAGTACATCCAGTCCCCCAACTGCACCGGAAAGAAGTTCACGCTGACCATCGGAACCTGCGGCGGAACCCGAGACGGCTTCGCCAACTGGGGAACCTCGGTCAACTACGTAGTGCCGTAATAGCGTGGCCCCCAGCCGGGGGCGCTCGGATAGCACGCCGCAGGGCGCGGGCCGACCAGATACGGTCCGCGCCCCTTGGCGCACCAGGTCATCCTCCCCGCCGCGCCGTCGGGACGTCTACGACGTCTTCGCGCTCATCGCGGTGGACGACTCGCCATTCCGCCATCTGCCGGTACGCCGTGTCGGCTTGCTCGGATCACTCGATGGGTCCGTGCTATTCGCACAGATCGCTGTGAGCGCGAGGCCTGTTCGTCACACGCTCGACTGAGCGTCACGGGACGCACTGGCGCCTCGCCGTTTGATCGACGAGGAGCAGCGCTCGGGTGCCACGCCGACGCCCACCGTTGCCTATGCGCGAGCGCCGAGCTTGATGTCGAGGGAAGCAAGCAGCGTGACTTCTGGAACCACGAACCAGCGGAAGCCCGGGCCGGCGTGATCGAGCACGTCGGCGCTGCTGCTCTCGACGCGAAGCAGCCGCCATAGTGAGCGCTGACGATACGGACCGCGTGACTGCTGTCGGACACGAGCGGCCGCGCTCGACGGAATCCGGCGTCCGTCACGAGCGCCGCCCGGACGCACGCCAGGCCAGCGCAGCTTCTGGGCGTCTTATGTGACACCGCTGCCGCCATGACCCCTGAATGGGGGAGCAGCAGCGGCGGCGTCTACCGGGAAGTGGGCTCAGCGCTCGGCGCGGGAGGTGAATCGCATTCGCTCCGTTCCTTCTGTGCTCACCCTCGTCGGCGGATCTTGACGCGCTCGCTGGGGGTCGCCAGGCGTGGTGTATCGTCGCGCCATGGCAGACCCTGCCGCACACGTCGGCCGGCCGGGTTGGGCCGCGTGAGTTCACGTCTGCGCGTCGCGGTCGTGGGAGCTGGCGTGTGGGGCGAGCAACACGCGCGGGTGTTCGCTCGGCGTCCTGACACTGAGCTGGTGGCGATCGTCGGACGCACCGCCGGGCGCGCGCAGCAGCGCGCGGCGGCGTATGGCACCACGGCATACACCGACATTGAGGAGATGCTCGCGCGCGCGCGGCCTGATCTCGTAACGACGAGCCTGCCGAACGAGGAGCACTTTGCGCCGACCCTCCAGCTGATCCGCCGTGGTGTGCCGCTGTTGGTCGAGAAACCGCTGGTGTTCGACCTCGATGAGGCCGAGCAGTTGATCGCCGAGGCCGAACAGCGGGAGCTTTTCTTCGCGATCAACTTCAACCACCGGTATGCGAGCGCCGTGCAGCAGGCTCGTCGCGCCATTGATGACGGCCGGCTGGGCGACATCGTGCACGTCACCTGGCGCTTTGGCGGCGAGGCTAATCCCGGGTCGAGCCCGTACCGCAACCTGTTCGAGACGCAGTGTCACGGCTTTGACATGCTCGAACACCTCGCAGGGCCGATCTCGTCGGTGATGGCCGAGATGACGAACAAGACCGATGAGCGCGCGTATCACACGATCGTGATCGCAGTTCGATTCGCCAACCGCGCCGTCGGGAGTCTCGTCGGCACCTACGACTCCTCTTACACCTACCCCGACGCGCAGTACATCGAGATCAACGGAACGCTTGGGCGCGCGCTGATCCGCGACACCGTGCAGGAGTTCACGCTCTCCAAGGTCGGGAGCGAGACGCACGAGGTGTGGCGACCTGGCTACTTCAACGACCTAGACAGGACCTTTGCGAAAACGTTCGACCGCCACGTTGACGACGTCCTCGCGGCGCTGCGGGCCGGGCACGAGCCTCCGATCCACGCACGAGCTGGACGCCGCGCGGTCGAGCTCGCGACGGCAGCCATTCGATCGTTCGAGCAGGGCGCACGCGTCGCAAGCTGAACCCGACGCAACCAAGACCTGCCCAGGCCCACCCGCCGGACAAGCTCGTTCGTTCTGCGTCATGGCCGAACCGCTTTCAGCGCGCCGGCAGCGGCCTCTCGCCGGACTGCTGCTCGTCGACGCAACGAGCCACGATCTCCTCTTGTGCTGCGGTCCGGTGACACTGCTGCTTACGGGACATGGGCCGCCATGCCAGCGCCCTCACCAGCGAATACCCGCGCGAGCACGAAGGCAGGTGTCGGTCTGTCAATCGCCAGCGACCTGCTCATCGCCAGGAGCACAACGCGTCCGCGCTCCACCGGGCGCCGGCCCGATCAGAAAACCCCGGTGCCCTGCAGTCCGCGCCGAGCAGGGCCGGTGCGTCGCCGAGGAGATCCCCGTGCAACAACGAAGGCAGGTCTCGTCGACCGTCGCCGAGCCGGCCCGACCGTGACTCCTGCACGCCTACCTCCCCTCTCAGATCGCGGTGCGGCCGCCGTCGACGGGGATGATCGCTCCGTTGATGTAGCCGGCCGCCGGGGTCGCGAGGAACGTGATGACGTCGGACAGCTCGTGCACGTCAGCGACGCCGACCGAGTGGAATCGTCTTGGCGAACTCTTGGGCCATCGCCATCATCGGCTCTATGGCCGGGGTCCGCGTCGGGCCGGGAGCGACCGCGTTGACGCGGATGTTCTGCGGCCCGTATTCGGCGGCCCACGCCTTGGTGAGCAGCTCGATCGCGGCGCGCGAGGCGCCGTAGGCAGCCATGCCTGGCTGGCCGTAGCTCGCGACCATCGTTGAGACGTTGATGATCGATCCGCCGCCGCGGGCGGCGATCTTCGGGGCGAGCGCGGCGACCAGGAAGAACGGCGCCTTGACGTTGATCTGGAACAGACCGTCGAACGCCGCCTCGTCGGTGTCAGCCGTCGGTGCCAGGGCGGCAAAGCCGGCACAGTTGACCAGAACATCGATCTCGCCTACCGCGTCGGCAACGCGCCCCACCTCGGACATCTCCGAGAAATCAGCGGCGATGAACTGTGCATCGTGCCCACCCGCCCGGATCTTCTCTACGGTGCTCGCGCCGCGGGTCTCGTCGCGGCCGGTGATGATCACCGACGCGCCCTTCTCGGCCATCGCCAGTGCGGCGGCGGAACCCATCCCGGAGGTGCCACCGGTGATCAAAGCCCGTTTGTCCTTCAGATCCATCGTCGACATCCCTTCGCTAGTTGGAACACGCCATCCAGTTCCGCTGGCGCCGACCCTAACAGAACTGGCTTGCTTAATCCAGAATTGGCCGATCTGGCAACACGAGCTCCGGGACACCTCCCCGTCGGTCGTCGGTCCGAGGGCTCAGCGGTCGAGCGAAGTGCTCGTGGTGCTGCTGAGGGTGGCGATGTGCGCGAGCATCGCGTCGAGCGCGGCCGCGAGCGGTTCGGGGTCGCGCTGGATCTGAGCGAGCAGGAGGCCGCCCTCAAGCGCGGCAAGCAAGGCCAGCGCGAGCTGGCGCGGATCGGCCTCGGGTGCGAGTCGGCCAAGCGCGTGCATCCGCAGAAGACCGGCCATGATGCTGGCCTCCCAGCGTTTGAAGGACGCCGCAAGCATCACCCTGGCTTCGGGCTCGGTCTCGGCGAGCGCGGAACCGAGCGAGCCGATCGGACAACCGCCACGCCCGCCCGTGTCGCGGGCGTGATCGACCACGAAATCGCGCCACTCCCGTAGGCCATCGAGGCTGCTGAGGTCGAACTGCTCCTGCGTGCCGATCGCCAGGTCGGCCTGGCGCTCGATGACTGCGCGGACCAGCGCCGGCTTGTCCTCGAAGTAGTGGTAGAGCTGGGAGCTGCTCACCTGTGCACCGTCGCGCACTTCCTCGACCGTCGTGCCGGCAACGCCCTGCTGAAAGATCAGCTCTGCCGCGGCATCAACGATCCGCGCGCGCGTCGCCTCGCCCTTACGCGTCAACCGCGGCCGATCAGAACCCCTTGAGGACATCAGGGCAAGTATACCGAGATAAATGGCTTTGACATTCCATAAAATGCCTGCAATAGTGGATCAGCCAATCCATTCAGGCAGACAACCCATCGAGGGTGCTCCCACCGGCAAAGCAGCAAGCCGCAGTGCTGAGCCATGCCGAGCAGGGCCCTAGCCGTCGGACCTTCCCGGCGGTCTGACCACACCATTCAGCCAACCCTGGCTGGACCTACGAACATGAGAGGAATCCAGTGAGCACGACCCCAGGAAAGACCGTGTTGATCACGGGCGCCAACGTCGGAATCGGCAAGGACGTGGCCCGGCAACTGGCATCACGTCCCGAGATCGCCCGCATCTACCTGGCGTGCCGGAACCGAGACAAGGCGACAACGGCACAGGCCGAGCTCGAAGCCGCGACCGGCCGGCGCATCTTCGACATCGTTCTCATGGACGTCGCCAATCTGGACTCGGTCCGCGCCGGCCTGGCCGGCATCAGCGGATCCGTCGACGCGCTGGTGATGAACGCTGGTGTCATTGGCCCGCAGTCGATGGCCTTGACCGTTGACGGGGTCACCACCGTGTTCGCGACGAATGTTCTTGGCCACGTCGTCCTCCTAGAAGGGCTCCTGGCCGAGGATCGACTTGGAGAGGTTGCGGTCCTCGCCGGAAGCGAAGCGGCCAGGGGACTTCCGAAGTTGGGGATGAAACGGCCATCGTTCGTCTCAACCTCCGCCGATGAACTCGCCACCGTCATCGACGGCAGCTACTTCGCCGACGGAAAAGCTGACTTCAACCTAGCCTTCGGGCAGGCCAAGTACATCGGGGCGCTGTGGATGGCCTACCTGGCCCGCCAATACCCCGACCGCCGCTTCATCACCGTGAGCCCCGGCGCCACCACCGGCACCCAAGCCTCCAACGACATTGCGCTACCGCTGCGTGTAGCGGCCAAATACGTCATGCCCGCCCTACGGATCTCCCACAAACTTGACCTGGGCGCGAAGCGACTGGTCGACGGCGTCACCGACCCGACCCTGTCCAGCGGCGTGTTCTACGCCAGCGCGGCCAACAAGCTCAAAGGTCCCTTAGTCAACCAAGCAGACATCTTCCCCGACCTGGCCAACCCGTCATTTCAGGAAAACGCCAACGAAGCCATCCACCGCTTCATCACCTCAAAGACAGTCGCGTAACACCTCGCCGACTGGTTCCAGAGACACCACGAAACTACTCATCGCTGAGCTAACCACGCCTCCAAAACGGGTTGCTCGCACCGCCCTCAACGATTAGGGGAGAACTGATATAGCACCGTTCCCTGCCCCCGAAACGGGCATCCTGCTCACCCATGCTCACGGGGCTCGACCGTGTGCTCCGCGCGGCCGTAGTCAAACCGCGGCGAGCACTCGAGCTCGAAGCGCACTTGCGGCGCCCATGGCCGCCGAGCCTTGCTGACCGCGCAACCCGCGTCTCTTGCCGAGCCACAGTGGAGTTGCGTCGCAACACGAATGCAGGTCTCGGCCCGCGTGGCGGCCGACCGAGTGCGTGCCGCAATCCGACAGAGGCAGAAGCGTCCAGCCTGATCGCTGGGGTTTCTGAGACTTCCCCTCGTTCGTGAAACCAGAAGTGAGTGGAGTCAGCCGGGGCAGGGGATCCGGCTCTGTGGTCGCAGGTGTAGGACGCGTCCTGGATCTTGTGGCCTCCGTTGCGCTGCCCGAGCCGAAGCGATGACGCGAGGTTGGTCCTGAAATCGGCACGAGGATTGGCTCTTCTCAGACCGCCGGCGGCGGCCTAACCTGCTCGACGTCGGCTCGAGCCGAGTGATGTAAGGGACACCATGAGGCAGGCACGTGTGACTCGTATCGCCGGACTCAGCGCACGCAGTGGCCAGTTTCGGAGCGGTGACCGCTTCCAAACATCCACTCTCACTCGCAGGCCCACGGCGGGCTTAAACCGTGGCGATGGCGTCCCTGACGGCGAAGTGGACTGCTGGGCGACCAAGCTGATGTTGAGTGCCCTGGTTTCGACGACACCTGAGGCTTCGTCGAAGGGCGGTCAAGAGGTGAGATGCGCCTCGGACCAGCCCGCCCTTACCCGGAGGAGTTTCTTCGTGTGATCTCGCGCCCGTCGTCGGCAGGGCGAGGCCACCGGTGCGGAACACCCGAGGTAGGTAGCGCCGATCCAACCCCGGCTGACGTGACGCTGACCGCCGCGGTAATCGCCTACGAGCCAGGAGGAGCTTGAATTGCTCTACAGCTATTTCGTCAAGAGACTGGTCCGCCGAAGCTTCGACAACGTCAACAACCATCGCTGGGATGAGCTGCTGGAACCGGCCGTGCAGAACGTGCATCACCGGTTTGGCGGCGCCCATGCGACTGGTGGTGAGCGCCACGACAAAGTAACCCTTCGGCGCTGGTTTGAGCGCCTCGGCCGCGTCCTGCCCAATCTCCACCTACAGATCAACAACATCTGGGTGAAGGGCTGGCCGTGGCATACCACCGTGTTTGTCCAGTGGGACGGCACCGCAACGCTGCTCGACGGCGACGCTTCGTACTTCAATCGCGGTCTACACGTGATCACCCTGCGGTGGGGCAAGGTATGTGCGCTCGATGTGTTTGAAGATTCACAAGAAGTGGCTCGTGGGCTTGCCGCTCAGGCAGCAGCTGGCCTCGAGGAAGCGGTCGCCGAGCAAATTGTGAGCTAGTTCGCCGGATCGGCATCATCTAAGACGACATCATCAAGCTGCTAAGCGACTCCGGTTGAGAGAGCCTCCATGCCAGCGCTGCCCTGGACTACCGGTCCCTTCAACCCCACGGGCGACCGAGAGCTTCACGTTCTCACTTCCACTCTGCCGTTGGCCCGCTACCGCGACGTGCCGCGCTTCCTGCGCTGGGCCGTCCGAATACGCAAACAACTCGCCACCAGCGACGGCTGTGCCGGTTACAGCCTCGACGCCCATCTGCTGCGCAAGACCTTCTACACCTTGTCAGCCTGGCAGGACCGCGACGCGATGAACCGCTTCGTGAAGTCCGGGCGGCACGCCGCTATGCTCGCCGACATGGGCGGGCGTTTCGGCCAGTCCACCTTCGTCGAGTCCAGCACCCAAGCCCACGAGCTGCCGCTCGATTGGGGCGCCGCCAAACAACGGCTCACCAATGCTCGCCGGCCAGCGCAATAGGCATGGCCACCGGTGCAAGCGGGCTTGGTCGGCGGACTTACATCCGGCCTGACCAAGGTTCGACACAGCCCGCCAGCCCGGAGGGTTGGTAGCGGCTGTGGTGGCTTGGGCGGCGCCACAGCACGCGGTAACGGTCAACCGCGGCGCAGTTCAGCTGGTATGTGCGTGGCGAGCTTGTCGGCCAGTGATGCGGCCGTCTCGCCGGCGGTCCGAGCCACGTCGGGGTCGTTTGTGCACTTCTCTGCTAGGAACGCGGTCCGCTCGCGCAGGAGCGCCCACGCGGGCTCGCGCCACGGAACGAAGTTGCCCATCAGATAATGCATCTCGAACGCGAACCCGTCGTTGCGCCCATCAGCGGCCGAGTCGGTCGGGAGCTGCGTGAGGGCATGGCCAAGCGGGCGGATGATGTCGCCCATCACATCGAACGCGGCGCCGATCAGCAGCTCGAGCTGCTCGTCAGTCTCGTCGGTGTGGGTGAAGAATCGGGTCAGAGGTGCAGGAGGACCTCATAGGCGATCGTGGCGATCTCCGCGACGCGACGGGCCTCTGGGTTCGTGATCGCCCCGCGCAGCCAAAACGCCTGATGATCAGCCGTAGGGCGCATAGCGGTGGTGGAGCATGAGGTGATTGCCGTCGGGGTCCGAGAAGAACGCCATATGGCAGACGCCAGTGTCTAAAGTGTCGCCGGCGAATTCGACGCCCTTGGCCTCGAGTTCGGCACGTGTGGCGGCGACATCGTCGCACCCTAGCGCCAACGGGTTGCCCTTCTGGGCGACGAACGGCATGCCAACCTTCTCGGGCTCCCAGATGCCTAAGCACGTATTGCCGGCCCACTGCTCATAGTCAGCATGCTCGTCAGGGCGAAGCCCAAGGGTGTCGCGGTAGAAGCTACGAGCGCGGTCGGCGTCCTGCGAGGGAATGCCCACCAAGTCGAGTCGTGTGATCATGCTTGAGATATATCGCCCTATGCGGTCAACGCTGGTCCTAGGGCGACCGACCGATCGCCGGGACTCCTCCTTAGTCGCCGCTGCAGCCACGAGGTCGCGGCTCCTGCCTCGCCGGCTGGCCCGCGTCAAGCAGAAGTGCGCCTGGCCGACGTCGACGCCACCGATACGGCTGGTGGTTCATGGATCCGGCAGCGCGGCTGACTTCGCCTGAGACTTCTGCATGGACCCGACCGCTAGCAGCGAGCATGCAAGCACTGGGGCGCGGTTTTTGGCGATTTGCGAGACCGGCGGCGCCCTGGTTGTCGAGACCTGCACTCGTTGTTCGCGCAGGCATCGCGGCCCAGCTTGTGCAGCAGTGCGCGGTCGGCGTCACATGGCGTGGCCGTCCGCCAGCTTCTCAGCCTCGCGCAATCGCGCGTCGATCAGGTCGAGGCCGAGATTCCAGAAGCCCGGATCTCTGAGATCCAAACCGATCAGCTCGACGAGCCGTTGTGGGTCGCGTGAGCCGCCGGCGGCGAGCATCGCGAGGTAGCTGTTTACAAATGGCTCCCCGATCTGTTGGTAGCGCGCGTACGCCGCAAGCGCCAGCAACTGCCCGAAGGCGTAGCTGTACACGTAGCCGGGTGTGTCGAAGAAGAAGTGCGGAACGGTCGACCAGCAGTGCTCGCTGCCGGGGGTGGGCTCCACAGCCTCGCCGTAGTAGTCGCGCATGGCCTGGGAGTACAGGTCGCCCAGCGTCTCGGGTGAGAGCTCCCCTTCGGCTCTGCGCGCCGTGTGCGCGGCATCCTCGAAGCGGTTGAAGGCGATCTGCCAGTGCACGGGCAGCAGCGCGTTGTCGATGCTGCGACCGATGATCGCCAGTCTCTCCCGATCGTTCCCGGCGCTCGCAACCAGTCGCTCGATCAGCAGTGTCTCGCCGAAGGTCGACGCCGTCTCGGCGATGGTTATCGTCGGCATGAAGTCAAAGGTTCCGCGGGGCGCGGCGAGAACAGCGTGAAGGCCGTGGCCGAGTTCGTGGGCCATCGTCAACACATCACCGATGCGGCCGCGGTAGTTCAGCAACACGTGTGGATGCACGGTGCACGACCAGTCACAGAACGCCCCTGGAAACTTCGTCGGTCGCGGCGGCGCGTCGATCCAGCCCTCATCGAAGAAACGTGCGACGATCGCGCGCACCCTCGTCGACAACGAGCCGTAACTGTCGAGCACAAGCTCTCGCGCCTCGACATAGGCGTAGCGGCCTTCGAGGTCTCCGATCGGTGCCAACACGTCGTAATCGGCCAGCTGGTCCAATCCGAGCAGCCTCGCCTTCAACCGGTGCCAGCGGTGGGAGATGTCGTAGCGGCCGACCACCGTGTCGACTAACGCCTGCACCGCCGCACCGGAGATCTCGTTCTCACGGTTCCGCGCATCAAGCCAATGGCGGCGTCCTCGCAGTCGATCGAGTGTCGCGTGCCCATGCAGCAGTGCGTTGTACACGAACGAACGGGTTCCAACACCCGGCTCCTGCGCCGCCACAAACCCCTCCATGAACTGCCTTCGCACCCCACGGTCGGGATCCTCGAGCATGCTCAGAAACGCACCGACACCGACCTGCTCACCGTCAACGTCACATTGCACCTCCGAGATCAGCTGGTTGGCCAGCCGGACCCACGCAAACCGGCTCGTCGCCGACGTCTCGGACAGGACCCGCTCCTCGGCGGCGCTGAGCTGCTCGCTCGCGGCGTCGTGCACCCGACGAAGATGATGGACCGCGAACTCGACCTCCGGACCCGCCTCCGCGAGCAGCCGCTCCACGGCGTCCTGCGATCCAGCGCCCCACTCCAGCTCAAAGAACCGCAGCTCCTGCTCAATCTCCGAGCGCCGCTCCGCAACAAGCCCATACAACGCGCCGGCAGCCGCGTCCGAGAGATCGCGCTGATGCAAGAGCGAGGCGTACAGAAACGCTCGCAGCATCGTCTCACGAACCCCCGACCACTCCTGCGCCGCGGCAGCGAACTCCGGGACGTCAAGCTGCAGCACGCGCCCGCCATACCGCGCCGCGAAATCAGCGGCGCGCCGCGCGGCGTCGTCAAGCATCGCACGCGCGCCGTCCGCACCGCCACTGTCGACGAGCGACTCGAGATCCCACACCGCCGCCGCCAAACCCGCGTCACCGATCTCTCCCGAAGCCACGGTCACCCCGCAATCCTATTCGCGCGCGACCTGCTCTGCGACCGTTGCAAGCATCCCCGGCGAGCGGCGATCGACCTGCTCGTCGCCAATCTCGGGTCTGATCGGGTCAGATTCGTCCGCTGCCGGGATCAGGCCCCATCGGCTGGTCGCCCCCTGGTGCCGCGCCGCTGGCTGATGGTAGGCGTTCCTCGGGGTGGACGCGCAGCTCGCAGGTGTCGAGCGATCCGCCTCCGATTCGTTTCGGCTCGTGATGATCGAACTCGACTGGGAGGATGGTCGCCCGGCGGGGATCCGGCCCCAGCGTCGTGTAGATGATCGCCTCTCCGCGCCCGAGTTCGGCGAACGTGTCCGACCCGATCCTGAACTCGCGTACGCGTCGCGCCGAGCCGCGCCCGGAGTGGTTGGTGCCGTGGCCGGTGGTCTGGTTCGTCGATTGCCAGAGAGCTCTGGTTCCCATCAGCTTCGCGAGCCAGTCGCGCGATTCGGGGGCGGTTTGGCGGTGCGCGACAACGCCTGAGAAGTTGTCGGTCAGGCTCGGCAGCAGGCCGGCCTGGCCGGACAGCGCTTCGGGGTCGGCGACGGACTGGGTCACGACGATGACCTGACCGCCGTGGCTGCGACCCCGCTGCAGAATCGCGACCGCCCGGCTTGCTGCCATCTTGATTACCGCCCCGAACTCGTCGAGCATCAGCGTCCACGGCACGCCGGCCTGTCCGGCGGCGTCGTGCAGGTCAGCGAGCGCAAGGACGGTCATCGCCGCGGCCTCGTCGGGCATGACGTCGGCGTGCGTCCGCCACATCACGACGGCGCGCTGCTTGAGCGCGTTGACCAGCCCGACGCCGACGGCGTCTCCGTCAGCCGTGATTCTCGGCGTCACGACCTCGCGGCCGGCAAGGGCGAGCGCCACCTGCAGTCGCGCCGCGCCGCCCGAGAGGTCTTCGTTGCCTTTGCGTGAGGACACGTACTGGCCGTGCTCCTCCACTCGCCGGATCAGGGGTCGGTGTTGGTCGCTGAGGGCTTGAGCGATCTCGGTGAGCGCGTCGTAGTGGAGCGGATGGCAGGCGTCGATCAGGAACGGGATCGATGGCGGCCACTTGTCGGCGGCGTGCAGCACGCGGCAGACGGTGTCGAGGTGCAGCCGGAGCACGTCGTAGTAGTAGGGCTCGGACTGCTTGATCGGCTCAACCGCCCGGGCGGCGACCTGGGCGGGCGTTCCCCATAGCGGCTGGTAGCGGTCGCTGCCGGGATCCAAAGGGTCGATCAGTACAAATGGGACTTCCGCGGCGGCCGCGAGCCGGCTCATCTGCTCGACGTCCTCCTGGTCACCCTTCTGGTCGAGGATCAGCAGCGCCGCGTTGTGAGTGAGCGTGCGTGCGGCGAGGACGCGACGCATTGTCGTCGTCTTGCCCGAGCCGGTCGCGCCGCACACGAAGATGTGCTGACCCTCGCCGAGCGGCAACCGCAGGCTGTCGTCGTCGATGCTGCTCATCGGCGCGTATGCCACACCGCTCGGCCACGGTCGCTTGTGCACGAGCTCGCCTTGAGAGCGCAGATAAACCCGCTCGCCTTCCCGGCGCGCCGGGCGCGGCTGCCACGCCCAACGGCGAGCCTGCTCAAACGACCGAAGCTCCTCACCAGCTCCCAGGTCGGCGAGGCGTAGCCGCCTCCCGCAGAGCGCAGCGCAGACGAAAAACGCCGTCAGTGGCGCCAGCGCCATGGCTATGGTCCATGCATGGATCGCAAGGACAGGCCCGAGTGCCGCGGCGGTGGCCGCCGCAGCCGGATACAGGTTCCGCACCGACAACGTGGAGTAACGCCGCATCGTCCACGCGCAGAGAGCTCCCAGCCCCCCAAGCGCGAGGATCGCGCTCACGTCAATGAGAAGGCAAGCGCGCGTCACGTCGCGACCCTCGCCAAACGCGTTCCACGTGGAACGCTGCTGCTCTCCTCGCGAACCAGTTGCTTGATCGTCTCGAGCATCTCGACGCGAAGGCTCCCGTCGGACGTGCGGAGCCCGACGTGCGCCGCCTGCGCGATCACGAGCTTGTGCACGTCCGTGTTCCCACAGACGTAGACGCAGGCACCAGTCTTCCCGCCCGCGATCCAGCGCGAGTGAAGGCCGAGGATTGCCCGCAAGCGAGCCTTGGATTTGCGCGCCAGCTCGACCTCGATCGCGGCCGGGCGGTGGCCCGCGACGATGCCCACGAGATCCGGCGTGTGGATCAGCCGCCGCGCTCCGGGCGCGGCCTTCACCTCGCCTCGCCAGAAATCATTCGCGATCAGCTCGCGAGGGCCGACCAGGCCGCGGCCGCGAACCGTCAGCCACGCGGCGACCCATGCCGATGCGTCGTGGTGATCCCACCAGATCGGCGCCGGGGGCGGCGCCGGCGGAACGTCGACGCCGGCGACGCGAACGCCGAGCTTGGTCGCGAAGTACAGCGAGCCCTTCCCGCGCGGCCGCGCGACGCGATCGATCCACTGCTCCCGCGTCAGCCTGACCACATGCCATCTAGCGTTCCCCGGAGCCCAGCCCATCGCGCAACCCCACGCATCGATCGGCGCCGCGCCGACCCGACACAACCACCTCAGCCCTTCGATGCTCGCCGGTCCTGGACCGAGCCGGGAACTCACAACCCCCACCCCTGAACCACCGACTGCCCCACACCGCACACCACCTTCGCCTCGCCCATCCCGGTGGCCCCCGCCCCCGCCTGAGCCAGCTGGTTAAGAGTGCGATCCCGACTACCCGAACGACCTCGTGGAGGGCGGGTAGTCGGGATCGCACTCCCCCGGGAAACCCAGTGCTGGCGGGGGCGGGGACCACTCCAAGTCATGCACGCAGCGCATGACTTTGCGCATGAGTTAGCCCATGACCTGTTCCACGTGGAACTGGCGCCGATGAGCGTCTCTGAGCGCGGCATCAGAGAGCCCCCACGTCGGCGCCCAGTGCGCGGACCAGGCGATCGGCGGCCGGGTGGTCGAGCACGATCTGGAAGCCGTTGCGGTACGGCTTGGCGGTCGCCTCACACCCGATCGCGCGAGAGATTGCCTCCTCGAGCCGGGTCGCCACAGCGCACTGATCGGCGTCCGGCGACGGCCGCGGAATGGACGGTTTCGATGCCCGCGCGATCTCGCTCTCGAGCGTGCGGACCGACCAGCCGCGTTCCGCCGCCTCGCGCGCGAGCAGGAGCCGGCGATGATGGTCGCGCTCGGTCAGCAGCACCTTTCCGTGGCCCTTGGTCAGGGCGCCCGAGTCGATCATCTCGACGACCTCGTCCGGGAGGTCGAGCAGTCGCATCGTGTTCGCGATGTCAGCGCGGCTTCGCCCTATCCGTCGCGCGAGGACCGTGCTGGTCATCCGCAGGTCGTCGAGCAGAACGGAGAACGTTCTGGCCTGCTCGATTGGACTGAGGTCCTCGCGCACGATGTTCTCGATCAGTGCGAGCTCGAGCGACCCGGCCTGGTCGAGTGCGTCGTCGACGAGTGCGGGAATCGTCGTTTCGCCGGCGATTTCGGCGGCGCGCCAGCGGCGCTCGCCGGCGACGAGCTCGTACCCGTCGTCGACCGGCCGGACGATCACGGGCTGAAGTACGCCACGTTCGCGGATCGACTCCGCCAGCGCTGACAGTGCCGACTCGTCAAAGCGCTTGCGCGGTTGGGCCGGGTTTGGGTGGATCTCGGCGATCGAGATGTCGCGAAGCCGGCCGGCGATCTCTGAGCTGCTGGTCCCCGGCGAGACGGGGGTTCGCTCCTCCCTCGCGGCCAGCGGATCATCGACGAGCAGTCCGCGACGTCCGAGGACGCTCATCGCGCCGGCGCTCCGGTGAGCAGCTCGACGACATCGCCATAGGCGAGCGCGACGCAGCTGTCCGGCGCAAGCGCCGCGACCGGCACCCGCGCCGCGGCCGCCTCGGCGACCAACGCTGACCGCAGCCGGATCCGCCCGGCCGAAGCGAGGCCCGCCTCTGACAGCCGGTCCTCGACCGTGCGGCTACTGATCCGAGTAGGACTCCACCGCGTGACCAATGCGATCAGCCGCGGCGCCTCGCCGCCGAGTCGCTTGGCGAGCTTGCTGATCGTGCCGCGGAGCTCGAGGATGCCGTGGATCGCGCCCTCGTCCTCGGCGCTGACCGGCGCGAGCACGCAGTCTGCGCAAACGAGTGCGTTGACGGTCAGCAGCCCGAGGTTCGGCGGCGTGTCGATCACGACCTCGTCGTAGTCGTCGACGACCGGCTCGAGCGCGTCGTGCAGGAACCGCTCGCGTCCGAGCTCTCCGACGAGGCTCATCTCGACGCCGGCGAGCTCGCCGGCGGCGGGGATCACGTCGACGCCGTGTACACCTCGGACGATCGCGTCGGTGGCGCCGGCCCGACCGGCGAGGACGTCGACCAGGTTGACGCCGAGCGACCTTGCTTCGAGTCCGAGCTGTCGGGTCAGCGCGAACTGCGGGTCCGTGTCGACGACCAGGACGCGGCGGCCGCGGCGCGCGAATAGCGCCCCGATGTTCGCTGCCGTCGTTGTCTTGCCTACTCCACCCTTCTGGTTTGCGATCGTTGTGATCATTACGAGACCTCCCGTTGGTTGGTGTGAACTGCGCGGACAGCTGAGGGGGGCGCCAGGCGCTCCCGAGCGAAGGCGTGGCGTTCCGGCTCCTCGGCGAACCGAAGTGCGCGCGATGCCTCCTCGGCGCAACGCGCCATGACGCGGCCGTAACGCTGCCGGAGCCACGAGAACGTGGCCGACGGAGCGTCGATGACAAGCGTTCCGCTCGGGTCGATCGCGATGAGCTCGAGCGGTTCGAGCCAGATCTCGAACATGCTCTCGCCGACCAGCTCGCGGAGACGCTTTCGGATGTGGTCCCAGTCGTTGCGATCGGCGACGCCAGCGATTCCGAGGCCTCGACGGACCTCGTTGAGGTCGATCCGGACCGGCCGACGGCGCGTACGGCCGCGAGCGGTGACGAACGTCTCCTCGACGACGATCGAGCCCGGCGGGCTCCCCCCTTCAGGGGGGCTAGGGGGGTCTTCCCTGATTCTGGGGTTCAGGGGTTCCCTTCCCGCGCGCACGTTGGCCGCCGGGGTTTCTGCCGGGGTTTTCGCCGGGGTTTCGATCGGCGCGAGCTCGAAAAGCGTCTGATCCTGGCCGCCCTTTGCGTCCAAAACCCCGGTCACGACAGGACACTTCTCCGGAGGAACTGTCCGATCGTGGCCGCCCTTTGGCTCGGAAACCCCGGTCAGGATCGGACTGTTTCCAGCGGTAAGTGTCCTATCCTGGCCGCCCTTTCCGACTGTCTGTGCTGCCTGCTCCTGAACCTGGGCCACAGCGCCGGGCGAGACTGCCGACGCAATGAGTGGACGCGCGGCCGCCGGCGGCGCCACGCGCCGCGGGACATGGCTGGAGACCGCGTCGCCCGTCTCGCGCGGATCGCGCACGGTCCACACATTCGTGTTCCCGCGGCCGCCGACGCCGTTGACGAGCTCGACCAAGCCTGACGCCAACAGCGCCGTTCGGGCACGGCGGTACGTCCTGTCCGCAATGCCTGCCGCGTCGCGAAGCTGCTCGGTCGAGAGGTCGTGCACCCCTCCTTCCTCGTCTGCGACGGCCGCCATCGTCGCCAGCAGAAGGCGCTCCGGTCCGCGAGTGTGGCTGTACGTCAGCACCGCATCGAAGAGCTCGACGTTGAGGTCGCCGTCCCACCACGGACCGGTATCAGCGAACGCGAGGGTGACCGTGCTCGCTCGGCCACGCCCGGTGGCGCGCTCGTCGACGGCCAGCAGACCGCGCGTCACGAGCTGCTCCCGCGCCTGCTGGTAGCGGCTCCGGCTCAGCCCGGCTCGCGCCGACGCAGCTGGTGCCCCCGGCCAGGCGCGGTTCTCGCGGCCGGCAAAGCTCGCCAGCGAGAGCGCCACGAGGCGCTCGCCGGACGCGAGGTCGGTGCGCGCGAGCACGGCGGCGATTGCCTGCCGGCTCATCCACCACACTCCAAACTCGAGCCTGTCCATCTGATCGTCGGCTTCCGTGAGTCCGTCCGAGGCGTGCGTAAACTCCACTCCTGTCCTCGCACGGACCAAGAGCTTCGGTTTTGGCCTCGATCCCCCTCAGCTGCGCCAACAGCTGACTTGGGGGTCGAAGCGTTTAAGGGGCCATGTCGCGGCGGCGGCTGCCCACCCCGCGTGCCCCGCTGTCGCGCTCTCAACCCTTCAGGTTCACCTCCCCGGAGCGGTCAGGCTCCGAGGAGGACGGCGCGGCCACAAGGGCCGCACCGCCGCTGGTCCGCGCAGCACTCAGCGTGGACCACAACCCCGACAATCCCCTGCAAACCAGGACACGACTTCCCGCCCTGGATCTGCGCCGGGACTGCGGAACTGCCAGCAAATCAGCCGATTTGGTGCGTTGGGGCAGGCTGGATCGCACCCAGGAGGTCGCGAGTTCGAGTCTCGCTAGCTCCATCACTTCGTTCACGGGTTCTGCATTTCGCTGACGTACGCGAGCACGGCCAGCACCCGGCGATGGCCGTTCTGGCTGTCGGGGATGTTGAGCTTGGTCAGCACGTTGCGGACGTGCGTCTCGACGGTGCGCTCGCTGACGACCAAGCGTTCCGCGATGCCGGCGTTGGTCAGCCCCTCGGCCATCAGCTCGAGGACCTCGCGTTCGCGGTCGGAAAGCGCGTCAAGCGCGCCGGTGTGGCGGCCCTGCCCGAGCAGGCGGCCGACGACCTGCGGGTCCAGAGCCGAGCCGCCTCGGGCGACGCGTTCGGCGGCGTCGAGGAATTCGCCGACGGCCAGCACGCGGTCCTTGAGCAGGTAGCCGAAGCCACCGAGCGTCACGAGCTCGATTGCGTGGCTGGTCTCGATGTGCTGGGACAGCACAAGCACTCCAACCTGGGGATGGTTGCGCTTGATCTCGTACGCGGCGCGGGCGCCCTCGTCCGTGAACGTTGGCGGCATTCGGATGTCGACGACGACCAGGTCGGGGCGATGCCCTGCGACCGTCGCCACCAGGTCCCGTGCGTCTCCTCGAGAGGCCGCGACCTCGTGCCCGCCGTCTGCGAACAACCGCCCCAGCCCCTCGCGCAGGAGAACTTGGTCCTCGGCGATCACGACTCGCATGGCAGCTCCGCGGTCAGGATCGTGCCCGTATCCGGCGCGCTTTCCACGTGCATGCTGCCGCCGTGCGCCGCGACGCGGTCGTGCAGACCCCGCAGGCCGCCCCCGTTCTTGTCGACCGCGCCGCCCATGCCGTCGTCGGTGACCCGGACCGTCAGGTGGCCGTTGCTCCGCCGGGCGCTCACAACCACCGCGGTCGCGTTGGAGTGCTTGATCGCGTTGGTCAGCCCCTCGCAGGCGATGAAGTACGCCGTCGCTTCGAGCCCGACACTGAATCGCTCCGTAGTCGAGTACACGTGGACGGGGAGCGGCGCGCGCCCCGCCAGCTCCCGCAACGCCGGGTCCAGGCCTGCGTCGAGCTGGGCCGGCGGGAGGCCGTGTGCCAGCTCACGCAGCTCGTCGATCGCGGTCGCGAGCTCGGCCACGGCGTCGTTGATCGTCTCGTCGGCGCGTGCGGGCTCTCCTGAGCCGAGCTCGTGCTGAGCGTGGCGCAGCCGCAACCCGATCGACACCAGCCGTTGTTGAGCCCCGTCGTGCAGGTCACGCTCGATCCGCCGGCGTTCGGCATTCCCGGCCGCGACGATCCGCGCACGCGACGTCTGAACCTCCGCAAGTTGCCGCCGCAGCTCCACGCGCAGGCGCGCGATCTCGATTGCGAGCCCGCCGGCCTCGACCAGTGTCACGAGCGGATCGGGACGTTGTGGACCGGTCGGCCGGTGCAGCACCATCGCCACCGGAGCGCCGGCGCGAAGCACCGGCGTCCGAACGCGAGCGTCACCCGGGTCGTCATCGGCCTGCATGCCGGCCGCGTCGACGTACACCTCGCTCTCGGGCAGGAAGTACCTCATCTCAAGGCCGGGATCCGACAGCAGCTCACGCAACAGCGACTCGATCTCCTCCGGCGCGCACTGTCCGGAGCGCAGCCGCTCCAGGAACTCCGACACGCGCTGCACGGCCTCGTAGCGGGCGCGGCTGAAGCGACGGTCGACCAGATCCTGAAGCGCCGAACGCAGCGGGCGAAACGCGACCGCCGCCACCAGGGTCGCACCGGCGGTGACCCAGTCAGAGTCGTTGCCCAGCGCCGTTCCGAGCGCGAGGGCCGTCAACGCATAGGTGGCCGCCAGCAGGCATGTCAGCGCTCCGTAGACGGCAGTGCGTTCGATCGCAACGTCGACGTCGTAGAGCCGGTAGCGCGTGACAGCCACCCCGACCGCGACCGCGAACCCGCTCAGGAGCAGCCCGATGATTCCTATCCGCACAGACAGCCCGCCGTGCGGCCACGGGAACCACGTCAGCATGTCGAGCGTTGTCGCGGCGGCAACCACAGCGCCGACCGCGAGCACGAGCTTGAGCTGCTGACGGACCTCGCCGCGCGAGCGGCGCCAGCGCAGCGCCAGCGACGTCGCGCCTAATCCCATCCCGAGGGCCGCCAGCACCCAGCCGAGCATCCCCGCCACGATCGCCGCTCCCCTGGTCCCGGCGACGTTCAGCGGATTTGACAGCGACGCAAACGGCGCCTGGAGCGAGCCCGGCTCCAGCACGTACGGCACGGACAGCAGCACGACCGCCACCCAGCTGAGCACCGCCGCTCGACGCCATCGTGACGACGCCAGGCGCCCGTCGGGGAACAGCATCAACGACAGACCGATCAGCGCGGCGGACGGCTGCGATATCGGGTTGTAGAGCCACGCAACGGTGGTCATCGCCGGCACGCCTCCGGGGCGGGTCAGACCGTACGCGGCGTACTGATAACCGAGCAGACCGACTGCGAGCAGCAGGCCGATGAGCAGGAACAGCCGTCCGACGGGGTTGTCGGCCACGCGCATCCTGATGAGCGCTCCGGTGCTGGCGAATGCCACCGACATGACCGCGAACGACAGACCCCCGAAGCCCGAGAACACGTCGTCGGTGAGCGTCCGGTCCCAGCTCATCGCCAGGAACACGACACTGCCGATCGCTGCCGCGGCACTGATCGCCCAAACCGCCGCCGCCCCGAACCGTCCACGGGTGACCATCTGGGCCATTCTCTCCGAGCGCGGGCTCCCCGGCAACCGCACTAGCGCGGACGCTCACATCCGTGCCAGCACTTACCCCCAAGCAGCGCTGACGCCGTCGTAAGTCCCGCGCGAGCCCGGATTTCAAGTTCGGCGACCACCCATAGGTTGGCGGCCATGAACAACTCACTCACCACATACCGTCGGCGTGGAGGCATCGCCCTGATCGCCGGCGCACTGCTCACGATTGCTGCTGCTTTGCTGTCAGCAATCGTCCAGGGGACCAGCTCCGTGCCGGACGACTTGGTCCGCTACCCGTTCTCGCACCATGCGTTCCTTCCGTTCACCGTGTTCGCCGCCGCGTGTCATCTGCTGATGCTCGCCGGCGTCGTGTACCTCGCACGGGGCCACCTGGCGGCTGACAGCAAGACCGGCAGGATCGGCCTGCAATGCGTGATCGCCGGTCTGACGCTCCTGTTCGTGTGCGAATGGCTGCAGCTGCCATTCGCCGATCAGCACACGTCGAACACCGGACCGACGATCGTCGATTCCGGGTTTGGCCTGGCCACTCTGCTACTCGCGGGCGGCATGATCGCGGTCGGCATCGCAACCCTCCGTCAGCCGAGCTGGGGTTCGTGGCGCCAGTACGCACCGCTGATCTGCGGCCTGCTGTCACTCGTCGTGATCCCGATCCAGTTCACATCCGTCCTGTGGCTCGGAATCACGGTCTTCAGCGCCGGCTACCTGGTCCTGGGCGTGGCGGCGCTCAGCGATGGCGTCCGCCGCGCCGACCACGCGATTCAGATTGCGTGATCCCTCGTCCGGTTAGCCCGGCGGCGCTCGCGGACTGGACGGTGACGCTTACGCGGTGGCCGGTGGCTCTGCGGATGACGAGCCGCCGGCCGCGCTGGGTGTGCAGCTGGTTGCGCCCGTCGTTGACGCCAGCTCGGCGCCGCCCCGCGACGAGTGCGACGACGAGCGCGCACCACGCCGCCAACGCGACCAGCCTCTGGATCGGACCAGGCATCCCCGCTCCGAACTCTAACCCAGCTGTGACCCCTAGGGAACGTACTTACGCTGACACACAATGATCTTGCTCACATCGCCCTGGGCGTGTGAGATACAGGTCACAAGGCGCTGGGCCGTGCGGCTCACCTTGCCGGGCTTCGCCGACCCCGAGGAGATCGTCGTGGTGAAGCCGTACACCTCTGTCACGGTCGTCTTGGACCCGTTGGAAGACGTCGGCGCCGTGGTCTGCGTCGACGACGGAACGCTCGCCGTCTTGGGATCCGGAGCCGCGGCCGCCTGCGTTCGCTGCACCGAGTCGCCGTTGTATGCCGCGACGTATCGATGCTCCGGATGGGCTCCGGACTGAAGGAACCATGAGCGTCCGGTCAGCGTCGCACTCGATCCCTGGTGCGGGAATCCGACCTTGCCGTAGAGCATGTCCACGACGGCGGGGTCAAGCTGAGCCAGGGTCACCACCGCGCCGCGCGACTCCGCGGCCGTCGGAGCGCGGACGAAGTTCGTGGTCTTGCGGTTGTAGCCCTCGGTCCCGGCTGAGATCTCTGACTCGACGATCGCATAGTCACGGATGTGCAGCTGGTGATCGGCACCGATCACCTGGTAGTAGGCCCCCGATGAGTCAACGATGACCTCGACGACGCGGGCGTTGGCCCCGAAGGACGAGACCATCTCGGGAAGCGTTTCCTTGAGGCCGTACGGTTTGAGCCCGCCGTTTGGCCCGATCGTGAGCTGCACCGCGATTGCGACACCGATGAGCGCCGCCAGTACCGCAACTGCTCCGACGATAAGCCGCTTGATCCCCAGTCTCATTGCCCCAGCGAGGACTGTAACGACCGGGCACCGGATCACCCAGGCTCGGGATCACGTGGTTAATGGCCTGTTCACCCGATCGGTGATGGCCTGCAGCGTGCGGACGGTCGTCTCGATGTCCTCGAGTTCGAACTGACCCAGCAGCTCGATGGTCGGGCGCAGGACGTACTCGCGGAGGCTGCGGTGAAGCGCCGCCCCTTCGGGCGTGAGGTCGACGTGCGCGTCGCCGTCGATCAGCCCGTCGGCCTGAAGTCGAGCGAGCAGCTCACGCGTGGAGTCGGCGTCGAGGTTCGGCGAGCCTTCGAGCACGCTGGAGAGCTCGTCGCGCGCGAGCGCGGGGCCACGCGTGGCGATCAGCTGCAGCGCGTACCAGGTCTCGGGCTCGGTGTCTCGTTCGGCGAGGTGGTCGCGCAGGACGGTCGTCAGGGTGCGCTCGGCGAACGCGAGCGCTTGACCGAACTGCCCGTAGATGGGTGGTGCTGTGGACATGTCATGTCACTTTCGATTAGGATCGACAGGTGCCTGTCCATCTTACCAAAGTAGACAGGTACCTGTCTAGTCGAACCGGCAAAAGAGGCTTCCCGTGAATGCGGAGGAGCTCCCTGCTCGGCCGCTGATCGGGCTGCTGCTGCGCCTCGTCTACCAGCAGTACGCCCACGACATCGAGGCGGCGCTGCTGGAAGCCGGGTTCGATGACATCCGCCCCGCGGCCGCGAACGTGTTCCCGTTCGTTCCGCCGGAAGGCATCACGGTCTCAGAGCTCGCCGATCTCGCGCGCGTGCGCAAGCAGACGATGGCGCAGGCGGTAGACCAACTCGAGCGAACCGGCTACGTCGAACGGCGCCCAAACCCGAGCGATCGCCGCTCGCGGCTCGTTTGCCTGACCGAGCGGGGCAAGTCGGTCCCGCCGGTCACACACGCCGCCGCCGAACGCGTCGAACAGCGCTGGGCGCAGCTGACAAGCAAGCAGGAGCTCGAGGCGCTGCGCGCCGGCCTGCTGGATCTGCTGACCGAGCTTCGGAGCCAGTAGCCCTCCCAACGCTATGAGCCGCCCCGCTCCCGGGCGTACCAAACGCACGGCGCAGGTCATACGCGGGCGGATCTGAGCCGTGGGATGCCTCAGGGCAGGACGGCCTGGAGATTGCGCGCGAGCTCGTCGAGCGTCGTGGCGGGCAGCCAGCGGCCGTGGCCGCGTCGGGCCAGCGCCTTTCCGGCCTGCACGGACTCCGGGTCGGTGCTCGTGCCGAGCACGTGCAGGCCGTCGAGCGTGCCCGCCGGACCAAGTGGATCGGCGCCCTTGGTGTGCAGGCAGTCGGACATCAGGAGCGCGGTGCGGCCGCCGGGCGGGATGTGCTCGAGCTGCGTGGCCGCGGCTCGGAGCGCCCGCGCAAGATCCGTCGTGCCATGGCCCCTGAGCGAGAGCAGGTCGTCGATGACGTGCTCGGAGGGCACCTCGTCGCGCGGGTCGCGCAGGACCATGGTCTCGGTGGCAAACGCAATCACCCCGCAGTGCAGGCGGTCGCGACGACGCCTGGACGACCGCCGCCGCCGCTACGGCGGCAAGGGCGACGGCGTGACCCGACATCGAGCCGCTGCGATCCACCAGCAGGCACACGGCGCGTGGGGCGGCCGCAAACTGGCGGGCGACGAGCTGGTCGGCGCGGCGCGGCGGCATGCCGCCGTTGCGCTCCAACGTGCGCTCGATGTCGATGTCGCCGTCGCTCGCGCCAGCCCGGGCGACGAGGCGTCGCGTGCCGCGCCGGCGCGGCTTTCCGACCCGTCCGAGCGGAGGCAACAGCCGGCCGGCAAGGCGCCGCGCGTCCGCTCGCAGGGCCGGATCCGTGGCCACGGCCATGTCCGCGAGCAGCGCGACCGCGGCATCTGCGTCGCGTCGCATCTCATCGGTGAGGGCGTCGTCGTCAACGCTGCCGACCTGCGGGGAGACCGACGCGAAGGCTTGATGCGTCGCCGCGAGCTGTTCGCGGCTGAGCGTCTGCCGGGCTGCCGCCGCGACCCTCGCCCTCGTGTCAGGAGCGCTGATCGGGCCCGGCGGGCGGCGGTCCGGGGACTTGCCCGCCGGCGGCGGGGGCGGGAGCGGCGGCGATAAGGATGCTCGATCGCTGTCCTCAGTGGCGAGGGCGGCATCGAGCAGGTCGGCTATCACCTCCTCGGCCGTGCGGCTCTGGTCCTCATAGACGCGGACGCGACCGGACATCGCGGCGATCGCAGCGTCGAGCAAGATCCCGCGCTCGGTGTCGGGTTCGCCGCGCACTGCCGCAAGCCCGGCAGCGAGTCGGACCATGTCGATCGCGCCGCGAACCGACGAGCCGATCCGCGCAGCCGGGTGGGAGCGGCTGCCGCGCGCAACCGCTACCGCGATCGCCACGAGGCGACCCCCGAGGCCCGTCTGCCGATGGACGACCTCGCGCTCGTGCTGCTCGTCGAGGTAGCCGATCGCGATCCGGCACATGCGGTCTGCGATCGACTGGCTGACGCGCGCGGTGCCGATCGCGTCGAATGGGTTCATCGCCGCGACGAGCACGAAGCCGTCCGCCGCCCCGATCCGTCCGAGTCGTGGCACCACGACCTCGCGCTCGGCCATCGCGGTGATCAGCACGTTGAGGGTCTCCTCGGGGATCCGGTTGAGCTCCTCGAGATACAGCAGCTCTCCCGATCGCATCGCGTTGAGCAGCGGCCCATCGGTCCAGGCCTCCGGCGTGTAGCCGCCGTCGAGGACGAGCGCCGGGTCGTGAGCGCCGATCAGCCGCGCAGGCGTCAGCTCGGCGTTGCCCTCGACGAACTGCACGCCGCGGCCGCTGGCACCGGCGATGCTGCGCAGCAGCGTCGACTTGCCGGTGCCGGGCGGCCCTTCGAGCACGGTGTGGCAGCCCTGCTCGAGCGCGACCGCGAGGATCTCCGCCTCACGGTGGAGACCCACCACCATCGCGTCGATGTCTGTCACGAGCGCCACGAGCTTAATGCTCGTGGATGATGACCCCCCGGATGTTCTTGCCGGCCTCGAGGTCCGCGTAGCCGTCGTTGATCTCCGACAGCTTGTACTGCTTGGTGACGAGCTCGTCGAGCTTGAGCTTGCCGGCGCGGTACAGCGTGAGCATCTTCTTGATGTCGTAGGCCGGGTTGCAGTCGCCGAACAGGGCGCCCTTGACGTGCTTGCGGTTCAGCACCATGTCGGCCCCCGACAGGTGGACGGTCAGCGACTCGGGATGCGCGAGGCCGGTGATCACGAGCGTGCCGTTCTTGCGCAACGACATCGCGGCCGCCTGAACCACCGCCTCGTCGACGACGTCCACTGTGACGATCGCGACGTCCGCGCCGCCGGCGTCGTTCTGCTGCGCGAGCTCAATCCCCTCTTCGGCCGTCTGCACGGCGTGGGTGGCTCCCATCTCCTGAGCGAACTCGCCCTTGTTCTTCAGCGGGTCGACGGCGATGATCCTGGTCGCTCCGGCATGCGCTGCGCCCTGGACTGCGTTCGCGCCGATCCCGCCGATCCCGAAGATCAACACGGTGTCGCCGATCTGTACGTTGCCGGTGTTGACGGCCGAGCCCCAGCCGGTGGGCACGCCGCAGCCGCACAGCACCGCGACCTCGAGCGGGAGGTCCTCGTCGACCTTGACCACCGACTCCTGCCTGATCGTCGCGTACTGCGAGAAGGTGCCGAGCATGCACATCGCGCCGACGCCCTCGCCGTCTAGGAACGATCCGTAGCTGCCGTCGGGCATGTACCCGTCGAGGATCGTCGCGCCCATGTCGCACAGGCTCTGCAGGCCCGTCGAGCACCAGCGGCACTGGCCGCAGGCCGGGATGAACGCGCATACGACGTGATCTCCCTTGGCGACCTTCGTCACCCCGGGGCCGATCGCCTCGATGATCCCCGCGCCCTCATGGCCACCGATGTAGGGCAGCGGCGACGGCAGGTCGCCGGTCACCAGATGCATGTCGGAGTGGCACAGGCCGGCCGCCGTGTAGCGGATCAGGACCTCGTTCTCTTTCGGGTCGCGGACGTCGAGCTCCATGATCTCCCAGGGCACGTTGCGGTCCGTCAACACCGCGGCTTTGGTCTTCATATCGGTGCTCCCTCTCCTCGGGATTTGAACATCGGCTCAGCGAAGCCAGACGTGCTTATCATGCACGACCGCGGGAGCGACCGCACGTAACTTGACGCTCAGCGCAGCGTCTCCGCGTCGGCGAACGCCGGCATCACCTCGGCCGCGAACAGCTCCGCGGTCCGGCACACGTCGTCGAAGCCGATGTCGCCGAACGCCAGGTGGAAGTTCATCGTGTCCAGTCCGGCCGCGTCGACCTGCCGCGCGACGAACTGGCGAGCCTCCTCCGGCGTGCCGGCGAACGCTCCGCCCGCCTGCTGCCACAGGTCGAACGTGTGCGGGAAGTGGGTCGGGATCGGCACGCCCGTGCGCTCCCACAAGAACAACAACGAGGCGTGGAACTTGACGTGGGCCTCGGCGGCGATCCGCCGCGCCTCGGCGCCATCCTCGGCGATCACCAGCGGCCGGTCGACGCCCCGCAGCGGCCGCTCCTCGATCGGACGACCCGTCTGGTCCCATGCCTCGCAGAACGCGTCGGTGAACGGCCGAACCACCTCGGCTGGGCGCAACGCCATGATGTTGATCCCGTTGCGGGCGGCCCACTGCGCACGTTCCACAGAGCCGACGCCGTACCACAGAGGCGGCCGCGGCTTCTGCACCGGCGGCACCACCATCAGCGCCTCCTCGATCGAATAGAACCGGCCCTCGTGCGAGAGCGCGTCGGAGGTCAGTCCTTTGATCAGGATCTCGTAGACCTCCTCGAACATCGCCGGAGTGTCGGCCGGGTCGATGCCGTAGGTGGTGATCTCCGGGGCCGAGACGCCGCGTCCCATCCCGAGCTCGAGCCTCCCGCCAGTGAGCATGTCCAACACGCCCACCTCCTCGATCAGCCGCATCGGGTTGTAGAGCGGCAGCAGCGTCACCAGGGTCCCGAGGCGGATCCGGCTGGTCCGCTGGGAGGCGGCGGCGAGGAACAGGTGCGGTGACGGGACGAGATTGAGCGGCGTCCCGTGATGCTCGGTGAGCATGTACCGGTCAAAGCCGAGGCGGTCGTAGACCTCCACCAGTCGCAGTCGCTCCTCGAGCACCTCGGCCGGCGGGATGCCGGACGCGTCGACGTGGTCGGTTACGCCAAATTGCAAATTGACCGTCCCTCCCTCGCTGTCGCGGCGAACGCTACGCGATCGGGCGCGTCAGCGAAGCGCGTAGCGCAGCGCGCGAGCGCCGGCGCCGGGCCCGCGGAAACGCGCGAGCTCGCGGCCGTCGGGGAGGCACACCGCCCAGCCGCCGAAGATCCGCTTGAAGGTCAGCGCCACAGGGTTGCTCATCGCACACCAGATCTTGGCGCGGCCCCTGAAGACCGCGCTCAGCGCTCCCGAAGAGGTTCATCAGATCCCGGCAGGCCGGCCGCTCGGCTCGTGCGCGGGCTCACAGCGATGATTCCGACGGATAATCGGAGTCATGACCGCCATGACCAAAATCACCTGCCACATGTCCATGTCTCTGGACGGGTTCGTCGCCGGCCCGGATCAGAGTCGCGAGAACCCGCTCGGCGTCCGCGGTCTCGAGCTCCATCAATGGCACCTCGGCGAGCCGACCCACGAGGCGGACATCGCCGCCACCAGCTCGCTGATGGCTCCGCGCGGGGCGTACGTGATGGGACGAAACATGTTCGGGCCGATCCGCGGCGAGTGGGATGAGGACTGGCGCGGATGGTGGGGCGACGAGCCGCCGTATCACGCGCCGGTGTTCGTGCTGACTCACCACGCCCACGAGCCGATCGAGATGCAGGGCGGGACGACCTTCTACTTCGTCACCGAGGGTTTCGACGCCGCGCTGGCGCAGGCCCGCGAGGTCGCCGGTGACCTCGGGGTCGACATCGCGGGCGGCGCCTCCACCGTGCGTCAGGCATTCGCCGCCGGCGCCGTCGACGAGCTGACCGTCGACATCAGTCCGGTGCTGCTCGGATCGGGGGAGAGCCTGTTCGAGGGCGTCGAGGATCCCGGGCTCGAAGTGCTGCAGGTCTCGCATTCGCCGCTGGCGATTCACGTGCGTTATCGCGTCGGCGGCTGAGATCTCCGTTCACATTGGGCGCGCGTGCCATCATTGGTGTATGCCCGAACAAGATCCCGATAGAGAGAGCTTCGAAGAGACGCTGCGAGCGATCGCCGAAGAGCTGGGGCGCAAGCTCGAAAGCTCGATCGACAGCTTTGACAGCGACAAGATCGCCGAGTCGTTCGGAGTGGATCCGACGATGGCCCGCGATTGGGTGGACAACACGAGCAGCTGGCTGCGCGGGTTTGCCGACAATCTCGGCGCGGAGGTCTCGCGCCGAGTCGGCGAACAGCACGAACCGCGCGCAACAGCGCGAACCGCAACGACCCACCTCGGATGCCGACCTGTTCGGCGGCGCGGTGGCTCACCCGCTCGATCTTCCGACCGAGGAGCAGGCGCTGGCGCTCGCTGCGCTGGACTCAGGCCGGTGGACCGTGGAACCCGGCAGCGACTCGCTCACGGCCAAGGGCGACGGTCCGGGCCCGAGCGACGCGCTCGGGATCGTGCGCGAGCTCCGGGTGCGCGACTGGATCGGCCCAGACGGTGAGCTGACGCAGGTGGGACACCACGCGCTGTCTCGTTGGCTCAGCGCCGCTAACCGCCGATAGCCCCCGTCAAGGACTGCGGTGCCGCCGCTCGGCGCGGCGCGCCGCGCGCTGCTCCTTGAGCTCGTCGCGTTTGACCTCGGCAGTCTCATAGGACTGTCTGACGAGCTGCTTGCCTCCCGTCCAGCCGAAGACCCAGGCGACCATCGCGATGCCGAACAGGACGTCCCAGGCCGTGATGATCAGCTGCTGTGCGACCGAGTACGCCGTCGCGTTGTCCTTGGTCGTGATGTTGTCGAGCACGACGACGTTGAGCGCCTGCGTGACGCCGGCGCTGCCGGGCGTGACCGACACGCTGTTGGACACCGAGTTCGACGCGCTGACCGAGACGACCGAATGAAAGCTCACCGGGATCGAATAGGCGGCGAGGAACACCGCCACGATCCCCAGCCGGGCCGCGTAGCTCGCCAACTGCGGAAGCGCGACGCCGACCATGAACCGCCGCGGCTGACCGAGCACGGCGCCGCCGCTCTTGATCTGCTCGCGGAGCTTCGTGGCGCGCCGCCAGAGCACGCGGGCGACGATCACGAGCAGCACCACGCCCCCGATCGCGATCAGCACGCTCAACCCGGGATGATCGGAGAGGAATCCGAACTCGAATTTGAGCGAGCCGCTGACCGTCGCGAACAGGTAGATGTAGACCGCGATGTTGTAGACGCTGAACGGGATCTTCTGGACGACGAACCCCGACAGGATCGCGGCGAACGTCGCGCCCGCGATCAGCGATAGGAACATGATCATCATCACGAGCGTGCCGAGGTTGGCGGGGAGGAAGCCGTTGAGCGCGACCGCGACCGCGTAGGACGCCAGGACCGGGCGGAACGGGAGCGCCGCGTCCGGAAATGCGGCGCGCAGGATCGTCAGCCACGACAGCGCCGCGAACACGGTCTGGATCGTGTCGAGCACGCAGCCGGCGACGATCGCCCACGCCGGCACGGCGCGCACGTTCTTGAAGAGCTGGCGGATCCAGTCTGAGACCGGCACGCCGAGTTGGTCGAGCACGAACAGCAGCAGAGCGATCGCGACCAACCACGCTCCGATCCGCGCGAATCGGGCCAAGCGCGCTCGATGTTCAGAAGGCGCGGCTTCCTCGGTCACCTCGGCGGACACGTGCGCCTCATATCAGGCGGCACAGACGTCCGCAACCGCCGGCAGGAGCGGCGGCCGGCAATCTGTGTGCGGCGGCGTCCTCAGGCAGCGCTGCCGGCGCCTGCCGCCGCGAGCGCTTCGGTGAGCTGCAGTTCGGTGTCGCCGTCCAACGACGTCTGGATGACCTTGCCCGGGATCTTGATCTCGGGAAGCACCTTGTCGACCGTGACCTTGCGGATCAGGAAGATGACCGCGGCCTTGCCGGGCTCGAGCGCGGCGCCGAGCTCCTTCATGAAGTCGTCGTCGACGCCGTAATCGGCGAACGCCCCGGCGGCGGCTCCGCTCGCCGCGCCGATCGCCATGCCGAAGAACGGCACGAAGAAGATCAGCCCGATCAGGCCGCCCCACAGGGCGCCGCTGACCGCGCCGCTGCCTGCAAGCGACGGCTGATGGAGCTTCACCTTGCCATCCATCCTGGCGCTCGACGACGACCATGTCCTCGAGGTCGATCAGGTGGGCCTTCTGTGCCTGGCTGGCGTTGGCCGCCACCTGCTGCGCAGTGTCGACGTTGTCGTAGGCGATGGCAACCAGATCGCTCATCGATCCCTCCTGTCTCGGCTTTGGACGTGGGCCGCCCCGTTGCGGCGATCGGTCATTGGCTGGGGCGCGGCTCCCAGTAGACCGCAAGCCCGTAGACGATCCATAGGCTCAGCGCGAAGATCGCCAAAGACCACAGGGGGTAGGCGGAGATCGAGAGCAGCGCGCTGATCGCGTTCAACGAGCCGACCACGAGTCCGATCCACCGTCCGAACGACTTGCCGGACAGCAGCGAGAACGCCGCGAACAGCTCGAGGATGCCGATGATCAGCACGATCCAACCCCAGGTCTTGAGGTCGCTGAAGATGAATTTGGTTTCGTTGACGAAGAACTTGGAGTTGCTGATCGCGGCGATGCCGTAGATCAGGTTCAGCACGCCGCCCAACATCAGAAACGTACCGGCAAGGATGATTGCGCTGCCTCCGCGCGTATCGTCCATCTGGGATCAGGTCCTTTCGCTCGGGAACGGCAGGAACCGTCCCCCAGGGCCGGGTGAAGCGACATCACCCCCGTGGGGTGAACACCGTGAAATCACCCCCGCGGGGTGAGGCGGGCTAACCCAGCGTCGCCCGAGACTGGGCACGTGTCCATCCAACGTCTGGCAGCCCTCGCGGCGATTCTCTTGGCGGCGGCCACCGTGGTGGCGGCGGTGATCGCCCTGATCGTCAACTTCCCCCGCGGCCTGTTCGTGCTGCTCTTGGCGGTCCTGGCCTTGGCGGCGGGGTGGCAAGGCGTGCTGCATCGCGGCATGGTCCGCGTGATCGGGATCGCGATCGCAGTGGTCGCGCTTGCCGCGGTTCTGGTGCTGCTGCTGAGCCGAGACGTCGTCGACACGATCATCATCGTCGCCGCCGGACTCGGCGCGATCGCGGCGGCGCGTGCTGCGTTCACCAGCCACGCGGACCTCACTGCCGTTGACCCGCCAAAGCACCCGGTCCTGTTCTACAACCCGAAGTCGGGTGGGGGCAAGGCCGAGCGATTCCATCTCGCCGACGAGGCGGCGAAGCGCGGGATCGAAGCCGTCGAGCTGACATGGGACACCCCGCTCGAGACGCTCGTCGACGACGCTCTGGCGCGCGGGGCCGACGCCCTTGCGGCGGCCGGAGGCGACGGCACGCAGGCGATCGTCGCGTCGGCGGCAGCGCGCGCCGGAATTCCGTACGCATGCATACCCGCGGGCACTCGCAACCACTTCGCGCTTGATCTCGGGGTCGATCGCGAAGACGTGATCGGCGCGCTGGACGCGTTTACGACCGGCGGCGAGCGCCTCGTCGACCTGGCGGAGGTCAACGGCCGCGTGTTCGTCAACAACGTGTCGCTAGGCGTTTACGCGCAGGCGGTTCAGCACTCGGGCTATCGGGACGCAAAGCTCAGGACCCTGCTCGACACGATCCCCGAGACGGCGCGCACCGACTGCCGAGGCGCCGGCGTTGCGCTGGCGCGACCCCGACGGCTTCGCGCACGACAGCGGAATGGCACTGCTGGTCTCCAACAATCCGTATCGCCTGGGCACGGCGATCGGGTCGGGCACGCGCCCTCGTCTCGACAGCGGGCGGCTGGGGGTCGCGGTGCTCGGCCCCACTGGCTCGATGCGACAAGGTCTGCTGCGCAGCTGGTCGCTGCCGTCGATCGAGGTGGACAGCAACGGCGCTGTTGCAGCCGGGATCGACGGCGAGGCCGCGCTGCTCGATCCTCCGCTGCGGTTCATCGATGCGGCCCGGGGCGCTGCGCGTCCGGATCTCGCTCCAGCATCCGGGCGCGTCGCCATCTGCGTCGGTGCCCGAGGGTGCGCTGCCTGGATTGCGATCGCTCGCCCGGCTTGCGGTGACCGGTTCGCACTGAGGTGAATGTCGCGGGATGACGTCTTTCGAGGACCTCGATCGCGCGCAACAACAGCGGGTCGCGCTGCGGTCGGCATTCCGGATCGTGACGTCGACCGTGGTCCTCGTCGTGCTCTACGCCCTGCTGCCGGCTGCCAGCAACTCGAGCGCCAAGACGCTGGTCCAGTTGCTCATCGGGCTCGTGGTGTTCATGGGAGTGCTTGGGTGGCAGGTGCTCCGCATCCTCGACGCCGAGCATCCCGAGGTGCGGGCGGTCGAGACGCTGGCGCTCGCGGTGCCGCTGCTGATCGTCGTATTCGCGTTCACGTACCTGTCGCTCTCGCACGTCCGCGTGACGAACTTCTCGGAGCCGCTGGACCACGTCGGCGCCGTGTACTTCACGGTCACGGTGATCAGCACGGTCGGGTTCGGCGACATCGTCGCGCGGACTGACATGGCCCGCATCCTCGTCTGCGTCCAGATCCTGCTCGACCTGGGGCTGCTCGTGGGAATCGCCCGCACCGTCGTGTTCGCGGCGCGAATGGGTGTGCGCCGCCGCGAGGAGAGCCGGAGCGGCGCCCCCGAGCAGGGCCCGTAACGACGTCAGGCAGTCCAGTCACCCCCGGCGGGTGAAGCCGCGTCACCCTACGCAGCGCAACAGTGCCCGGACGGTGGGTTCGGCGAGCTATGAGATTCGGATCAAGGGCGAGCTCAGGCAGCCCGTGCTCGCCGCCTTAGGGGATTTCGCTGCGTCGACAACGGCACCCGAGACGGTCCTTTCCGGCGCACTGCCCGATCAGCACGCCCTGCACCGGGTGCTGCAGCGGATCCAGTCGCTCGGGCTCGAGCTGATCGCCGTCCGCCGGCTGTCGGACCCCGGCGAAAGCAGGATCCGGACGTCATCCGTAGAAGCAGGTTGCGATTCGCCCCCGTTGCGAGATGATGGGGTCACCCTACGACTGGCGGTGCGACGATGACCTTGACCCAGCGCTTATTGCTCTCGTGGATCGTGAACGCGATCGTGCTGGCGGTGACGGCAGCGATTCTCACCAAGGTGACGGTTGACCACTTCGGCGACGTCGTGCTGGCTGCGGCCGTTTTCGGGATCCTCAACACGTTCCTCAAGCCGCTCGCACGGCTGTTGACCCTTCCGCTGGCGATCATCACGCTCGGGATTGCGTGGTTCTTCGTTTCGATGGGGATGCTCTGGCTCACGCAGGCGATCGTGTCGGGCTTCAGCGTCCACGGTTTCTGGACGTACGTGTGGGCGACGATCATCATCTGGTTCGTGAACATGGTGCTCGACTGGTTCATCGGGACCTGGCGTCTGGAGCGCGAACAGAAGATGCGCGCGGTCGCGTAGCCGGCGACGCCGGGAACCGCGACGTCAAGACTGACCGAAGCGCCGCTCGATCATGCCGCTGGTGATCTGTGCGATCGCGCCGCCGAGCAGCGAGCCGACGATCACGTCACCCGGATAGTGGACACCGGTGTGCACCCGTGAATAGGCGACCGTCGCCGCCAGTGCTCGCAGCGGCACGGCCTCACGGGGAAGCACGTTGCCGACCCCGGTTGCGAACGCAAACGCAGCGGCGGAGTGACCGGACGGAAACGACGTGGTGGTCGGCATCCGCACCTGGCGAGCGAGCGGCACGTCCTCCGCTTCCGGATCGGGTCGACGGCGTCCTCCAAGCGGCTTGACCACCAGGTTCGCCACGGCCGAGGTGACGGCAACGGACGCCAGTCCCTCAAACGCCGCCCGGCGGCCCTTGCGTCCTCGCGTCACCGACAGCACTGCGGCAGCGGCCAACGACAGCTTTGAGTGATCCGCGGCACGCGTGAGTCGGGTCATCGCCCTGTCCAGCGACGGAGTGTCGGTGGCGGCAATCGCCGCGTAGATCGCCCGATCGAGGCGCTCGGCGTCCACCAGCGAAGCGGGACGAGGCACTATCCGGCGACCGCGAGGCGGCGGACTTGGATCCCGCGGTACACCATCAGCGCGCCGCGGATGATGAACGCGATCCCGGTCAGGATGGCCAGTGTGCCGAGGCTCTCCTTGGGCCAGCTGAGGATCAGGATCGCAATGATCACGTCGATGGCGCCCGTGAGCAGGGCCAGGAGGCGCTGACCGGGGTACACGATGGCGCGAATGATCTCCACCACGCCCGCGCCGAACAGCCACAGTCCGAGGACCAGGACGATCGCGAGCAGCGTGTCGCCCGGACGGCGCACCACTACCACGCCGCCGATCAGCCCGAACAGCCCGAGCACGCCGCTCAGCGCTCGGGCCCCTGCATCGAGGTCGTGTTGAAAAGCGTTCGCGATGCTGAGCGCTCCGAGGCTGATCAGTGTCAGGCCGATCAGGATCGCCAGCGCCAGCAGCGGGATCTTCGGCCACGCGACCGCGACGATCCCGCAGATCACGGCGAGCACACCGGTGACGATCACCCCGGTCGCGAGGTTGCGGACGTAGCCCTTGGTTGGATGCGACAGCTCGCCGGAGATCGGGCCGTCCGCCTGCTCGCCGGCGGGACCACTGAAGGCGCTCACGGGCTGGAGGTTCACCCCGCACCGGGTGAGCATGCCTCACCCGCTATGGGTGATCCACGGCGTCGCCGCCAAACCACCCTCGTCGGGTGATGAGCACTCACCCCCGTTTCCCCGAAGCTGAACGAGGAGTCACTGCAAGACAGTAAGGAGAATGATCGTGGACGCGCCGAGAGGAGAAGGCCGGGCAATCTTCGCCGCGGTATTCCTGACGCTGGGCGGGGTGCTGAACATCATCTGGGGGATCGCGGCGATCGGAAACGCGAGCTTCTTCGTTCACAACACCCACTACATGTTCGGCAATCTCAAGAGCTGGGGCTGGATCACGCTGATCATCGGGATCATCGAGCTGCTGGCCGCCGCATCCCTGTTCGGGGGCGGAACCTTCGGACGGTGGTTCGGGATCATCGCCGCGGGGCTCGCCGCGATCGCCGCCCTGCTCGAGATCCCGGCGTACCCGTTCTGGTCGATTGCGATTTTCGCCCTGTGCCTGTGGATCATCCACGGCCTCGCCGTCTACGGCGACGATCTCGGCACCCCGGAGCGCCCGAACGCGGGCACGATGGCGAAGATGCCGCCGCGTCAGCCGGGCTAACCGGCACCGGCGTCAGACCAGGTGCAACGTCCGCGCTCTGCGGACCGCGTGCGAGCGGTCGGTGACGTCGAGCTTTCGGTAGATGTTCTTCATGTGGGTCTTGACCGTGTTGACCGACACGAACATCTCCGACGCGATCTCCGCCTTGGACAGCGCGGTCGGGAGATAGCGCAGGACGGCTGTCTCGCGGTCTGAGAGCGGCTCGAGCAGCAGCGCACTGCGCCGCTCGGGCGGCCCGACCGCCTGAGGATCGAGCGCCTCGCCCAGCTGGCCGGCGAGCGATCGGTGCGCGGTGCCGGCGCGGATCCGGCGCACGAGCAGCTCGCGCAGCGGTGCGCCGACTGCGAGGAACGGGCTCAGGTACCCCTCGGGCTCGGCCAGCGACAGTGCCTGCTCCACGAATTCGAGCGCGACGTCGTCGTTCCCGCGCTGATGGCTCGCGACAGCCGACAGGGCGCGCAGCTCGATCGCGGTCGACAGCCGCAGCGTCCGCGTCGAGCCCGACAGGCCATCGGCGGCCAGCTCGAGCGCCCTCGCCGGCTCGCCGTCGCTCAGGGCCAGCTTCGCCTGCACAAGCGCCGCTTCCCCCCATCCCAGACGGCGCGCCTCGTCGGCCGCTCGCAACGCGTCGGCGCCGCGCCCGGCGGCGACGAGCACATCCGCGTCCACCGCCGACAACAGCCCCGCGAGCCGGACGGGGACCCGCCACTCGGCCACGTCCTGACGAGCTCGCGAGACGGCGCGCTGAGCTCGTTCGACGTCTCCGTAGCGAAGCGCCACCAGCGCTCTGGTCAGGTCGGCCACTGCCAGCACCGGCCGGTCGCGAGATCCACGCGCGGCGGCATCGGCGGCATCGAGGTACTCGCCGGCACGGGTCATCGCGTTCTGGTGATAAGCGCAGATCGCCAGCGCACAGTGCGCGGCCGCCGATGCGGGGAGACGCAGCCACCCGCGCCGTTGCGCCAGCGCGGCTGCCTCGTGCCCGAGCTCGGCCGCTCTGCGCAGACTGCCGTTCAGCGCCTCGAGCAGCGCCAGCTGGGCGATCGCCGAGAACTCCAGGTATCGGCAGCCGGCGTGGCGCGCCAGGGCAAGCGAGTCCTCAAGCGCCCCTCGCGCGCGCCGCGGCGTCCCGGTCCAGGTCTCAACAATCCCGAGGTTGAGCAGGGCCAGCGCTCGCCGCTCCCGTCCCGACAGCGCCAGCGACGCAGATCCGTGGCCGGCGAGCAGCTTGAGCGCGACTCCCCGAACCGCTTCGAACCGTCCCGCTGCTCGGCCCTGGTGCAGCTGCGCGATCGAACGACCGAGGATCAGGTCGGCCCGCCGGCTGGGCTTCACCGACGACGCGTTGTGGTCGGCGAGCTCCAGGTACTCGAGTCCCTGCTCGAGCTCGCCGCACTCCAGCAGGGAACCTGCCGCGGCGATCGCCAGCTCAGGCTCCCGCGTGACGAGCCGCCGCGGAAACGTCTCGATCAGGTCCGCGACGGCCCCTGCCTCGCCGCGGACGAGCAGCTGGAGCCACCCGCCCGAGAGCACCGTGGCCGCGAGCTCCCAGTCGCCGGCCTGCACCGCGTGCCGGGCGGCTAGCACGTTGCGCCCGCTCTTCGCGTACCAGCGCGCCGCGTGCCGGTGCTGAACAGCAAGCGCCTCGGGCATTCGATGACGAAGCTGACTTGCGAGAAGCTCCCGGAACATGCCGTGGTAGCGGTACCAGGGGCCCTGCTCGTCGACGCACGACACGAACGCGTTGGAGCGCTCGAGCCGTTCGAGGATCAGGGCGCCGTCGGCGCGGCGGGTCAGTGCGTCAGCGAGGTCGGGGCTGATCACGTCGACGACGCTGGTGCGCAGCATGAAGTCCCTGACCTCCTCCGGCTGGCGCTGCAACACCTCCTCGACGAGGTAATCGGCGACCGTTCGCTCGTCGCCGGCAAATGTCCGGATCAGCTCGTCGGCGTCATCGCACACTTGCAGCGACAGCGCCGCCAGGCGCAGGCCGGCGACCCATCCCTCGGTCCGCTCGTGCAGCGCTCCCAGCTGATCGGCGGTCAGCTCGATACCCGTCAGCTCGAACAGGGCAGCCGCTTCGTCGAACGTGAACGCCAGATCCGCGGACCGCAGCTCTGAAAGGTTTCCCTCCAGGCGCAGGCGATGAAGCGACAGGCGCGGGTCCGAACGGCTGACGATCGCAAGCCGCAGGTTGTCGGGGGGATGGCGCAGCAGTGCGTCGAGCTGGTCGCTGACCCCGGCGGCACGCAGCTCCTGGAAGTCGTCGATGATCAGCACGAGCGGTGCCCGCAGCCGACTGACCGCGTTGGCAAACGCGGGCACGAACTCGTCACCTCCGAGCAGGTCGCCCGATCTCAGCGAGTTCAATCCCTTCTCTCCGGCGGCGAGAACCGCATCGATCGCAGCTGCCCAGAATTGGGCCGCGCGCGTGTCCGTTCGGTCCACCGCCAGCCAGGCCGTCGTCACCGGCCGGTCGCGCTCGTGCACCCACGACGACATCAGCGTGGTCTTGCCGGCGCCGGCGGGCCCGGTCACGACCGTCAGCGGCCGGCTCATCGCGGCGTCGAGCAGCGCGGCAAGGCGTGCGCGCTGCACCGTTCCAGGGTTGGGCCGCGGCGGCACGATGCGATTAAGTGCAACGGCCGTCCCCATCCGCGATGCGCGCACGGCCAACGTCGGCGACCGTGGCTCAGTCATGGCGCGAGTATGTGCGCGCCCGATCAGGTGGTCAATGATGCGCGCATGTGGGTGCCCGTCGTCGCTGACCGTGGCAGGATGGTGCGCACACGCACTATCGAGGGGATGCGGGCACCACAAGGGAACACGTCGCCCGAACCGTCACAAGCCACGCGCTAGCCTAGCCGGCGGGCAGGGAGTTCATAGGCGGAAGGTACAATCAATCATCGTGATCGGATCGCGGACCGGGCCTCGGAGCGACAGGCTCCAGGAAGGCCAACGCATCCGGGTCGTCATCGCCGACGACACATACCTGGTACGCGAGGCTCTCGAGCAGATTCTCAAGCTCGCCGAGGGCATCGAGGTGGCGCGCGCCTGCACCGATCGCGACTCGCTGCTGCGCGCGATCGAAGAAGACGAGCCCGACGTCGTGCTGACCGACATCCGGATGCCGCCGACCGGTACCGACGAGGGAATCCAGGTCGCGCGCGAGCTGCGCACGACGCATCCGGAGATCGGGGTCGTGGTGCTGAGCCAGTTTGCTGATCCCGAGTACGTCCTGGCGCTGCTCGAGTCAGGCTCGGGCGGCCGCGCCTATCTGCTCAAAGAGCGCGTCAACGATCCGCGCGAGCTTGCGGGTGCGATCAAGGCCGTCGCGTCAGGCGGCTCGGCGGTCGACTCGAAGGTGATCGAGGTGCTCGTCCAGGCACACGCCAACGACGCCACGTCGCCCCTGCGTGATCTCACGCCTCGCGAACGCGAAGTGCTCGCCGAGCTGGCTCAGGGAAAGAGCAACGGCGCGATCGCCGAATCGCTGGTGCTCACCAAACGCGCGGTCGAGAAGCACATCAACGCGATCTTCATGAAGCTGAACCTGGCCGCGCCCGACGACGTCAGCCGCCGCGTGAAGGCCGCGCTGGTGTATCTCGCCAGCGAGGACGGCCACTCCTCCTAGGCAGCGGCGACGATGGCCGGGATCCGGGCCTCGATGCGGGTCCCTTGGCCGTGCGCGCTGTGCACGATGAATGTGCCGCCTGTGGCCTCGACGCGGTCGCGGAGTCCCTGCAGCCCGAGGTCGCTGCGCTCGACCGCGCCGCCCACGCCGTCATCCTCGACTTGGAGCACGAGCAGCGAGTCGTCCATGAAGGCGCGCACCGTGACCGACGACGCGTCGGCGTACCGCTGGGCGTTGGTCACCGCTTCGAGGACGATGTAGTAGGCCGTCACCTCGGCCGTTTCGTCAAGGCGCACGTCCGGAAGCTCGACGATCTCGACTGGTGTGGCTGACCGCGCAGCGACGATCCCCACGGCTCTGGCCAGGCCGAAGCGCCGCAGCGCGGTCGGGTGGATGCCGTGCACGAACTCCCGCAGCTCGTCGATCGCGACCAGCAGCTCCGCCTGCGCCGACTCAAACGAAGCGGTCGCCGTCTCGGGCTTTTCGCGTGCGCTTTCGGCGGCGAGCCCGAGGTGGGCGGCGAGCGCCACCAGCCGCTGCTGGGCGCCGTCGTGGAGGTCGCGCTCCAGGCGCCTGACGCTCCTCGTCGGCTGCCACCACGATGCGCTTGCGCGAGGCCTGCACGCTTCGCGACAGCGCTTCGCGCTCGGATGCCAGAGCGGCCACAGACAGTGCCGACAGCGACGTGACCAGCAGAAACAGCTGCGTCTCGAGCACCCCGTGGCTCAGTGGATGGAACCCGAACGGGCCGAGATAGTGGGTGGTCCCCCAGATCGTGAAGGTTGCCGTGATCGCCATCGCCAACGTCGCTCCTCGCGGCCCGAACCACAGCGCCGCCCAGATCAGTGCCGGGAACGCCAGGTAGCTGAGCGGACGGCCTGCGTGGATCGTGATGAACCCGAGCCCCACGAGCACCGCGACCAGGACCGCGAGCTCGGTGAAGTGACCCTGTAACCAGGGCCGCTTCGGTAGCGGCACCCAGGCAAGCACGAGCGAGAGCACGAGCAGCGCGCCGCAGAAGTCGCCAAGCCACCACGTTCGCCACAGGTGTGCAAAGGAGTCGCCGGTCACGACGCCACCGAGGATCACCGAGACCGAGCCGATCGTGGCGCTGATCGCGGTCCCTGCGGTGATCGCACCGAGCATCACCGCCAGGCCCGGAATGCTCCACAGCGGCCGGTCGCGGGAGATCAGCCGCCGGAGCAATGCCGCGCAGATCACGACCTCGAGCAGGTTGCCGAAGCTCTGACCGATCGCGGAGCCGAACGGGAGCTCGGAATAGTTGTTGACCAGCAGATCGCCGACGACAACACCTGGCCACAGCGCCGGGCCGCGCAGATACAGAAACGCGGCGCCGACTCCGACCGGAAGCCACACGATCGACGCGACCGGGCCGGTGAACTCCAGCGCAAAGCCCAGGTGCGCGGAGGCATAGTAGGCAGCGACCAGCAGGAGCAGGTCGAGCACGTATCTGCGGCCCGTCGCCGCCAGCCACCTGACCCTGAACGGGCCAAGCAGGCGTCCTGCGGCATCGGGCACTGCATGACCGGAAAGCGCCAGGCCTGCGGACCTGTCACCAAGCGGGAGCCGGAGCATGAGCCTTTGTGGTTGCGGACCTAAGTTGTCAGAGTCGAGACAAATCTAGATCCGATCATGCAGGAAATCAACGCTCGCGGTCGTGCGGGCACCAACGCCCCAGTGAGACACGCACGCAGGCGACCACCGGCGTGTCGGCAAAAGCGGGCCTCAGGAGCCCGTGCGTGTGTCCATCCCCACCTGGCGGATCTCGATCAGCTCAAGGCCGAGCGACTGGATCCGGTCCAGCAGGCCATGCAGCGCGGCCTGGTCTGCGAGCTCTCCTCGCAGCACCGTCTCGGCCGGCTTGATCGACGCATCGAGCTCGGCGAACGATGCAAGCACCGGATCGCCGACCTTGCCCTTGATCCGGATCTCATAGCTGGCGGGTGCCACGTCGATCTGCACTCTCGCGCGCCCGGGGGTGAGCCATCTTCACCCGGCAAGGGTGAACAGCACCCAGCGCTCCGCGGGCACCCGGCTTCACACGATGTAAACGGCAATCACCCCCGTCGGGTGATTGCCCATCACCCGTGCCAGATCGAGGATTGACGTGAGAGTCGTGGACCCCGAGCAAGAGACAGAAACCAGCGGCCGCGAGCCGTCCGAAGCTGCGGCTACGCCGAGGGCCACAACCCGCGGCAGACGGATCCTGATCCGCGTGCTGCTGGTCGTGGCGACCGTCCTCGTCGCGTTGGGATCGCTGGCGGTGTGGGCCAACCGGCAGGTGCTCAACGCCAATAACTGGGCCGACACCAGCAGCGCGTTGTTGCAGAACGACGCGATCAAAACCCAGGTCGCCGATTTCATGGTCGACCAGGTCTACGCCAACGTCAACGTCGCCGGCCAGCTCGAGTCGGCGCTGCCACCGCAGCTCAAGCCGCTCGCCGGACCCGCCGCCGGCGGCCTTCGAACCGTCGCGCAGAAGGCCGCGTTCGAGTTTCTCGGACGCCCCCGCGTGCAGGAGGCGTGGCAAAGCGCGCAGCGCTTGACCGCTCAGCAGTTCATCAACATCGTCGAGAACAAGTCGAAGGCGATCACGCTCAGCGGCAACGCCGTGTACATCGACCTGCGGCCGCTGATGGGGCAGCTCACGACGCAGCTGGGACTGCCGGCATCGGTGGCTCAAGCGCTGCCTCCGGAAGCCGGCCGGCTGAAGATCATGTCAAGCAACCAGATCAGCACCGTGCAGAACTCGGTGAAGCTGGTCAAGGGACTGACGATCATCCTTCCCGCCGTCGCCCTGCTCCTGTTCGCGCTCTGCGTCTACCTGTACACGGGCCGCCGCCGCCACGCCCTGTTCGTCGTGGGAATCGATCTGGTGATCGCCGGCCTGATCGTGCTCATCGCCCGCAATGTCGCCGGCGACCCAGATCGTCAACGCGCTGGCGTCCACCGAAGCCGCCAGACCCGCCGCCGACGCCACCTGGACGATCGGCACGAGGCTTCTCTCAGACATCGGACAGTCGATCATCATCGTCGGCCTCGCGGTGATGGTGGCGGCGTCGCTGGGGGGAGAGCGGCGCCCGGCCGTGGCCTTCCGGCGCGCGGCCGCCCCGTGGTTCCGCGAGCGCCCACTCGCCACGTACGGCATCGTCATCGCGATTTTGCTGCTGATCGTGCTGTGGGGCCCGATCCCGGCGACTCGCAAGCCGATTCCCGTGCTGATCCTGTTCGTGCTGGTCTGGCTCGGGGTCGAGGCACTTCGTCGCCAGACGGCCGAAGAGTTCCCCGACGCTCAGTTCGGCGATTCGATGTCGGGCATGCGGGACCGCGCCGCGAACTTGCGGGCCGGACGCCGCAATCGCGGCGCTCCCCCACCGGCAGCGCCGATGGCCGGAGGCGCGGGGCCGCCGATCCTGTGGTCGCAGGACGAGCGCCTCTCGCGGCTCGAGCGGCTCATCGCGCTCCGCGATGCCGGAGCTCTGACCGAGGCGGAGTTCGCGTCCGAGAAGGCGATCCTGATGTCAATGAGAGCGTCGTGATCGGCGCGCCCTGATTGCTTCCTTCGGGGAGTGGCGCTCACAGTAGCTTGCGGTACCAGCGCGCGGCGCTCCCCGCCGGACAGTTCTCGATCACACCGACGGTTTCGTATCCGAGCCGCTCGTAGAGACCGCGAGTGAGCAGGTCATACGCGTGCAACACGACGAGCGCGCAGCCTCGCCGGCGGGCCTCGTCCTCCGCGCCGACGATGAGCGCGAATGCCAGCCCGCGACTGCGCAGCGATTCCTCGACCCACATCGCCTGCAGCTCGCAATATCCGCCCCAGACAATCGCGGAGATACCGGCCACGACGCGGCCGTCGTCGTCTCGGGCGAAGATCGCGAACTCCTGCTCGTCACCGAGTCCAGCGGCGGCGATCGCTGCGGCCGCCACCTGTTCCTCCAGCAGCGCCACATCGGCGGCGTCGGGCGAGTCCTCGACGATAAGCGCAGGTAACCCGCCCGTCCGCTCGGGCACAGACGATCGCATGCGGCGATCGCGTTGGGTCAGGCTCCGAGGATCTTTGCCTTAGCGGCCGCAAACTCCTCGTCGGTCAAGGTGCCGTCGGCGTGCAGCTTGCCAAGCTCCGCGAGCTGGTCGTAGTCGATACTCGGGCTCGCCGGGGCAGGCGCAGCCGCTGCCTGCGGCGGTGGTGCCATCTGCTGCTCATCCTGCCCGGCGTCGTCGTAACCCTCGTCGTAACCCCGTTTACGGCCTCCGTGCCTGCCCGCTGCGTAGGCCGCTCCTCCTACCACCAGCGCTGTCCGGCGGCGAGCGCGTCGACGTACAAATCCCATCGCGTCCTCCTGATTTTGAACGGTGTTGACATCAGGGCTCCAGTGACTTCACCGGAACCGGGCTACCTCTATCGTGCAGGTCAGGGGCTGTCGCGGCATCACCCAAAAGGGGCGAAGCGTCGCAGCTCAATCCGTCGGCCCGACCCTGCACCCGGCGGCAGTAGCGCACCCGCAAGGTGTCGGCGGCCCCCACTCGTACCGGGTCAGGAAGCACCCACACCGACGTCGCCCAGCTCGAGGACGGCCACCTCCATGGGTCGAGCGTGTGGACAACGCTCCCATGTAGGTGCGCGCGAAACGTTACGGCGATGGCGTTCACCCATGTGGTATCCGCGACGGCGAGCGCAGCGGACGCGTCAACAGTGGGCCGTTCGTAGCGCCCGAGCTCCACCGTCGCGAGGGTGACCGGCGGACCCATCGGTGGCCACCGAACGAGAACCTCTGCTTCGGTCGGGTTGTTCACCGGCCCGTGGAAGGCGGCATCGAGCAGTGGCTGGAACTCGATCCCGTACAGCTGTCGCCACCGTTGGATGGCCTTCGAGCCAATCGCGCGCTGCCTGGCCTCCGTCTCCGGGATGAGCAGCGGACGTGCCACCAGCTCGAGAGTGTGCGGGATGAGCCGCGCGTCGGGTTTCAGCAGCCGGCGTCGGGCGTCGAGCGTCGTCTCGAGGATCTCCTCCTCGAACGGTTCGTTACCGATGACCTCCGCCACGAGCACGTCCGCCGGCTCGGGCAGCTCGACCTCCCTTGACCAACCGCGGATAAGCGTCACCCTGTCCTGCACGCCGTTGGCGGCGAACACGCGCTCGGCGACGTCGGCGATATCGCTGGCCTCGACGGCGTAGACATGACGCGCTCCCGCGCGTGCGGCGGCGATAGCGAGCACCCCGCTGCCTGTGCCGATGTCGAGAACGATGTCCTCAGGCCGCACCGCCGCCGACAGGGCGGCGACGTAGTCGCTGGTCCGTCGGTCGTCGTGGAGCATGCGCGCCTGCTCGACGGGATCGGCCCAGCCCTTGGTCGGGGTCCGATCTGCGTCGGGTGGCACGAGCGCGCCGTCCTCGATCAGCATGTTGATCACACTCACCGTGGGCACGAAATCGGTCGAGCCATTGCTGCTGCTCTCGAGTCGCTCGAGCGCGTCTCCAAGGCTGAGCGGCCGGGCGAACATGGATAAGGTCGCGAACCCTCGCGGACCGACGTCGATAATCGAGCCGTCAGGCGCGTCGACAAGCACGTGTCCGGCCGCGTCCAGGCGCGTCCGGATGCCCGGCGCGAGCTGAAGGTAGGTGTCCGGCGACAGGTCGGCGTGCAGGACGACCACTCCGTCCTATCAGAGGGCCAGTGTCACGCTTCTGCCTGGGCCGCCTCGACGTCCTCCTCGGCAGCCGCGATGAGCGCCTGCGTGGGGATGCGACCCATGGCGAGCAGCTCTCCGCCGGAATGGCGAACCGCCGACGCGAACGGAGCCGCCCATGTGTTCTCCCAGACAAGCACGGCAGCCGCGCTCCCGAGCTCCAGATCACCGCCGATCCGCTCGACGTCCTCCACTGCGAGCATAAGCGACAGATCCGCCTCCAGCGACCGCAGCTCGCCGACGACGCTGTCGTCATGGTCCCGCAGCTCGGCCACTGAGATCGAGCCGTCCTCGTCCTTGGTGACCAGCAGAAGATCGAGCACGCGTACGGTGCCGCTTTCCATCAGTTTCTTCAGCTCGTCGGCCATCGCTCCCGAAAAGTCCGCCTTGTCGGCAGGAAACCCGACGACGACGTAATCGACCGGCCCGAGCTCGTCAAAGTTGATATCGGCCATGAGTGCCCTCCATCCTTGCCAGCCGGGTCAGCCTCCACGAAGCGATCGCGCGATGCCGACCCGGCAATTGTGCGGAACGAGTGACGGCAAGCGTATGACAGCCCACGCGTGCGCGGGTCATCCCATTCGGATGATGTGCTCACATCCGACGGCCGCCGGACGAGGAAGGCGGTGCTCATCTCGCCGACGCGTGGATCCACCGCTCGACCTGGTCGCGATCGGGTTGATCGAGGCCGACGAAGTCGAGGAGCACGTCACGCAATAGGAGCGTGCATCGTCCCGGCGTCCGCGCCGGGGGGGAGCTCAGCCACCGGGGTCACCGCAACCGGTGGATCCGCTATCGCGGTGACCTCCTCGCCATCGGCCCAGCGCACGACCGTGTTGGCGATCCGGTCGTGCAGACCGCGCCGGCGGTCGTCGGTGAGCACGGGAATGAATCCCGCGCCCAGCGGCAGCGCGGCCAGCAGCATCGCCCAGTAGCGCACGAACGCCTGGCGGATCCGGATCCGGTCGGCGATGTCGCTGTACACCCTGATGCCCATCAGCCGGTCTCCAGGCGTCTGACCCGTGAGGGCCCAGAAGATCGTGAAGTAGAGCGCCGACCACGCGATCCACGCGGCCCCGCCAAGCAGCGCCTCCAGGGGAGTAAGTGTGTTGTTGCTCCCGAAAAACGACGCGATCAGGTTGATCAGCGCCCCCGTGATCACAGCGATGCCGTTAATTACGAGCAGGTCGATCCCGACTGCCACGGCCCTGGTCACCAACCCCGCGTAGCCGATGTGGATCTGAGGCTCTTCGGTCACTGCTGTGGCTCGGGTTTGGATCGACGCTTGAGCAGGCGACGCGCGAAGCGCTCGGCCGCCGCATCGGCGTTGTACGTTCGCGACCTGACCCCGATTGCGACGTCCTCGGCCATCCCGGCGGTCTGGTGGGCGAGCGCCGCGCGCAACTCGGGTGAGCGGGTGATGTAGTCGAGGATCGCTCTGCATCTCGTCGCTGGCCAGCAGCTGCGCGGTGACCCCGTCGACCAGGCGGCTTTCCATCACCCGCGACACCAACCGCTCGAGTGCGGGCTCGTCGACCACGTTGACGACGAGTGCCTCGGTCGCGGGATGGTTGATCACGACGGTGACGATCCGGTCAAAGGCGCCGCTTGACAGGAGCTTGTCGATGATCTCGTCCGCCAGGCCGGATTCGCTGAGCTGATCGCCCAGCCGCTTGAGCTCCCTGGAACCGCTGACACGGGCCTGGTCGCTCGTGCGCGCGACCAGCTCGCGGCCGCTTCGCTCGAGGGCGTCGGACGCAGCCGCGACCCGGCTGCGCACGGGCGCACCGAGCGGTGAGCGCCACCAGACGCCGGCCGGCCGCATCGCGACCCCAGCGGCGCGCACGCCGGCCGAGGCGATCGCGCGCGAGCTTCGCTCGCCGGCGGCTACCGCGCCGACCACTACGTACGGAAGAGACTCTCGTTGCACGGGTCCTGGTCGATGTTCGTGGTCTCGGGGGTGAGCCAGCCTCACCCCGCCGGGGTGAACGGTTGTGCAGACGCTACCGCGGCGACCAGTATCCGTCACCCGCGACCGCCTCGAACCGGGCGCCGGCGCGCTCGAGCTCCTCGCGGGCATCCTCGATGCCGATGCCGCGAAGCTCCGCGATCTCGGCGGTCGCGAGCGGGTATTTCGCCCACTCGAGGATCTGCTCGACGTCCCCGGGCGAGTCGCGGCGCTCGACCTCGGGCGCGACGTTGGCCATCGCAACCTCGTAGACCGCGAACGGCTGAAAGCCCGGCATCACGAGGCGGTTGTCGCCGTGCCGGAAAACGGCCGATGCGGTCGAGTACCGCGCCTGTCCGTCGCGCCCGGACAGGCGGTGTGACAGGGACCGCGCTTCTGGGAGCGGGTCCCGCGTATCAGCCATGTCGCTGCGCAGCTGCGCATCGACGTCATCGTCTGCCAGCCACGCGTCGATCGTGTCCGCGCCGATTCCTGCCTCAGACCCTGCGCCGTGGATCGTGTCTGAGTCGTCGAGGTCCCGCCCTTCGGAGAATGACCGTCGCCGCAGCGCCCGCAGCAGCATGTCGGCCCGGTCGCGATCGTGCATTCGAGCGCCGACGTACGAGCGACACGCATCTCGGGTCGACGCCAACCGGTCGCTGGGCTCGGTCAGCATCGGCATTCCGTAGAGCTTGCGAAGGCGCGCGGAGTTTGCGGCGATCATCTCGCGGCTGAAACCGGCCTCCTCGTAGGTCGCGCTCTGCTCTCTGAGCACGATCATCCGCCGGGTCACGTCCAACGCGTGCCCGTAATGCCAGAGCAGCTGTGCCTCCTGACGCTGGGCGTTGAACCCGAACGGGCACCCGGGGTCTGTGTAGATCGTGACGCTGACGGGATCCATTTAGTGCCTCCAATCGGCAGTTTCAGGAGAGGCTGCCTCCAAGCGTAGATGAGGGGCTTGCCCGCTCATGTAGCGTGAAATCGGATGCCGAGGTCGCGAGCGAACCGAGAGCCGCCGCCGTCGTTCATCTACGTGGTGGGCCGGGCCGAGCACGGAATCCGCCGCGAGATGCGCACCAGGCTGGCCCAATGCGGCCTGAGCGTCCAGGAGTACACGGCGCTGTCGGTGCTGGGAGCTCGGCCGGGACTCTCGAATGCCCAGCTGGCGCGACGCTCGCTGGTGACGCCGCAGTCGATGATCGAGATCCTGACCAGGCTCGAGCGTCGCGAGCTCGTGATGCGCGAGCCCGATGCCCACCACGCAAGGATCCTGCGGGCCCATCTGACCAAGCGGGGCCGCGACCTGCTTCGCGTCTCCGACCGTGCGGTGGCCGGGATCCAGGAGCAGATCCTGGCCGACGTTCCGCCGCGCGAGCGCGCGATCCTGGTCGAAGGGATGCGCGCCGTGATGAACCGGCTGTCGGGCGGTCTCTAGCGCAGCCCGAGCAGCTTGGCGGCGTTCTCCTTGAGCACGAGCGGGCGGACCTCGTCGCGGATCGGGATCTTCTCGAAGTCCGACAGCCACCGGTCGGGCGAGATCAGCGGGTAGTCGGAGCCGAACAGCATCTTGTGCCGCAGGAGCGTGTTCGTGTATTGCACGAGATTCTCCGGGAAGTACTTCGGCGACCACCCCGACAGGTCGATGTAGACGTTGGGCTTGTGCACGGCGATCGCCAGCGCTTCGTCCTGCCATGGGAACGAGGGGTGGGCGAGGATGATGTCGAGCTCGGGGAACTCGGCGGCGACGTCGTCGACGGCCATCGGATTTGAGTACTTCAGGCGGACGCCGCCGCCACCGGGCATGCCGGCGCCGATGCCGGTCGTGCCCGAGTGAAACAGCGCGATCAGCCCGGCCTCGGCGATCACCTCGTACAGCGGGAAGTATTCGGGGTCATTGGGCCAGAACGCCTGCGTGTTCGGATGGAACTTGAAGCCGCGAACGCCGGCGTCGATCAGCTCGCGCGCCTCGCGCACGCCGAGCTTGCCCTTGTGAGGGTCGACGCTGCCGAACGGGATCATCACGTCGGGGTTGGCGCGGGCGGCTTCGAGCACCTCGTCGTTGCCCAGTCGCCGGCGCCCCATGCCGGCCTCGTCGTCGACGGTGAACACCACGGCGAGGATCCCGCGTTCGCGGTAGTAGTCGGCGACCTCTTGTGCGGTCGGCTGGATCGGCTCGGCGCCGAAGTACTTGGCGGCAGCATCGAGCAGGCCCGTGGTCACCTCATCCTGAGGTTCCCCGTGGTTGCGCTCGGCGTGCACGTGCACGTCGATCGCATTGAGGCTGTCGACGTCGATCTTCACCCGTAGATGCGAACGAGACAGTCGGCCACGCACACCGGCTTCTCGGAGCCTTCGGCCTCGATCGTGATCCGCTGCTTCACCTGGAGGCCGCCGCCGGCCTCGCTCACTTCGACGATCTCGGCACCGCCGCGCCACCGCGCGCCGACCCTCAACGGGGCAGGGAAGCGGACACGGTCAAGTCCGTAGTTGACGGCCATCTTCGCGTCGGTCACCTGCATCAGCTGCTGGCCGACGCTGGCGGTCAGCGACAGGCTCAGGAAACCGTGGGCGACGGTGCCGCCAAACGGCGTGTTCTTCGCCTTTTCCGGGTCGACGTGGATGAACTGGTGGTCGTCCGTGGCGTCCGCGAACTGGTTGACCCGCTCCTGGGTCATCTCCTGCCACTCGGTGTAGCCGAGGTGGGTTCCGGCGCTGTCGCGCAGGCCGGCCAGGTCCGTGACGTGTGCGCTGGCGTTGGTGCTCGTCATCTTCTGCTCCGGTCGACGTGAGTATCAGGAGGCCGAACCCTACCCCGGGTCCGGCGTGGTTGCACGACTGTACTCGCGCTGACCCGGGCGGGGCCAATACGTAGTTACTACGGAGTCGAATGCCGTGGGCTTTCCGATAACCGGAGGATGGGAGGCGTGATACCCGAGCCCGAATCCGCAGCCGGCGGCAACCACTTCTCGTGCTCGATGAGCGCGGTCCTGCTGGCTCGGGTGCACGCATTCGGGGGAGATCAGGCGGTCGGCGAGCTGCTCGCGCTCGCGGGCTCCACGCGCTCCCCCGAGTACCTGCTCGACATCACCAACTGGATCTCCTACGACGAGGCGATCGCCCTTTGGCGAGCCGGGACCGCCGTCACCCACCACCCTGAGTTCGCACGCGCGGTCGGCGGGGACGCGGCCGAGCGGCTCAACGCGTCGCCCGTGGCCGCGTTGCTGCGCTCGCTGGGATCGCCTGAGAACGTGTACCGGCAGATCGCGACGAGCGCGAGCAAGTTCAGCGTCGCCGCGCAGCTCGAGGCGACCGACGCCGGTCCGGGCTTTGCCGAGATCGTCGCCACCGCCGCGCCAGGCTTTGAGCGCAGCGCGCATCACTGCGCGTGGACGCGTGGCCTGCTCAGCACCACCCCAGTCCTGTTCGGGCTCCCCAAGGCGGATGTCCAGCACGATGAATGCGCGGCGCACGGCGCGTCGCAGTGCCGCTACCGCATCACCTGGGACGCCGACCAGGCGAAGGCCACTGCTGACGCATCCGGCCAGGTGACCGCGCTTCGCCAGCAGCTCGACGCGATGCGCGAGCGCCTGCACAGCATGTTCGCCACGGCATCTGACCTGATCGCGGCCGACCACATCGACGACGTCCTCGCCCGGATCACCGATCGAGCTGCCGTCGAGGTGCGCGCGCCGCGGTACCTGGTTGCCGTCCGGCTGACGCCCGACGGCGAGATCCACTGCCACCACAAGGGCTTCGATGACGACGAGGCGATGGAGTACGCCAAGCTCGTGCTCGAGCGCCACCCCGCGTCGCATCCGGACTCGTGGCTGGTCGTCCCGGTCGAGTCAGACCGGCACGAGTACGGCCGGCTGCTTGCGATGCACCACGCCGACCAGCGCTTCTTCCCTGTGGAGCGCGAGCTGCTGCAGGTGTACGCACGCTACGCAGCCAGCGCGCTGGACGGCGCGAGCGCACTGATGGAAGCCCAGCATCGCTACGACCAGTCGGCGGCGCTGCTCGACCTGGCGCGGGCGCTCGCCCGCGCTGGCACCAGCCGCGAGGTCGCGCTGCGCCTCGCAGACGCGGTTCCCTCGGTCGTCGACTGCGATCGCGTGGGCGTGTACCTGTGGGACCCCGTTCGCGCGCAGCTCGTCCAGCAGGCCATCCACCGCAACGAAGGCGACAACAGCGAGCTCGACGAGCTCAAAGTGCGGACGCCGGTGCCCGGCGGTCCGCTCGAGCGTCTGCTCAACAACCCCAGCCACGAGCCGATGTTCATCGACGTCGACAACGGCGACCCCGTGCTGCGCGAGCTCACCGCCAAGGTCGGCGCGGAGGCGACGATCATCGTGCCGCTGGCCACCGCCGACGCGCTCCTCGGATTGCTCGTGGTGTCGGTGATGGAGCGCGCGGAGCGGCTCAAGCCCAGCCCCGACCTGCTCGACCGGCTCTCGGGCGTCGCGGCTCAGGCGACCACGGCGCTTCAGAACGGCGCGCTGGTCGACCAGATCACCCACCAGGCGCTCCACGACCAGCTCACCGGGCTGGCCAACCGCCTCCAGTTCACCGAGCAGCTGCGCGCCGCGATCAACCGCGCCCGGCAGCGCAGCCAGTCGCTGACGCTGTTCTACGTCGACCTCGACGGGTTCAAGCCGGTCAACGACGAGTTCGGCCACGAGGTCGGAGACCAGCTGCTGGTCGCCGTCGGCCAGCGTCTGATCGGGTCCACGCGGGCCGACGACGCGGTCGCCCGCCTCGGCGGCGACGAGTTCGCGATCCTGATCCACAATCACACCTCGCCCCAGGAAGCCGAAGCGGTCATCGCACGCCTGACTCGCGCGTTCCAGGATCCCTTCAAGATCGCCGGCCACGAGCTGCGACTCGGCGCAAGCGTCGGGCGCGCGGTGTTCCCGATCGACGCCGACACCGCCGACGACCTGTTGCGCCGCGCGGACTCCGCGATGTTCCAGAACAAGCGCGGGCGCAGCGCGATCCGGCGCGCGTTGTCGGCCTGACGCGATTAGCCCGCGCCCGGCGACGGCCGAGTGAAAACGCCCTCGGCCGGCGGGTCGACAGGCGTACCATTGAGACATGACCGCACTCGGCGTGTCGCTTCTGATTGTGGGAGCGATCGTGATCGTGGCCGAGGCGCATGTGCCTTCGCTCGGGATGCTGGGCGGACCTGGCGTCATCGCCATCGGCGTGGGCGCCGTGCTTGCCGTCAGCGGCCTTGGCGGCGGGCTCGCGCTGGCCTTGATCAGCGCGATCCTGCTGGTGGCGATCGGGTTGGGCGCAGTTGCGCTCTCGGTGACCAAGGGGATGGCGGTGCGGCGGCGGCGCGTCCGCGCCGGGCCCGAAGGCCTGATCGGCCATCTCGGCGTGGTTCGCAGCTGGGCCGAGCCGACCGGCAGCGTGCTGGTGGACGGCGCGCTGTGGCGGGCGCGGCGATCGATCATCGACGAGGAGGGCAGCGAGCTGCACGTCGGCGACCAGATCGTGGTCGAGCACCTGACCGGACTTACCGTCGGGGTGCGTCCTGCCGAGGAATGGGAGCTGACGTGACCGCGATCCTGGTCGTGCTGGTCGTGCTGGTCGTGATCGGGCTGACCGTCGCGGCCGCCTCGGTGCGGGTCTTGCGCGAATACGAGCGTGCGGTGGTGTTCCGGCTGGGGCGGCTGATGGACCAGCGAGGCCCGGGCCTCGTGCTGCTGGTGCCGTCGATCGACCGCATGGTGCGGGTGAGCCTGCGCACGGTCACGCTCACGGTTCCTCCGCAGGAGACGATCACGCGCGACAACATCCCGGTGCGGGTTACGGCCGTCTGTTACTACCGCGTGGTGGACGCCAACAGCGCAGTCACGCAGGTCGAGAGCTTCGAGAACGCGACGCTCCAGATCGCTCAGACGACGCTGCGCTCGGTGCTCGGCGGGGTCGACCTCGACTCGCTGCTGGCCGAGCGCGAGCAACTCAACGAGAGCCTTCAGCACGTGATCGACTCGCAGACCGAGCCGTGGGGAATCAAGGTCACGACCGTCGAGATCCGCGACGTCGAGATCCCCGAGCGAATGCAGCACGCGATCGCCCGGCAGGCCGAGGCCGAGCGCGAGCGGCGCGCGAAGATCATCAACGCCGAAGGCGAGTTCCAGGCAGCCGCGAAGCTCGCCGAGGCGGCCGACGTGATCGGTCGCAACCCGACGACCCTGCAGCTGCGCTACCTGCAGACGCTGCGTGAGATCGGCGCCAACCAGAACTCGACGATCGTGTTCCCGATCGACCTCGTCAAGCCCGCGCTGGATGTGATCCGCGCAGTCGCGGCGGAGGCCAACGGCGAGGTCTCGCCCGGTCAGCTCCCGGAGGGTTCGCGAGGCGAGCTGGAAGCGGGCGAGCCGGAAGCAGGGGGACCGTCAGCCGGTGCGGGAGCTGATCGCCAGCCCCTCGAGCGCGACGACCCCGCTTAGGACGTTCAGCGTCAGGTGGTGGCGTCCGGCGGCGGCGGCCCGTCGGTAGAGGACCTGCCGCGTCCGGGCGTGCGCGGCGTGCAGGTTGACCGTGCTGCTGTGGCCGTCGAAGGTGACCCGCGCCCGGCCGCCGCTGGGCCCGCGGTCACCGATGATCTCGAGCGCCCCACCGACGTAGCGCAACGTGAGCTTGGAGCCGGGTTTGGAGCTCTTGATCGTGTGTCCCTGCCAGGCGCCGTTGACGCGTGTGACGTGCCAGGAGCCCGTGAAGTGGCTGCCGCTGGGGTGAACACCTGACGGGGTCACGGTGGTCGCGGTGGCAAACGCGCCGGCCAGGCCCGACGCGCCGATCCCGCGCACGCGGAAGCGATACGTGCGCCCGGCCTGTCCCGCGAATGTCAGCGACCGGTGGGTTGAGGCGGCAAGCAGCGTCCGCCAGGCGCCCGCGCCCTGCTGCACCTGGATCGTGTAGCTGGTCGCCGGCGATCCGACCGAGCTCCAGGAGAGCGGGATCTGCGGCTTGGTCGAGGAGTTCGAGGCGATCGAAGGCGCCTTGATTCGCACCGACGGCGGCGCGTTTGCCGCCGCCAGCGGACAGCTGCGCGTGAACACATCGGAGCCGAACGACTGCTCGCCGGAGAGTCCGGCGTAGCCCAGATGCGACAGCGCGAACAGGTCCTCGACGCTGCGCAGCATCGTGTAGTGGTTGTAGGGAGTCTGCGAGACCGTCCCGGGCGCGATGCACGGCGACAGCAGGACCGCACCGACGTCGCCTCCGCCCATCCCGAAGATGCCGGGAAGTGGCGAGCCCGGACCGGGTATCTCGCCGCAGCAGGAGCTCGCGTCGTCGGTCTCGGCCTCGTCGAACGTGACGATCAGCAATCCATTCTGGTTCTTGAACGCGGGCGAGCCGGTAATCCGCGGAACCCACTGGCGCAGGAAGCCGTCGGCTTGGGCGAGGCCTCCGGGCTGCCCGTTGGCGCAGGGGGCGTCATGGCCGTCGTCGCACAGATCGGGCGTGATGAACACGTAGTTGGGCGTGTCCGCCGCCGACGCAAGGTCCTTGGTCAGCATGTCGAGGCCGACGACGTGCGTGTCGCAGAGCGTCGTGTCGTCGATGATCGAGTGGAAGTAGACGAACGGGTTGTGGCGGGTCGCGTACTCGTCCGTCGCGGTGGCCTTCTGGGTGCCGTCGACCGTGTTGATTCCCGGGTGGGCGCAGACAGATGACTCACGCTGTGGATCCGCTCCCATGCCCTCGTTGTAGTCGCGCCAGGTCAGCCCGGCGTCGGTCAGCTGACCGGCGATCGTCTGCACGTTGGACGGGTACACGCACCCGGGCCCGAGCGCCTGGCCGTTGGGCCCGAGCGCGCTGGACGCGAAGTCCGAGAACGTCTGACAGTCGGACTGGTTGGCGGCGTTCGGCGCCTCGCCGGAGACCATCGCGATGTAGTTGTCGTTGCTCTCGTGGCCGATGCCGTAGTACTTGGGCAGATACGCGCCCTGCGCACGCAGCGTCTGCGACAGGTACGGAGCGGGGCTACCAGAGCCGAACGTAGTCGACGCCGACTCGTTCTCGAGCACGATCACGAACACGTGGTGGATCGGGGGCAGCGCCGCTTGCGCCCGGCCGGCGCAAGCGGCCAGCGACATGCAGCAGACGAGCGCGAAGCCGAGCCTGAGCCGCCTCACAGCGGCACACCCGGCCCACAGGCGCGGCGGGCGGCGCGGCGATCGGCGTTGAGCGTGCTCTGCCGCGCGTGCCGGCGCCGCGCGGTGTCGTACGTCGCCGCGGCGGTGGTGCACTTGCGCGAGACGTTGACCTCATTGGAGGTGTCGTTGGCGAACATGCGGTTGTCGCCGGTCTCCTCCAGGAACGCGCACACCGTCTGGTCGCCGTAGCGCGTCGGCCGGCCGGACCCGCTCGCGTTGGCGTCGTAGGCACGCCCCGTCGCCGGCTGAGGACGCAGCTGCTGGTCGAGCAGCGTGATGCCCGGCGTCGACGCGAACGTGCCGCCGCACTCTTGCGCGAGCTTGACGCGGATCCGCAGCGGGCCCGTCGCGTTGTCGAGCACGCTGGGGTCGGCGCTGACGTCGACGCTGACCTTGAGCGGCTGGTGCAGTCGGGCGACCGGAGCGATGTTGATCGCAAGCCGCACCGGGGTGAAGCTGTCGGCGCCGGCGGCCGCGGAGTACGCGATCGCGGCGGTCGCGACGCTGACGGAGGCGAGCAGGGCTGTTCGTCTCACGGCCGCATCCCCAGCGAGGACGGATGGCGGAACATCGTGGCGGGCGTGGCGGGGCGGTACTTGAAGTGCAGCCGCTCGAGGTACCCCGACGTGACCAGGTTGGCGAGGTCGTGTGGCTTGGGGCGCTCCTCCGGCTGCTGTGCCCTCCACTTGTGTCGCGCGTGGCCAGGGGCACGGGCGGCGTGGGTGGCGTCGGCACCGGCACCGGCAGGCCGCTCAGCGGGCTCGAGCCACTGCACGCCGTGCCCATGATGTGCGGCGGGGTCGGCAGCGCCGGCACGTCGTAGTCGGGCTTGGACTCCCAGTCAAACGACGCGGCGATGCTGTTCGCGTACAGGTCGCGCGGCGTCAGCGGCCCGATCCCGTAGCGGTAGCGGATCATCTTCAGGATCGACTCAAACCCGTAGATCGAATGGTCGACGTAGCCGCGTCGCGCGTACGGTGACACCACCACCGCCGGGATTCGCAGGCCCATCTGGCCGAAGTCCTTGTTGATGTCCGAGCTGGCGCGCAGGTCGGGGACGCGGGGCGGCGGGACGTGGTCGAAGAAGCCGCCCCACTCGTCGTAGACGATGAACAGCGCGCCGCGCTTGAACTGCGGCGACTCCAGGAACGCGTGGACGACGTCGGCGACGAATGCCTGGCCGACCCGGACATCGCCGTGCGGGTGCTCGTCTCCCGACGTGCCCTGGTCCTCGCCGTTGAACGCCGGGTCGACGAACGACAGCGCCGGCAGCGTGCCGGTCGCGGCCTGCTCGTAGTAGGTCTGGACCGGGCTCGAGCGCGAGATCCCGGGCGCGCCCCACAGCGCCGAGACCGGGATGTCGGAGTAGTAGTAGCGGTTGGAGACGCCCTTGGCCGACAGCGCGTGGAAGATCGTCGTGTCGGGGAAGCCGAGCTGGCCGCTCGGTGAGATCGGCACCGTGTTGTCCATCATCCCGTAGGACTGGCCCGCATGCATGTACTCGCGGTTGGGGTACGTGGACGACAGCAGCGAGCAGAAGAAGCGGTCGTAGGCCGTGAACGCCTTCGCTACGTGCGGCGTGAACGGAAGGTCCTGCTCGGCGTAGTAGCCGATCGAGAACACGTCGCTCTGGGCGCGCAGGAAGCCGTCCATCTTGCCGCCGTCCATCTCCGTCCGCCCGCCGTCCCATGAGTGGTCGGGGTCCAGGAACCCGCAGCCCTGGTAGTTGTTGACCAGCCGGTGGGTTGAGAACGCGCGTCCTTGGGCGTCGGTGAACCGCAGGCCGGCCTGCCGCCCGTCGGCGCCCGGCAGCCAGCCGAGGTAGTGGTCGAACGAGCGGTTTTCCATCATCAAGCACGACGAACGTGTCGATCGGAAGGTTTCGGGGCGAGGGGATCGCGGCGCGACGCTGCTGTCGTGCCGCCGCGGCGATCACGGTGTCGGGGTGCAGGGTCAGCCCAAGCGAGGCTGCGAGGCCCGCGGTGACCGCGGTGCGCTGCAGGAAGTCCCTGCGCGTATGCAGCTCATCGGGGGCGACAACGTCGAGGCGCTCAGCCTCGTAAGGGTCGCGGATATCGCTCACAGTGCTCCCCCGCCGTGGATCACTGGCGGCATCATATGCCGCTTTTGCTCGGATTTGTGCAGTTCGTGTGAAGGCGCCGGATGGCGGGTCTTCGGGCCTGGCGGGCTATCGTGGACTGGGAATGGCAGCGCGAACCGACATCCGCAACCTCGCGATCATCGCCCACGTCGACCACGGCAAGACGACGCTGGTCGACGCCCTGCTGTGGCAGTCGGGAGCGTTTCGCGCCAACCAGGACGTCAATGACCGCGTGCTCGACTCGATGGACCTCGAGCGCGAGAAGGGCATCACGATCCTGGCCAAGAACACCGCCGTGCACTACGCCGGCGTCAAGCTCAACATCGTCGACACCCCCGGCCACGCCGACTTCGGCGGCGAGGTCGAGCGCGGCCTGACGATGGTCGACGGCGTGCTCCTGCTCGTCGACGCCAGCGAGGGCCCGCTGCCGCAGACCCGGTTCGTCCTGCGCAAGGCGCTGGAGGCCAGGCTGCCCGTGATCCTCGTCGTCAACAAGGTCGACCGACCGGACGCCCGCGTCGACGAGGTGGTCGACGAGGTCTACGAGCTGTTCCTCGATCTCGACGCCGACGAATCCCAGATCGAGTTTCCGATCGTCTACACCAATGCTCGCGAAGGGCGGGCCTCGCTCGATCCCGGAGAGCCGGGCACCGACCTCGGGCCGCTGCTGGAGCTGCTCGTCGAGCACATCCCGGCGCCCGAGTATGAGCCCGGGCATCCTTTGCAGGCGCACGTGACGAATCTCGACGCGTCGCCGTACGTCGGCCGGCTGGCGATCTGCCGCGTGCGCCAGGGCACGATCCGGCGCGGCGAGACGATCGCCTGGTGTCGCGCCGACGGCGAGATCGAGCGGGTTCGCGTCTCGGAGCTGTACGTCACCGAGGCACTCGACCGCGTCGATGCCGACGAGGCCGGTCCGGGCGAGATCATCTCGGTGGCGGGGATCCCGGAGATCACGATCGGCGAGACGCTCGCCGACGCGGATGACCCGCGGCCACTGCCGGTGATCACGGTCGACGAGCCGTCGCTGTCGGTGACCGTCGGCATCAACACCTCGCCGCTGTCCGGGCAGGACGGCGACAAGCTGACCGCCAGCCAGCTGCGCGCGCGGTTGGACCGCGAGCTGGTGGGCAACGTCTCGCTGCGCATCATGGAGACGGAGCGCCCCGACGTGTGGGAGGTTCAGGGGCGCGGCGAGCTGGCGCTTGCGGTGCTCGTCGAGTTGATGCGTCGCGAGGGCTTCGAGCTGACGGTCGGCAAGCCGCAAGTGGTCACGAGGGAGGTCGACGGCACCGTGAGCGAGCCGGTGGAGCGGATGAGCGTCGACATTCCCGACGAGTACGTCGGCGTCGTCACCCAGCTGCTGGCGATGCGCAAGGGCCGGATGGAGCAGATGGTCAACCACGGCACCGGCTGGGTGCGCATGGAGTACCTGGTGCCGGCGCGAGGGCTGATCGGGTTCCGTACCGAATTTCTCACCGAGACCCGCGGCACCGGCCTGGTGCACCACGTGTTCGACCGCTGGGAGCCCTGGCACGGAGAGCTGCGCACCCGCCCCAGCGGCTCGCTGGTCGCCGACCGCCGCGGCACGGTGGCCTCGTTTGCGCTGTTCAACCTCCAGGAGCGCGGGACGCTGTTCGTGGGTCCCGGCGACGAGGTCTACGAGGGCATGATCGTCGGCGAGAGCTCTCGCGCCGAGGACCTCGACGTCAACGCCACCAAGGAGAAGCACCTGACGAACATGCGCTCGTCGACGGCCGACGAGCTCGTCCGGCTGGTGCCCAAGCGCCAGCTGTCGCTCGACCAGGCGCTGGAGTTCCTGCGCGAGGACGAATGCGTCGAGGTGACGCCGAACGTGGTGCGCCTGCGCAAGGTCGAGCTCGACAAGACCGCCCGCGTGAAGCTGGCGCGGATCGCCGCGCGCGGCACCGCTGTTCGGGTCTGATCAGGCCCCGAACGGGGGCATATCACGACAATCGATCGCTCGATCCCGAGGCGTGCCGTGTTAAGCACCGTATGCGGCGCGTTTCACGACACGCTTCGGCGGAATCGTCGCGTGTGTCGTGTTATGCACCCTCTCGCACTCCCCGACCCGCCCCATCCCCTCTCCTCATTGGGCCGTTGACGTTCGACCCTCAGCCACCTCCGCGAACACCGCCCGAGTCCCCCGCGCCGCGGCCTCCCAGGTAAGGCCATCGACGGTCTCCCGGGCGGCGCTCGCCAGCCCGGACCGCAGCTCCTCGTCACCCCCGATCCGCAGCAGCGCCGACGCCAGCGCATCGACATCCCCCGGCGGCACCCGCAGCACCGCCGGCGACAGCTCCGCCCCGAACGACGGCAGGTCGCTGACGACAGCCGGCACCCCCCGCGCCAGCGCCTCGCGTAGCGGCAGCCCATAGCCCTCGAGCAGCGACGGGACCACGAGCGCCAGGGCGCCGCGGTAGAGCGCGTCGAGCTGGTCGTCGCTGACCTGGCCGAGGACGTGTACCCCCGGTCCCCGCACCCGCTCCGCGAGCCGTCCCTCCCCCGCGAACACCAGGTCTGCGTCCAATCCGCCCTCCCGAGCGCGGGCGTATGCCTGCGCCAGCAGGTCCGGCGCCTTGCGAGGCTCCAGCGCGCCCACGGCCAGCAGGTAGGGGCCGGGGAGATTGAGCGCGCGCACCGTCCCGGAAACGGGGTCCGGTAACGCAACACCCGGCGCGACGACCCTGATCCGCTCGGCCGGGATCCGCCAGGCCGCGCCGACCTCGTCCCCAGTCGACGGCGCCAGGACGATCACCCGGGCGGCCCGCCGCCCAAGCGACCGCGGCCGCGCCAACAGGTGCCACAGGCGCTCGTACGCCGTGAAGTCGCGCGGCCGGCGCTCGAAGCTGAGGTCCTGGACCGTGAGCACGAGCGGAACCGAATGCGACACCGCGACGGGTGCCGGGGCCGGCATCCAGATCAGGTCCAGCGGGTCGCCGATCAGCCGGTCAAGACGCGGGCGCCGCGCCACGGCGGCGGCGGCGAACAGCGGACGGCTCGCGAACCGATGGCGGTGCACCTCGACGTTGGCGTGACCGCGCAGAGCCTCGACCGCCGGATGCTGCGCGCTGCCCGGGACGAACAGCGCCCAGCAGTCGTCCGGGAACTCGCGCGCGAGCGCGTCGAGCAGCGCGCCGGTGTAGCGCGCGACGCCGCGGTGGGCGGCGAGATGACGGGCGTCTACGCCGACCCTCACGCCGCGCCACCGTACACGTCCCACGCAGGGATAGACTCGCGCCGCATGCCTCTGCGGATGGAGGTCGCGGTCGTCGTTCCGAACTGGAACGGGCGGCGTTGGCTGGCGCAGTGCCTGGGGTCGCTGGCCGCCCAGACTCGTCCCGCGGCCGAGGTCGTGATCGTCGACAACGGCTCGGTCGACGACTCGCTCGAGCTCGCGCGGCGCTCAGACCTGCCGATCAGGATCATCGAGCTCGGTAGCAACACGGGCTTCGCGTTCGCTGCCAACCGCGGGATCGAGGCCGCCGGCACCGACGCCGTGGCCCTCGTCAACACCGACGTGGTGCTCGCTCCCGACTGGATCGAACGGATGACGGCGGTGCTCGAGGTCGATCCGTCGCTCAGCGCCGTGGCGTGCAAGATGGTGCAGATGAACGGCAGCGGCACGCTCTATGACACCGGCGACTTCCTGCGCCGCGACGGCGTCTGTGAGCAGCGCGGCCGCTTCGAGCCCGACGACGGCCGCTACGACGCCCCCGGCGAGGTGTTTGCGCCGTGCGCCGGGGCCGCCGTCTACAGGCGCCGCGCGGTGCTCGACGTGGGCGGCTTCGACGAGCGCTTCTTCTCATACCTCGAGGACGTCGACCTCGGCCTGCGGCTCAGGCTGGCCGGCTGGAGCTGCGCTTACGAGCCCGCGGTCGCAGAGCATGCCGGCGGCGGCTCCTCGTGGCAGCTGTCGCCTCCGGTCGAGCACTGGATCGAACGCAACACGCTGATGCTGGTGGCCAAGGCGTTTCCGCTTCGCTGGATGCACCTGGTCGCCTACCGGCAGCTCGGGTGGGCGTGGCACGCGCTGCGCGAGCGGCGCCTGCGGGCTCATCTCGGCGGCGCGGTCGCGGCGCTGCCGCTGCTGGGCGCGATGGCCCGCGAGCGGCGCCGGCTCCGGCGCTCGGCCAAGGTCTCGGTCGAGCTGGCGGTGCCCGCCGCGCCGATCCGCCGGCTCGACGGCCGGCCCGCGCCGCGGAGCCGCACGTGAGCGTCCGCGACCACCCCGCGACCCAGCGGCCGCCGTTCCTCTCCCCCGCGGTGGCGCCGCGCACTCCCCGGGCGGACGATTCGGCCTCGCCGTCGACCGGTCTGCAGGTGCTCCTGTTCGTGCTCGCGGCCGCGCTGTCGGGGTTCACGATCCTGCGCGAGATCTCGCCGCACGACGAGGGCCTGATGCTCCAGGCGGGATCCCGGATCGCCGCCGGCCAGTGGCCGTATCGCGACTTCTGGACGAACTACATGCCCGGCCAGCCGCTGGTGCTCGCGCTGCTGCAGCAGATCTTCGGCCCGTCGCTGCTCGCCTGGCGGATCGTCCGGACGCTGACCGACGCAACCGTCGCGCTGCTTGCTTACCGCCTCGCCCGCCGCCGCGCGCCCGAGAGCTATGCGCTGGCCGCGTGGCTGGCGGTCGCCGGCGCGATGGCGTTTCCCACCGGCCCGGGACCGAACCCGCCGGCGCTCGCGCTCGCGTTCGGCGCGCTGCTGGCGGCGAGACGCCGGCCCGCGTTGGGCGCTGTGCTCGCCGGGATCGCGTGCCTGTTTCGCCTCGAGATCGGCATCGCGGCGATCATCGGCGTGGCCATGGAGGCACCGATCGGTGCTCGCGCCCGAGCGGCCGCGATCGGCAGCGGCTGCGGGGTGGTCGTCCTCGCTCCGTTCATCCTCGTGAGCCCGGGCGCGATGTGGCACGACACGCTGGGCTTCTACGGAATCCAGGGCCTGCAACGGCTGCCGTTCCCCCTCGGGTTTCACGGACCGCTTCGGCCCAGCAAGCTGATCGAGTTCTACATCCCGCTGATCCTCGTGATCGGCCTGGCCATGTGGGCGATCGCGACCGCCATGCGCGCAGGGCCGAGGCCCCCGGTCTATGCGCGCGCCGCGTTGGGCGGAGGGATCACCGCGACGATGCACAGGCCCGCCCGGATCGACCCGGCGTCCCTGTCGCTCGTCCCGCTCGCACTGGTGGGGCTCGCCTACCTGATCGGCCGCACCGACGTCTTTCACCTCATCCCGCTCGCCGCGGTCCTGCCGATCATGCTCGCGCAGGCGGCTGCCGCCGCGCGGATCGCGGCCGTGCGAATCGCGCTGCTGTGTGCGCTCGGCCTGATCGTCCTGCACGGCCTCGACCGCCGTGCCGGGCAGCTGCTGCATCCGCCGTCGCTGGCCGCGGTGCCCGGCCCGGCGGGCGACGGCGTCAAGACCGAGACGGCCGACGCCGGCGCGCTTGGGTCGCTAGAGCGATCTATCCACACGCTGCTGGCGCCCGGCGAGCCGATCTTCGTCGCCAACCCGCGCCACGACCGGGTCACCGCGGGCGACCCGCTCCTGTACGTGATCCTCGGGCACCCGAATCCCACCCGCTACGACGTGATGCAACCGGGACTCGTCACCACGGCATCGGTGCAGCGCCAGATCGTCGACTCGCTGCGGCGTTCTAAGACCAAGGTCGTGATCAGGTGGCTCGACCCCCGCGCCGAGGCGATCGAGCCCAACGGATCCGCCCGCTCGAGCGGCGTCCACATCCTCGATCGCTACCTCGCGGCGGCCTACCGGCCGTATGCGCGCTTCGGCGTGTATCAGGTGTTGGTTCTCCGAGCCGCGCAATGAGCGACCGCCTGCCGTTCCCTCGCGCTGAGTTGCGCCGTCGCACGGTTCGCGGAGCGATGGTCACCGCGGGCTTCCTGGTCGGCATCGACCTCCTGGTCCTGATCCAGGGCCTCGTCGTCACGCGCCTCCTGGGCCCCAGCCAGATCGGCCTCTACGGCGTGGTGTCGACCACCGTGATCTCACTGATCGCGCTCAAGCGCGTCGGCATCGACGAAGCCTTCGTCCAGCAGGAGGAGGCAGATCAGGAGCGCGAGTTCCAGCACGCATTCACGCTGGAACTGGTGCTGTCGGCGGGGATGGCGCTCGTGATCCTGGCGCTCTCGCCGGTCGTCGCGCTCGTGTATCGCGACGACCAACTGCTGCCGCTGATGGCGAGCCTCGCCTACCTGCCGCTGGCGTTCGCGCTGCAGGCGCCGCTGTGGATCTTCTTTCGCCGCATGGACTACCGCCGGCAACGCTCGCTGCAGGCGATCCAGCCGCTGGTCTCGTTCGTGGTCACGATCCCGCTGGCGGCCGCGACCGATCTCGGCGTGTGGTCGATCATCATCGGCCAGGTCGCCGGGTACGTGGTGGCCGTCGCGGCGACCGTGGTGGTGTCGCCCTACCGGCTGCGGCTGCGCTTCGACCGGACGCTGACCGCGCGCTACCTGGGCTTCTCCGCGCCGATCCTGCTCACGGTGGTGGCGACGATGGTCGTCGCCCAGGGCCAGATCCTCGTGTTCAAGCTCCACGACGGCCTGGCCGCCGCGGGCTACATCACGCTGGCCGCGACGCTGACGCGCTACATCGACCGCGCCGACCAGATCATCACCGCCACGATCTACCCGGCGATCTGTGCGATCCAGAACCAGCGCGAGGCGCTCGAGGAGCTCTACCTGAAGTCAAACCGCGCGACGCTGATGTGGGTGCTCCCGTACGCCGCCGGGATCGTCCTGTTCGCACCCGACCTCGTGTCGTTCGTGCTCGGCGACCAGTGGGCGCCGGCGGTCGTCCTGCTGCAGGGGCTCGCGATCGTCGGAGCGATCACGCAGCTGGGCTTCAACTGGTTCTCGTTCTTCCGCGCGCACGGGCTGACCCGGCCGCCGGCGGTCGAGGCGCTCGCCGGCATGGCGGCTTTCCTCTTGCTGGCCGTCCCGGGGCTGCTGCTCGACGGGTTTGATGGGTTCGTGTACGGGCGGATTGCGGCGGCGCTGGTGGCGCTGGCGGTCCGCAGCGTGTACATGCGCGGGATGCTGGGCGGCGTCCGCTACCGAGCGCTGCTGACGCCGACGCTGCTGCCGCTGGCGCTCGCGTGCGCCGCTGCCCTGCTGCTGCGGGTCGTGCTGTGGGGCGGTCACCGCTCGCTGGCTCAGGCGCTCGCCGAGCTCGTGCTGTTCGTCGCGGTCTACCTCGTCACCGCGGTGCGCCGTGAGCGCCCGCTCCTGGATGAGCTGCTCGGGGCGCTGCGGGGGAGGCCTGAGCCGCTGGCCCTGGGCGGCGATCGCTGACCGCAGCGGCCTTGCAGACGAGCCCGATCGAGACCCCGGCCGGAAGTCGCGCGCCGCGCCTGATCAACGCCGCCTCGCCCTGCATCGGCGCGAGCAGCATGCGGTTCAGCGCCGGCGGGGTGAGCTTCAGGTCCGGGCGGCCGTCCGCCGGCGGACGGCGTCTGCCGAGCGTCCTGACGACGGCGATCGGCGGCAGCAGCGCCGTGTTGAAGTAGCTCCACTCGGCGGTCTCCCAGCCCTGGTCGCCCAGGCGCTCGCGCAGGTCCCGAAGCGTGTAACGGCGGAAGTGGTGGTGGGCGTCGTCGTGCTGGCTCCACAGCCAGCGGTACGCAGGCACGGTCGCCAGCAGGCAGGCCCCCGGGGCAGCCACCCGCCTGAGCTCGCGCATCACGGATTGGTCATCCTCGATGTGCTCGAGGACGTCGGTGGCGAGGATCAGATCGAATGAGCCGTCGTCGAACGGCAGGCTCTCCAGTCGCCCCTCGGTCGCGCCGAGCACGCCGCGGCGGCGGCAGAAGTCGATCGCCTCCGGCGAGGAATCGATCCCGCGGGCATCGCCGAGCGGCCCGAACTCGATCAGGTTGCGCCCGGTGCCGCAGCCGGCGTCCAGAATCCGCAGGCCTCCGGCCGACGCGGCCAGCCCGGCGCGATCGAGCAGCGCCCAGATGACCGCCCGCCGCCCCTCAAACCACCAGTGCGCGTCCTCGGTCTCGAACTGCTCGCGGTATGCCTGCTGCTCCAAGGCGCGCGATTGTAGGCGGTGGCGTTTAACCTCCGCGCATGGAGACAGCTCCGCTGCTCTCGGTCGTCGTCCCGGTCCTCAACGAGTCCGGGAACCTGCCGGAGCTCCACCGCAGGCTCTCCGAGGTCCTCGCCGGACTCGACGGAGCGAGGCGAGATCGTCTACGTCGACGACGGCTCAACCGACCAGTCTCGTGGCGATGATCGAACAGTGGCTGCGCGAGCCCGGGCCGCGGCGTCGTGCTGGTCAAGCTGTCGCGCAACTTCGGGATGGAGATCGCGATGTCGGCCGGGCTCGATCACGCCCGCGGGAGACAACGTCGCGCTGATGCACGCCGACCTCCAGGACCCGCCGGAGCTGCTGCCGGAGATGCTCGCAGCCGTTCGCCGCAGGCGCCGACGTGGCCTACGCCAGGCGCATCGGGCGCGACGAGAGCGCCGCTCAAGCGGATCCTGGCGACGGCGTTCTACGGACTGATGGCGGCGCGTCGCGCGGGTCCCCTACCAGGGTCAGGCGGGCGACTTCCGGGTGATGTCGCGCCGCGTCGTCGAGGCGATCAAGCGGATGCCGGAGCGGCGCCGGTTCCTGCGCGGGATGGTGGCGTGGGTCGGCTACGAGCAGGTCCCGGTCGAGTACCGCCGCGCGGGCCGTAACGCCGGGCCGCGGCGCCTCCTACCCGCAGCTGCTGGCGCTCGCGCTCGAGGCGCTGGCGTCGTTCTCGGACGTCCCGCTGCAGCTCGCGACGCTGTTCGGGATCGTGATCGCGCAGCTCAGCGCGCTGGGCGCGATCGTGATCGCGGTGCTGACGCTGCTCGGAGCGGTGAACCCGAGCGTGTGGGTCTGGGTGCTGGTGGCGGTGCTGTTCCTGTCCGGCGTCCAGCTGACCACGGTGGGCATCCTCGGCCGGTACATGGCGCGCGTGCATGCCGAGGTCCTGGCCAGGCCGCTGTACCTGGTCGACCCCGTCGGCGCAGCGATCCCGCGCCGGCCAGCGCCGAGCCCGCCGACACGCGCGACACCGCGTCGGCCTCGCGGTGACCACCGAAGCGATCGGCTCCCGCGGCCGACGGGCTCTGAGAGCGAGGCCCGGCGCGCGTCGCGCACTCGTGGTCGTGGCGGGCGACGCTGTGGCCGCTCGGGCTGTACGCAGTGCTGTCGTTGGCGCTGTTCGGAATCCCTGTGATCCGGCATTTCGGCAGCCGGATCGTCGCCTCGGACCCGATCGACTCGAGCGCGTTCATGTGGTTCTTCGCGTGGTGGCCGCACGCGCTGCTGCACGGGCTCAACCCGTTCGTCACCCACGTGATGTTCGTCCCCGACGGGTTCAACCTCACGTGGGCCACGGGCATGCCAGGACCGAGCCTGCTGCTCGCCCCGATCACGCTGGCGTTCGGGCCAGCCGTCACCTGGAACATCATCCAGCTGGCGTCGCCGGCGCTGAGCGCATGGACGGCGTTCCTGCTCTGCCGCCACGTGACCGCGCCGGACGGCGCCGTCGCTGGTCGGCGGCTACATCTACGGGTTCTCGCCGTACATGCTGACCCATCTGACCGGCGGCCCGTAACTGGCGCTGGTGCCGCTGCTGCCCGTGTTCGTGCTGCTAGTGCTGCGGCGCCTGGAGGGCTCGATCGGATCCCGCGCATTCGTGCTGTGGATGGCGCTGGCGATGATCGCCCAGTTCTCGATCTCCAGCGAGGTGCTCGCCACCGCGACGCTGTTCGGGGCGATCACGCTTGGCGGTCGCGTTCGTGCTGCTTCCCGAGCAGCGGCCGGCACTGCGTCGACGTCGTCAAGCTGCTGATCGGCGCGCTCGCGGCAAGCGTGATCGTGGTCAGCCCGTACCTGTTGTATTTCGAGTTCGGGCACCACTATCCACCGGGTGAGACGTCCTTCTCGGCGGACCTGACGTCGCTGGTGATACCTCCTTCGCTGGTCGCGCTCACCCGCCACCATGGCGTCTCCGCGATCGGCTCGAGCACCGAGAGCTACCTGGGGGTGCCGCTGCTGATCCTGATCGGGTGGTTCATCTGGCAGGGCCGACGCAGCCGCGTGACCTGGGTGATCGCGGGGTCGCTTCTGATCACGGTGATCCTGGCGCTCGGCGCGACGCTGTTCGTCCACGGTCACAAGACCTCGATCCACGGTCCCTGGTGGCTGCTCAAGCAGCTTCCGGTCCTCCGCTACGCGATTCCCGTCCGGTTCGCGGTGTTCTACTTGCTGCCGGCAGCGCTGATGGTGGCGCTGCTGCTCAGTCGCTGGTCGCTGCGCCAGCCCGCCGGGATGGCCGCCTGGGGCCTTACGGCCGTGGCGATCGCGTTCATCGTCCCGAACGTGGGCAGCTCCTCGTTTGACACGCGCATCGCCGACCCGCCGTTCTTCGCATCCGGCGCCTACAAGGCCTACATTCACCCGTCCGACAACGTCCTGACGATCCCCGCGTGGGGGCCCAACGAGCGCTGGCAGGCCAACACCGGCTTTCGCTTCAACCTCTCAGACGGCTATGCGGGCAACCCGTTCCCGCCGTCGTTCACTCGCTATCCGGCGTGGAACATGTTCTTGACCGGGAAGCTGACACCCGACTACGCGGCGCAGCTGCGGCGGTACGTGGTCGACAAGCGGGTCACCGCGGTCGTGGTCGACCAGAGCGTCCCCGGGCCGTGGAGAAAGCTGTTCGGGTCCCTCGGCGTGCGGCCGGTGTCGACCGGCGGAGTGCTGGTCTACCGGGTGCGACCGGCCTAGTTCCAGGAAAAGCCCCATGAGTGCGTGGCCTTCCACAGGACAGAAACGTCGGGCGCCATTCGCCCCCGGCCGACCCCCGTGTACATAGACTGTGCCGATGTCGAAGGCGCACCCCTCGATCTCGGTGGTGATCCCGGTCTACAACGAGGCCGCCGAGATCGCGAACATCGTCCGCGCGGTCGGCGAAGCCCTGGAGGCACGGGGCGGGGAGTTCGAGATCATCGTCGTCGACAACGCCAGCGAGGACGACACCGTCGACCGCCTGCAGCCGTTCGTCGGCGACCGGCACGTCCGCCTGCTGCGAAACGAGCACAACATGGGCAAGGGCTTCTCGGTCCGCCGCGGGATGCTCGAGGCAACCGGCGACCTGCGGCTGATGTGCGACGCCGACTGCGCGCCGTCGCTGGCGTCGCTGCCGAAGATGGAGGCCAAGCTGGCCGACTGCGACATCGTCGCCGGGGCCCGCAACGCGCCCAGCTCGGAGGTCGGGCGCCAGCAGCCGCTGCGCCGTCGCGCGGCGAGCATCGGCTTCATCCTGCTGTGCCGGGCGGTCATGTCAGAGCCGCTGAAGGACGTGTTCTGCGGCTTCAAGCTGTTCACCGCCCCCGCCGCGGAGGATGCTTTCTCGCGGGCGCGGATCGACGGCTGGGCGTTTGACGCCGAGGCGCTGGCGATCGCGCGCCGGCTCGGCTACCGGGTCCGCCCTTGTGGGATCACCTGGGTCAACCGGCCGGGGTCACGCCTGTCGATCCCGCGGGTGGTGGTGCCGGTGCTGGGGGAGCTGATCGCGGCTCGGAGGCATCTGAAGTCCTTGAGCCGCGACGCGGTCGTCGCCCCTGGGACGCAGCAAGCGTCCGCCACAGCGCCCCAATGAGCAGCCCGATCGCCGCCACGGCGAGGTAGTGCGCGGCGAGATGGTCGTGGGCGTAGCCGAAGTGGTTGCCCCCGGCGGAGCTCCCCGGGTGCAGCACGTAGGCGAGCGGCACGAGCACGCCGAGTAACACCGCTGCAGCGATCGTCAGCCGCCGCGCGCCCACGCCACGCCACAACACGAACGCGGTCACGGGAATCGACGCCACGCCGACGGCGATCCCGAACACGAACCCGAATGCAAGGCCGGCGATCACCGCCGCTGCCAGCGCCGATCCGACCGGCCACGGCGCGCCGGCCGGCCGCACGGGGAACACGTGCGGCTCGCGCTCGTCCCGGGCCGCTGTGCGCCGCGACTCGACTCGCCATTGGTGGCTTCCGATCAACGCGAGCAGGCACAGCAATCCGGCGATCGCAGACACCAGATACGCAAGCTTCGCCACGCGATTGGGCGCGAATGAGAACCGCACCGATTGGCAGCCGGGACGCACCTGCCAACCGTTGGCGTAGCCGTCGATCGGAGTCGGGGCACCGAGCGAGCGGCCGTTGCAGAAGGCCTGCCAGCCGCGGTTGTAGCCCTCGCCGAGCACGAGCCACGACGGGTGCGAGACCGACACCCGCACGTGGTCATACGAGCCGCGCCCGGCCGTGCCCGTGGCGACCACGTGCCCGCTGGGCCCCGCGGCCAGTGGCGGCCGCGCCGCCGGCGACGAGAGGCGCAGGTAGTCGACGGCGAACGGTCCCGGTGAGACCACGAGCTGCTGGGTTCCCGACGACAGCGTGACGGGGCGCCCGCAGGCGGTCGCGCGAAGCGGCGTGCCCTGGTCAAACGCGGCCATCGAGCCGCTCACCCGCATCGGCACGATCGCGCCGCCAACGGTGAAGCTCACCGTCCCGCACGGCGTGTTCAGCGTCGCCGCCCGCGGTGGCGGCACCCGGGCGCCGGCGCCCTCGATCTCGGCGATCCCGACCGCCCCCCGGTCGGCCGCCGTCGCACCCGCCGGAGCCGCGCCGCGCAGCACGTCGATCCGGAACCGCGCGGCTCGCACCGGTCGCGGCAGCTTCACGCGCCCTCCGGCGGCCACCCGCAGCGCGCCCGTCGAGCCGCCCGGCCACGTCACCCGCACGAGCGTCGGGGTGCGAACCGGCTGCGCCGCCGGGCGCAGCGTCAGCGTCGTGACTCGCACCGGGGTCGGCGTGCTCCACTGGATCCAGGCCGGCGCGCCCGCGCCGAAGTCTCCGATCCACGCGGACGCCGGGTCGCCGTCGAGCGCGGCGGACGCGCGCCACTGCGGCTGGCCCTGGGCCCTGCTCGAGGAAGTCGCGTGGACGGGCCCGCGATAGCCGGCGAGGCGGTCGAGCGTGTCGTCGGGCGTCTGCGGGAACACGCTGACCCAGGCCGAGGACGTGAAGCTGCGGCGCGCCGGCACGTCGAACGTCCTGCGCATCACCTGCTCCGCGTCGCCTGGATCGTGCACGTCGCCGTCGGAGTACGGCGCAGAGGTCGTGTTGCGGGCGAACGGGTCGTCGCCGGTGGTCCGGCGGAACAGGTAGTCGAGCGACACCCGGTCGAGATTGGCGCCCAGCAGGGCGGCGGCCGCGTCGACAGGAGCGCGCAGCTGCTCGGTGGCACGCACACCCGGGATCCGGAGCTCGCGGATCCCGCCGGCGCCGGCCGTCGCACCGGGCGCCGGCGGCGAGACGTCGGTGAGCGTCACGCGCAGGCTGCTCGCCGACTTCAGCCCGAGGCTCAGCCGGTTGACCCCTGCGTGCACGGGGAACCGATGCCCGGCGATCTCGACCTCTCGCACGCTTCCGCCCGCGTCGCCGTACGGGATCAGGTCGACGTACGGCACCGCCCGCGGTTTGGCGAAGTCGACCTGGAGCCAGCGGCGATCGGGAGTCAGGGTCGGATCCGCCAGCCACGCCGTCTGCGCCGATCCGTCGATCGCGGCGTACGGCGCATGCTCGGGGAACTGCGGCACCAGCGGCGAGGCGGGCGCCTCCACGAGCCGCACCCCGCTGTAGCTCGCGACCGTCTGGTAGTCGGGACCGCGATCGATCGGATCGAGGATCAGCCCGTCGGCGCTGACGTCCTGCGACGGCGCCAGCACGGGACCGACGTTCTGGTCCAGCGATCCGGGGACGAATGCCTGCCTGCGGTTGGAGTCGGTGATCACGACATCGCCCCCGCCCGCGACCAACCGCCGAAGCGACGCCGCGGACAAGTCCCCCGCGTACAGCACGGCCCGGTTTGATGGAAGCGCGCCGAAGGCGGCCAGCCCCGCGAACGCGTCGGCCGAACCGTCGACGACGATCGGGTTGGACGCCGGCTCCACGCGGACGATGCCTCGGGCGCGTGGGAGGTTGTAGCGGCGCACCTGCGCCAGCCGCTGGGCGGGACCGACCCCGCTGGGCGCAAAGCTCGACACCGGCCCGTAGCTGCGCGTCGGCCGCGCGAGCCCCTGGGAGGCGAGCTCGGAGGCCGCGTCGGCCGGCGGCGGAGCGTCACTTCTGGCGAGGTCGTCATCGGTGCCGGTGATGACCTGGCGCACGCCCATCAGCGACAGCAGCGGCGCGAGCTGGCCCGGCACGAGCCGGCGCTGGTGCACGAGACCGTCGACCGTCCACAGCAGATCCGTTGCCCGCAGGTCGGCGTAGGGGACCTCGGTGCGTTCGGCCACTGACCGCTTGGACAGCGCCGGCAGGATCGGGTCGACGGTGCCGCCCCAGGTGTAGAACGAGAACAGGTCTCCGGGGAGCACCATCGCCCGGGAGTTGCGCGGCAGCCCCCGGTTGACATCGCGCGCCGCCGCCCGCCATGCGGCCGGGATCGCCTTGTAGGAGACCTGGTGGTCCTGGGCCTTGCCGGTGACCAACGGCCAGGCGCCCAGTGCCAGCACGCCGGCGGCGACCGCGAGCCCGATCGCGCGGCGCCAGGTGACGCCCAGCCGCCACCACGCCTGTCCCGCGGCGACCCCCGCCAGGCACGCCAGCGACACGGCCAGCAGCGGCGCGGCCTTGTAGGACGCGCGCAGGAACCGAACCGATACGAAGTGGTTGTAGGCGAACGTCAGGCCGTGGCGAAGCGCCGTCCCGTCGGGATACCCCGCCTGCATCACCAGTACGGCAATCAAGGCCAGGCCCAGGAAGAACGGTCCGTAGCGCCATCTGCGCGTCCACACGAAGCCGCCCAGCGCGGCCGCCGGGACCAGCAGCGTCGCGATCACGACCGGCAGCGAGAACAGCAGCGTGTGCTGGTCGTCGAAGTACGGGATCGCGCGCCCGTTGAAGCCGATCCCGACGTAGGACAGCCAGAAGCTCATCAGGCGCAGCGTCTCGGTCGCGCTGGTGGTGCCCCAGATCGTGCCCGGCTGCTCGGTGAAGTGCAGGAAGTCGATCCCGTAGGAGGACTGCACGTACGCGGGGACGATCCACCACAGCGACGTGAGCACCGTGGTCAGCAGCGTGCGCCACACAAAGCCGCGCGCCTGCTTCCACCCGATCCGCGTGAACGCGATCTCGTAGCACAGCAGCAGCACCGGGCCGAGCAGCATCCACGCCGTCACGGCGCCGTTGATCCCGCCCCCGGAGGCCGCGACCAGCAGCCCGAAGGCCGCCGGCCATCGCCATCGGTGCGACTCGCGCAGCCCCCGGTGCACGACGAGCAGCAGCCACGGCAACGCCGCGTACGCGAGCAGCGTGACCGTGGTGCGGTTGGCGTAGGTGACGACGAAGGGGTTCAGGAGGATGACCGCGCCCGCGACCAGGTGCGCGACGCCGCGCGGGCGTCCGAGCAGCGCGTCGAGCAGCCGCACGACCCCCCACGCAGCGAGCGCCAGGAGGGTTCCGAGCCACAGGCGCTGCACGATCCAGTCCGGGATGCCGAACGCGTGGCCGACGGCGAAGAACGGGCCCATCGGGAACAGGTAGCCCGTCTGCTGCCCGCTCTGGACGTCGCCGAGCTGTCCGGTCGAGGTCCACATCGACGCGACGTCGGCGAGGAATCGGCCGGGATCGACGTGCAGGTTGATCTTCGTGTCAGCCGTGGCGAGCCCCGGCCTCTGAGCGAACGCGAGCGCGAACGCCCCGGCGCCGAGGAGCAGGGGAATGCCTACTTCCCGGCGACGGCCACGGCTCGCATCGGCGGGGAGATTAGTGGCGGATCGCCGCCACCCAGCCTCGCGGTACGCTGCCGCTCCATGGACGGCGCGAGGGTGTGGGTCACTATCCCCACGTTCAACGAGGCCGGAAACGTCGAGCGGATCTCGCGAGCGGTGCTGGACCAGCTCGAGCGCTGCGCTCCCGGCGAGCACCGGCTGCTGATCGTCGACGACGCCTCTCCCGACGGCACCGGAAAGCTCGCCGACGAGCTAGCCGCCGAGCTGCCCGCGCTCGAGGTGCTTCACCGCCAGGGCAAGCAGGGGCTGGGCCGCGCGTACCTCGCCGGCTTCGAGCACGCCCTGCAGGGCGGCGCCGAGATCGTGATCGTGATGGACGCCGACTTCTCGCACGATCCCGCGTACCTGCCCGAGCTGCTGGCTGCCATCGCCCATTGCGACCTGGCGCTCGGATCTCGCTACGTGGCCGGCGGAGCGATCATCGACTGGCCGCCGCTGCGGCGCCTGCTGAGCCGCGCGGGATCGCTGTACGCGCGAACGATCCTGGGCGTGCAGGTGCGCGACCTGACCGGCGGCTTTCGCTGCATCAGGCGCGAGGTGCTCGAGGCCGTCGAGCTTCCGACGCTGCGCTCGCAGGGCTACGTGTTCAACATCGAGCTGACGTATCGCGCGCTACGTGCCGGCTTCCAGGTCGCCGAGGTGCCGATCGTGTTCCGCGACCGCACGGTCGGCGACAGCAAGATCTCGCTGCCGATCGCGATCGAGGCGCTGTCGCTGGTGCCGGTGCTGCGCTTCCCGAGCCTGCGCCGCACGTGGCCGTCGACGACGGTGCCGCTGGCCGACCCCGAGGCCTCGCTCGAGGACCCGCCTGCTCAGTACGGCCAGTCCTCCCGACAACCCAGAAGGGCCGCCAGCGGCCGCAGCTTCGCAACGATCAGGACCTTGACCACGAGGTTGCGCACGAAGTACGGCAGGCCGCCGAGCTGAACCAGCGCGTTTCGCGCCCGTGCCCGGGCGGTGCAAACGGATCCGCCGGTAGCGGGCCAGCGACCGCTCGCGCCCCTGGTAGCGCCAGCTCGACGACAGCAGCAGCAGCCGCAGCTGGACGAGCGTCACGCCGATCGCGTTGAACGCGTCGTGCATCAGCATCGTCCCGCCGGGCCCCACGCGCGCGCCCCACAGCTCGACGTCCTCCCGGACCGGCTGGTAGCGATGCGCGCCGTCGATGTACAGGAGGTCGATGTTGCCGGCGACATCGTCAACTGCTTCGCGCGCAAACATCCGCACGTGGCGAACGCGCTCACGGACCCCGGCACGGCTCAGGTTTGACTCAAACGCATCGTTGTCGGCGTCGCCGCGCTTGGAGTCGGCCTCGATCTCCTGCGGCCCGCGGTCGCTGCCGCCGTGAGGATCGATCGCCACGAGCTCGACGCCGGGCGCAGCCGCGGACGCGAGCACGATCATCGAGCGGCCGCGAAACGAACCGATCTCGACGATCCGTCCCGGCGCGCGCACGGCGCGCGCGGCATCCCACAAGACCCGTGCCTGACCCTCCGAGAGCCAGCCCTCGACCCCGTCGATCAGGCGCAGCGCTTCTTCGAACGTCGAGGCGCCCACCGCGGTGGCCTCGCCGGAAGTCAAGGCGCCCGCTGCGCCCGCGCCAGCGCAACCCGCTGCTGCACGACCCCCAGCGTCGTCGCCGCGGTGCGATCCCAGGTGAACGTCAGAGCCCGCTCGCGCGCGGCCTCGCCCAGGCGCGTGCGCAGCTCGTGGTCGGACGAGCACCAGCCGCACCCTGTCGGTCATCTCCGCGGGCGTCTGCGACAGCAGGCCCGTCTGTCCATCGACGATCGACTCGCGCAGTCCGCCCACCGCCAGCGCCGCGCTCGGCGTGCCGCACAGCGCCGCCTCCATCACGGTCAGCGACCAGCCTTCCGAGGCCGACGCGGTCACGTGCAGCCAGGCCTGCCGGTACAGGTCGGCCTTGGTCTGCTCGTCGACGTGGCCGTGGACACGGACGCGCTCGCCCAGACCGCGGCGCGAGATCTCGTCGGAGAGCGTTTCGCCGTGGTCGCCGTGGCCGGCGATGTCGAGCGAGACGTCCTGCGGGAGCGCCACGAGCATGTCGAGCAGAACCTCGATGCGCTTGTAGGCCTTCAGCCGCCCGACGTACAGCAGCCGTGGGTCGGGCGCAGGCTCGCCCGGCCCGAACGGCCCGGGCCCGATCCCGCAGTAGGCGAGCGTGATGTTCTGCGACGGGATTCCGTCGATGCTGACCAGCTCGTCGCGCGCCGATCCGGAGATCGTCAGAAACGGAACCCGCCGGTACAGCATCCGCAGCGGCAGCTCCTCGAACAGCGCCGACATGATCCTTCCCATGCGGGATCCGAACTCGCCGATGTAGAGATCGCGGTGAGGGTGGTTGACGAGCGCCACCCGCGGCTTTCGCAACCACAGCGGCGTCAGGAACACGATCCCGTTGATCACCTCGAAGACCACGTCGGCGTCGCGTCCGAGACCGCGGATGACCGCCCACGCCGCGCGCGGGAAGACCGAGCCGCGGCCGCCCATGCGGTGCACGACGAGGTTGGGCTCGACCTGCTCGACAGGCCGGCAGCCCGGATAGGCGCCCGCGACGACCGTGACCTGGTTTCCCCATCGTGCCCAGCGGGCGACGTTGGCGTAGACGTTCTCTCCGGTCCCTCCGCCCTGAGGATGCGTCCAGTCGCGGTCGGCGAGCACCAGCACCTTCAGCGGCGCCGCAGCGCTCGCGCGGATCGCGGCATCGGCGTCGGCGTCATCGCTATGCGCGTGTCCGTTTGCGGTCGACAGCAGGGCTCCCTGCCCGGCCGCCGCGAGGTCGATCGTGGGCTCCACGGGGGCGAGACTCTACTGGCGTGCGCCCGGAGTCGACGCCCGGCCGATACCCTCCCCAGCCGTGAGCAGCGCCCCGACGTCGGTTGCGGTCCGGGATGACGGCGGGCCCTCGGAGCGCGCGCCGGTGAGCCGTGCCCGCCGGCTCTGGGGCTTCTGGAGCGCGCGCCCCACCCTGAGCGCAGCGGTGATCTACGCGGTGCTCGCGGTGCTGATGGTGGGCCAGGGGGTGCTGCCCGGCCGGACCCTGTCGGGCTCGGACACGCTGCTCAGCTCCGTCCCGTGGCAGGCGTCCAAGCCCGCCGATGTACCGGGCCTCGGGACGAACTTCGAGCTCGCCGACTCGGCCGACGTGTTCCAGCCGATGCTCCAGTACACGCGCTCACAGCTGCCCACCGTCCCGCTGTGGAACCCGTACATCATGGCCGGCCGGCCGCTGCTGGCAGACGGGCAGTCCGCGGTGTTCTCGCCGTTCAGCCTCGTGTCGTACGTGCTGCCGTTCTGGAAGTCGCTGGCCGTCGTCGCGATGCTGAAGCTGTTCCTCGGCGCGTTTGGCGCCTACCTGTTCGGGCGGCTGCTCGGCATGCGCTTCGGCGGGGCGCTCGTGACCGGGCTGGTGTTCGCGTTCGGGACGTTCTTCGTCGTCTGGCTGGCATGGCCGCTGACCAGCGTGTACGCGTGGATCCCGTGGGCACTCGCGGCCTGTGAGCTGCTGGTCCGGCGACCGGGACGGCTCAGCGTCGCCGCGCTCGCCGCGGTGGTCGGCCTGCAGTTATTGGGCGGCCATCCCGAGTCGAGCTTTCACCTGATGTTCGTGCTTGTCGTGTTCTTCGCGTTCCGCGCTCTGCTCGACTGGCGCCGGCGCCGGCTCCCGGTGCGCGACCTGGTCAGACCGACGGTGGCGTTCGTGATCGCGATGGTCGCCGGCACGGCGCTGGCGGCACTCGTCCTGGCGCCGCTGGCCGAGTTCGTGCTGCACTCCGGCGACCTCGCGCGGCGCGCGAACGCGGCGGCCGGCTACTGGCCTCGAAAGTACCTCGGCGCGCTGTTCCTGCACGACTACTGGGGCAGGCCGACCCAGCTCGACCTGGCGGCATTCATGCAGGTGCGCGGGTGGTACGCGGGCGCGGCGACGCTGATGCTGGCGGCCGCCGCGCTGATCCTCAAACGCACCGCCGAACGGATCGCGGTGGTCGTGTTCGCGCTGTTCTGCGTGTGCATGGTGGTCGGCATCAAGCCGATCTTCGGCCTCGTCAGCGGACTGCCGGGGTTCAGCGCCGCCCACAACGAGCGGCTGCTCATCTACTTCCTGCTGTGCATCGCGCTGCTCGCCGGCTGGGGGATCGACGACCTCAGCGCCGTGCGCCTGCCGCGCCCGTCGTTGCGGCGCGCGGTGCTGATCAGCGCCGGGGTGATCGTGTGCATCCCGATCGTGTGGCTGCTCGCGGCCGGGACGCTCAGCCTCAGCGAGCTGGGCGGCGGCCTCCGCGTCGCCTGGGGCTTCGAGCATCCGCCGCTGCCGGCCTCCGGCCTGGCGATCCCGGCGAGCACGGGGGCGATCATCAGGGACAGCTCCTTGCTCATCTGGCTGCCGCTCGCGGGAGCCGCGTTTGCGCTGATCGCGGCGCGGCTGTGGGGGACGCGCAGGCTCGGCGTGACGCCGTTCGTGGCGCTGACCGTGATCATCCTGGCCGCCGACCTGTTTCGGGCGAACATGGGCTTCAACCCGGCGATCAGGCAGAAGACCGCGGTGCCGCCGACGACGGGCGCGATTCGCTACCTGCAGTCACAGCGGCCCAACCGGTTCATCGGCGTGAGCACGATCCAGCTCAGCCAGCCACTTCCAGACGACCTGTCGATGCACTACGGCCTGTACGACGCGCGCGGCTACGACTTCCCGGTGGAGAAGCGCTTCGACGATCTGTGGCGGGCCAGCGTGGCGCCGGGGGTCGGTGACTTCACCCAGCCCGAGGAGTTCGCGAGCGCGACGCCGGCGGCGCTGCGGGCGCTGAGCCTCTTGAGCGTCTCCGACCTCCTCGTGGGACCACTCCAGGCGATCGCCACGCCGCTGCACGCACCCGGCCTGCACGTCGCCTACAAGGGCAAGGACGGCGTCGTGTACTCGAACTCCAACGCGCTTCCGCGCGTGTTCGTCGTCGACCGCCAGCGGACGGTCGCCGGAGACAAGGCGGAGCTGGCGGCGGTCACCGCGCCGGGGTTCAACGGACGCGGCGTCGCGGTCACGGACCACCCGCTGCCAGGCATCCAGCAGTCCGCCGGCACCGCCACGCCGCCTGCGGGCGCGAGCGCGCGTCTGGCCTCCTACGGCGCCGAGAAGGTCGTGATCGACGCGACCGCCACCGACCCGAGCCTGCTGGTGCTGACCGACTCGTTCTACCCCGGGTGGAAGGCGACCGTCGACGGCAAGCCGGCGTCGATCGAGCGCGTGGACTACGTGCTGCGCGGGGTCAGCATCGGACCGGGACACCACACGATCGTGATGCGTTACCAGCCCGCGAGCTGGCGGATCGGCTGGATCGTGAGCCTGGTGGCGCTGCTCGGACTGCTGGGAGCACTTGCGTCCGTCTGGATCGGGACCCGCCGCCGGCGCCGCGCAGCGACGACGACGACGACGTGAGCGACGCTGGCTATACACCCCAGTCGATGCCGGAGCGCACCCGGCACGCGCTCGCCGCGCGCGGCGCGCGACCGGTGGTCGGCGATCTCGCGCGCTGGGGCACCAATCTCGCCACCGGCCTTCCGTGGACGCTCGCCGGCTCCCACGGCGACTTCGAGCTCGACGGTCGGCGCTATCGCTATCTCTACAACCGCCACAAGTTCACGTGGCTGACCGAGCGGGCGGTCGAGGTTCCGGTCGCGCAGGCGCTCGTCGACCAACACGCCCCCGACAGGGTGCTCGAGATCGGCAACGTGCTGTCGCACTACCGCCCGCAGCAGCATGTGGTGGTCGACAAGTACGAGCAGGCTCCGGGCGTGCTCAACCGCGACGTGCTCGACCTCGGCGGCCTCGGCCGGTTCGATCTGGTCGTGGCGATCTCGACGCTCGAGCACGTGGGCTGGGATGAGAGCCCGCGCGATCCGGCAAAGGCACAGCGGGCCGTCGAGGTGCTGCGCTCGCTCCTGGCCCCGGGCGGGATGCTGGCGATCACCGTCCCGGTCGGCTACAACACGGCGTTCGACGCGGCGCTTCGATCCGGACAGGTGCCGCTGCACCGCGCCGTCGCGCTGCGCCGTGCCGGCGGGACGCGGTGGCGCGAGGTCGCGCCGGCCGAGGTGTGGTCGGCGCCGTACGACTTCCTGCTCTATCGAGCGCGCGGCGTGCTGTTCGGGTTCATCGAGGGCCCGGCGGGCTGAGGCCCCCGCGGCCCGCGCGCTGGTAGCGCACGATCTGCCAGCAAACCAGCGCCAGCAGCGCGATCGCCACCACGCCGATCCAATGTGCGGCGATCAACTTGGTGCTGTAGACGAAGTTGTCGCCGTGGCGGTCGTGCGGGTTGACGATCAGGTAGGTGAGCGGGACCGCGATGCCCAGCAGCGCCGCGGCGATCAGGGTCAGCGTCTGCGGGGCCCATCCGCGCCACAGCACGAACGTCAGCACCAGCAGCAGTCCGATGCCGGCGCGGATCGAGAACACGTATCCGAGCACGATCGCCGCCGGCAGCGCGAGCAGCGCCGCCCGGGCGAGTGGCCTGGGATGCGCGGGCACGTCGGGCAGCAGCCGCCGCGCGCCCTCGGCCGCCGGGGTCGGACGGCGCATCGCTCCGACCAGCAGGAACAGCAGGATCAGGGCAGCGGCGACCGCGGAGATCACATAGCTCTTGTTGACGCCGCTTTGGGGCGCGAACTGGAACGACACCTGCTTGCAGCCGGCGGGCGCGAGCCACCCGTTGCCGTAGCCGTCGAGCACCCGCGGGGCCCCGAGTGAGCGGCCGTCGCAGGTCGCGCGCCAGCCGGTGTCAAAGCTCTGGCCCAGCACCAGCCACGACGGGCCGTTGAGCGCGACCCGCACGCCGGTCACCGAGCTCTGGCCGATGTGCCCGGCGTCGACCACGTGGCCGCCCGAGACGGGCACCGCGACAGGCGACGGCGCCGGCGAGCTCAGCCGCATCAGGTCGACGCTGAACGGGCCCGGAAGCGAGGCGATGCGCTGCACGCCCGCGCCCATCGGCACCGGGGCGGCGCCGCTGCCGCAGGCGATGGCGCGGAGCGGCCGGCCGGCGTCGAGCTCCGCGACCGTGCCCTGCGGCGCCAGCGGCACGCGGCGCCCGGAGACCGACACCGCCACCGTCCCGCACGGCGCGTGCAGGGGACCGCTCACCGGGATCGCGGCCGGCTTGAGCCCCGCAACCGAGACCGAGCCGATGCCCACCGCCCGGGCCTGCTGCTCGCGGGCGGTGGCGCCGGCCGGGAACGCCGCCCTCAGGATCGTCACGCGGAAGCTCCGCGCGGTGACCGCGCTGGGCAGAGAGACGGTTCCATCCGCGCCGACCGTAAGCGGGCCACTCGATCCGCCCGGCCAGCTGATCCGCACCAGCGTCGGCCGGCGCACGGGCTGGGTGGACGGCGTCAGCCGCACGCTGTTGACGCGCAGCGGGCGCGGCGTGGTCCACGAGATCCACGGATCCGGCGCCTCGGCCGGCGCCCACAGGCCGATCCAGCCCGCGCCCGGCCGGCCCGAGAACGCGCTCGACGCACGGTAGGCCGGCTGGTCCTGGAAACGCGAGGACGAGTCGAACCGCTCGGGCCCCTTGTAGCCGGCCATGCGGTCAAGCGTCGAGTCGGCCGCGGTGACCGCCGGGTATACCCACGCCTGCACGGAGTACGAGCGAGCAGCGGGCGCGAACACGAGCCGCTCGATCTGGGCTTCGGCGTCGCCGCGATCCTGAGGATCGTTGAGCACCGTGGCGGTTCCGTACGGGTTGCGGCGGAACGGGTCGTCACCGGTGGTCCGCTCGAACACGTACGAGAGGCTGTCGTGGCGCAGGTCGGTCCCGGCCAGGTCGCGACCGATCAGCACGGGCGGTCGCAGCAGCTGGTGCACGTGGAAGCCCGGAATCCTGATCTCCCGAAAGCCGCCGGGGCCGCCCAGCCCGACCTTCGGCTGGTCCACGTGGTCGATCGTGACCCGCAGCCGGCTGACGTGGTGCAGGTTGACCGGGATCCGGGTGAAGCCACGGCCGACCGCGTGACGCACGCCGTTTACGTCGACCTCGGTGACGACGCCGTGGGCGTCGCTGAGCGGGTCCACATCCACGTAGGGCACGTCGCGCGGGGCGTTGAAGCCGACCTCGATCCAGCGCTGCGACGGAGCCACGAGCCGGTCGGCGACCCAGGCGGTCGAGGTGTCGCCGTCGAACGCCGCGATCGGGCCGTTCTCGGGGAACTGCAGCTCGCCGGGAATGCTCGGAGCCTGCAGATAGCGCGCGCCGTCCAGGACCGACACCGTCTGACCGTTTACTCCGGCCGCCGGGAACGGGTTGATGACGGCGGCGCCGGTGGGGAGCGGCTGACTCTGTCCGAGCGTGGCACCCAGGTCCTGCTGGGTGGACTGGGGCAGGAACTCGCGGCGGCGGTTGGAGTCGCCCACGACCAGGTTCGCGCCCGCGGCGGCCTCGCGGCGGGCGGTGGTCGCGTTCATGTCGCCGGCGTACAGGATCGGGCTGGTGCCAGGGAGCGCTCCGAACGCGGCCATGTCCGCCAGCGACTGCGCGCCGCCGTCGACGATCGTCGCCGGGCCGGCAGGGTCGACGTGGACGATTCCGCGCCCGGGAGCGAGACCGTAGCTGCGCACCTCGGGCAGCGACACGGAGGACCCGACGTCGCCGGCCGCCGCCGGCAGCTTCGACAGCGGCCCGTAATTGTGGGTCGCGCTGCCCAGCTGTTGGCTGAGCACGGGTGCGGCCGCCGCGGGGTCGATCGCGCCGCTGCGCGAGAGGTCATCGTCGGTGCCGGTCACAACGCTCCCGACGCCCATCAGCCCCAGCAGCGGCTTCAGCTCGCCGGGAACGAGGCGACGCTGCTGGACGAGGTTGTCGACCGTGGTCAGCAGATCGACGGCGTGCAGATCCGAGTACGGCGTCTCGTAGCGCACCGCGACCGGTTTCGAAGTCAGCCGCGGCAGGATCGCGTCGAGCGTCCCGCCCCACTTGTAGAAGGCGAAGATCTGGCCCGGCAGGACCATCGCGCGCGAGTTCTGAGGCAGCTGGCTGTCCAGGTCGTGTCCGGCGGCGACCCAGGCTGGAGCGATCCGCTTGAACTGCAGCTGTGTGTCGATCGCCTTGCCGCGGACGAGCGGCAGCGCCGCCAGCACCAGCAGCCCGGCGAGCGCGACCGGCACGGCGATCAGCGCCGCGGTGCGCAGCCGGGGCCGCCGCAGCGTTCGCAGCCACTCGAGCGCCTGGCGCGCGCCCAGCCCCAGCAGCCCGGCGACCCCCACCGCCACCAGCGGAGCGGCCTTGTTCGTGGTGCGCATGAACCGCAGGACGAACACGTGGTGGTAGACCCAGTCCATCGCACCGCGCATCGGCGTCCCGTTCGGGAACCCGGCGGTCTCGATCACGACGCCGACGACGATCAGCAGCAGCAGGAACGGCCCGTAGCTCAGCCGCCGCGCGCGGACGAAGGCGGCGATCGCGAACGCGGGCAGCAGCAGCGAGGCGCCGACCACCAACGGGTTGAACATCATCGTCAGGCCGTCTGAGAAGTACGGCCGGGTGACGCCGAAGCCGACCCCGATGTACGAGGTCCAGTAGCCCATCAGCCGCAGGTTCTCGGTGACGCTGCCGGTCCCCCAGATCGTGCCCGGCTGCTCGGTGAACTGCAGGAAGTCGATCCCGTAGCGCACGTGCACGAGCAGCGGCACGATCCACCACAGCGACGCCAGCACGCTCAGGACCCCGGCCATCACCAGGAAGCGGCCGGCGTCGCGCCAGCGCACGGCGCCCATGGCCGGCTCGTACAGACCGAGCACCAGCGGGCCGACGAGCATCCAGCCGACGACCGCCGCGTTGACTCCGCCGCCGGTCGAGGCCAGCACCGCCGCAAACGCCGCCGCCCACCACCAGCCGCGCCAGCCTCGCCAACGGCCGGCGGCACGCAGCCCGTAGTAGGTGATCAGCAGCAGCCACGGCAGTGCCGCATAGCCGAGCAGCGTGATGCTCGTCCGGGCCGTGAACACGACCACGTACGGGTTCAGCAGGTAAAAGCCCGCGGCGACCACGTGCACGGTCCCGCGCGGCCTGCCGACCAGCACGTCCAGCAGCTTGAGCATCCCCCACACCGAGAACGCGTACATCACTCCGAGCCAGATGCGCTGCACCACCCAGGCGCCGAGCCCGATCGAGTGCAGCGCGGCGAAGAACGGGCCCATCGGCCACAGGTAGCCGCTGTACTGCGCGCTGTGAACCTCGCCGAGATCGGTCGTCGACGTCCACACCGACGCCACCTGGGAGAGGAAGCGAACCGGGTCGACGTGCAAGTCGATCTTGGTGTCGGCGGTGGCCCACCCAGGGTGCTGCCAGAACGCGAGCGCGAACGCCAACACCACGAACCCGAACGTGATCGCGCGGTCGCGGCCGATCCGGCTCGCGTGCTCGCTTCCGCCGTCGCGAGCACGCCCCGGGCGTTCGCGACCGGCCCACGGCGCGGTGCTTCTCTGTCGCAGCGAGGTCAAGCGGCTCTCACGGCGCGCGCGGTACCGGCGGGGCGAGCTTCAGAACCTCCGCGTGCGCCATGCGGGCCAGGGCCGGGCTCTGCGATTGGGCGGCGAATCCGAAGACGATCCAGGCGTCGGCGTTGCGGGGCTCGTCTCCGACCACGCGCTTCATCAGGACGAGCGCTCGCGCGCTCTGCCCCGCGCGCACCTCGGCCTGGGCGCGCAGCAGGTCGATGTTGCGGTCGGGGTTGAGCGTCGCCGCGGTGTCGAGCCAGTGCCCGATCTGCGCGGTCTGGGCGGGCGTGGGTGTGCCACCGCCGTTGATCAGCGCGGTCGCCCGGCTCTCGTTGTGGGACTGGATCACGCCGATCACGAACCATGCGCACGCGGCGACGGCGAGGGCCGCGATGGCGAGTCGAGCGGCGCGCATCGCGGGATTATCCCCTGACCTCAGCGACCGGACGCTCCCGCTCGCGCGCTGGAACGACCGCGTCCGCCTGCGCCCGGCCCTCGCCGAGGGCGATCAGCAGGCCGGCGAGCACGATCGCGATCAGCGTCACGGCCGGCATCTCCCAGTCCCAGTCCAGCGGCGAGTGCGCCACGTAGACCACGAACCCCGCGAGCGGCCCGGCGGCGAGCGCGGGAGCGGCCCGCAGCGCATCGGCCGCGGCGATGCCGACGCCCGCCAGGAACACGGCCAGCAGCGCCAGCCCGATCAGGCCGAGCTCGGCGGCGGTCTGCAGCGGCAGCGAATGCGCGTCCTGAGCGCCTTCGTCAAACGGGCGGTACCGCAGCCAGTAGACCGACCAGCCGCCCGCTCCGACCCCGCGGATCGGCTGTGCACGAAACGCCCTGACGGCGACGCGCCAGTACGCGTAGCGATTGCTCTGCAGCGTCTCCAGCCGCGCTGCGCCGGCGCCGAGGGTCTGGGCGGCCTTCTCGTGGGCGCCCGCGACGATCGCCACCCCGAGGCCGGCGCAGATCAGCACCAGCGCGATCCACGGCGCCCCGCGCGGCAGCTTGACGTCTCCGATCGGGTCGCGCGCGGCCACGCGCCATTGGACGAGGCCGGTGACGGCGACGATCGCCGCGAGCGCCACCAACACGATCGCGCCCTGTCGCTCGCGAGTCGACAGCGAGCCCGAGAGACTCGTGACGCCCCCGAACGGCGCGGCGACGACCGCTGCCAACAACGGCGGCCGCGAGCGAGACGATCATCGCCTTCAGCTGGGCGCGTTGGGGCGCCGCCACGATCAGCGTCACCAGCCCGGCCAGGCACGCGAACAGCGCCCCGCGTGAGAACGACAGGTACAGGCCCATGCCGAGCGGAGCGCATGCGCACGCCGCGGCTGTTCGCATCGCGCGCTCTCGCGAGCTGTCGCCGGCAACCCTGACGGCGAGGACGAGGCCCAGCGCAGCGACCTCACCCATCGCGTTCCAGTAGGTCAGCGGCTGTTCGAGGCGCCCCTGGGCACTGACCGAGCGAGAGAACTGCAGCAGGCCGGGGAGCATCCGCTCGGACAGTCCGTAGCCGATCACGACCAGCGCTCCGAGCGCCAGGACCGGCTCCACCGCCCGCTGAATGATCGGCAGCCGCAGCAACGCGGCGGCTGCAAGCAGCGCCCCCGCGTACAGGATCACGCGCTGTCCAGCGTGATAGGCGTTGCCCGCGATCGGCGCCCAGGTGAACGACAGCAGCGTCCACAGCGCCAGCAGGCCGAGTCCGATCAGCGCCAGCCGGCCGCCGAGCCGGGACGGCAGCGGGCGCGGGCGAGAAAACATCGCGACGACGACCAGCGCCCACGTGACCAGCCCGGCCCACACGCGCGGGCCATCGAAGTAGCCGCCGGCGAAGAACGCGAGCACCGCCGGGCCCGCCAGCGCCACAACGCCCAGGACCAGGAGCGGGCGGGTTCGGGACTCTCTATCTGTGAACGTCACGCACTGCTCGCCTGACAAGGCGCGTACTGGCTAGCGGCTGGCGATCTCCAGCCGACGGTCGCGTGCCCGAGGCGCGTGCCGCCTGGATCTCGGCGCGCATGCCCCGGTGGAAGCTCTCGGTGTCGAACTCGGCCGCGTTGCGCGCGCAGAGACGCGGATCGACGGCGCCGTCATCGAACGCGAGGATCGCGCGGGCCAGCTCGTCGGGCCCGCCCGACCAGAAGCAGCCGGTGACGCCGTCGACGATCGTCTCAAGCGCACCGCCGCCGCGGCGGGCGATCACCGGCCGGCCGGCGGCCTGGCTCTCGACCGCGGCGATCCCGAACTCCTCGACCGCCGTCACCACCAGCGCCCGCGCGCCCCTGCAGGATCTCGGCGACGCTGCGATCGGGAAGCCTGCCGACGAACGTGATCGTGGGGCCGGCGGCGCGGCGCAGCCGCCGCAGGTCGGGGCCGTCGCCGACCACGATCAGCGGCAGCCGGAGGCTGTTGAATGCGGCCACCGCCACGTCGATCTGCTTGTGGGGCATCAGCTCCGAGACGACCGCGTAGTGGCTGCCGACCTGTCCCGGCGAGAACCGTGAGGTCTCAACCGGCGGGTACACGACCGAGGCCTCGCGGCCGAAGTAGGCGCGGATCCGGGCCTGCGTGGTGCGCGAGTTGGCGACGTAGCGATCGGTGCGCTGGGCGGCGATCCAGTCCCACTGGCGCCACCGGCGAAACGCCCCGCGCAGGAACGCGCGGGTGATCGGCGTCCGGCTGCGGGCGAGCGTGCGGTCGCGGTCGTTCCACGCGTAGCGAAACGGGTTGTGGCAGTAGCTCACATGCACGGTGCGCTCGTCGCAGAGCACGGCGTGCGCCCACGCCGACGAGCTCGAGACCACGAGGTCGTAGTCGGACAGGTCGAACGACTCGATCGCCGCCGGATACAGCGGCAACAGCGCCCTGAACGTGCGCGCCGACGGCTTCAGGCGCTGCAGGAAGGAGCTGTGCACGGTGCGGTCGGCGAACCGCCTCTCGGTCCCCTCCTCGTCGTAGACGGCCGTGAAGATGTCGGCGTCGGGCCACATCTCGCACAGCTCGATGAACACGCGCTCCGCGCCGCGCACGTCCAACAGGAAGTCGTGCACGAGCGCCACACGTGAAGCTGGCTGCTGCCTAGCCCTCAATTCCTCCACCGGCCCCAGTCTATGGATCGTCGTGTGAACGCGCTTGCGTATGTCGCAGCGGATAGCCTGCGACGGGGCGATGCCGATGCTGGCCCCCGAAACGCTCGCGCTGGTAACGGTCACGCACAACTCGGCGGCCGAGCTCGAGGCGCTGCTGACCTCGATCGAACGCCACCTCCCGGGCGTCGAGCTCGTGGTCGTCGACAGCGCGTCGAGCGACGAGACGGTTGCGGTCGCGCGCTCCGGCCGCCGCGTGCAGACGATTGGCCTCGAACAGAACGTGGGGTTTGGCCGCGGCTGCAATATCGGCGTCGCGGCCGTGACGCAGCCCGTGACGGCGCTCGTCAATCCCGATGTGGAGCTGCTCGACGACTCGCTGCTCGAGCTCGCGGGCGAGGCACTGCGACCACCTGAGCGACTGCTCGCGCCGCTGGTGCTCAACTCCGACGGCTCCAGACAGGACACCGTGCACCCGCGGCCGACGTCGCCCTCGCGATCTGGGGCGGGTGCTCGTGCCGGCCGGGCTCGCGCCGCGGCGCGCGGCGTTGCCGCTTGCCCCGTGGCGGTCGGATCGCCCTCGACGGGTCGGATGGGCGGTCGGGTGTGCGCTGGTCGCGCGGACCGACACGCTCCGTCGCCTGGGCCCGTTCGACGAGCGGATCTTTCTGTATTACGAGGACCTCGACCTGGCGCTGCGCGCGGGCGAGCAGGGGATCGAGACGTGGTTTCGCCCATCGGCTCGCGTCGTCCATCACCGCGCGCACTCGAGCGACAAGGAGTTCGGCGGCGAGCCATTCGAATTGCTCGCGCGCGCACGCCGCGACGTCGTTGCGCGCAGGCTTGGTCCGCGGCGGGCGGGCCTCGACGACGCGGCACAGGCCGCCACGTTTGCGTCGCGGATCGTGAGCAAGCGACTGCTCGGCCGCCCGGCGCTGCGGGAGCGCCGGCAGCTCGAGGCCTTGCTGCGCGTGCGGCGGGCCGATGGACGGGTCTGAACCCGACTCCGGCTCGCCGCGGTGGCGATGGCGGTCGTGGGCCGGCGCCGCCGTTGTGGCGGTGGCGCTCGGCGCAGCACTCGCACTCGTCCTCGTCCTCAGCTCGGGTGGAGGGCATCGGCCGGCGGCCCCCGCCGGTTCCACGCCCGCCGGATCGACGCCCGCGGCCCAGGTGCCCGCCAAGGCCGCCCCGAGCGCGGAGGGGTTCGGTGTCAGCGTCAACAGGCTGTTCAACGACGGCACCTACAGCCCGCAGCAGATCGACTCACAGCTGGCGGCGTTGCAGGCGACCGGCGCGACGATCGCGCGCAGCGATGCGCTGTGGGAGGCGAGCGAGCCCACAGCGCCCGCGGGCGGCGTGCACCATTACGACTGGGGCTTTGACGACACGATCGCGACAGCGCTGGCCCGTCACCGCCTGCGATGGCTGCCGATCGTCGACTACTCGGCTCCGTGGGCCGAGTCCGTCGCCGGCTCCGACCACTCGCCCCCCACCTCTGCGGCCGACTTCGCCGCTTATGCGGCCGCGGTCGCCGCGCGCTACGGGCCGGGCGGCTCGTTCTGGAGCGCGCACCCCGAGCTCACCGCCGAGCCGATCGACACGTTCGAGATCTGGAACGAGCCCGACAGCCCCAACTTCTGGACGCCGACGCCCGACCCGGCGCGCTACGCCGAGCTGTACCGGGCCGCGCGTAACGCGATCCTCGCCGCCGAGCCGAGCGCTCGGGTGATCGTCGGCGGGCTGTCGAACCCCGGCGCCTTCCTGCCGGCGCTGCTCGCGGCCGCGCCGGGCCTGCGGGGCGCGATCGACGGTGTCGGTATCCATCCGTACGCGCCGACTCCGGGCGGCGTGATCTCGACGGTCGCCCGGGCGCGCGCCACGCTCGCCGCGCTCAGACTGGCGGCGGTGCCGATGTACGTGACGGAGTTCGGCTGGCCGACGCTTCCTCCGCACAGCCAGGACTGGGCTCCCGAGCGCCTACGCCCGCGCTACATCCAGCGCACGATCGCGGCGCTGGGCCACACCAACTGCGGCGTGGCGATGACGATCCTCTACACCTGGGTGACGCCCGAGCACGACCCCGCCGACCGCGAGGACTGGTTCGGAATCCACTCGCCTGCGGGCACCGACACTCCCGACGTGCGGGCGCTCACGGTCGGCCTGCGGGCCGCTGCGGCCGGCGGACCGACGGTCGACGCGTGCGCCGGTTGATCAGCCCTTCTTGGCGCAGACGGTCGCGACGGGGCCCTTGACCTTGCAACGCTCGATCGCGAGCGCGGCGCGGCGGAACGACGCGAACGCCGGCTTGGCGACGAACTGGCCGCCGTTGAACCGGAACAGACCGGCGAAGTTGAACGACGGGGCGTTGGGGAATTCGTCGCCGACCCACGTGTAGTAGTAGAAGGACTGCAGTCGCAGGCTCTTGCGGTTGGCCGCGAGCAGCGGCAGCACCTGGGAGATCTTGGTCGCCTGCTGCTTGACGGTCACCTGACAGCAGTCGTTATCTGCGGCATGCCCGTTCGACGACTGCCATCCGGTCTCGCTCGCCAGCAGCGGCTTCTTGGCGTCGCCGAACCTGTTCATCACGGCCCGCACCTTCTGCAGGAACACGATCACGTTCTTGGGCTGGACGGTGTACGGGTTGACCGACGCGATGTCGAACGCCGACCGGGCTCCGCGCACCTTGTAGATCTCGGTGAGGTAGTCCCAGGCGAGGTTCGGCATCCCCGCGAGGACCACCTTGCCGCTGGGATCGACGCTCTTGATCGCCTGATGGGCCGCCTTCACGAGCGCGACGTAACTCGGCGCAAACGGCCGCCTGGGCCAGAAGAACGTGAAGTTGGGCTCGTTCCAGATCTGCCACATCCGGATCGGCAGGCGCCGCACGCTGGGGTGCGCGAGCCAGTAGCTGCCACCGGGTCCGTAGCGCAGGACCAGCGCCTTGACGTAGTCCGCGTACGGTCCGTCGTCCTGCGGGATCGCCGTGGTGCCGTCCGCGTGCGGCGCGGCGTCCCACTGAGGCGTGTAGAGCACAACGGGCATCACCGTCAGCCCGTGCGAAGCCGCCTGCGCCACGACCTGGTCGGTCGCGTCGAAGCTGATCGGGCCGCCGTCGGTCGGCTGCGCCTGCGCCCAGTTGAACACGACGCGCACGCTCTGCACCCCCGCCGAGACGATCGTCTTGAACTGGGCCGTCTGGTCGACGCTCGGGTCGAAGAACGGGTCTGAGAGGTTCATGCCGACAAAGCCCTGGGGGACCGGCGCCGGCTTACGGGCCTGCTGGGCGCCGGTCTGGTGGGCGCGGCTCTGGTGGGCGAAGCCGGGAACCGCCAGCGCAAGCGCGCAGCCGACGGCCACGAAAAGCATCCCTGCGAACCGGCTGCGGCACGACATCGGGGCCGAGTGTAGCCAGGGAGGGCGGGTCAGCCCCGGCCGATGACCTCGCCGATCAACGCGTCGGTGAGCCTCGCCGTCCGCGTCCACGAGAACTCCGCCGCGCGCCGGCGACCGGCCTCGATCAGCCGGGCACGGTCCTGCTCGTCGCACGCCGCGGCTACCAGCGCGTCGGCGAAGCCAGGCAGCGTCACTGGGCTCCACCAGCAGGGCGGCATCGCCGCAGGTCTCGGGCAGCGCGCCGGCGCGAGCGGCGACAACGGGCGTCCCCGCCGCCATCGCCTCCAGGCACGGGAGCCCGAAGCCCTCGTAGCCCGACGGCATCGCGAGCGCCACGGCGCCCGCGTAGAGGCCCGGCAGGTGGGCCTCGTCGACGTAGCCCAGGCGACGCAGTCCGGCTTCGATCCGCGCAGGTAGCCGCGATCGGAGCCCGCGAGCACCAACTCGATGCCGCGGTCGCGCAGGCTCCGCGCCGCCTGATCGAGCGCCTGGAGGTTCTTGCGCGCCGACATCGTCCCGACCGCCAGGGCGTACGGGCCCGTGAGGCCGTGGCGCTCGGCCGCCGGCCGCGGGTCGGGATCGGCGAAGAAGCGCTCGTCGACGCCCTCGGGGACAACGGTCACGCGCTCCGGTGCCGCCCCGAGCGCCTCGATCACCTCGCCGCGCGAGAACTCCGAGACGGTGATCAGCGCGCTCGCGTCTCGCGCGAGCCGTGGCAGCAGGCGCCGCTGGTATTCGACGTACGGCCTGGAGTACGCCTCGGGGTGCCTCAGAGCAGCGACGTCATGGATCACGAGCACGTTTCGGCGGTAGCGCACCGGGGCGAGGTTGGCCGGGGAGTACAGCGCGGCGGCGCGCGCGGCCTGGACGGGCAGCACGGCCTGCTCCCAAGCGTGCCCGGCGCGATGGGCAAGCCCGGCGGGCGGGCGGATCACGCGGTAGCGATCGGGTCGCAGCGCCGGCAGCCTGCGCGCCATCTCGCGCGCCAGGCGCTCGACGCCCGCCGATCTCGGCACGGACGGCGGCGCGTGCGTTGATCGCGACGACGGGGGCGTCGCCGCTTCGGCCACCGCTACTGCGGGCGCACGGTGCGCCGCAGCACGAGCCCGACAGCGAGCAGGCCGACGGCGATCGCGACGGCGAGGCCGATGTCGAGTCCGGTGCGCGGAAGCGTCGAGGAGGACGACGGGTCCGCGGACTTCGTCGAGGACGAACTGGTCGTCGCGGTGTTCGAGGAAGAGGCAGCGCTCGCAGAGCTGTCCGACGACGAAATCACGGTCGCCGAGCCGCTCGACGAGGACGTCGGGCTCGGCGCCGACGGCTGCGTGCCCGTCGTGCTCGAGTGGCTCCCGGAGCCAGAGTTGCCGGAGGAGCCCGAGCCTCCGAGCGGGTCGACGTACTGCTGGTCGCCGGCCGATCCGCCGCCGCCGGCCATGGCCGTGGCCGGCACGAGCATCACGAGGGCAGCGATCGCCAAGACGAAGCCCAAGATTTGGCGGCGTCGGCTCACGCGGCGAGTATTGCACCCGGGTCGTCGAGGACGTCGCGGACCCGGCTGGGCGGCGTCAGGTCCGAAATCGTGCAAACGGCTGTTTTGCAGGATTTATTGCAAGCGCAGGATGACGGGACACGGTCGCGACGGGTCGTGTTAGGGTGCTCGCCGCCCCCGTTCGAGGCCACTCGAATCCGGCGACGCAAGGCGGTCCGCGCTTGTCCACGTCGTCTGGTTCGTCTGCGTCCTGAATCGTAACCGTCTGCCCGCATGACACCCGTTCTACGACGCCGCCGGCTCACACGCGCCCTCGCCGTGATCGTGCCCGTGGGCGCCGCCATCGCCCTGAGCACCGGCAGCAGCTCGGGCGACCTGAGCAGCCAGATCTCCGCCAACAAGTCCGCCGCCGCCGCGCTGCGCACGGAGATCGCCCGCGACAGCGCGCGAATCCGTGCGACGACCGGCGGCCTCAACGAGGCACGCGCGCGGCTCGCCGGCCTTCAGCACGACCTCGATGCGCGTGAGGACCAGCTGCGGTCGGTGCAGACGGCGCTGGTGGCAGCGCGCGACCGGCTCGTCTACCTCGAGAACCGGATGCACCAGGCGACGCAGGCGCTGGCCGCGAACCTGGTGGCGGACTACGAGGGCTCGCGTCCCGACCTGGTCAGCGTGATCCTGAACTCGCACGGGTTCTCGGACCTGCTCGAGCAGGTGAGCTTCATGCAACGCATCGGCAGGCAGGACGCCCAGATCGTGTCCGACACCCGCGCTGCGCGTGCCGATGTCTCACGGGAGGCGAACCGTCTGGTGAGGCTCGAGCAGCGCGATCGCGTCCTCACCGGCCAGATCCTCGCTCAGCGCAACCACGTCGCTGCCCTGCAGGCCGCCCTGCAGGTTCAGCAGCTGTCGGCGTTGGGCGCGCGCTCTCGCGCGTCATCGAAGCTCTCAGACGTCAACGGCCGGCTGCACACGCTGGAGGCAAAGCTCGCTGCCGAGGCGGCCGCCGCCGCGCGCGCCGCAGCGACCCAGAGCTCGGGCACGACCGGCAGCACCCGGGTCGGCGGGCTCGCGATCAACACCGGCGGCATGGTCCAGCCGCCCCCGGGCGCTCCCGCGGCCGTGGCGCAGGTGATCGCGGCCGGCAACGCGATCGCAACGCTGCCGTACGTGTGGGGCGGCGGTCACGGGTCGTTCCACGCCAGCGGGTACGACTGCTCGGGATCGGTCAGCTACGCGCTCGCCGCCGCCGGCCTGCTGTCCTCGCCGCTCGACTCCACCGGCTTCGAGAGCTGGGGCGAGCCGGGCGCCGGGCAAGTGGATCACGGTCTACGCCAACGCCGGCCACGCGTTCATGGTCGTCGCCGGATGGCGCTTTGACACGGTCGCCCTGGCCGAGGGCGGCACCCGCTGGTCGCAGACGATGACCAGCACCGCGGGCTTCGTCGCCCGCCATCCCGCCGGGCTCTAGTGGTAGAGAGCGCTGCCGGCGCGGAGCGCTGCGCGGCGATCCTGGTTGAACGGGTTGCCCTGCGCCGAGGCGAGTGCCCAGCTGACCGAGAACGACCGGCCACCCGATATCAGTGACGAGGTCGATGCGGCGCCCGCCGCCGGCCCGCTTCCGTTATAGGCGGCATACCGGCGCCCGCCGGGCGTCAGATTGATCTTGGTCCAGCCCCACGTGCGGTCGGAAATGGATCCCGAGTGGCCCGTGCTCGACTTGACCGTCGCGGAATCGAACTTGGTCGGCGCGAAGTCGGCGAGCGGAAGCGTCTGGCATGCGTCGATGCTGACGCACTGCGACGGCGCCTCGGCGATCCACTCCGCGGAGGAGACGTCGATGACGTTCGCGTTGAGCGTCTTCTTGAAGCCGATGTGACGCGTCACGTCGTCGAGGCTGATCACGACCTGCCTCCCGGTCACCGTGACCCTCGCCCGCATCAGATCGCCCGGGTGCACCGTCAGCCTGATCGGCACCGACGCCGCCGGCACGAGCTCGTACCAGGCAGTCGAGACGACCTTGCCCGAGATGCTGCAGTCGACCTCGGTACCCGTCTGCTCGAGCGCAGGCGCGTTCAGGCTGAAGCCGCCAAGGCCCACCCAGAAAGCCGAGTAGCTCTGCGCACCCGGCGTGCAGTTCGCGTCCGGCTGCCGCCAGGTCCCCGACACCGTGTGGAACGAGACGCCGGGCTTGTGGACCGCGTAACCGGCCCAGTTGGAGCTGTTTGTGCTATCGGCGAGCGCGGCCGGAGCCGTCACCGCACACGCGGCGGCGATCAGCGCGATCACGATCGAGGAACGCATCAGCTTAGATTTCGGTTGCTGGGCGGGAAACTTGAACCCCCGGCGTCAATTTCCCACGCTCCCGGCGGCAGCCAAGATCGCCGCCGCACGTCCGGAGCAGTCATACATGGTGGCAGTGCCGTTGCTCGTCTTCAAGGTCACGGCCTTGCAACTCTTGGCAACGGCGTCCATCGCCGTCTGACTGCCGGTCCGGGTGTCGCCCGGCAGGCCGCCGCCGCCCTGGGTTGAGTCGACGATGACCCAGCGCAGGCGGCCGGCCGCGACCTCGGACGCGAGCCACTTGACGCTCACCGAGCTCTCGCGCCCGGAGAACCCACCCAGACCGGCGACGTCGCCGTCGCTGGACAGGATCGCCTCCGCGGCGCTGCTCTGGCTGGAGACGCCGATCGTGCCTCCACCGTGGGCCTTGGCGTAGTCGACTGCCGCCGTGAGGGTTGCGTTGTCGCCGCCGAACCCGCCTCCGGCGCCGAAGCCTCCTGCACCGGCCCGACCCGTGGAGGCGCCGGGTGCGCCGCCGCTCGACGGAGGCGCGAAGCCGGTCCCTGCGCTCCCTGAAGGAGGCGCGAAGCCGGCGCCTCCCTGCATCCCGGGGGGTGTACCGAATTGACCCGCGCCAGACCCGCCCCTCGCGCCGAACCCACCACGGCCGCCGAATCCGCCGCGGCCGCCCGGGCCGCCGGAGCCCAGAGATACCGCATTTGCGGGACCACCCGTCGGGAATGTTGAGCTCGTCGCGTGGCCGAGTGTCTCCGCCGCCCAGGTGGCGGGCGCCGCGAACAGCGCGGCGACCGCGACGGCGACGAGGACCATCCGGGCCCGAGGGGAGAGCCGCAGGGTCAGCGCGATCGCGGCGCCAACACCGAGCACGATCACCAGGGGCTTGGCCCAGGACAGCTGTCCCCCGAGCTCGCCGAGCACGACCCATTCGGTGATCGCTCCGGCGACGATCGCCAGTGGAGCGATGACGCGCGCCGACGGACCGTCGAGCATCATCCCGACGCCGGCGCCGATCAGCGCCGCCGCGAACGGCGCCAGCAGCGACACGTAGTAGGGGTGGAAGATCCCGCTCGCGTAGCTGAACGCGACCGCGGTCGTCGCAAATGCGCCGCCGATGACCAGCAGCCAGCCGGTGCGCGCGTCGTCGCGGCGCAGTCGTGTCACGACGAGCAGCACCAGGCCCGCCACGACCGCGAAGCCGAGCAGCCAGCCCGCCTGGTCGCCGAGGCTCGACTGCAGCAGGCGAAACGGTCCCGTGGCGCCGCCGAACATCGCACCGCCACCGCCACCTCCCGGGCCTCCGGTCTGGCCGTCCAGGCGCCCGAAGCCGTTGTAGCCGAGGATCAGCGACCAGATGCTGTTGTCAGACGTGCCGGAGACCCAGGGCCGGTCGGCGGCGGGGGTCAGCCACACGAGCACGGGCCAAGCCAGTCCGACCGCGACCATCGCCGCGCCGCCGGCGAGCAACTGGCGCAGCGCGTGAAGCCGGCCCCGCGCCGCGGGAGCGATCCACAGCCAGGCCGCGGCTATCCCTGGGACCACCATCAGCGCGACCCCCATCTTCGTCTCAAACCCGAGTCCGACCGCAACGCCGCTCAGCACCAGCCACTTGGTGCGTCCGGTCTCGAGCGCGCGCAGCGCGAACCAGATCGCGGCGACGGAGCAGAGGACGAGCAGCTCGTCGGGGTTGTTGTGTCTGGACACCGCCACGATCACCGGCGTCGTCGCGAATGCCAGGCCGGCGACGAACCCGGCCGGACGGCCGAACCGCCGCCGCGTCAGGTCGTACAACAGGCCGACCGCGACGACTCCCATCAGCGCCTGAGGCACGAGGATGCTGAGCGGGTGAAAGCCGAAGATGCGCGCCGACAGGGCCTGAACCCAGAGCGCCAGCGGCGGCTTGTCCACCGTCATCAGGCCGGACTTGTCCAGCGACGCGAACAGGAAGTCGTGCCAGCTCGTGCTCATCGAGCGCACTGCGGCGCTGTAGTACGTGTTGGCCCAGCCGTTGATGGTCAGCCCCCAGAGATTGAGGGCGGCTGCCACGCCGAGGAGACCGAGGAGCTCGGGCCGCTGCCTCAGCAGCGCGCCGAAGCGCGGCCGCGAGAGCGACCGCTGGCGCGCGGGGTAGGAGATCGTGCCTGAGGTCATCGCGCTACGGCTGGTCCGGGGCGCGGTGGGCTTCGGCGTAGACGCCGGCGAGCGTCAGCGCGCCGACGGCGCCGATCGCAAGCGCGGTGAGCATGCGGGGGATGACGTTCATCAAAGGTCTCCTAAGGGCAGGGCGACGTTGGTTGCGCACCCACCATCGGCGAGCGAGCGAAGCGCCCGCGAAGACCTGGATAAGACGGATGTAGGAAGGGTGGTGAGGCCGATCCGACGTCCATCTCTAGAGTAGATGTGACCACCTGACTAGGAGACTGAGAGTTGTCATCCAACAGCTTTGATGCAAAGGCCACGCTCAGCGTCGGGGACCGCTCATACGAGATATTCCGGCTCGACGCACTGCAGGCGAAGTACGACGTCGCGCGCCTGCCGTTCTCGCTGAAGATCCTGCTCGAGAACCTCCTGCGAAACGAGGACGGCGAGTCCATCCGCGCGCAGGACATCGAGGCGCTCGCCAAGTGGAACGCGAGCGCTCAGCCCAGCGACGAGATCGCGTTCACGCCGGCGCGCGTGCTCATGCAGGACTTCACCGGCGTGCCCGCCGTCGTCGACCTGGCGGCGATGCGCGACGCGATGGGGGACATGGGCGGCGACCCCAACAAGATCAATCCGCTGGTCCCCGCGGAGCTCGTCATCGACCACTCCGTACAGGTCGACGTGTTCGGCACCAGTGCCGCCTTCCAGCGAAACGCCGAGCTCGAGTTCGAGCGAAACCGCGAGCGCTACGCGTTCCTGCGCTGGGGACAGGGCGCGTTTGACAACTTCAAGGTCGTCCCGCCCGACACCGGCATCGTCCACCAGGTCAACCTCGAGTACCTCGCGCGCGTCGTGTTCGTCAATGACAGCCTCGGGCAGGCCTATCCGGACACGCTCGTCGGGACCGACTCGCACACGACGATGGTCAACGGGCTGGGCGTGCTCGGCTGGGGCGTCGGCGGGATCGAGGCCGAGGCGGCGATGCTGGGCCAGCCGATGTCGATGCTGATCCCGCAGGTGATCGGCTTCAAGCTGACCGGCGAGCTGCAGGAGGGCGCGACCGCGACCGACCTCGTGCTGACCGTCACCGAGATGCTGCGCAAGCACGGCGTCGTCGGCAAGTTCGTGGAGTTCCACGGGGCCGGGCTGGCCAACCTGCCGCTCGCCGACCGAGCCACGATCGGCAACATGTCCCCGGAGTTCGGCTCGACCTGTGCGATCTTCCCGATCGACGCCGAGACGCTCCGCTACCTGGAGTTCTCCGGCCGTCCGCCGGAGCTGATCGCGCTGGTCGAGGCCTACGCCAAGGAGCAGGGCCTGTGGCACGACGAGGACTCCGAGGAGCCGACCTTCAGCGACGAGCTCGAGCTCGACCTGAGCACGGTCGTCCCGAGCATCGCCGGGCCCAAGCGCCCTCAGGACCGCGTTTCGCTGACCGACTCCAAGTCGGGCTTCCAGCGCTCGCTCGAGGGCTATCTGCCCGAGGAGGACCCCGAGGACGAGGCGGTCTCGGAAAGCTTCCCGGCGTCTGATCCGGTCTCGACCCATGTCGCCAACGGCGTCGGCCACGAGCCGGGCGCCACCGGTGGCGCGCAGGTCGCAGCGCGGCAGTCAAGCCGCGTGCCGGTCACGCTCGAGGACGGGACCGAGACCGAGCTCGACCACGGGCACGTCGTGATCGCCGCGATCACGAGCTGCACGAACACGTCGAACCCGTCGGTGATGCTCGGCGCCGGGATCCTGGCGCGCAATGCGGTCCAGAAGGGCCTGAAGGTCAAGCCGTGGGTGAAGACGTCGCTGGCGCCGGGCTCGAAGGTCGTGACCGAGTACCTCGACCGGGCGGGACTGACCGAGTACCTCGAGGCGCTCGGATATCACCTCGTCGGCTACGGGTGCACGACCTGCATCGGCAACAGCGGGCCGCTGCCGGAGGAGATCTCCGCCGCGGTCAACTCGGCCGACCTCGCGGTCGTCTCGGTGCTGTCGGGCAACCGCAACTTCGAGGGCCGGATCAACCCCGACGTGAAGATGAACTACCTCGCGTCGCCGCCGCTGTGCGTCGCCTACGCGCTCGCCGGGACGATGGACATCGACCTCTACGACGAGCCTCTCGGCGAAGACGATCACGGCCAGCCCGTGTTCCTGAAGGACATCTGGCCGAGCGCCGCCGAGGTCGCCGAGACGATCGAGGACGCCGTGCAGTCGGACATGTTCCGCAAGAGCTACGGCGAGGTGTTCGACGGCGACGAGCGCTGGAACTCGCTCGAGGTCCCCACAGGGGACAGCTTCGCGTGGGACGACGCGTCGACGTACGTGCGCCGGCCGCCGTTCTTCGAGGATCTCCCGCGCGAGCCCGAGCCGATCGCCGACATCGAGGACGCCCGGGTGCTGGCGGTGCTCGGCGACAGCGTCACCACCGATCACATCTCGCCGGCCGGCTCGATCAAGCGCGACGGTCCCGCCGGCAACTACCTGATCGAGCACGGCGTCGAGCCGCGCGAGTTCAACTCCTACGGCTCGCGCCGCGGCAACCACGAGGTGATGATGCGCGGCACGTTCGCCAACATCCGCCTGCGCAACCAGCTCGCGCCAGGCACCGAGGGCGGGGTGACGTTGTATCTGGGAGGGTCTGGCGAGGGCGAGTCCGAGCAGATGTCGATCTACGACGCGGCGATGCGCTACCAGGAGGAGGGCACGCCGCTGGTCGTGCTGGCCGGCAAGGAGTACGGGTCGGGCTCGTCGCGCGACTGGGCGGCGAAGGGCACGCGGCTGCTCGGCGTCCGGGCGGTGATCGCCGAGAGCTTCGAGCGCATCCACCGGTCAAACCTGGTCGGGATGGGCGTGCTGCCGCTCCAGTTCAAGGACGGCGAGTCGGCCGGCTCCCTGGGCCTGACGGGCCAAGAGACGTTCACGATCGCAGGCCTGGCCGACGCGGATGAGATTCCCCGAGAGCTGACGGTGCGCGCCGACGACAAGGAGTTCACGGTCACCGTGCGGATCGATACGCCCAAGGAGCAGCGCTACTTCCATCACGGCGGCATCCTGCAGTACGTGCTGCGGGAGCTTCTGGCCAAATAGCCCGTTCTTTCCAGGGCTTTTGGCCCCGACCGCCCGACCCCAGCGGTAGGAATCATAAAAAGTTAGTAATCCTGAACAGTCGGGTACAGATGGCCCGTGGCACTCAAGATCATGCATCTCGCCAGGTGGTTTGCCTGGCAGATCCGGGAGCCCGAGACGATCATCGGTCACGGCGAGGCCCGGATCACAGTGATTTCAGGCGGCCGCTAGGCTGCCGGCCGAAGACCGTCGAGCTCGCGGCTGGCCGCGAGCTCTGCCAACGCCTTTCGCTCGAGCTTGCGGACGGCGTCTGAGGTGATCCCCAGTCGCCTTCCCGTCTCGCGCAGCGGCGTGGGCTGCTCGAGATCGATTCCGTAGCGGAGCTTGACGACCTCGCGCTCGCGCTCGGGGAGCCGCTCGAGGGCGCTGCGGAGTGCGTCGCCCTGCAGCGCGATCTCGACTTCCTCCTCGGGGCCTCGGTCCTGGCTGGGCATCAGCGCCCCCAGGGTGGTCTCCTCCTCCTCGCCGACGGGGCGATCGAGGCTCGTCACCACGCGCGCGACCTCCTGGGCCTGGCGGACGTCTGAGAGCTCCACTTCGGCGGCGCGAGCCAGCTCCTCGTCGGTCGGCTCTCGGCCAAGCTGAACGACTAGCTCGCGCTGGGCGCGGGCGATCTTGCGCTCGAGCTGTCCGATGTGCACCGGTATCCGGATCGTGCGGGCCCTGTTTGCAATCGCGCGCTGGATCGATTCGCGGATCCAGAACGTCGCGTACGTCGAGAACTTGAACCCCTTGCGGTAGTCGAACTTCTCAGCGGCACGGATCAGGCCGAGGATCCCCTCCTGGATGAGGTCGAGCAGCGAAAGGTCGAACCCCTCGTATTTGCGGGCGTTGGAGATCACCAGCCGAAGGTTCGAATTGACCAGGCGCTCCTTGGCGGCGAGGTCGCCGCGCTCGATGCCCTTGGCGAGCTCGATCTCTTCGTCGCGGGTGAGCAGCGGATAGCGGCGAACCTCCTGCATGAACAGCGAGAGCGCGTCGGTGGTGCGCTCGGCGAGGTCCACGTTGTTGTACGTCGTTTGGTCGACGCCGTTGCGCCCGCAGTCGTCACGCACGTCGAACCCTCGCTCCTCGAGCAGCTCCGCCAGCGCCTGCGTGTCGTCCTCGCTCAGGTCGTGCTCGCTTGCCACCTCGCTGAGCTCCGAAAGCTCGACGCAGCTCGGCGTGCGCGCCTGGCCTCGAGCCACGAGCTCGTCGGCCAGGTCTGTGAGCGCCTCGGCGGCGCCCGGCGAAGCAGGTTCGTCGGACATGCGTAGAAGTTACCCGTACATCGACACTGCCACCAATGTGACTTTGTCAATAGCCTTCCCGGCAATGTCCGTGCCAGAGCTGCTGACCAACCTCCTGACCGCGGCCGGGCCCTCGGGGCACGAGACCGCCGCCGCGAAGGCGTGGCGCGACGGCTGCGCCGGTTTTGCCGCTGAGGTTGGGTCCGACAACCTCGGTTCGTCCTTCGCGCGCGTGCCCGGCACCGCCGGCGGCCCGAAGCTTGCGATCGTCGGCCACATCGACGAGATCGGGTTGCACGTGTCGCACATCGACGACCAGGGCTACCTGCACTTCGGCGAGGTGGGCGGCTGGGACAGCGTCGTGCTCGTCGGACAGCGGATGCGGATCGACACGCAAAACGGACCTGTCACAGGCGTGATCGGGCGCAAGCCGATCCATCTGATCAAGGACGAGGAGCGCAAGAAGGTCCCTGAGATCAAGGACCTGCACATCGACATCGGCGCCAAGGACGCCGATGAGGCGCATGGGCTCGTCCGCATCGGCGATGTTGCCGTGATCGACGCGATGCCGATCGAGCTGCGCCACGGGCGCGTGGTCTCGCGCGCGCTCGACAACCGCGTCGGCTGTTACGTGGCCGCCGAGGCGGCCCGGCTGGTCGCGGAGTCCGGCGGCGCTCCGGGCGACGTGCTTGCGTTCGCCGTCGTTCAGGAGGAGACGACGTTCGCCGGCGCACGGACGAGCGCGTTCTTCCATGAGCCCGACCTCGCGATCGTGGTCGACCTGACGCATGCGACCGATCAACCGGGCGTCGAGCTCGGACCGATCACCAAGCACCCGATGGATTCCGGCCCGGTGATCGGACGCGGCACTACGCTTCACCCGCGCCTGTTCGAGCTGCTCCACCAGGCCGCGACCGACGAGTCGATCCCGTTCACGGTCGAGTCGCTCGGGCGCGGCACGGGCACCGACGCCGATGCCATCCACTTCAGCCGGGCCGGCGTTCCGACCGGGCTTGTGTCCGTGCCGTGCCGCTACATGCACTCGCCCGTCGAGATGGTCTCGGTGGGCGACATCGATGCGGCGGCGAAGCTGATCGCGGCGTTCGCCAAGCTGCTCGAGCCGGGCATGTCGTTCCAGCGTTAGTGCTCCCCGCGCGGGTGCCGTTGCTGCTGCTGTTCGACATCGATGGGACGCTGCTTGCGGGCGCGACCGAGGAGCACCGCGCAGCGCTGCACGAAGCGCTCCTGACGGTGCACGGAATCGAGGCCGACGTCAGCCGCCGTCCGATAGCGCCGGCCGGCCGCACCGACCGCGAGATCACGCGCGCGATCCTGCTCGACGCGGGCGTCGGCGCCACGCAGATCGACGACGGTGCCGACGCGGTCCAGCAGGAGGCGTGCCGCGCCTATGCCCGGCTGTGCCCCGAGGATCTGTCGCACACCGTGCTCACAGGGATCCCGGAGCTGCTGGCGCAGCTGTCGCGACGCGAGGATCGAACGCTCGGGCTCGTGACCGGCAACTACGAGGCGATCGCGCGGCTGAAGCTCAGGCGCGCCGGGATCGGCCGCTGGTTCGACGCCGCGATCGGCGCGTTCGGCTCCGACGCCGAGGACCGAGCCGAGCTGCCGGCGATCGCTCGCCGCCGCGCCGGTGGGTCCGGAGCGCCGTACCCGCGCGAGCGGACGATCGTGATCGGCGACACGCCGCGCGACGTCGCCTGCGCCCACGCAGACGGGGCGCGGTCCGTCGCGGTTGCAACGGGACCGTTCGGCGTCGATGAGCTCGCGCGCACGCGGACGCGGTCGCGCGCGACGCGAGCGAGCTGCTCGCGCTGTTGTCCTAACCGCGGACGAGCTTCTTGTAGGTGATGCGCTTGGGCCGATCGGCGTCGGCGCCCAGCTGCTCGTGGCGGAAGTCCTCGTAGGCTTCGAAGTTGCCTTCGAACCAGCGCACCTGCGAGTCGCCCTCGAACGCGAGCACGTGCGTGGCGATGCGGTCCAGGAACCACCGGTCGTGCGACACCACGACCGCACAGCCGGCAAACGCGAGCAGCGCTTCCTCCAGCGCCCGCAACGTGTCCACGTCGAGATCGTTCGTCGGCTCGTCGAGCAACAGCAGGTTGCCTCCGCTCCGCAGCAATTTCGCCAGGTGCAGGCGATTTCGCTCCCCGCCGGACAGCTTGGCGACCTTCTTCTGCTGCTCGGTGCCCTTGAAGTTGAAGCCGGCGACATACGCCCGGCTGTTGACCGTACGGTCGCCGAGCGGGATCTGCTCGACGCCGCCCGAGACCTCTTCCCAGACCGTCTTGTCCGGATCCAGCGCGTCGCGCGATTGGTCTACGTAGGCGAGCTCGACGGTGTCGCCGAGCCGCAGCGCGCCCGTGTCCGGCTGTTCCTGTCCGGTGATCATCCGCAGCAGCGTCGTCTTGCCGGCGCCGTTGGGGCCGATCACGCCGACGATGCCGCCGCGGGGCAGCGTGAACGACAGGTCGTCGATCAGCAGGCGCTCGCCGTAGGACTTGCGCACGTCATCGGCCTCCACCACGATCTCTCCCAACCTGGGACCGGCAGGGATGTGGATCTGGACCTGGTCGAGCTTGACGTTGCGGTCCTGGGCGAGCAGCGCCTCGTACGCGTTGAGCCTGGCCTTGGGCTTGTTGCGCCGGGCGCTTGCGTTGAGCCTGACCCACTCGAGCTCCTGCTCGATCGTCCGGCGCCGGGCGGTCTCCTGCCGGGCCTCGGCATCGAGCCGGGTGCGCTTCTGGTCCAGCCAGCCCGAGTAGTTGCCCTCGTAGGGGATTCCCCGGCCTCGATCCAGCTCCAGGATCCAACCCGCGACGTTGTCGAGGAAGTAACGGTCGTGGGTGATCGCCACGACGGTGCCGCGGTAGTCCAGCAGGTGGCGCTCGAGCCATGCCACGGACTCGGCGTCGAGGTGGTTGGTGGGCTCGTCGAGCAGCAGCAGGTCGGGTTGGCGCAGCAATAGCCGGCACAGAGCCACACGCCGCCGCTCACCGCCCGACAGCTGGGAGACGTCGGCGTCCGGCGGCGGACAGCGCAGCGCATCCATCGCGATCTCGAGCGTGGTGTCGAGATTCCATCCGTCGACCGCGTCGATCTGCTCCTGCACGCGCGAGAACTCGTCCGCGGTCTCGTCGGAGTAGTTCATCGAGAGCTCGTTGAAGCGGTCCAGCAGCCCCCGTATCTCGGCCACGCCCTCCTCGACGTTGCCGCGGACGTCCTTGGTGGGATCGAGGGTCGGCTCCTGCTCGAGCAGACCGACCGTCGCGCCGGGCGCCAGCTGCGCCTGACCGTCGAACTCCGTGTCGACCCCGGCCATGATCCGCAGCAGCGTCGACTTGCCCGCGCCGTTGTAGCCGAGCACGCCGATCTTCGCGCCGGGAAGGAACGAGAGCGAGATGTCGGTGAGGACCTCGCGGTCCGGCGGGAACCGGCGCGAGAGCTTGTAGGTCGTGAAGATGTATTGGGACATGCGAGGCAGCTCACAGTGAGGATAGGGCGAGTCGCGCGAGCGGGCTTACGCGCGCTAGAAAGGTGGTGTGCGTGTTGCAGCAGTCCTGTTCGCCCTGGTCGCGGTCGTCTGCCTGGCGGTCGCGATCGCGGGGATGGCCACGGGGCGGATGGACGCACGCAGGGGCACGTCGATCCGGATCGTCGCGCTGGTGAGCTTCGCGATCGCGGTCGTGCTCAACGTCATCTCGCACTGATGCGCTCAGCTCTCGGGCTGCCATCCGCTGAGGACCCAGCCACCGCTCGGTAAGCGGGCGACGGTGGCGATCGTCACGTGCCATGCGGGTCTCAGGCCCTGGTAGGCGGCGTCGGCGGTCGCGGTGGTCGACTCGCGGGTGACGACCACGTACTGGTTGTGGCTCCCGGTAAGCGGCGCGACGGCCTCAACCGTGCCGCTGTTGGCGATCCCGCCCCGCTTTAGCTCGTAGTCGCCGGCGGTCTGGGCCGCGGCGAGCTGCAACGCGGATCGCGCCTGCCCGATCGACGCGGACGCCAGCTCGCTCATGTCCCGGCTGACGCTTTCGGCCGTCCAGTTGATGTACGCCCTGGCGAAGCGCCGCACCGCCTCTTCGGGCGTCGCGGCTCCCGGGCTCGCGACGGTCTGACGCGGGCGGGGCGAGGCGAGCTCGTGTGTGCTCTGGGCGCGGGCGACCGCCGAGCTCGGTGGACCGGGTCGCGACGGGCTGCTCAGCACGGCGCAGCCCGAGAGCGCTGCGCAGGCCGCGGTCAGGAGGACGATCGACCGCGCCGTCATAACCCCAGCGGATGCCGGGCGACGAATCCGTCGGCGCTGCGCACGAGCGGATGCCAGCCGATCCCGGTGCTGCCGTCGCCGGGCCCGGCGGCGTTGTGGGTGTCCCAACGCAGACCGGCGACGTACATGAACACGTGCGATGCGCTCGCGTACAGCGTCACCCAGCGCCCGGGACCGGCCGCGCCGAAGGACTCGAGCGCCGACGATGCCGCGGCGTCGGTGACCGGCACGAGCCTCGCCCCGTAGAGCAGATGCTCGACGCTGCTCGAGCAGTCGTATGCCGGAGCGATCGCCGACAGCGCCACGCCGTGACCCGCGCCGTACACGTACGGCTTGCCCGCGATCTGGTTGCCCGCGGCGATGATCTCGGCGACGGCCGGCGGGGCACCTGCCGGCGCTGCGGCCAGCCCGTTGGGCAGCAGCCGGGCGTGCTCGCCGGGGGTCGTGGGCACGCCGGTCAAGGAGGTGGGAGCGCAGGCGGCGGGGTCCTGCGCCGCGGTTTGGTCCGGGGCCGTCGCCTCGGGGTCGTCGGCGTTACCGACGATTGCCGCAGCGCCGGGAGGCGTGAGGCGCTCGATCCGCACCGGGCCGGACCAGCGCCCGCTGTCGTACGGAATCCCCAGCCGCCCCGCGAGCAGCCACCACAGGTCGATCGCCCTCGGAAGCCCGCCGACCGGACCGCCGCCGAGCCCGAAGTCGCGCTTGTAGGCGATCGTGGACCGGCGGTCCCACGTGATGCGCAGCGGCGTCAGGTACGGCAGCCCGCCGATCGACGTGGCGGTCTGAAACGTGTCGCCGCCGAGCTCCGCGTAGCTGTCGGGGTGTGAGAGCAGGTTCGCACCCGACGCTCCGACGACGCCGCTGGACGGATCCCCGGGGCCGCCGTATTCGGTGGCGCCGACGAGCTGACTGGTGCCGGGCGGACCGAGCGTGACCGCCGACGGCGACCCGCAGCTGCCGCCCGCGCTTGGGCTGGACGCGCCGATCAGCAGCGCAAACACGGCGGCGGCGATGCCGACCGCCACGATCCCGGCGATCAGGGCCGCCATCGCGACCACGGCGCCGCCGCTCGCGCCTCTGCTTTGCGTTGACCCGCTCATCGGCGGGCGACCATAGGACCGCCAGGCCGGAGAACGGTCGATTTACGCCATTTTGTTTCAACTGCGGGCGGGCTCGCAGCCGACGCTTCTCACAAAGGACTGGCATCGTTTCTGCCGCCCGAGCCTTGGCTACGTCGCTAACGTAAAAGAGTCATGCCACGCATCCTCGACGTCGAACAAGCACTTCTGCTGCTGGAGATTGAGCCGCCGTTCGATCAGCGCGCGGTGCAGCTCGCGCGGCGCCGGATGGCCAAGCGCTGGCATCCCGACATCGCGCCGCCCGGACGCCAGCACGAGCACCAGCGCCACCTTCAGGCGATCAACGAGGCGGCAGACCAGCTTGAGCAGCTCGCCGAGACCTCCCGTGGCGGACGCGTCACGCGCAACGCGGTCAAGGTCTCGGCCGCCGCCACCCGCAAGGCCCGCGAGGAGGCTGGTCGCCGCGCCTACGAGGAGGAGCAGCGCGCGAGGGCCGCCGCGGAGGACCGCGCAAAGCACGATCCGTTCGGCTCGCGCGTTCCCGACCACTCCGTCGTGCACCGCTACGCACGGTGTGTCGCGTACCCGGAGTGGGGCGTCGGCACCGTCACCGGCATCTACTTCTCCGGCGACGAGGACGACGTCCAGCAGTGGGCGCGCGTGCGGTTCGCGGTCGGCGTGCGGACGGTGCCGGCGGGCTCGTTGCAGTTCGTGGACTTCTCGAGGCCCGATCCCGCCGCGGATCGCGTCCAGCGCTTCATGACCGCGGCGCAGCACGCGCTCGCCGAGGGCGACGCCGCGCTGGCGGCCCAGCGGCTCGTGTACGCGCGCGACGCCGAGCCGACCAACCCGGCGGTGCTGAGGCTGCTCACGACGGCCTTCTGGCAGGCGGGCAACCTGCCCGCGGCCGCACGCTCGGTCCGCGACTGGGCGCGCGTCGAGACCGACCGGCCGACGCCGGAGCGCTTTGCGTCGAGGATCTACGAGGACATGGGCGCGATCGCCTGGGCGGCCGAAGCCGCCGCTCGCGCCGCCAACCGCGGACCCAACGACGCGTCCTCGTGGGAGCGTCTCGGCCGCCTGAGGTTGCGGCTGGGAGACCGCACGGGCGCGATCTCGGCGCTCGAGCGGGCCAAGCTCGTCGGGCCCACGGTCGAGGGCATGCTCGACCTCGCGCTCGCCTATCACCTCGCCGGCGATGTCGGAGCCGAGGTGTCGGCGGCCGAGGCCGCCACCGTGATCGATCCGCAGTCGCCCGCCGCCTGGTCGACGTTCGCTCACGCCCTGGCGCGGACCGATCGCATCAGCGAGTGCGTCGAGGCGTGCCGGCGGCGGCTGGAGCTCGGCGCGGACCCGGAGATCGACGACCTGCTCGCCCGCATTCAGGCGTCGGCGCCGCGCGAGCTGTCGGAGCGCAGCGCGGCATAAAGCTGAAGTGTCGCCTTCTGACCGCGCCTGCCGCGGTTAAAAGGCGACAGTTCAGGTGCCCAACTGCGAGCGCAGCGCGCGCTTAGGCGATCGAGCCCTCGCGACCGCACACCGGGCAGGCCTCCTGGGGCCCCAGCGGCCGCCCGCCGCACGCGGGGCAGTCCTCCACGCGCTCGAGCACGCCGAGCAGCTCGCCCACGCGGCACACCAGCAGCCGCTCCTCGTCGACCTCGACCCAGGCGCCCGCGGAGGCGGGGAACACGACGTGATCGCCCGGCTTGACGGGCATCACCACGCCGACGTGGTCCCACCAGTCCAGGCCGGGGCCGACCGCGAGCACGATCCCTTGCTGGGGCGGCGGCTCATCGGTGCCCGGAGGGACGAGCAGGCCTGATCGGCGAACTCGATCGGGATCGAGCTCCTTGATCACGACGCGGTCGAACAGGGGACGCAGCTGGTTGCGCATCGCCGCTGATGATAGGTCCGGCGCTCCCGGGGCCCTGGTCGCGATGCCGAACACTGTCCTCCGCCGTTCCGCCTCTACCCGCGTTGGTGGAGCGAGCGCAGGCGCGCGCGCGTCGGCGCGAGGGACAACCAGGGGATCCGCGTGATGTGCTTGTACGCGGCGATCGTCGCGGCGAACACGGCGCCGTACGACGCACTCGAGACCAGCGCGGCCGCTGTGATCCCGCCGACGGGCAGGAACACCAGGAGCCCCACCACCGTGACGACCAGGCCGACGGCCTGCCCGAGCGTCGCAGTGAACGGCCGACCGGCGGCATAAACGCCCGCAGTGACGATCGACGAGCCGGCGAACAGTACGGCTCCCGGGAGGATCAGCCTCAGGGTCGGCGCGGCCTGACGAAACTCGGTCCCATACACGAGCCCGAGCAACGGCGCAGCGAACAGCCCAATGATGAGCGCCAACACGCCGGCAATCAGGAGCGTCGCGTAGAGAGAGCCCAGGATCTTGTCCGGGCCGCGCTCGGGGTCGCGAGCAGCCACCGGCAGCAGCACCGCCGCGAACGTGCTGGCCAACTGGTAGACGATCAGCGAGATGTTCGTAGCGACCGCGTATAGCCCGACGCTGAAGGCGGAGACGTAGGCCGGGAGCATCGCCACGTCGAGTCGGGCATTTGCATGAGTGGCGACGAGGGTTCCCTGGCCGCGGATGCCGTACCAAAGCGTGTGAAGGCCGAGCCGCAGGTCCGGACGGCCGAGCCCGATCTGCCGGATCGAGCTTCCGATCCCGATCGCAAGGACGATCGCGGTCGCCAGGGTGGGCGCGATCAGGGCACTCGTCACGTGCAACGCACCCAGCCGCCAGAGGACCACGAAGCTGGCCGCCATCATCGCGGGCTGCGCGAAGCGCAACTGGTTGTAGAGGACGTAATCGTGGGCGCCGAGGAGCAGCCCGTTATTCAGCTCGAGGCCGATCACCAGGACGACCGTAAGAAGGAACCACCGGCCGGTCGAGATCGCCGCGGGATTGTGGACGGCGAACAGGGTCGTCAGCAGGAGCTCTCCGATCAAGATCGCAGCGACGCAGCACGGGAGAAGCATCAAGATCCACGTCGTAAACAGTCGCGGCGCGTGCTCGGGCGTTCGCGCGATGAAGTAGCTGAGACTCTGGGCTGCTCCCATCGCGAACAGAAACCCGCCAAGCTGCGTGAGGGCGACGAGGGCAGCGGTGGTTCCGCGCCCGCTGGGACCGAGCGCTCGCGCGCTCACCACGCCGCTCACGAGGTTTGCCAGGAGCGTCAGCGCCGAATACGCGTAAGTCACGAGACCCGCGCGCATCAAGTCCGGGGAGCCGGCGGGGCGGCGCGTGCCGGCGCTCGGTGTCGGGGCGGCCACCTCGGCGCTCAAACCGGGCTCCGGCGCTTCATCGGGCCGCACCGGTCGAACCATATGACTTAGCGGAAACTGACCAGCACGAGCCCGCCACCGAGCTCGAGCCGCAGGTGATCGGCGGCCGCGAACCGCGCGACCGCGCTTGGGGATTGACCCGGGCGCCAGATCGTGACGTCCTTGGCACCGCCCTCGACCATTAACTGTGCGTGCTCGACCGATGGGCTGAGCGCCCGGCGGTGAACCGGATCCCACACCGAAACTCCTCGCCATAGCGCAACGACCCTCGAGCCGTCGGGACGGATCAGCGCGAGGTGCAGCACATCACCCGGAGCCTCAAGCCTAATCCTTGCGGCAGCGCCGCCGCCACTGCCGGGGCCTGGCGAAGCCTGAATCGCGTCGATTAACGTGCGAATCGCCACGAAGCCCGGCTTCGGTGATAGGTCGTTGCTGACTAGGCCGAAATGCTGCTCGGCGTCGGATAGGCCGGGATCGGGCTTCTCGTCGGCGAGCTCATAGATGAAGGTTGCGCGAATCCCTGCGGCGAAGTCGCTAACGAGCAGCCGAGGCAGGTAGTCGGCGGCGGTCTGCTCCGACACCGGCGGCTGGCCAACGGTGCTTCGCAGCCCATTGTGGTATCCGGTCTCGGTGAATACGACCCCATCCCGGATCGCGCCGGGGGGCAACTCGGAGCGCGCCTTGCGCAGCGCGAGCTCGGGCGGGCCACCCAGTGGGTAGGGATGCTCGTTGTACAGGCCCGGGAGCTTGCCCACGAACCGGCGGTTCGACGGATATAGAAGACTCGGCTGAATCAGGGGGACGTTCGGCGCTATCCGGCGCACGGCCGCCGCCAATGCGGGCATGTACGAGCGCAGGGTCTGGGCCCACATCGGGCTTGCGCTGTTGTCGAGCTCGTTCGGGCCCTCAAAGGCGTCAATCCTCCCGTGAAGGACCCTAAGGGAGTCGCCGACGGACTGAGCGGGGTCAACCGCCACATCGCCGATCGCCAGGGTCGCGGTTATGCCGTGGTCGGCCGCGGCCCGCAGCCCAGCGGCCAGCGGGCTGCCCGGCGCGGGCACGGCGTCGCGTATGTGGTGTACGCCCAACTCGCGTAGGAGCCTCACGATGACGGCTCCGTTGCGATACGCGGTGTCGACGTAATTGAAGTGAACGACTACTCCAATCGAGTCGACGAGCGCGTTCGTGGACGGCAGATTGTCGCCGCCCAACCGAACCGTACGTTGCGCGTCCGCGGGCGCGGGCTTGGCGCCCGTCTGTGAGTACGCGATCGCAACCGCTGCAACTACAACAACGCCGGCCAGCGCAAGCGCCACTCGCTCGCGTTTGAGCAACGCCACGGGGCGTCGGCAACGTAAGCCAGCAAGCCCTGCGCTGATCATCGGACCACACAGCGTGACGGATGACGGCAGCAGTGGGACTCCGATACGGTGGCCCACCTTGAGGTCAAGAGCGAGGAATTGGACCGGCGCCGTGCTCAAGCGCGTATGTGAGGGTGCCGGTCTCGAGGTCAGGCGCTACCGACCCGCCGCCCGGCGTCGCGCCGATCTCCTACACGAGCACGGGATCGAGCTGGTGATCGACGTCGGCGCCAACCGCGGCCAGTACGCCAAGGAGCTGCGTGCGCACGGATATCGGGGACGGATCGAGTCATTCGAGCCATCCAGCCAGGCCTTCGCGACATTGCTTGCGCGATCGGCGGCGTATCCGTCCTGGCGCATCCACCGACTGGCCGCTTCAGACGAGAACGGCTTCGCCGAGCTTGGCGTCGCCGACAACTTCAGCTCGCTGCTGACCGTCGAACCACGTCTGGCGACCCTGTTTCCCGAGGCCAGACCGCTGCGTACCGAGCGTGTCCCGGCATCGCGCCTCGACGCCGCCGGCCTCGAGCTTCCCTCGCGCGGCCGGACGCTGCTGAAGCTCGACGTCCAAGGCTGCGAGCGCCGCGTGATTGCCGGCGCCAGCGGCATTCTTGATCGCGTCGTGCTCATCGAGGTCGAGCTATCGGTGGTGCCGTTGTATCGGGGTCAATCCTTGCTGGCCGAGATCGTCTGCCTCCTCCACGAAGAAGGTTTCGCGCTGCGTGGCTTGGATCCGATCCTGCGCGACCCCCTGACGGGCGAATACCTCCAGTTCGACGGGGTCTTCTTAAGGCGCTGACCGGGCGCAGGCGATCGCGCGGCCCGCCGGGCCTGCTCCACGATCTCGGCCATTTGCGTTTCGAACACCTGGCGGGAGAACTGCTGCGCATGCGCCTGGATCTCGCGGGAGTCGAAGCGCTCCAGATCTCCTTGCAGGCCGCGCGCGAGCGCTCCGGGGTCGTCCGGTGAAACGAGGATGCCAGTGCGCCCTGGAATCACGGTCTCGCGGACGCCGCCGGCATCGAGCGCGACCACGGGTCGACCGGCTGCCTGGGCCTCCACCGCGACGATCCCGAACTCTTCCACGTTCGGCACGACCAGCGCCGCGGCGTGTCTGTACAGCTCGGCGAGCTGTGCGTCGCTGACGCGTCCCAGGAACTCCGCGTGGTTGGTCGTGGCGGCTCGCAGCCGGCTGAGCTCCGGACCATGGCCGACGACCTTAATCCTGCGGCCGGCGGCGGCGGCCGCCGCGATCGCGACCTCCGCCCGCTTGTGCCTTACGAGCTCCCCGACGTACAGGATGTACTCGTCGGGTTCCCCGCGCGTAAAGCGCTCGACATCCACGGGTGGGTGCACCACCACCGACTCTCGTCCCCAGAAACGCCTGATCCGGTCCCTGGTGAGCTGAGAGTTGGCCACGAACAAATCGACGCGTTGGGCGGCATGCCGATCAAAGGCACGGTGGCGGCGCAACACGAGATCCAGGGCAGGGCGAAGGGCGGCCGGTATCGCGAATGGCGGTTCCCCTCCCTGCCAGGCGTAGCGGAACGGGGAGTGGCAGTAGCAGACGTGGGGGATCCCCCGAGGCACGCGAACTCCATGCGCGAACGCGCTGCTGCTGCTCACGACGCACTCATGGCCCTCGAGCGAGAGGGCCCGTACCGCGGTTGGAAACAGCGGCAAGAGGACGCGGAAGTTGCGCTGGTCGGAACCGAGGCTCTGCAGCGGTGAGGTGGTCACCGCTCGGCCCGCAAAACGCCCGTTCGTTCCCTCAGCGTCATAGAGCAGAGTGAAGATCGGGGCATCCGGCCACATATCGGCCATAGCCGCGAACGTTCGCTCGGCTCCGCGGAGGACGAGGAGATAATCGTGGATCAAGGCGAGCTGCCCCATGGGGCATGGCGAGCTTACCGTCGAGTGGGCGCAAGATCAGCTTTCCGCCCGAGTACGACGTTCGTCCGGAGCCCGGGTTGTCCTATTGGTCACACCGCCTGCGTCATAGTGGCGACACGTGCCGCGCTACTTCCTTGACCTTCCGGAACAAGACGCGCCTCGCCGCTGGGACCCGCACGCCGGCCCACGGGCCGAGCGGGCGGACACTCGCTACTTCGCCGGCGTTTTCACGGAGATGGAACGGTGGCTCGATGACAGCGACCTTGACGTCTACCTGACCTGGGATGTAAAGCGGTTACCGCGGTACGGCGACCGAGTCGTCGCGGTCGTGCTCGGAGACGAGATCGCGCAGATCCCCCGCTATGTCGTGCGTGTCCGCGCGGTGTTCAAGGCCTACGGGACGCGGCCGGTCATCGGCATCAGCACGCTGAAGGTCGTCGATCTCGTCGCGCTGGCCGAGATCGCCCAGTACGCCGCGCGCTGGCTCAGATGGATACCCGGCGGCGCGACGTACGGGTGGCACCAGCTGCGTCGAGGGGTTAGCCGCGAGTCCGGCTCGTTGGCGCTGGACACGATTCCCCTCGGCACCTACAACCAGCTGGACCTGCCTCTCGTTGCAATGGCCGACCGCTCGACCGATCTGTTCTTCGCCGGCAGCATCGAGCACGGGAGGTCGTTCTGGGAGCGTGTGAAGCCGAAGACGCTGGCGCGGACGCGGATGCTGGCGGCAGTCGACCAACTCCGCAAGAATCGGCCTGAGCTGCGAGTCGTCGTGCGAGTGACCCCAAGCTTTGACGCTTCGGCATCATCTCCGGGCCGCTTCTATTCGGAGGCGTTGATGGATTCTCGAATCTGCCTGGCGCCGCGAGGCGCATCGACTGAGACCTTCCGCGTCCTGGAAGGGCTCCGCTGCGGCTGTCTGGTCGTGTGCGAGCCGCTGCCACCCCACTGGTTCTACGACGGTGCACCGCTGTTAACCGTCAACCGCTGGCGGGACCTCGAAGCCGTGCTTTCGCCCACGCTCGACGATCCCGTGCAGCTGGAAGCATGGCAACGTCTTGCCTGCTCTTGGTGGCGCAAGCGCTGCTGCGAAGCGGCCGTCGGCCGGCACATGGCCGAACGACTGAACTCGCTCGCAGGGCCTCCCAGACCCGGGGTTAAGCTGTCCCCGTCGAGCGCGCTCCGATGAGGATCCTGGTCGCCAACCACACGGGCTCTATAGGCGGCGCCGAGCGGGCGCTGCTGTTGCTGCTGGAGGAGCTACGCGTCGATCACGACATCGCGGTGGCCTGCCCTCGTGGCGGATCCTTGGCCGCGGCGCTCGACCGTGCCGCGATTCGACGCGTGCCCTCACCGACCTGCGAGGCGAGTTTCCGCCTGCACCTGGTCCACACCCCCGTCGGCGTCGCACAACTTTGCGCGGGTGGGATATCGCTCGCCGCCTCCGCCCGGCGATTCCAAGCCGACGTTCTCTATGCCAACACCATCCGAGCCGGCCTGATGGGTGCGCTTGCAACCAAGCTCGGGGGTCCTCCCCTGGTCGTGCGCGTTCACGACTGCTTGCCCAAGACCGCCGTCGGCCACGCGGTGGGATCGGTCATCGCCGCGACCGCGCACGCCGTCCTGGCCGTGTCCGACTACACAGCAGAGCGGTTCAACGAGGGTCGCGCTCGCCGGGTCGCCACGCGCGTCTACAACGCCATCGACCACGCCCACTTCGATCCCGAGACCGTTACCCCGGGGCCGCTGCGTGATGAGCTCGGGATCGGGCCGGAGGCCGCGCTACTCGGTCACGTTGCTCAGATCACGCCGTGGAAGGGCCAGGACGACGCGATCCGCACGCTCGCCAAGCTCCGAGACGGCCGTCTCGACGCGCACTTGGTGTTGGTCGGCGCAATCACGTTTCAGGGCAAGCAGGTTCGCCACGACAACCCGGCCTACCTTCGCGCACTCCACCGGCTCGTGAACGAACTCGGCGTCGGTGACGCGGTGCATTTCATCGGCCAGCGCGAAGACGTGGCTGCGGTCCTCGGGGCGTTGGATGTGCTCTTGCACCCAGCGCTCGAGGACCCGTTCGGACTGGTCGTCATCGAGAGCATGGCGATGGGTACGCCGGTTGTGGTCGCCTCCCCGGGAGGCGCGGCCGAGCTGATCGAGGACGGGGTATCCGGGTGTGTATTGCCCGCGCGGCGACCGGATCTGTGGGCCGAGACGGTGCGGGGCCTGATCCTTGACCCGTCGGGGCGTGAGCGGATGGCAACCTGCGGACAGGAGGTCGCCCAGCGCTTACGCGAAGACGTGCACGCGCACGCGGTCGAGTCGGTCCTCGAAGAAGCAGCGAGCGGCCGCTCAGAGGCGACGATCGGGCAGCCTGATCGGCCTGCAGTACCGGGTGCAGTTCCCTCCGTCGCTGCTGATCGGCGCATCGCTGACGACGACCCGCTTGAGGCGTTGGCCGCGGAGCTCGAGCGAAACAGCCGGCCGGGTGCGGCTAGGACGGCGGTGCGTGGGACCGCGGCGATACGTGGGACCGCGCCACGCCCCGTCACGGACCAGACAAGCCGTCGTGAGTCGGCAAGGCACCAGCCTGCGCCGGTGTTGGGGAGCGATCTGGCCTGGTCCATAGCCGCCGGGGGGCTCGGCGCGATTGTCCTCGCGCTCGTGCTGACGAAGTCCATGCAGGCGGCATGCGCACTGGTGCTCATCCTGCTCGTGGTGTCCATCTATCTCCGCGACCGCCGCTACGGACTCGCCGCGTTGTTCGTCTTCTGGTTTTTGGCCCCTTGGCTCCGGCGGCTGTTCGACCTCCTCACCGGCTATGTCAACACCGACCCGCTGTCGGTTGCCCCGTTCCTCGCGACCGCCGCAGTGGCGAGCATCGAGTTATCACGAACGACTCTGCCCCCCAGGGTCCTGCGGATCCTGCTGCTCATAACAGCAGGCTTCGCGTGCGGACTGCCAGTCGGGCTGGTGCATCCGGCGGCCGCCATGTACGCGTTTCTCGCCTACATCGCCGGCGTCTCGGGGATCATCCTCGGTTTCGCAGAGCCCGGACGGCTGCATGACAGCGTGCTGCGCAAGGTCCTCCTGTACGGCATGGTTCCGATTGCCGCCTACGCTGTTATTCAGCGTGCCGTGCCGTTGGCGAGCTGGGACCGCGACTGGATCCAGGCAACCGGGCTGACCAGCATCGGCACATCGAGCAACGGTAAGGTGCGGGTCTTCGCCAGTTTGAACTCGCCCGGAGCGCTCGCGGCGCTGCTCGGGCTGTCGCTCCTGTGCTACCTGACGGTGAGGCGCCACCGCGGGCTCGCGGTGCTCGGAGCCGTCCTGCTGACGATTGCGCTAGCGCTGACGTTTGTCCGCTCCGCCTGGATTGCCCTGATCCTCGGCGCGGTCGCTCACGTCATCGCTTCGGGCGGGCGCAGCGCACGACTCGTGTTCGGCGCGCTTGCGATCGTGGCAGCGGCAGCAGTCGCCCTCGGACCCGTGAGCCCGGTGGCACACGAGGTCGTAAACCGCTTCAGCACCATCGGGTCGTTCAGCACCGACACATCAGCAACGGCGCGCACGGCGACGCTCAGCGAGACATTGCCGGCGGCGCTCGGAGCCCCGCTCGGTCACGGACTCGGCAGCGCCGGAGAGCCGTCGAAGCTCAGCGGCAACTCAACCCTTCGAGCTCCCGACAACGGCTACCTCGCGCTGCTCTACCAAGTCGGGCCGTTCGGCTTTGTGCTCGTCGCAGCCGCAGTCTGCGTCATCCTCCGTGCCGCATGGATTGGCGCGCGCGCGCGTGCCCCCGGTCAGCAGCTACGCCTCCTGCTGTTCGCGATGTTGATCTTTCTGCTTGTCAGCCTCGCCTCCGGCGATCAGCTGTACGGGAGCCTTGGCGTTGTGTTCTGGATGATTGGCGGTCAGGCGCTCGCTTTTGAGCAACGTCATCGGGTGCGGAACGCTGCGATCGCTTCGCCGTACGCGTCCTCTAGGCGCTCGACCACACTGGTCCACGTATAACGCTTCTCGATAACCGCGCGGTTGTGGTGACCCATATGCCGCTGGAGCTCGGGCGCCCCCAGAACCTCGCGCAGCGCGGCAGCAAGTGCGTCGGGATCGCCCGGGGGCACCCTGCGGCCGCCTTCGTCGTCCACCAGGTAACGCAGGCCACCGGCGTCAGTGACGACCAGCGGCATTCCGCACGCCATCGCCTCCAATGCGGTCATCCCGAATGGCTCGCCGAGTGACGGCAGGCAACAGACCGAACAGTCGCGCATCAGCTCCGGCACCTGTTCATGCGGTACTGGTCCCAGGAGCTCGACCGAGCGCAGGGCGTTGGATCTCTGCACGTAATCGCGGACTGCGTTCGCCTCAATCCCGCCCCCGACCACGCGTAAATGCGCCCCCGGGAGCTCGAGCAATACCCGGGCGTACGCCTCGAGCAATACGAAGATTCCCTTCCGCGACTCCAAGTGACCCAAGAACAGGATCCTTTGGCTGAACTCACGATGAGTTCCTGGATTCCATGCCGTCTCGTCGATCCCCGGCGAGACCTCGCGAACCCGTAGGCGACGCTGAGGATGTCGAAGCCGTGCGGTCGCGGCGGGTGTCGACAGCAGCACGACTGCTGCCCTGCGCTGCTGGGCGGCGTGGACCGCGGCTGCAAGCTTCTCGACATAGCCCGCAAGCGCGGGGCGAGCGGAGCTCAGCCTGGGCCAAGGCGGGACATACGGACCTAAGATGATCGGCAAGTGGACGTCTGCCAGCGCGAGCGTCATCCCTGCTGTTACCGGATTCAGCTGGTGGATGAGATCGAAGGTGATCCCTCGCCGCAGCCTGTGGAACAGGACGCGCATCCTCCGCATGTACTCGAGCCGCGAAAGCGGCTCTGGCAGCTTCTCCGTGCCGAGCGGGTGCACGTGAAGGTTCGGCGGCAGCTGGCCGCGCAGCTCGACCCGCTGCGCGGCCACGTGCAGTTCGTGACCGCGCTCCGCAAGCGCCCGGACGAAGCCGTAGGCAACGAGTCCGTCGCCATGTGGCAGGTGGTCGGTTAGGACCTCGGACGGATGAGCGACAAAGATCGAGTAGCCCATGCGAACGTTGCCCCTCCTCGGCACGCAGTCTGAAACGGTAAGGTTGGCGGAGTCAGGCCCGTCAACCACACGCGATCGACGACAAACGACGGTAGTTCAATAGGGGCGACTCTACGCCGCCGAGCGCTGGTTGTAGTCGTGACCACGCTGCTGGTCACTGCAGCAGCCTCCGTGGTGGCCTATGTGGGCCGCAACAGTTACGGGACCACGGCCCAGCTCCTCTTCAGCCAGACCATCGGCCCGGAGCTGAACGCGCTCGGGCTGACTCCACCGGCAATCGCTGCCGACAGGCTCGCAGCCGATAACGCGACGTTCGTGGGCTCACGGCAAGTCGCGGCTGCGGCTGCCTCGGCGCTGGGCGACGGCACCACGGTCGAGTCGATTCAACAACACGTCAAGACGTCTGGCTCCACGACCTCGGACGTCGTCGACGTGGTGGCGACCGCAGACTCCCCGCAACGGGTCGCGCAACTGGCGAATGCGTACGCCGGTGCCGCAATCAGACTTGCGCGGCAAGAGCAGGCCCGGCGGGCGGGAGCGATCGTGACCGCGCTTACTGTGCAGCTGAACAAGCTGCCCCGGAACAGTCCGGCGGCGACTGGCCTCCGCACCCGGACCGCACAAGTTGCGGCGCTCGAGGCCGCAGGCACGGGCGATCCGCAGCTGATCCAGGCCGGGTTCGTCCCGAGTCACGCGAGCGGGAAGCCACTCGAGATCGTGCTGCTAGGCGCGCTGTTCGGCCTCCTACTCGGGGTCGGCCTCGCGTTGCTTCGCGAGCAGACCGATACGCGGTTGCGCAACGCCGGTGCTGTCTCCGCTGCGTTCGACGCTCCCGTCCTGGCGACCGTCGCACACAACCGGGCGCTGGCGCGTCACCTAGCGTTCCCGTCGTTGCCGTCCCAAGTGGCCGCACCATTCCTGATGGTGCAGGCGCATTTGCGCTACGGCCACAGCGAGCCGATCCGCGCCCTACTTGTGACATCCGCTCGTGCCGGGCAGGGAAAGACCACCATCGCCTGGAACCTGGCAAACGCTGCGGCGGCCTCCGGCCTACCCACGGTGTTGGTCGATGCCGACCTGCAGCGTTCCAGCATCGCCTCTAGATATGGGCTGGTGACCGAGCCCGGCCTGAGCGAGGTGCTGCGCGGCGAGGTCGAGCTTGCGGCGGCGATCCAGAGCGTGTCAACATCCGGAGAGGCTGCCCAAAACGGGCATCCAAGAGCTTTGGACGTGATCGTCGCAGGGGCTCCCGCAGCCGATGCTTCGATGCTGCTGCAGTCCGAGCGAATGACGCGGGTGCTCAGCTCGCTCTCGCAGGACCGGCTTGTGATCGTCGATGCACCCTCGTTCGAGCAGGAGTCGGGGGCGATCTCGCTGCTGCGCCGGATCGACAACGTCCTCGTTGTTGCGCCACTTAACTCGAGCCGCGGCATCGAGGCAGAACGGCTCCGGGGGGAGCTGGAAGCACTTGACGCCCGCGTCGTGGGAATAGTGGTCACGGGCGGAGGAAGACGTGGGGGTGGATATGTTCCCCCGGCGCGCCCGGAGCGGGTCTCTGCCGAGGTGGGCAGCGCGTGAACGCGCGTCGGCAGACCGGTGCTATGGCTTACCGCCAGGCCAGGGCCGTGATTCGGCACAGCCTTTGGCTGCTGTCGCTAGCGGTTGTTGGGCTGATAGCCATGGGGGCGGGGCCTGCCCAGGCAGCCAAGCGGCGCGTACCGTTCGGATTCTTCGGAACCGTCCTCGACCCGGCGTTCGCCGAGCCAAGTAGCACTTCGGATCAGGCGCTGGACTCTCAGATGGCGCTGATGGCCCGGTCCGGCGTAGAGTCGCTGAGAGTCACCTTCGCGTGGCAGGAAGTCGAGCCGGCCGCGAACACATACGACTTCACGGTCACGGACCGACTGGTTAGCGATGCGGCACGTCATGGTCTGTCGGTGATTGCCAACCTCATCTACACGCCGGCGTGGGCGTCGCAGCAACCTTTGAGCCTGTACTACTTCCGTTACGCGCCGACGAGCGATCAGCTGTTCGCCAATTACGCGACGGCGCTCGTGCGGCGCTACGGACCGGGCGGCACGTTCTGGAGTCACAACCCAAAGTTGCCGCGCGATCCCATTCGGCAGTGGCAGATCTGGAATGAGCAGGGGTTCGACGTGTTCTGGGCGACGCTGCCTTGGCAACGGAGCTACACCGCACTGCTGCGGGCCGGATACGTCGCCATCCATCGCGTGGACCGCGGCGCGAAGGTTGTGGCCGGCTCGCTGGTCGCGACGGGCCCTTACACGCAATGGGCGCAGATGAGCGACCTATATCGGGCGGGAGCGAAGGGCTACTTCGACGAGGTCGCCGTGCACCCGTTCACGGACGGCGGGGTCCCGGTGAGCGAGAGCATCGATCGGATGGCCACAATCGTGCGCTTTGTACGCAATGTGATGCGCCGCCACGGCGATGGCGGCAAGCCGATCATCCTCACGGAGCTCTCGTGGCCCGGCGCGGTGGGCAAGGTCGCGCCCAAGCGCCTGCTCGGTCTCGAGACGACCCCGCACGGTGAGATCCTGCGGATGGAGGCCGCTTACAACTACCTGGCGACTCATCTGCGACAGGCAGGCGTCACGCGAGCCTACTGGTACGACTGGGCCTCGACGTTCAACCGCAACGATCCCCAGTCGGACGTCGGGTTCCGGTTCGCCGGACTTACCCGATTCGCTGACGGACGGTTCATCGTCCAGCCGGTGCTGCGCACCTATGCGAACCTTGCTGCCCGGTACGAGGGCTGCCGTAAGGGCAACGACGCGCGACACTGCCGCTGACGAGCGTCTACCGATCATCAGATCGGTGATCCTCTTGGCAATTTTTGCGAACGACAGTGCGAGCTGTGTAGGCTCCGTGCGACGTCCGTGACGGAGGGTCCCCAGGCAGCGTGACTGACGGAAACAGCACCGGGAAGCCTAATACAGACGCCTCCGAATACCGGGCTGGATCGACACTCAGCCTGGAGAGCCGCGCCCCGCCTCGGCCGCGCTCTGGCGGCAGCACGCAGGTCGGGCACGACCGAAGCGTCCCCAGGCGCCTCAGCCCATTCAGGCTCAGCATCTCAACGCCTCGCGACTCGCTGTTCAGGCGCTCCCTGGCGATCGCTGATCTCCTCGCGGCGGCTGGTGGCTTGACGGTGCTCGGGCTACTGACTGGCGACGGACTGGAGTTGTACAGCTTGGCCACGGTGCCACTCATGGTCTTGATCATGAAGGTGAGCGGGCGCTACGACCGGGACGACGTCCTGTTGCGGAAATCGACGCTGGACGAGGCTCCCGCGTGCGCCGCGATGGCAGCAGCCTTCGCGCTGGCGTGGTCGCTCGTCACGATCGCCCTCAACCTCCCCTCGCGCCGCGCCGACGTCGTCGTGCTGTGGGCGGCTACGGCAGCGTTGCTGCTCACACTCCGCGCCGCTGCACGTCTGCTCGCGGGGCGGCTGGCGCCCCCGGAGCGCATCCTGATCGTGGGTGGCGCTTACCCGCGCCAAGCCTTGGGACGCCGGCTGTCGGCGGCTTCGGAACGGATCGATGTCGTCGGCTTCCTCCCGCTCGAGGACGAGCGCCGCACGCCGAGCGATTGGGGCGTTCGCGACCGGCGGAAGGCCAACTGCTCTGTCGATGATCTCGCTTACGTCGTCAACGAGCTCGACATCGACCGCGTGATCCTGGTCCCGACTAGCGCGACGCAAGAGCCGATGCTTGACGCGGTAGCGATCGCGAACCACGCCGGGGTGAAGGTGTCGATCGTGCCTCGCATCCTCGAGGCCGTCGGCTCGGCGGTGGAGTTCGACGAAGTTGGCGGCTTGACGCTGCTGGGCGTTAGACGGTCGGGACTCAGCCGCTCCTCCGCGCTGGTCAAGCGGTCGATGGATATCGTCGGTTCGGCTGTGGGCGTAATCGTGCTCTCGCCGGTTGGCCTGCTGATCGCACTGGCGATCGAGCTGGACAGCCCGGGCCCCGTGTTCTTCCGACAGCCGCGGATCGGGCGCGGTGGCAAGCCGTTCAAGATGATCAAGTTCCGCAGCATGGTCGACCACGCAGATGCGCAGCGAGGAGCTCTCAACGCGCTAAACGAATCCGAGGGGACCTTCAAGTTGAGTCGCGATCCGCGGGTGACTCGCGTCGGACGGTTGCTGCGCCGCACGTCGCTCGATGAGCTGCCGCAGCTGGCCAACGTGCTGCGAGGGGAGATGAGCCTTGTCGGCCCGCGGCCGCTCCTGCCCGAGGAGGACCAGCTAGTCGAAGGCCGCGGACGCGGACGCCGGCAGCTGGCGCCCGGCATGACCGGACCGTGGCAGGTGCTCGGTCCAACGCGGCCACCGCTCTCCGAGATGGTCAAGCTCGACTACCTCTACTGTGCGAACTGGTCGCTGTGGTCCGACATTAAGTGTCTGCTGCGCACCGCCGGGCACGTTGCTGGGCGCCGCGGGGTTTGACCACACGACCGCCCGACGGGGCATCCGGGTGCGCGCGTAGGCTCATGCATCATGCGCCTTCTCGTCGTCCGTTGCTCGGTCACTTACACCGGCCGCCTGTCCACATCCCTCGCCGAGGCCGTGCGGCTGCTGATGGTCAAGGCCGACGGTACGTTCATGGTGTGGTCGGACTATGCGCTTGGTCGTCGCCCGCTGTTCCGTGGACTACTCCGGCAGGCTCCGGACGCACCTCGGCGAGGCCGTCCGGCTGCTGATGTTCAAGGCCGACGGCACGTTCATGGTGTGGTCCGATCACGGCGGCTCGAGCGTCAAGCCACTGAACTGGATGACCCCGCCGACGGTGATCGAGGAAGAGCCGGGCAAGATGATCGTCCGCAAGCGAGCCGGCACGACCGAGGACCGCGTCGAGATCTCGATAAACGAGGTCCTGTCGGACGTCACGCACGAGATGTGCGCTCCCGAGGAGGACCAGGCCCTCGCCAAGGACGGGGTCGAGGCGCACCTGCAGGAGCTGCTGGCAGAGCAGCCGGGCTGGTGCGGCGACGGGTTCCGGCTGGTCCGGCGCGAGTGGCCGACCGACATCGGGCCGGTGGACCTGATGTGCCGCGACGCCGACGACGGATGGGTGGCGGTCGAGATCAAGCGCGTGGCGGGGCTCGAGGCCGTCGAGCAGCTCACGCGCTACCTGGACCGGATCCGGCTGGATCCCGCGTTTGCCTCCTGCCGGGGCGTCCTCGCCGCCCAGACGATCAAGCGCCAGGCGCGCGTGCTGGCGCAGGCGCGGGGCATCGAGTGCATCGAGGTCGACCTCGACGTGCTGAGAGGCGAGCGCCAGCCGGACCTGAGATTGTTCGCTGCATGAGCGACAACGAAGCCGTCCTGACCGAGCGTCGGGACCGGATCCTCCTGATCACGATCAACCGCCCCGATCAGCGCAACGCGGTCAACGCCGCCGTCGCGCAGGGAATCTCCGACGCGCTCGACGAGCTCGACGACGACCCGGGGCTGTCCGTCGGCGTGCTGACCGGCGCCGGCAAGGGGTTCAGCGCCGGCATGGACCTCAAGGCGTTCGTCGCCGGCGAGCGGCCCTACGCGGGCGACCGGGGCTTCGCGGGCATCACCCAGCGCGCCTCGCGCAAGCCACTGATCGCCGCGATCGAGGGGTTTGCGGTCGCGGGTGGGCTGGAGATCGCGCTGTCTTGCGATCTGATCATCGCCGCGTTCGGCGCGCGCCTGGGAATCCCCGAGGTCAAGCGCTCGCTGGTCGCGGCCGGCGGGGCGTTGCTGCGGCTGCCGCGGCTGCTGCCGCGGACGATCGCCATGGAGCTGGCGCTGACCGGCGAACCGATGGAAGCCCAGCGTGCCTTCGACCTGGGCCTTGTCAACCGCCTGGCGGAGCCGGGTCGCGCGGTCGACGAGGCGCTCCAGCTGGCCGAGGCGATCGCGGCCAACGGACCGCTGGCGCTGGCGGCGACCAAGCGGATCATGACCGAGTCGGTGGACTGGCCGGAGGCCGAGTTCTTCTCCCGCCAGGGCGAGATCTCGGGTCCGGTGATGGCGTCCGAGGACGCGCGCGAGGGCGCGACCGCGTTCGCCGAGAAGCGCCCGCCGGTCTGGAAGGGCCGCTAGGGCTCTTAGTCTGGCGCGCTCGCGCCAGGGCCGCGGTCGAGATCTGCCTCCTGCGCTCGGGGGACCAGCCAGCAGGGACGCCAACGTCCCACTCGATCTCGCCACCGCCCGCCCCGGGGTGTTGACCGCGCTCACCGCGGCCAACATCCCAAACCGGATCAAGACCGGAACGAGTGGGATGTTGTCCCGCAGATCCAGAAGCGATCGACCCAGAATCCCCCACCGGAATCCGGCCAACCCCAACCCGTACTCCTTCAAAGAGAAGGGTTCTTTCCGTCCCCGCAACCCTCGAAGCAGATCCGTGACGCGCCTGACGGCCGCCCTGCAACCCGCCCGCCTCCTGCCCCCAGGCCGTCGCCACCAGCGTCCGGGGCCCACCCCGGTCGCGGTGCTCGCATAGGTAGATGCCCTGCCAGGTGCCGAGTGCCAGGTGGCCGTGCGAGATCGGCAGCGTCAGCGTCGGTCCGAACAGGGCGGCCTTGATGTGCGCCGGCATGTCGTCGTCACCCTCGAGCGTGTGGGTCCAGTACGGCGCGCGCTCGGGCACGGCCTCGTTGGACCAGGACTCGAAGTCGCGTCGCACGTCGGGGGAGGCGTTCTCGTTCAGCGCCAGCGAGGCCGACGTGTGCGCGATCAGCAGGTGCAGGACCCCGATCTCGAGCTCCCGGAGGTCGGGCAGCGCGCTGAGAACCTCGCGCGTGACCAGATGAAAGCCCCGGGGGCGCGGCTCGAGCGTTATCTCGCGCTGGATCCACATCAGAGCGTCGGAACCCGGGCTACCCGCATATCGACGCGTTCCCCGCGAAACGGGACGCCCTCGGCCTCCAGCAGCCTACGCTGGCGGCTGCCCTTGGCCAGCGACCCATCGGCGCGGACGATCCGGTGCCACGGGACGTCGGCGTCACCGCAGGCGTGCAGAACCGCTCCGGCCACGCGCGGCGCGCCCGGCGACACGTCGCCGTAGGTGCGCACGAATCCCTCCGGCGTCGACCTCACCGCGGCCAGGATCCTGCGTGCGCGATCGGTGTCCACGCGGACGGAGCATAGGACGCCCCCCGCCCCGAAACCAGCACCCTGATAACGTCTCCGCCGCCGAATTCCGCGCTTGCCGGCGCGGAAGCGGGGGACCCAAAATCCGTCTCCTGGGGGCGAATCGCGGCCTGATGGCCGCGTAGCGCACAGCGCGAGCCCGTCAGCTAACCCCGTAGGCGCACATAAATTGTCCTCTTTCGGCCGTACAGCCCGCTTCCGGCTCGGCGTTGCAATGCTCGCCATGATCGCGGCTGCCGTCATCCTGGTCCCGGCGCCGTCGAGCGCCGACCCGAGCCTCGGTTCGCTGAACTCCCAGCTCGGCCACGAGCAGTCACGCCAGCACCAGCTGAGCTCGAGCATCGGCGGTCTCTCACGAACGATCGCCTCGCTCGACGGGCAGATTGCGCTGGTCCGGTCTCGCGAGGCCGCGGTGCGGGCCGACCTGACGCGTGATCGGGCGGCGCTGGCCCGGATCCGGGTCCTGCTCGTTCGTGAGCAGCGCCTGGTGACTTTGCTGAGGACGAGGCTGACGCGGGCCAAGATGCTGCTCGCGCGCCAGCTCGTGAGCTCCTACGAGGGCGACAGGCCCGATCTGGTCGGCGTCGTGCTCGAGGCGCAGGGCTTCAACGATCTTCTGAACAAGATCGCCTTCCTGCGGCGAGCAGAAGGTCAGCAGCAGTCGCTGATCAAGCTGACCGAGGCCGCCAAGGAAGCCGCTGACAACGCCGAGCGCCGCCTGGCCAAGCTCGAGGCGATCGATCTGCAGCAGACCACCGCTGCCGCCACCAGGGCGCGAGCGCTCGCCGGCATGAACGCGCTGCTGCAGTCAAAGCAAAACGCGCTGGCCCGTGCGCGTGAGGCACAGCGACTGGCACTGGCCGCCAGCCAGGCGCGCGGCAGCAGGTTGCGGGGCGCGATCGCCCGCCTCCAGGCCCAGCAGGCCGCCGCCCAGCGTGCCGCCGCCGCTGCCGCCAGCGCCACACCAACCCCCAACGGCCCGACATTCGGCCCGAGCGGCGGCTGGGCGATCCCATACGCCATCGTGCTGTGCGAGTCAGGCGGACAGAACCTGTCGCCAAACAGCGCCGGCGCGTCGGGCTACTACCAGATCATGCCGGCCACCTGGAAGCTGTTCGGCGGCACGGGTCCCGCCGCCTACCTGGCCAGCAAGTCCGAGCAGGACGCCGTTGCCAGCCGCATCTGGAACGGCGGCGCCGGCGCCCACAACTGGGTCTGCGCGAGCATCGTCGGCATCACCTGATCGCCCCGCCCCCCGCAGGCTAGGCCCCGCCCGCCCGGGGGTCAGCGGCGCCGGGAGTGCTCGGCGCGCCAGTCGCCGCTGAGGCTGGTGCGGCGAGGCGCCTTGGTGAGGTCGTCGAAGTGCATCAGCGCCTGTCCGGATCCGAACGCGACGCACGTCAGCGGCGACTCGGCCCGGAACACGGGCATGCCGGTCTCGGCGGCGACGAGCTCGGGGAAGCCACGCACCAGCGTGCCGCCACCCGCCAGCAGGATTCCGTCGCGCGCGATGTCCGAGGCCAGCTCCGGCGGGGTCTGCTCGAGCGTGTCGCGGATCGCCTGCATGATCTCGCGGACCGGGGCCGAGATCGCGGCGCGGATCTCCTCGGTGCGCAGCTGAACTGCCGTCGGGAGCCCGGTGATCAGATGCCGGCCGCGGACCTCGATCGATTCCTCGGGATCGAGCGGCGTGACCGATCCGCCCGAGATCTTGATCGTCTCCGCAGTGCGCGAGCCGATCGCGAGCTGATGTGCCGCCCGCAGGTAGTGGGCGATCGCCTCGTCCATCTCGTAGCCCCCGACCCGTACCGAACGCGAGATCACGATCCCGCCCAGCGAGATCACCGCCATCTCGCTCGTGCCGCCGCCCACGTCCACGACCAAGCGGCCGATCGGCTGGTCGATCTCGAGCCCCGCGCCGATTGCGGCGGCGATCGGCTCCTCGATCAGGTGCACGCGGCGGGCGCCCGCGGCCAGCGAGGCCTCCTCGACGGCGCGCTTCTCGACCTCGGTCACGCCCGACGGAGCGCAGACGATCAGGCGCGGGTGGGCCCCGCGGCGATCGAGCACCTTGCGGATGAAGTAGCGCAGCATCTCCTCGGTGACCTCGAAATCGGCGATCACGCCGTGGCGCAGGGGCCGAGTCGCCGCGATCGACGCCGGGGTGCGGCCGATCATCCGCTCGGCGTCGGAGCCGACCGCATGCACCTCGCCGGTGTCGACGTCGGACGCTACGACCGAGGGCTCTGAGACCACGATGCCGCGCCCGCTGACGTACACCAGCGTGTTCGCGGTGCCGAGATCGATCGCCATGTCATGCACGCCGAGGGTCGGCGCGAGGTGACGGCGGGAGGTGTCGCGACGGGAACCGTCTCTACGGAATCGGATGGCAAAAGGGTGTCAGAAGGACCCCGGCGCGCGCCACTAACGCTCGCCGGGCTGCTTGCGCGGGTACTGCGAGACCGGCTGGGAGAGATCCAGCGCGGTGGAGACGATCCGGTTCTGCTCCTTGGCGTGGGCGACCGGATAGCCCTCTCCGGCGGCGGCTCGCTCGGGGCGGCCGATGTAGCCGAAGTGCAGGTGCTCGGGGAGGATCTGCAGCAGCCGCGGGGACATGTGGGCGCGGGCGCCCATGTTGCGGGGCTCTTCCTGAACCCAGACGACTTCGGTGAGGTTCGGGTAGCTCGAGACGAGCTCGAGGATCTCGTTCTGCGGGAACGGGTAAAGCAGCTCGACCCGGCCGAGCGCGATCTCGGGCTTGTCGGTGCGATCGACGTGGCCGATGAGGTCGTAGTAGATCTTTCCGGAGCAGAGGATCAGCCGCGTGACGCGCTCCGGGTCCACGCCCGGCTCGGCGAGGACGGGCTGGAAGCGGCCGCCGACGAGATCGTCGATGGTGCTCGAAGCCTGTGGCAGACGCAGCAGGCTCTTGGGCGTCATGACCACCAGCGGGCGCTGCTTGGCGATCCGCGCCTGACGCCGCAGCAGGTGGAAGTACTGCGCCGGCGTGGTCGGGTTGGCGACGCGGATGTTGCCCTCGGAGGCGAGCTGCAGGAAGCGCTCGAGCCGCGCCGAGGAGTGCTCGGGACCCGAGCCCTCGTAGCCGTGCGGCAAGAGCAGCGTCAGCCGCGAGGTCTGGCCCCACTTGGCCAGGCCCGAGGTGATGAACTGGTCGATGATCACCTGGGCGCCGTTGACGAAGTCGCCGAACTGCGCCTCCCACAGGACCAGCGTCTCGGGCCCTTCCTGGGAGTAGCCGTACTCGAAGCCCAGGCAGGCCATCTCAGACAGCGGCGAGTTGTGCAGCTCCATCGGCGCGAGCGCGCCCGGCAGGTGCTGCATCGCGCAGTGCTCCTGGCCGGTCGTCGGGTCGTGCAGGACCAGGTGGCGCTGGCTGAAGGTGCCGCGCTCGGTGTCCTGGCCGGTCAGTCGGATCGGGATCCCCTCGGTCAGCAGCGACGCGAACGCGAGCGCCTCGCCGTGGGCCCAGGTGATGCCGCCCGCGGGGCCCATGGCATCGCGGCGCTGCTCGAACTGCTTGACGAGCTTGGGATGGACCGTGAAGCCGTCGGGCACCGCCAGCAGCTCCTCGTTGAGCACGTTCAGCCGATCGAGCGAGACGGCGGTCTTGACCTCCGGCGACGGCGTGCGGTCGAGCTGGTACTCGCCGGTGGCGTGCTTGACCTCACTGGCGGCGGCGATCCGCTCCTTGAGCCTCTGGTGGTCCTCGGTCAGCGTCTCCCAGACGCTGTCGGTCATCTCGGTCGACTCCTGCTCGGTGACCACGCCGCTGGTGATCAGGTCCTTGGCGAACAGCTCGCGCACCGGCGGGTGCTTCTTGATCACCTGGTACATCTCGGGCTGGGTGTAGGCGGGCTCGTCGGCCTCGTTGTGGCCGAAGCGGCGGTAGCCGATCAGGTCGATCAGCACGTCGTGGCCGAACTCCTGGCGGAACGCGAACGCGAGCCGCACCGCGGCGACGCAGGCGGCTACGTCGTCGGCGTTGACGTGGATGATCGGAACGTCGTAGCCCTTGGCCAGGTCCGATGCCCAGGTCGTCGAGCGGGAGTCGTCGGGGTCGGTGGTGAACCCGACCTGGTTGTTCTGGATGATGTGGATCGTGCCGCCGACGGTGTAGCCGTCGAGCGCCTGCAGGTTGAACGTCTCGGCGACAACGCCCTGGCCGGGGAACGCGGCGTCGCCATGGATGATCACCGGGATCGCCGCGTCGGTGTCGCGATGCGCGTGCGGGTCCCTGGCGCGTCGTCTGCGCCGCGCGCGTGGCGCCCGACGCGACCGGCGCGACGAACTCGAGGTGGCTCGGATTCGATTCCAGGCGCACGATGATCGACTCGCGGCCGGGCAGCTGGTAGCTGCCCTGCGCGCCGTGGTGGTACTTGACGTCGCCGGTGCCGCCCTGCGGGATCGTGGTGATCGGCTCGAGCGTCGACGTGCCCTCGAACTCCGCGAAGATCGTGTCGTACGGGCGGCCGAGGTTGTGGGCGAGGATGTTCAGCCGACCGCGGTGGGCGGTGCCGATCACGACCTCGCGGCCGCCCCGGTCGGCGGCGAGCTCGATCAGCTCGTCGAGCATCGGGACGGTCATGTCCAGGCCCTCGATCGAGAACTGCTTCTGGCCGAGGTAGGCCTTGTGCATGAATCGCTCGAGCGCGTCGACCTCGGTCAGCCGCCGCAACATCGCCTTCTGCTCGTCGGTCGAGAGCGGCTTGCGGAAGCGGCCGGACTCGATTGCCTCGCGCAGCCACAGCCGCTGGCGGTGCGAGGCGATGTGCTCGATCTCGTAGGCGATCGGTCCGCAGTAGGTCTCGCGCAGGTGCGGCAGTGCGTCGGCCAGCGTGTCGCCCGCGACGTACATCCTGAGGATGCGCGAGGGGATCTTGGCCATCAGCTCCGGGGTCAGGCCCAGCGGCTCGGGATCGAGCGCGGGGTCGCCCTCGGGCTCGCGGCCGAGCGGATCCAGTCGAGCGGCGAGATGACCGTGGGTGCGGTGAGCCTTCAGCAGCGAGGTGGCGGCCTGCACTGCCTGCAGCAGCTCCTCGTCGGGCGCCGCCGCCGGCGCCGCAGCAGGGGCACCGGACGGAGCGGCAGCCGCCGGCGCGGGCACGGCGGGCGCGGGTGGCGCGGGCAACGTCGGCAGCGCAAGCCCGAGATCGCCGAACACGCGCTCGTAGAAGCCATCCTCGCCGCGGAGGTAGGCCTCGATGCGCTGCAGGAAGCGGCCGGACTCGGCGCCCTGGATGATCCGATGGTCGTAGGTCGAGGTCATCGTCATGACCTTCTCGGCGCCGATCGCCTCCGCGATCCGCCCGAGGCCGACGGGGTACGCGATCGAGCCCGTTGCGACGATCGTCCCCTGGCCGGTCATCAGCCGCGGGACCGATGCGATCGTGCCGATCCCGCCGGGGTTGGTCAGCGACACGTTCGCGCCGACCAGATCGTCGGCGGTGAGCGTGTTGGTGCGCGCCTTCTCGACCAGCGCGTTGTAGGCGTCGAGGAACTCGTCGAAGCTCAGCCGGCCGGCGTCGCGGATCACCGGGACCATCAGCGTCCGGCTGCCGTCCTTGCGCTCGACGTCGACGGCCAGGCCGAGGTTGCAGCCGCCGTCGTCGATGCGATGCGGCTTGCCGTCGATCTCCTCGAAGTGGTGGGTCATCACCGGGAGCTCCTCGGTGGCCACGCGCGCGATCGCGTAGGCGATCAGGTGGGTGAATGAGACGCGCTGCCCGGCCTGCTTGAGCGCCTGACGACGCTGCTCGAGCTCGGTGACGGTGAGCGTCCTGAACGAGGTCGCGGTCGGGATCGACCGGCTCTCGTCCATGTAGCGCGCGAGCACCGCGGCGCCGCCCTTGATCAGCGTCGCACCTCCCGTCTTGGGCGTCGGCGTGAGCGTTGCGGAGGCGCCGTTGCCCGCCGCAGCGGCGAGCACGTCGGCCTTGGTGATCCGGCCGCCGCGCGCACTGCCGTGGACGGTCGTCAGGTCGATTCCCTGCTGGGCGGCGACGCGCCTGGCGACCGGGGAGGCGTTGCCCCCGTCGGCGGTCGCGGAACCAGTGGGCTGTGCGGCCGCGCCGTCGGTGGCGGCCGGCGCGGCGGGCGCCGCCGGGGCGGTTGCCTCGGCGCCGGCGGTCATGCGGGCGATCACCTGGCCCACGGATACGGTCTCTCCGTCCTGGGCGAGGATCTCGACGATCTGGCCCGTGGCCGGCGCGGGCAGCTCCATGTCGACCTTGTCGGTGGAGATCTCGACCACGGTGTCGCCCTGCTTGACGGAGTCGCCGACCTTGACGGCCCACTCCAGGATCGTGCCCTCGGTGACCGACTCGCCGCCGGTCGGGGTGACGATGTCGATCGTCTTGCCGACGCTGGCCTCGGTCGCGGCCACGCCCTCGGCCTCGGTTGCTGCTCCCGCAACCTCCTCCTCAGGGGTGGCGGGCGGCGACTCCGCCGATACCGGCGTGGCGTCGGTGACGCTGGCCCCGTTGGCGGAGATCTCGGCCAGCACCGCGCCTACGGCAACGGTGTCGCCCTCGGCGGCGTGGATCTTGACGATCGTGCCCGAGGCCGGTGAGGGGACCTCGGCGTCGACCTTGTCGGTCGAGATCTCGACGAGCGTCTCGTCCGCCGCGACGGTGTCGCCCTCGTGCTTGTGCCATTCGAGCACCGTGCCCTCGGCAACCGAGTCGCCCATCGCGGGCATGACGACCTCAACGGTGCTGGTAACGCCTGTCATTTACCTTCAACTGTAACGACTGATCCGCGGTCCGGATACGTCCGGGACGTGTCCTGCGGCGCTGCTCGATCACGAACCCCAAGGACCCGGCAAACGGCCCCAGGCCGCCCAGTATCACCACGTTGACGGCCAGCCACAACGGAATGATCCGGGCGCGCGCCGCCGCCAGGCATACGAGCGACATGCCGATCCACATGACGCCGTGCGCCATGCCCAGGATGAACGTCACCGGCTGCGGCGAGCCCAGCACGAACGCGCAGATCAGCAGCGACACATAAATGGCGGAATGGGTGAACGACGCTGCCTCCAGGCGCCGGAACGTGATCGCTTTCATGTCTGCGTGAGCAGCGCCGCCACGCGCCGCAGGGGCTCGTCGGCCTCGGCCGGCCATCGATCGACGTCCTCCGGCCACCACGCGAACGCGTCGTGCTCGTCGTCAGGGTTGACGGTCGCCCCGGCGGGGAGCCATGCCTGGCCGATCAGCATCGCGATCTGGGTCGGGAGCAGCACCAGCGCCTCGACCCGCAGCCTCTGCGGCTGCACCGACCATTCCTCGCGCAGCTCCCGGCCGAGCGTGTCGACCGGGTTCTCGTCGATCTCCACCGACCCTGCGGCTCCGAGCGCCCAGCGCCCGGCCCATGACGCAAGCCAGCTTGCGCGCCGGCCGGCAAGCCAGGAGCCGTCAGCGCCGCGCACGACGCACAGCACCGACATGCTCCGCGCCGCGAACTCCGGCAACAGCCGCAGGGCCCAGCGCACGGGCTGGAGCTCCAGCGACAGCCCGCCGGCGCCGGACTCGAAGTCGACCAGCCTGGCAGCGAGGCCGTCGTGACTGGGCGAGCCGCGCTCGCGCAGCTCGTCGAGCGCCACGTCGGCGGCCTCGGTGGCGCCGGCCGACGGCTCGAACGCGTCGGCGTGCCAGCTCACGGCGATCTGCTCGGGCTCCCACGGACCGCGGGCGAGGATGGCGGCCGACGTCGACACGCATACACCGTAGCGAGGGGGGATTGGTCCCGCTACGGTCTCGCGGGTGTCCGAGCGTCGCTTGAAGCACTGGGGATGGGGCTACGAGGACGAGCAGCCCTCGCACGAGGAGGTCACCCAGGCGGCTGCGTACATCACCGGGAGGCTCGGATTCGGATCCACCGAGCCTGAGCGGCCCGTGCCGTTGTCTGAGGTGTCACTCCCGCCACCGAGGCTGAGCCCGCCGGGCAGCCTCGAGCGGATCTGTCGCAGCGACGACTACGAGCGCGCGCTGCACGCCTACGGGCGGTCCTACCGCGACATCGTGCGCGCCTTTCGCGGGCGCTTCGACGACCCGCCCGACGTCGTCGCCCACCCGCGCGACGAGGACGAGGTGCGAACGGTGCTCGACTGGGCGGTGTCGGAGGGCGCGGCCGTGGTCCCGTTCGGTGGAGGGACCAGCGTGGTCGGCGGGCTGAGCGTCCCGGCCGGCGAGCACACGGGCGTTGTGACCGTCGACCTCAAGGCGCTCAACCGCGTCCTCGAGGTCGACCCCGTGTCGCTGTCGGCGCGCATCCAGGCCGGCGCCACCGGGCCCGAGCTCGAGGAGCAGCTGGCCGAGCACGGGCTGACTCTGCGCCACTTCCCGCAGTCGTTTCAGTTCTCGACGCTCGGAGGCTGGATCGCCACGCGCGCCGGCGGCCATTTCGCGACCGTCTACACGCACATCGACGACCTCGTCGAGTCGGTCCGGGCGCTGACGCCCGTGGGCGCCTGGGAGTCGCGGCGGCTGCCCGGCTCCGGCGCCGGGGTCTCGCCCGATCGGATGCTGCTCGGCTCCGAGGGCACCCTGGGGGTGATCACCGAGGCATGGATGCGCGTGCGGCCGCGGCCGACCCAGCGGGCGTCGGCCGCCGTCGAGTTCGACGACTTCGCGAGCGGCGCGAACGCCGTGCGCGCGCTGTCGCAGTCGGGCCTGTACCCGACCAACTGCCGCCTGATCGACCCCGGCGAGGCCGCGATGACGGGCGCGGGCGACGGGTCGCACGCGCTGCTCGTGCTCGGATTCGAGTCCGCCGACCACGACGTCGAGCCGTGGATGTCACGCGCGCTCGAGTGCTGCTCGGATCACGGCGGCAGCTGGGAGCGCCGCGGCTCGGGCGGCGGCGGCGATCGCGACGCGGCGGTCGGGAGCTGGCGGGAGGCATTCCTGCGCGCGCCGTATCTAAGGGACACGCTGATCGCGATCGGGATCCTGTCTGAGACGTTCGAGACGGCGATCACCTGGGATCGCTTCGAGGCCTTTCACCAGACGGTGCTCGAGCGAGCCGGCGCGGCGGTTCACGAAGTCTGCGGCGCGGGCTCGGTGACGTGCAGGTTCACGCATGTGTACCCGGACGGCCCGGCGCCGTACTACACGATCCTGGCGCCCGCCGCCCGTGGCTCCGAGCTCGAGCAGTGGGCGCAGATCAAGCGGGCCGCATCGGATGCCGTGATCGAGTGCGGCGGCACGATCACCCACCACCACGCCGTCGGCCGCGATCACCGCCCGTGGTACGACCGCCAGCGCCCCGAGGTGTTCGCGCAGGCGTTGCGCGCCGCCAAGCGCGCCGTCGATCCCTCCGGCGCGCTGAACCCCGGCGTCCTGATCGATCCGTAGCGGGCATGTCGGGCCCGCTGTATGACCGGATCGGGACGACCTACACGAGCACGCGCCGGCCCGATCCGCGGATCGAGCAGCAGATCCACGACGCGCTCGGAGACGCCCAGTCGGTGATAAACGTCGGCGCGGGCGCCGGCGGCTACGAGCCCGCCGATCGCGAGGTTCTCGCGGTCGAGCCCTCGCCGGTGATGATCGCCCAGCGGCCCGCCGGGGCCGCCCCGGTGGTCCGCGCCGGCGCCGAGCGGCTGCCGTTCGACGACGGGTCGTTCGACGCGGCGATGGCGGTGCTGTCAGACCATCACTGGAAGGACCGCCGGCGCGGCCTGCAGGAGCTCGCGCGGGTGGCGCGCAGGCGCGTGGTGCTGTTCAACGCGACCCGGCGCAGGCCCCGAAGCTGTGGATGACGACCGAGTACCTGCCCGCGTTCCTCGAGCTGTTCGAGCCTCGAGTACGGCGAGGCCGGGCTACTGGGAGCGCGAGCTTCGCTCGATCCTGGGTGACGTGCGCTTACAGGAGGTGCCGATCCCCCACGACTGTGCCGACGGCTTCTACGGCGCGTTCTGGCGACGGCCGCACGCGTATCTCGACCCGGTCGTGAGGGCGGGCATCTCGGTGTTCGCGCAACTGGACCCCGGCCACGTCGAGCGCGGGATCGCGGCGCTCGCGGCCGACCTCGAGTCGGGCGCCTGGGAACGGCGCCACCGCGATCTGCTCGCGCTCGACGAGCTCAGCCTCGGTTACTACGTCGTGGTCGCCGAGCTCGCCGATTAGTCTTGGGTCGATGGCCTCGCGAGCCGATCCATATGTGGTGCTGGGCGTGCGCGCCGACGCCTCCGACGAGGAGGTCCGCAGCGCCTATCGCCGGCTGGTGCAGCTGCACCATCCCGACCACAACCACGGCTCGGCCGAGTCCGAGCGCCGCTTCGAGGAGGTGCAGGAGGCCTACGCGCAGGTCCGGAAGCTCCGGGCGAGCGGCGCGCATGCGGCGGCCCCGCCCCCACCGCCGCCGCGGGCGGCGGCGGATCCCGACCTCGATGCGCGCCTGAAGGACATGGAGCGCGACCTGCGCGAGGCGCACCTGGCCCGCGAGCGCGCACGCAGGGCCGCGGCGGAGGCGACGGCATCGGCGGAGCGCAAGCGGCCCTCCGACGAGGAGCTCGGCTACATCAAGACCGACGACAGCTTCTCGAAGATCTTCGCCGACGCGGGCGCCTCGCTGTCCGAGCAGCTCGCCGACCTGTTTGACGACGCGCGCGACGAGATCAAGCGCCGCCGGAGCTGAGCAGCCGCTCGTAGACGCGGTAGCGCTTGACGATCTTGCCGCCCATCGCCTGAAGCCCGCGGTTCATACCGCGATTGCTCTCGAGGATCCAGCCCGCCTCGCCGTAGCGGCGGTGGGTCCGGGCGGCGGTGTCAAAGTGCTCCATGTACAGCGCCGCCGCCACGCCCGTGTGCTGGTACTCGGGCTTGACTCCAAGGAACCCGACCCGCAGCCGGTCGATGATCTTGTACTTGTTCAGGTAGTACCACCAGCCGAGCGGCAGCAGCCGCCCGTCCATCTTCTTGAGCACCTGGTTGATGTCCGGAATCGTGATCGCTGCCGCCACCGTCTCGGTCTCGTTCTCGGCGACCATGAACCAGTCGCCGTCGAACACCAACTGGTAGTTGAGGGCCATCTCGTCGAGGTCCTCCTTGGACAGCGGCACGAAGCCCCAGTTGCGCGACCAGGCGGCGTTGTAGACGTCGGCGAACTCGTCGAGGTCGCGACGGAGGCTGCGACGGGTCATCTTGCGGATCGTGATCCCGTGCTTCGTCAGCGCCTGCTCGGCGACCTCGGGAATGATCGGCAGCAGCGTGTCGCGGTTGCCGATGTCCAGCGCATAGCTGAACAGGTCCATCGCCTTGCTGAGGCCGGCGGCCTCGCACTTCTGCTGGTAGTACGGCGGATGCCACGGCTGCCGGATCAGCGGCTCGAGTGCGAAGCCCTCGGTCAGCACGCCGGATTCCTCGTTGAGCACGAAGTCCATCGGCCCGACCATCCGGTCACAGCCCTGCTTGCGCAGCCAGTTCTCGGCCGCCGCCAGCAGTGCGTCGACCACCTCCTGGTCCTCCTCGAACTCCAGGAAGCCGAACATGCCCCAGCGGTTGGAATGGAACTCGTTGTACGCGTGGTCGACCTGCGCGCTGATCCGGCCCACCACGCGGCCGTCGCGGCGGGCCACGTAGTAGGCGGCGTCGGCGTGCTTGAAGTACGCGTTGAACGGCTGCAGCAGGAACAGGTAGCGCTCGAGCTTGAGCGGTGGGATCCACGGCGTCCCGGCGTGCAGCCGATACGGAAGCGCGATGAATTGGCGCAGGTCGCGTAGGCCTCGGACCTGGCGGATCTCCACGGGCATCGGCGCGACACCGTAGCGGGCGCGGCGGGCCCGCGGGTCCACGGGGCGACGATCGGGACCGCGCGCGGGGCTCAAGTGTCGATCAGCATCTCCCAACAGGCAACAGCAGGCGGTAGAACATGCAGCAGATGCCGGTTCCGTCCGAGCTGTTCGACGACGACTACCTGTACTTCTACGCGGACCAGATCTCCGCGGGCAGCGACACCGACGCCGAGCTCGTCTGGCGGTTGCTCGAGCTCGAGCCGGGGCGGCGGGTGCTCGACGTGCCGTGCGGGGAGGGCCGCATCTCCGGCCGGCTGGCGGGGATGGGCTGCGAAGTGGTCGGGGTCGACTACACCGAGGCGTGGGTCGAGCTCGCCCGCAAGCAATACCCCGGAGCGACGTTCGAGGTCGCCGACATGCGCTCGCTCGCCTACGACCAGGAGTTCGACGCGGTCGTCAACTGGTTCACGTCGTTTGGCTACTTCGACCCGCAGACCAACGACGACGTGCTTGCGCGCTTCGCGCGAGCGCTGCGACCTGGGGGCCGCCTGCTGATCGAGCTGCACAACCCCTGGCGCCTGCAGCGCCTGCTCGCGCAGACGGGCGGCACCTCGGCGTACGTCGTCGACAAGGACGGCGCGCTGATGGCAGACCGGATCAGCTACGACCGCGAACGGCGGACGTCGCGCACCGAGCGCTTCATCGTGCGCGACGGACACCTGCGGCGACTCGAGTTCACCCTGGAGCAGGTGCCCGGCCCAGAGCTCGCCAACCGCCTGCAGCGCGCTGGATTTGCGAAGGTCGAGCTGTTCGGGGACGGCGGGAGCGCGTTCGCTCCCGGCAGCCGGCGTCTGATCGCCGTCGCGCACAAAGGCGGCGGAGGCCTCGTCTGAGCGCCCGCGCATCTCGCTGCGCGAGGTCGACGCCGACAACGTGCGCGCGGTGTGCGAGCTCGACGTTGCGCCGTCGCAGCAGACGCACGTTGCGCGCAACGCGCTGACCGTGGCCGAGTCGGCGTACGAGCCCAACGCCTGGCTGCGGGCGATCTACGCCGGCGACGAGCCGGTCGGCCTGCTCGGCCTGGTGGCCGACACCGAGACCCCGGAGTACTGGCTGGCGCGGCTGATGATCGCCGGCCAGCACCAGGGCCGGGGCTACGGTCGCGATGCGATGGCGCTGCTCGTCGAGCACGTGCGCACGCTGCCCGGCGCTCGCGAGCTCCAGACCAGCTGCGTCCCCGACGACGACGGACCGCTCGACTTCTACCGTGGGCTGGGGTTCGAGCAGACCGGAGACGTCTACGCCGGCGAGCTCGTGCTCAGGCTGACTCTCTGAGCCGCTCGAGCACGACGGCAGCCGAGGGCGCAACTTCCGGCGGCATCCGTTCGAGCAGCTCGCGCCAGCCCGGCTGCAGCTCGATCGCGGCGCGCACGTCCTGAACGCCGCCGTCGACGTCGCCCGCGTGCGCCGCGCCCAGCCCGGCCCAGAACAGCAGCTCGTGATTGTCGGGCGCCAGAGCCCGCGCGCGCTCGAACAGGCGGGCGGCGTCGTCGTGGCGTCCCTCGTTGATGCAGTCGTCGGCCTCGCTTGCGAGCGCGTACGCGTCGTGCAGGTCGACGAGGCGGCGCAGCTCGACGAGCGGCTCGGGGTGATCCTCGACGCGCAGCGACACGACGCTCTGCCAGCCCTCGCCGCTCGCGGGCGCCACCAGGATCGCCGCCGACTGGCGACCGCGGATGTCGCCGCCCTCACGCTCGGCGGCGTCCAGCGCCGCAAGCAGCCTGCGCGTCAGCGACTCGTCGGTCTGCCGATACGCGTCCAACATCGCCGGCCACACCGTCGCCGACGCCATCATGTTGGCCTGGCAGGAGACCTCGTCGCCGGTGCAGTGCCCGGCGAACGGGATCGCGCTCGAGCCCGTGTGCACCGCCACGCGCCCCGACGCATCGACGACCGCCACCTGGCGCCCCGCAGAGCCGGAATCCTCGGCCACCAACCGCTCCAGGGCCTCGCCGGCCGAGGCGCCGGCCCGCATCAGGTCAAGCGCATGCGGGCCGTATGAGGGCTGGACGTTGGCCTGGGTGGCGACCGCGCCGACCCCCGGCTCTGCCCACGGCACGATCGGGCCGACCGAGAACCAGTGCGACTGAACGGCGACGCCGAGCTCGCCGGTGGCCGGGTCGCGGGCGACGATCGAGTACGTCATGCGGTTCAGTATGAATGCACGATGACCCAGATCGCGGTGTTGGGACCCGGCGGGGTGGGCGGCTTTCTGGCTGCCGCGCTCGCGCACGCGGGCGAGGACGTGACTGTGGTCGGCCGCGAGCCGACGGTCGAGCGGATCCGCGACGGCGGCATCCAGCTGACGAGCGCCCTGCTCGGCGAGTTCACGGCGCGGCCGGCGGCGACGGCAGAGCTCGGCGATGCGGTCGATGTCCTGTTCGTCGCGGCCAAGGCCACCGGCCTCGACGCGGCCATGTCCCGGATCCGATCCGAGCCGGCGCTGGTCGTCCCACTGCTCAACGGCCTCGATCACATGCAACGCCTGCGCGAGCGCTTCGCGACCGTCGCCGCCGGGACGATCCGGATCGAATCCGACCGCCGCGAGCCCGGCGTAATCGTGCAGACCAGCCCCGGGGTGCGCGTCGAGCTGGCGTCCGACGACCCGGGCATGCGCCCGTCGCTCGAGCGCCTGGCCGGCACGCTCGGCGCGGCCGGAGTGCCCGCCCTCGTCGGGCCCGGCGAGGCGCAGATCCTGTGGTCCAAGCTCGTGCGGCTGACGGCGCTGGCGTGCACCACCAGCGCCGGCGACCAGCCGATCGGGTTCATCCGGACCGATCCCGAGTGGCGCCGGACGCTCGAGGCGTGCGTGCAGGAGGCGGCCGCAGTGGCCAATGCCGACGGCGCCCAGCTCGATCCCGCCGGGCCGCTCGGCGAGCTCGAGGCCGCGCACGCCGAGCTCGGCTCGTCGATGCGGCGCGACATCGCGGCGGGCCGTGAGCCCGAGCTGGACGCGATCGCGGGCTCGGTGCTGCGAGCGGGACGGCGACACGGGATCGAGTGCCCGACGATCGAGCGGCTCAGCGCCGAGATCGCCGCGCGCGCGGGGATCCCGCCGCCGAGCTTCTAGAACGGAGGCTTGATCTGCGGCGCGGGACCGGGTCCCGGCGCGTGCGCGGGCTCGGCGATCTCCTCGGAGGCGATCGCCTCGACGACCTCTTCCTCCTCCTCGACGGCGCCTTCGCCGTGGTCGCCGTCGCAGAGGATGCGGAACTGGCCCGTCATGCCGCCGTCGGCCTGCAGAACGATTCCCGGAAGCAGCTCTTCGCCCTCCTCGAGGCCCAGGCGCTCGATGTCGAAATAGGCCATGCCGATTCCCCAGGTGTGGTGACCCGGGTTCTCCCGGTCGTGCGCGGCCACGCCCTGGGACACGCGCTCCAACAGGTAGCCGATCTTGCTCGGCGACGACATCGCCTCAGAGCGTACCCAGAATGCTCCGCGGCGTAGCCTGTCGTGGCATGGCACTAATCCACACCTGCTACCGCATCACCGACATCGATCGCTCGGTGGCGTTCTACAACGCGCTCGGCTTCGAGGAGATCGGACGGATCCCGATCCGCGACGAGGCCACCAACGTCTTCATGAACCAACCCGGCGACGGCGACAGCCCGCGCCTGGAGCTGACCTTCAATCACGGCAAGACCGACCCGTACGACATCGGCACGGGCTACGGGCACATCGCGATCACCTCCGACGACCTCGACGGCACGCTCGCGAACCTTCAGAAGCAGGGCATCGAGCCCGAGCGCCCGCCGTACTCGATCCGCGAGGGCGGCAACCGCCTGTGCTTCGTGCGGGACCCGGACGGCTACCGGATCGAGATCATCGAGCGTACGTCGTGATCGTCGAACGGTCGATGAACGACGACTTCGTGTCGAACACGTACGTCGTCGCCGACGAGCCGGGGGGCCACGCGGTGATGATCGACGCGGGCGGCCCGGTCGAGCCGCTGCTGCAGTTCCTCACGCGCGGGCCGTTCGAGCTCACCCACATCCTGCTCACGCACCACCACCACGACCACGTCTCCGAGATCGACAAGGTGCTCGAGCGTCATCCCGGGACGCCGGTCCTGATCCACGAGCTCGAGCGCGATCGCGTGCCGGCCGCCACCGGGACCATGGAGCCAGGCGTGGTGATCACCAGCGGCGCGCTCGAGATCGAGCCGATCCACACGCCCGGGCACACCGCCGGGATGCTGTCGCTGCTGATCAACGGGACCGACGTGTTCACCGGGGACACGCTGTTCAAGGGCTCGGTCGGCGGCGTTCGTGCGCCGGGCTCCACCTCCTACGAGGACCTGCGCACGTCGATCATGGACAAGCTGCTGAAGCTGCCGCCCTCCACGCGGATCCATCCCGGGCACACGGACCCGACCACGGTCGCCGACGAGCTCGAGAACAACCGGTTCGTGCGGATCTGGCGAGGCCTCGACGAAGAGGGCACCGAGCAGTGCACGGCGCTGGGCGAGCCTGCCACGCTGATCCTGCTCGGCGACGACTACGACGGCGGCCACAAGGCGTGGGTGCGATGGCCGGACGGGTCGGACGACATCGTGCCGGGCTCGCGCGTCACCCAGCCCTAGCGCGCCGCCCGCCGACGTCGGCGTGGTGGGCGCTCCTCCCGGCTAGCATGCGTACTTAACAGTGGCGAGAGACAAGATCCCCACCTCACGCGTGGGGCGCACGGCCAAAATCGGGGGGCTTGCAGCAGGCCAGGCGATCCGTCAGGCGGGCACCCGCGCAGCAAACGTGGCGCGCAGCAAGGAGCGGGGCGACGCGGCGCTCGAACGACGCCAGATAGAGGCGGCCGAGCAGATCGTGGCCGCGCTGGGGACGATGAAGGGCGCGGCGATGAAGCTCGGGCAGGTGATGTCGTTCCTCGACGTCGGCCTCGTGCCCGAGGAGTACCGCGACGAGTTCCAGCGAAAGCTCGCGGCGCTGCGCGACGCGGCGCCGACGGTCACCTTCAAGGAGATGCGCAAGGTGATCGAGGCCGAGCTCGACGATCCGATCGACGAGGTGTTCGAGAGCTTCGACGAGGAGCCGATCGCGGCCGCCTCGATCGGCCAGGTCTACCGCGCCCGGCTCCAGGATGGCCGGGATGTCGCGGTCAAGGTCCAGTACCCCGGCGTCGCCGCCGCCGTGCGCGCCGACATGCAGAACCTCGGACTGATCCTGCGCCTCGCCAAGCGCATCGCCCCGGGAATGGATCCGCAGGCGATCGGCCGCGAGATCTCCGAGCGCATCGAAGAGGAGCTCGACTACGAGCTCGAGGCCCAGAACCAGCGGACGCTCGCGCGCATCTTCCGGAACCATCCGTTCATCGTCGTGCCTCCCGTGGTGACGTCGCTCTCCCGCGAACGCGTGCTGGTCTCAGAGTACGTCGAGGGGACCGGCTTCGAGGACCTCAAGACCTATTCCCAGGAGGACCGCGACCGGATCGGGGAGATCCTGTTCCGCTTCTATTTCGGCTGCCTGTATCGCCATGGCCAGTTCTCCGGCGACCCCCATCCCGGCAACTCGCGGTTGATGGACGACGGCAGGATGGCGTTTTTCGACTTCGGCCTGTTCAAGCGGATGCCGCCGGGGGCGGTCGAGCTCGAGATGTCGGTCGCGCGCGCGATCATCGAGGGAGACAGCGCGACGATCATGCGACTGGGCACCGAGGTCGGCTTCTTCCCGGAGCCCGAGAAGTTCGATCCCGAGCGCGTGCTCGCGCATTTCCGGGCCGCGACCTCCTGGTACACGGTCGACCACGAGGTCGAGCTGACGCCCGAGTACGCCACGCAGGTGCTGATCGACATGAGCGACCCGCGCTCTGAGTACTTCGGCCAGCTCCGGCACGAGTCAGCGCCGCCCGACCACATCTTCGGCCGGCGCATGGAGGTGCTGACGCTCGCCGTCCTGTCCCAGCTGCACGCCACCGGCAACTTCCACCGGATCGCGCGCGAGTGGTTCTACGACGACGAGCCGGCCACCGAGCTGGGGCGCCAGGAGGCGGCGTTCTACAGCCGCGCGGCGGCCTGACCAACGCTCTCGCGTTTGGCCTCAGCCGCATCCCGCGCACGGGCAAACGTCGCCACGCCTTCGAGATGGTCGCGCCCCCTGCGGCATCCACCGCAACCCCTGGTCCCGGGGTGATCCGAATTCACTTTACATGGCACCCCGGTCAGGTGCAATGCATTCTTATGCTCTGTTCACACCTGCCGCGCGGCAGCACTTACACGCGCTGGATCTGCACGAGGCTGGTGGTTCCGGGCAGCCCGCTCGGAAGCCCGGCGGTGATCCCGATCCGCGCCCCGGGCCTGACCCAGCCGAGCTCGACCACGCGCCGGGCGGAGTCGGCAATCAGCGCCTCGGTGATCTCGTGGCGGCGGATCGAGGCCGCCTGTACGCCCCACATCAGGCTGCAGCGCCGGACGGTCTCCTTGCCCGGCGACAGCGCGTAGATCGGGACCTGGGGGCGGTGGGCGGAGATCAGCCTCGCCGAGCGGCCCGACAGGGTGGGGACGACCAGCGCCGCAAGGTGAAGGTCGCGCGCGGCCGCGCAGGCGCTGTAGGCGACGGTGTACGCCGGGTCTCGCGCGTCGCGCCGGACGCGCTCCTCGTTCCAGGTGCGATAGGGCAGCGAGTGCTCGGTCCGCTCCGCAATCGAGGCCATCATCTCGACCGCCTCGCACGGGTACTGGCCGACCGCCGTCTCCTGCGACAGCATCACGGCGTCGGTGCCGTCGAGGATCGCGTTGGCGACGTCGGCCACCTCGGCACGGGTCGGGCGCGAGGAGTTGACCATCGAGTCGAGCATCTGGGTGGCCGTGATCGACGGACGCGCGAGTCTGCCCGCGACCCGCAGCAGCTGCTTCTGGACGATCGGGACGTCTTCGATCGGCAGCTCGATGCCGAGGTCACCGCGCGCGACCATCACGCAGTCGGCCGCCCTGATGATCTCCTCGGCCGCGTCGACGGCCTGAGGCTTCTCGATCTTGGCGATCAGCGGCAGCCGGGTGTGCTTGCGCACGCTGGTCACGTCCTCGGCGGTGCGCACGAACGACAGCGCCACCAGGTCGACGTTGATCGACTCGCCGAACCTCAGCATCTCGAGGTCCTCCTCCGGGACCGCGGGCAGGCCCCGGGTCGAGCCGGGGATGTTCAGGCCCTGGCGCGAGGCGACGGTGCCGCCGACCTCGACCGCGGTGGCGATCTCGCCGTTGTTCTGGCTGACCTCCGTCACCCGTAGCCGAATCGCGCCGTCGGCCAGGTACACGACGTCGTCGGGATCCACGGCGCCGGCCAGACCGCCCCACGTGACCGACATCGAGCGCCCGTTGCCGACCTCGTCGGATCCGCATCGGAGCATCAGCTTCTCGCCGGGCTTGAGCTCGGCGATCCCGTCCTCGAGCGCGCCGATCCGGAGCTTGGGGCCCGGCAGGTCCTGCAGGATCGCGACCTGGCGGCCGGCCGCGTTGGCGGCGGCGCGGACGCGCTCGGCGTTCTCGGCGTGGATCTCGCGGCTGCCGTGGGAGAAGTTCAGGCGGGCCACGTCAAGCCCGGCTTCGACCATGCGCTTGAGCGTCTCGGGCTCGCGAGATGCCGGTCCGATGGTTGCGACGATCTTTGTGCGGCGCATATTGCCCTTGAAGCTACTGCACGAGGTGTTGGTACTCGTTAGCGACCCGTGAGCGGCAGGGTCTCGCCGTCGACGCTGAGGCGGCCACCGTCGCGAAGGTCGCAGATCATGTCCCAGTGCAACGCGGACTGGTTGGTGCCTCCGGTCACCAGATACGAGCGCCCCAGCGCCAGGTGCACGGTGCCGGCCATCTTCTCGTCGAGCATGATCGATCCGGTGGGACGGTCGATGCCCGTGTTGGTCCCGATCCCGATCTCTCCGAGGAAGCGCGCGCCCGCGTCGGTCTCCAGCGCCGCCTGGAGATACTCGTCGCCCCGCTCCGCGCCGGCCTCGACGACACGCCCCTCCGAGAACGTCAGGCGGATGTCGGCCACCTCCAGCCCGCTGGGACTGGATGGGATCGTGAATCGGATCGTGCCGTTGGCTGAATCCTCGAGCGGGCCGGTGAAGACCTCGCCGCTGGGCATGTTGTGCTTCCCGTCTGAGTTGATCCACGTGCGCCCGTCGACGCGCAGGCGCAGGTCGGTGTCGGGCGCCTCGATCCGGATCTCCCGCGCCGCCGCAAGGCGTCCGACGAGCCGCCCCTGGACCTCGGTCAGCTCGCGCCACGCCTGCACCGGATCGGCCCGGTCGAGGAACAGCGCTCTCGTGACGAACGACGCGTAGTCGTCCTCGCTCATCCCGGCCTGCTGAGCGGCGGCGGCGGTCGGCCACAGCGTCCCGCACCAGCGCCCCGCCAGGCGCGCCTCCTGGATCGGCGCACGGGCCCGGCCGACGCGGGCGATCCGCGCCGGATCGACGGCCGCGAGCGCTCGCGTGTTGGTCGGGGCGGTGATCGTCAGGAACGCGTCTGCGTTCTGCGCCTCGGTCAGCTCGAGCGGCGCGAAGCCGTCGAGCTGGTCGTCCTTGGCGTGCCGGTAGAAGCTCTCGGCCAGCGCCGCGGGCGACAGCCGCATCAACGGCCACGCGCCCCGCTCCAGCAGGGCGCCGTGCACGGCGAGTGCGAGCGGCAGCGATGGCTCGGTCGCGGCGACCAGGACCTGATCGCCCTCCCGCGCCTCCAGGCACCAGTCGCACAAGAGCGCCGCAAACGCGTCGGGATCCGGCCTCACGGCGCCTGCAGCTCCGGGAAGTTCTCGGTGACGTGCTCGCGCAGCGTGTCGCGCACGAATCGGCGCTCCTCCTGCGTCGCCACCCGATAGCGGGCCAGCAGCTCCTTCTGGCGGCCTATCTGCAGGCCGGCGATCGTCCACGAGACCGTCAGACGCTCGAACAGCAGCTCAACGGCCCGCTGCCAGGCGTCCTCGCGGTCAAAGCCGCCGGCGAGCGTGTCGGCGTACTCGCGGCGAGCCGCGGGCGTCAGCGAACCGCGGAGGGTCAGGACGTTGCCGTCGTCGTCGCGGTAGTCCGACGTCGGCGCCTGCAGCTTCTCGCGCGTGGCACGCTGGCGGCTGCGTCGTCCCACGGTCAGGTGGCGGATGCGGCGTGCTCCAGCTGGGCGACGACGTCGCCGCGGACCGGATTCGCGTGGCCCGCCCAGGCCACCGACGGCGACATCGAGGCGAGCTTGCGGATCGACGCGCGGGCCTGCTCGGTGTCGATGTTGAAGGCCGGATGCGGCACGCGCGCGGCACCCTTGATCCCACTCTGGGGGTCCAGCGTGTAGAAGCAGTCCGACACCAGTGCGAGCCGGTCGGAATCGCGAAACAGCCCGATCAGGCCCGGCGCGTGCCCGGGCAGCTCGATGACCCGAAAGCCCGCGACCTCGTCGCCCTCCTGCACGGTGCCGGCGATCTGCACCGCGCCGCCGTCCCAGGCGGGCAACAGCCGCTTGAACAACACGCGGCCGTGCGGGGCGAGCTTGGAGAAGTCCCAGTACGGGCGAAGCGGCTCGGATGACTCGGCCGCCTCGCGGTCGGCCGGATGGCAGTAGACAGGCGCGCCGAGCCCCGGCGCCGAGCCCCGGTGATCGCAGTCCGCGTGGCCGAGGACGACGCGCTTGATGCCGCCCAGGCGCACGCCGGCGGTGTGCACGGCGCTCGTCATGTCGCTGATGCCGGCGTCGAACACGGTCACGCCGCCCTCGTCGGCGATGAAGTACACGTTCATGGTCTTGGCGGGGAAGCCGCCGCGCACGACCCACACGCCGTCGGCGATCGGCTCGGGGCCGGTCCCGTGCACCCAGTTCTGGACCTTCGTGCGCAGGTTGGCGGCCTTCGTCAGCCGGGTCTCGGCGGACGATCCGGCAGCCGGGAGCATCCCGAGCTGGCGCGCGAGGTCGCCGGTGTCGATGTAGGCGTCGTTGCGGACGATCAGCTCGTCCTCCGATGAGGCGGTCACGACGTCGCAGCCCTCGATCGCGATCTTCGCGCCGTTGGGGTTGAACCCCTGGAACGCCCCGGGGCCGGCGAACGTGCCGCTGGCCCGCCAGCGAACGGCCGTCTTGTCGCCGCCGACGACCTCGTCGATCACCTCGAGCTTGAAGTCCGGGAAGGCCTCGAACAGCTCTGAGAAGTATTTGCGGATGCCGTCTGGAGCGACGAGCTCCTGCTGGCCGACGAGCCGGTCGACCGCCCCGGGCTTCCAGCACGCCAGCGCGGCGTCGAGATCATGGGACCCGAGCGCGTCGAAGTAACGGCGGGCGACGCTGGTCGAGGTGCTCGTCACAGCGCCGCAGTCTACGCGGCGGCAATATGGTGCGCGGGATGACGAGCGTGCGCGAACTGGGGCGCGGTGAACGGGTCCTGCCCGGGCTGTGGCGGTTGCGCCTGCCGCTGCCGTGGCCAGGCGTTCCGCACTGCAACGCGTGGGCGATCGCCGCCGGGTCGGGGATCGTGCTGGTGGACACCGGCATGCACCAGCCGGGATCGATGGCGCAGCTCGAGCGGGCGATGGAGCAGGTCCGGCTGCGCGTCGAGCACGTCAACCTGCTCGCCTGCACCCACGCCCACTCGGACCATTGGGGACAGGCGGCGACGATCTGCGATCGCGCCGGATGCGAGCTGTGGATGCACCCCAACCACGAGCACGCGACGCAATCGGCCGACAATCCGGAGCTGGCGCTGGCGCGGAGGATCGAGGTGGGCCGCCAGAGCGGGGTCCCCGAGGCCGCGCTCGAGGCCTACGCCGAGCGGGTTCGCGACATGCCATCCGGGATCGCGCGCGTGATCGAGCCGAATCGGCCGTTGGTCGACGGCGTGCAGATCGATACCGATCTCGGCGTCTGGACGGCGTACGAGACGCCCGGCCACGCTCCCTCGCACGTGTGCCTGTTCCAGCCCGAGCGCCGGCTGATGATCTCCGGCGACCATCTCCTCGGTCGCATCTCGCTGTTCTTCGACTACGGGTGGACGCCCGACCCGGTCGGGGAGTTCCTGGGCTCGCTCGATGTGGTTGAGCGGCTGGATGCGCGGCTGTGCCTGTCGGGCCACGGGAAGCCGTTCGTCGACGTCCCCGGGCACATCGACGGCAACCGCAAGCTCGTCGCCGAGCGGCTGGAGGCCGTGATGGGGGCGCTGGGCAGCGAGCCGCGGACGGCGGTCGAGATCAGCCCGGAGGTCTACGACCAGCCTCTGACCGGTGCACAGGCTCGGTGGATGCTGGTGCAGACGCTCAGCTACCTGCAGCACCTGGACCGGCAGGGGCTCGTCGCGAAGGTCAACGACAACGGCGTCGAGCGCTGGCGCGCGGCCTGACTGCGGTACCTCGAGCCAGGGGTGCCCCGAGCCGGGGTGCCCAGCCGGGGTGCCCCGAGCCGGGAAAAACTGCCCACTCGCCGTGCACAACCGCGAGGTAAGGGCGATTTGTGCCGCATATGAGGCCATATCGCCCGAACCGCGGGTCTGATTCGGGCGGTTGGGCGGTTTTGCACCCCCGCGGCCGGGCCGCCCCGCACAACGTTGACACAACCTTGTCAAGGTTGGTACAGTCCCCGCGATGCGCATCGACGAGATCCTCGCCTCGGCGACCGAGCCCGTCTTCTCCTTCGAGTTCTTCCCGCCCAAGACCGACGAGGGCGAGCGCAATCTGCGCAGGGCGATCGAAGCGCTGTCACCGCTCGAGCCGGACTTCGTCTCGGTCACGTATGGCGCCGGCGGCTCGACCCGGGCGCGCACGGTCGAGCTGACCAGGTGGATCAAGCAGGACCTCGGGATCGAGGCGATGGCGCACCTGACGTGCGTCGGCGCCTCCCGCGACGAGCTGCGCGGCGTGCTCGACGGGATCGCGGCCGCCGGCATCGACAACGTCCTGGCGCTGCGCGGCGACCCGCCGCAGGGCCAGACCCAGTGGCAACCGCATCCGCAAGGGCTGCGCTACTCCAACGAGCTCGCGACGCTGATCTGCGACGGCTATCCGTTCAGCGTCGGGGCCGCATGCTTTCCGGAGATCCACCAGGAGTCCCCCGACCTCGCCCACGACATCCGCTTCCTGAAGCGCAAGCTCGAGAGCGGCGTGTCGTTCCTGATCACGAACCTGTTCTTCGACAACGAGCTGTACTTCCGGTTCGTCGAAGAGGCCCAGGCGAGCGGGATCGACGTCCCGATCCTCCCCGGGATCATGCCGATCACCGACGTCAAGCAGATCAAGACGATCACCGGCATGTGCGGCGCGACGATCCCCGAGCGCCTGCTCGAGCAGCTCGAGCTGCGCGCCGACGATCCCGAGGCCGTGCTGCAGCTCGGGGTCTCCTACGCGACCCTGCAGTGCGCCGAGCTGCTGGCGCGCGGCGCCCCCGGTATCCACTTCTACACGCTCAACCGCTCCCCCGCGACCAGAGCGATCCTGTCGGCCCTGAAGCTGCTGCGCCCCTGGGTGCGCCGGGAAGTCGTCAGGACGGCGGAATGATCTCGAGCGCGTGGGCGACCATCGGCCGCCCGTCGAGCTCGTAGCGGATGTCGACCTCGTCGTTGCGCTTGTAGGTCCCGATCCCCCAGAAGCCCAGAAACCACGCCCCTGGCCCCAGCTTCTGGCGCACGAGCTCGCGCTCGAAGCGCAGCTCCCCGCCGGTGATCCGGTAGTCGACGCCGAGCTCCTGACGCACGCCGTTGACGTAGACCTCGAACGGCGACCTGACCCCTGCCGGAAGCTCCACGCGCCAGTACGGCATTCCCCGGCTCAGCCTTCCAGGTCGCCGGGCAGCAGGGACAGGATCGCCGCGTCGGCGCGCCGGCCCCCCACTCGCATGTAGGCCCGCAGCACCCCCTCGTCGGCGAATCCGGCGGCGCGGGCGGCGCGGATCATCGGCTCATTGTCAGCCGCCGTCGTGACCTGCACGCGCTCGAGCTCGGTGTTGGCGAACAGCCACCCGGCCGTCAGCCTCAGCGCGGGTGCAGCCATGCCGCCCCCGCGCGCCTGCGGCGCCAGCCAGATCGCGAGCTCGGCGCGGTCGTTGTCCCAATCGACGTCCTGCACGTAGACCTGCCCGCGACAGACGTCCGAGCCCGGCTTGGTGATCGTCAGCGTCAGGCGCGTCCCGGCGGCCCGCTCCGTCGCGGCTCGCTCCTCGCGGCGCCCCAGCTCGGCGCCGCTCGGCGGCCGTTGCTCGCCCAGTGCCAGGTGCAGCTCGGGGTCGTCCTGATAGGCGATCAGGATCTCGGGGATGTCGCGCTCGGCTGACAGGCGCACGATCACGCGCTCGTCGACCAGCGGCTCTGGCGGCGCTGGAATCCGTGGCATGTCGGGTTGGGACCGTACTCTGTCGCAACGTGAAAGCGGACCAGATCGCGTACAGCATCCGGCGCTCCTCCCGCGCGCGGCGGGTGCGGGTGACCGTCGACGTCACCAACGGCGTCGAGGTCGTGCTGCCGCGCCGCGCGCCCGAGCGTGAGGCCGCGGCCGCGATCCGAGAGCTGCGTCCTTGGATCGACCGGCGCCTGGCCGAGCTCGAGCGGACGCGTGCGGCGATCGCGGCGCGCGGGGAGACAGTGCCGTACCTCGGCCGGGTGCTTCACCTGGTCGAGCAGCCGGGTAGGACGCGCGTCCACCGCCGTCACGACGAGCTGTTCGTCCCGGCCGGCCACCAGCGCATTCCCGCGCTCGAGCGCTGGTACCGGCGCGCGGCGCGCGACGAGATCGCCCCGCGGCTGGATGCGGCGTGCGCGCAGACCTCCAACTCCTACACCGCGCTGACGATCCGCAGCCAGCGCACGCGCTGGGCGAGCTGCTCGCACACCGGCGCGATGAGCTTCAACTGGCGGCTGCTGCTCGCGCCCGAGCCCGTTCTTGACTACGTGGTCTGGCACGAGGTCTGCCACCTCGACGTGCTCGACCACTCGCCGCGGTTCTGGGCGCTGCTCGAGCGGCGCTGCCCGGACTACCGCGAGCACCTGCGCTGGCTGCGCCGGCACGGCGGCACGCTGGTCCTGTAGTGCCCGGCGGCGCCGCGGTCAGTCGCCGGTGGGCACCACCCCGGCCGACTCGACCATCAGGATCGCGGTGCGAACCGGCGCGCGCGTGCGGTGCTCGACGCCCTTCGGGACGGTGTAGCCCTGATGGGGATCGAGCGTGACGGTGTCGCGATCCTCGAGATCGATCAGCAGCCGTCCCTCGAGCACCAGGAAGAACTCGTCCTGATCATCGTGGTGATGCCAGTGAAAGTCACCCTCAATCACCCCGAGCCGGACCACTGACTCGTTGACCGTCGTCAGCGTCTGGTTGAACCAGGGCTCGTGGGCGGCGATCTCTGCCGGGATGTCGACGAGCGTCAGGCTTCCGTACTTGTCGTCGAGATGGATGTCGTATTGCTCGCTGCTCATGCCCTCTCCTCGTTGGCGTTGCTCACAGCGCGGCGCAGGGCGCTGAACGCGTTCTCGCCCTTGCGCTGCTTGACGACCTCGCGCTGCAACCGCCCGACATAGGCCTCGGTCGAGCCGTCGCCGTGGACGTCGACGCCGCCGTGCACCTTTGGGACCAGCCGCTGGGGACCGGACAGCTCGATGCGTGCAGAGACCTGCTGAGCGGGGTCAAAGCGCTTGATGCGCACGTCGACCGCGTCGGAGTGCGTGCTCTTGGCCAGCTCGCGGCCGTGGGCCTCGACCGCGTCGAGCGCCCGGTCGAGCACGTCGTAACGCTCGCGCGCGACGCGCGGACCCGTCCGAATCGTGACCTTCCAGCCCACCCCGCGCCGACCCCGGGCCGGGTGCTACTTGCGCTGGTCCATCGGGACGTAGTCGACGTCGCGCTTGCCGGTGTAGATCTGCCGCGGACGCGCGATCTTCTGCTCGGGGTCTTCGATCATCTCCAGCCACTGGGCGATCCATCCGCTGGTGCGGCCGATCGCGAACATCACCGGGAACATCTCCATCGGCATGCCCAGGGCCTCGTAGAGCAGGCCCGAGTAGAAGTCGACGTTCGGGTAGAGCTTGCGGTCGATGAAGTAGCTGTCCTCGAGCGCGATCTTCTCGAGCTCGAGCGCGATGTCGAGAAGCGGGTTGGTGCCGGTCACCTCCAGCGCCTCGTCCACCGCCGACTTGATGATCCTCGCGCGCGGGTCGTAGTTCTTGTAGACCCGGTGGCCGAAGCCCATCAGGCGCTCGTTGCCGTCCTTGACGCCCTTGACGAAGTCCGGAATGTTCTCCTTGGTCTCGATCCGGCGAAGCATCCGCAGCGCGGCCTCATTGGCGCCGCCGTGCAGCGGCCCGTACAGCGCCGCGACGCCCGCCGCGACCGCCGAGTAGGGATCTACCTGAGAGGAGCCGACCCCGCGTACCGCGCTCGTCGAGCAGTTCTGCTCGTGGTCGGCGTGCAGGATGAACAGCACGTCGAGCGCGTGCTCGAGGCGCGGATCCGGGCCGTACTTCAGCTCGGTCATCTTGTAGATCATCGAGAGGAAGTTGCCCGGGTAGGACAGGTCGTTGTCGGGATACACGTAGGGCATCCCGCGGTTGTGGCGGTAGGAGAACGCCGCCAGCGTCGGCATCTTCGCGATCAACCGGATGATCTGCATGTAGCGGACGTCCTCGTCCTTGATCGCCGACGCCTCGGGGTAGAACGTCGACAGCGCGCCGACGGACGCGAGCAGCATCCCCATCGGGTGCGCGTCGTACCGGAAGCCCTGCATGAACTCCTTGACGTTCTCGTGCACGAACGTGTGGATCGTGATTTCGTGCGTCCACTCGTCGAGCTGGGCCTGCGTGGGCAGCTCACCGTGGATCAGCAGGTAGGCGACTTCCAGGTAGGTCGACTGCTCGGCCAGCTGCTCGATCGGGTAGCCGCGGTACTGGAGGATGCCCGCCTCGCCGTCGATGTAGGTGACCGCCGAGCGACACGACGCGGTGGCCATGAACGCCGGGTCGTAGCTCATCAGGCCGAAGTCGTCGTCGCTCGTCTTGATCTTGCGCAGCTCGGTCGCCTTGATCGTGCCGTCCTCGATCGGGACCTCGTACTGCTTTCCCGTTCGGTTGTCGGTGACGGTCAGAGTCTCGTTGGACTCGCCTACCTCGGCGCCGTTCTGCTGCTGGGTCTCTGTGGTCATGCGATACCTCTCGGGCAAGTTGTCATGTGGCCGAGCCGCGCCAGCTACTCACTCTAGTACCCAGATGTGTCCGGCGGCCCACCTGAGGCCGGGGTGATGGTCAGCTCGTGGCGATCGCCATCGCGATCGCGATCACCATCAGCGTGAAGGTGATGCCGATCACGGTGCGCTGGCCCCGGAGGTTGCCGGGAAACTCGGGCCGGTTGAGCCCGATCGCGGCGAGAATCACCGCCCACGCAGCGAGCGCGCCGCCCGCTATGTAGAAGGGAACCTTTGACGGCTCGGAGGCGGCTAGCAGCAGCGCTGACACGGCGCGCGAGACTACCCGATCTTGGACGCGTCGGTCGCGACGGCGTGGGGCTCGCGGACCCCCTCGTACCGGCTCGCGGTGGCGGCGCGCTGGCCCTGGTAGTGACTGCCGAGCTCGGGGCTCCCGTACGGCCGCAGCGCGGGGCGGTCCAGTGTCATGAACGACAGCTGCGCGATCAGCCCTCCCGGGTACAGCTTGATCGGGACGCGGGTGAGATTGTTGAGCTCGAGCGTGAGCGTGCCCTTCCAGCCGGGGTCACAGAAGCCGGCGGTGGCATGGACGATCAGGCCGAGCCGCCCCAGGCTGGACTTGCCCTCGATCCGGGCGACGATGTCGTCGGGTAGCTCGACCCATTCGAGCGTCCGGCCCAGGCAGAACTCGCCCGGGTGGATGACGAACGACTCCTCGGCGCCGACGGTGACCTCCTCGGTGAGGTTCTCTGGAGGCTTGCGCAGGTCGATGAACGAGGCGCGGTAGTTGTGGAACACGCGGAACGAGTCGCCCAGCCGCAGGTCCACGCTCGCTGGCTGGACGAGCGCCGGATCCCAGGGGTCGATCCGGATCCGCCCATCCTCGACGAGCTGCAGGATGGTGCCGTCCGACAGGACCGATGCCGTCGACTCGCTCACGGCTCGTGAGACTAGCTAGCTAATGACCCAGGGTGCGAGCGCGAGCCCGCGTTGTGCGGACGCGAGCGGGCGGCTGTGGCGCCGGGTCGCCGTGCGGTCCGCGGCGCGGCCGGCGCGGGAACGGCTTTGGCGGGTGCGGACGCTGACGGCGAATGCCGCCGTCCTCATCGGTTGATGGCGCCTCGTCCGGGTCCTGCTTGATCGCCCACCAGACGATGTAGATCAGCCCGGCAAGCGGAATCTTGAGCGCCAGCATGAACCACAGAAATCCCCAGGTCACGACCCCGCGATCGTACCGGATCGCGGCGCGCGGGTTCCAGTGCAAACCCCGCCGATTGTCAGTCTCGTAACGCGACCGGCTTCTCGATGAAATGGGTGATCCGCTGGAGGTCCGAGACCCGTTCCGCGATCTCGTCGCTGGTCAGCGTGGTCATCCGCTCGACACCGAACGCCTCGACGTTGAACGAGGCGAGCGTGGTGCCGTAGGCCATCGCACGGCGCAGCAGGTCGTGGTCCAGCGCCTCACCCGGATGGGCGGCGATGTAGCCCATGAAACCGCCCGCAAAGCTGTCGCCTGCGCCGGTCGGATCGATGACCGTCTCCAGCGGGAACGCCGGCAGCCCGAAGAAGCCCTCGTCGGTGATCATCGCGGCCCCGTATTCGCCCTGCTTGGCGACGATCACGCTCGGTCCCCACTCGCGCACCTTGCGGGCGGCGAGCACGAGATTGGGCTGTTCGGTCAGCTGCTTGAGCTCGGCGTCGTTGAACAGGATGCAGTCGACCCCGCTGATCGTCTCGATCAGCGAGTCCTTGGCGCTGTCGATCCAGAAGTTCATCGAGTCCAGGGCGACGAACCGCGCGCCGGCGCATTGAGCGCGGACCTGGCGCTGGAGGTCTGGCTGGATGTTGGCCAGGAACACCACGTCGGCGCCGCTGGAGCGCTCCGACAGCTTCGGCTCGAACCCCTCGAAGACGCCCAGCTGCGTATCGAGCGTCTTGCGGTCGTTGAGGTCCCAGCCGTACTCGCCGGCCCAGAAGAACGTCTTGCCGCCGGCCACGTGCTCGATGTCGTCGGTGTCGACGCCGCGCGCGCGCAGCACGGCGTACTCGTCCTCGCCGAAGTCGTCGCCGACGGGACCGACGACGTGGACGGTGTCGAAGAACGACGCCGCCAGCGAGAAGTGGACCGCCGAGCCGCCGAGCATCTTCTCCCGGGTGCCGAACGGGGTCTTGACCGCGTCGAACGCGATCGAGCCTACGACCGTGACAGACATGAGGCGGGGAAGGCTAGCGGGGCGGCAGTTCAGGCGGTCTCGGCGAAGCGCACCGTCGAGCTGCCGGGCCCGTCGACCCAGTCCATCCGGCTGTCACTCAGGTCGAAGCGCATGCGTACTTCGAGGCCGCCCGACGATCGCTTGGCGATCTCGAACTCGTCGCAGACCTGCGACATCAGCGAGAGGCCGAATCCCAGGCCGGGGCTCTGAATCTGCGGCCGCATGCCAAGGCCGTCATCGGCGATCAACACCCACAGCTCGCCGGCCGACAGCCCGGCATCGAGCAGAATCCGCCCGGCATCGTCGTCGTAGGCGTGCACCACGACGTTGGTCGCAGCCTCCGATACCGCCAGCCGAATCGAGTCGAGTTGCTCGGCGCTGGCGCCCGCCGCCCGCGCGAACGTGCTCAGCGCCTCGCGCGCACGAGGCACCGAGTCCGCGACGGCGGGGAACGTGTGGCGCAAAGTCTGCCCGTGACCCATGCTGATTCGATACCCATCTGGCTCAGAACCCAAGCCACGATGGTCGACGTGCTGACCTTCTGTTCGCGACATCGGCTCGGCGGGAACCTGGCCCAGACCACCGGATTGTTGATGTAACGAACTATTTAGGTTCCCGATCTTTTCAGGACTACACTCTGCGTTGAGATGAATGACGCGGCCGTAGCGCCACCCGTAGTGCCTGAGGTGCTGACGCGCTACATCGGCTTCCTCCTCAGCCGGATGGGCACGATCGCTCAGAAGCGGTTCTCGACCCGGCTGGAGGCGCTCGAGCTGACGCCGCGGATGTGGGGCGCATTGAACGTGCTCGAAGCGGCCGGAACGATCACGCAGCACGGTCTGTGCAAGCGCACGGGCATGGATCCGAGCTCGATGGTCGCGACGATCGACGACCTCGAGCGCAAGGGGCTGGTCGAGCGCCGCGCCCACCCCAGCGATCGTCGCGCTTACGCGCTGCACGTCACCGACGCCGGCCGGGAGACCTTGTCCCAGGGCCGAGAGGTGGTCAACGAGGTCCAGGACGAGCTGTTGGCGCCGCTCGACGAGGCCGAGCGCGAGCAGCTTCGGAGCCTGCTGGTACGGCTTGTGACGGCCGCCGGCAACACTTCTTAACGCGACGCGGGGGCGGCCATTGCGCCGCATTACCCTGTTCACCAGATGTTGACGATCCTCGGAGCCGGCGGCTGGCTTCCCGCGTACGGACGCCAGACGGCGTCGGCGGTGCTGCGCAACGGCGACGAGGCAGTGATGATCGACGCCGGAACCGGCATCGCGCGGCTGATCGAGCAGCCCGACATCCTCGCGGGCGTCAATCGCCTGCACATCCTGCTCACGCACTTTCACCTCGACCACATCGCCGGCCTTGCGTACCTACCGGCGCTCGGCATCTGCGACGACACCACGCTGTGGGGTCCGGGCCGGCTTCTGTACGACGCGAGCACCGAGTCGGTCCTGTCCGCGGTCTCGCACGAGCCGGTGCACCCGGTCCCGCTCGAGGAACAGGACATCCAGGTGCGCGACATCCCGGGCGGCGAGCTCGAGCTCGCCGGTATGCGGATCACGACGCGCAGTCAGGACCGGCACTCCGCTCCGTCGCTGGCGATGCGCTTCGACGACGACCTCACGTGGATCACCGACACCGCGTTTGACCCGGACTCGGCCGAGTTTGCGCAGGGCAGCAGGCTGATCGCCCACGAGGCCTGGTTCACGCGCGACAGCGTCCGCAATCCCGACATCCACTCCGCCGCGCACCAGGCCGCCGAGGTTGCCGTCCAGGCGGGCTGCGAGCGGCTTCTCTTGATCCACCTGCCGCCGTTTCAGGAGTCGGTCGAGGAACTCGTCGCCGAGGCTCAGGCGGTGCTCGCGGACGTCACGCCCGCGCGTGACGTCACCGCTGTCTCCGGGCTCTGACGCCAGGCGCCACGAGCCGCCGTCGCGAGCCCGGCGCCGACGCCGAGCAGCAGCCACGTGACCGGATCCTCGAGGAAGTCCGCGTACAGCAGCGTGTGGAACACCAGCGCCAGGAACGCGGCCGCGATCGCTGCGCGTGCCGGATCACCCCGGGTGCCGCGCAGCAGGACGACGAGCGAGACCAGGACCAGTGCGATGTAGGCGATCTCGCCGATCAGGCCCTGCTCGGCGGCGATCGTGATCGCGATCGTGTGTGACGCCGCCAGCGTCGTCGAGCTGTGCGGGTGGCGCTTGCGGTACTCGGTCACGAACGCTCCCGAGCCATAGCCCCAGAGCGGGCGCGACTTGAACATGTCGATGCCGCCGGAGACCAGGCCCGCGCGTCCACTCGAGGCGCCGTTGAGGCCCTGGTTGAGTCCGAACGTCTTGGGCGACACCGCGACCGCGATCGCGCCGATCGCCACGACCACAACCGCCGTGATCACGGCCCGCGACACCCGCCAGCGAATCGCCGCCAGGGTCGCCAGCCCGACCAGCAGAGCTCCGAGGCTCGACCGCGACAGCGTCAGCACGAGGCCGGCCCACAGGACGGCGAGCACGCCGATTGTGGCCAGCTGCTCACGCTGGTTGCGGCTGTACAGCAGCACCGCCGCGAGCAGGACCATCACCAGCGCCAGGAACCGCCCGAAGATGTCGGGGTCGAAGAACACCGAATTGACCGTGAAGTACGTATGCAGGTCATTGGCGACGACCAGGCGCGGGTTGAGGATGATCGTCTTGGTCGCGTACTCCACGAACCCGACGATCGCGAACAGCACGGCGAGCGCCGCGACGAGCTCCATGCACCTGCGGATCAGCTGCCGGTCCCATTCGATCCCGCGCAGGAGCGCGAACATCAGCGCGAACGGGACGTAGAAGAACACCATCTGCTGCAGCGCCTTCTCGAAGTCCGGCGAGTACACCGCCTGGATTCCGTACAGCACCACATACAGCGCCAGCAGCCGCTCGATCCAGGGCCCGAGGCTGCGGCGCGTCCTGGCCGGCGGCGTGGCGGCCTGCCCGTCTCGATCGCGGTCACGGCGGCTTGGGCGGGGAAGCTGCGCAGCGGGGAAAGCCTCGTCCTCGCGAAGCGCCGGCACGATGAAGGCGAGCGCACCCGCCGCGACGACGACGTACAGCGGCACCAGCAGGTTCGACGTCGTTCCACCGGCCTGGATCGGGATCCGGAACGGGACCGCAAGCAGCACGAGCGGCGCCAGCAGCCTCGGCCGCCTGGTTATCGCAACCGCGATCGCAGCGACCACGGCAAGGGCCAGCAGCGCAGCGACGAGCCCGAACAACGGGTGGCGGTGCACGGTCCGCAGCTGCGGCGAGTGCCAGATGTCGGCCAGCAGGAGAGCCGGCGCAAGCACCAGCGCTCCGAGCATCGCCCCGGCCTTGAGGCGGTCGTTGCCGGCGAGCAGCATCGCCGCTACGAGCGCCGCCGCGACCACGACACCAAGCTTGGGCAGCGGTCCCGACAGAGCGGCAAACGCGGTCACGCCCGGGATCATCCTCTACCCTGTCGCCGGATGCCCCGTGCAAAGCGCCGCATAGGCCTGCGCGTCGCGACCGCCGCTGTCTGCCTCACCGCACTCGCCGCATCCGCTTGCGGCTCCGCCGTCAAGTCGGCGACCAGCAGCCGCGGCAAGATCGACAATCCGGCGACCGCGAAGGCCAACCGCATCCAATGCCTGACCGACAAGCACATCCCCGTGCGGCAGGTCTCGCTCAACGAGCTGTGGCTCGGCCCACAGCCGGCGAGCCCCCGCGTCGTGTTCGACGCGACCGAAGGCGCCGCGCAGGGAGTCCAGATCCACGGTCAAGACCCGGGCGCCGAGGTGATCGGTGCCGCGCTGCTGTTTCCCGATCAGGCGCCGGGCAAAGAGCTCAGCGTGATCGAGAACTGTCTGTCGAAGGGTGTTAAGGGTTAGCAATCGGGCATAAGCGGATGCCAACAGTCGATCGTCATAGAATGCGCGTTCGACGCCCGCGCCCCGTTGCGCGGGCTGCTGTACGTGTGCCGCCGTCGCGCCATCGGCTCGCGAGCGCGGCAATCGATCCCCCTTTCACTTGTCTGTCCCTAGCGCAGAGCTGACCGCACCGTCCGCACGCGCCGACGCCCGCGCGGCGTGGCCGGCGCTGACCGCACGGGTGACTCCAGGACGGCTCTACCTGATCATGGCCGGCGTGGCGTTGGCGATCGCGGCGCTTTCGCTGCTGATCCCGTCGACCCCGAGCTACGACCCGTGGTCGTGGATCGTCTGGGGTCGCGAGATCGCACACGTCGATCTCCAGACGACCGGCGGGCCCACCTGGAAGCCGCTGCCAGTGATCTTCACGACCGTGTTCTCATTGTTCGGGAAAGCGGCCCCCGACCTGTGGCTGGTGGTGGGCCGGGCGGGCGCCCTGATGGCCGTCGCGATGGTGTTCAAGATGTGCGTGCGGTTGACGCGTCAGCTCGCCGTGCGCGGCGACGAGGACGACGCCCGCTCCAGCGCACTCGGGCCGGCGATCCTGGCCGGGCTCGTGGCCGCGTTCGGGCTCACGTTCGCCGGCGGATTCATCACGTCCAGCGCGCTCGGCTACTCCGAAGGGCTGATGACCGCGCTCGTGCTGATCGCGGTCGACAGACATCTGGACGGGTGCCATCGCCAGGCCTTCGCGGTCGGCTTCGCGGCCGCGCTCGATCGCCCCGAGATCTGGCTGTTCTGGGGTCCGTACGGGCTCTGGCTGTTCTGGAAGGACCCGGGCGCGCGCAAGCTTGTGATCGCGCTGTTCGTGCTGATCCCGATCCTGTGGTTCCTGCCGGAGTACTGGGGCTCGGGGCACTTCTTCCGTGGTGTCACGCGCGCCCACACGCCGCGCTCCAACAGCGCCGCGTTCGCGAAGTGCCCGTTCTGCACCGAGTTCGCCAAACACGCATGGCCGACGGTCCCCTCGCGAACCAAGGGCGTGGCGATCCTCGCGGGGCTCGCGGCCGCCATCGGGCTGTGGCGGGCGTTCCGGGCAGGCGGGCGCGCCGCGCTGGCGACGCCTCGCCGCCAGGCCATGGCCGGAATCGCGATCGCGGCCGCGCTCGGCTTCGGCTGGTGGGTCGTGATCTCGGTGATGACGCAGATCGGCTTCTCGGGCAACGACCGCTATCTGATCCTCGGCGCCGCGCTCGTCGAGATCGCCGGCGGCGTCGGCTTCGGCTGGGCGGCGATCGAGCTCAGCCACTGGCTGTCGCGCCGGTTCGGCGCGGGGTCCGGGCGATTGGCATCCGGCGTCGGCACGTGGGCCGTGGCGGGCGCGATCGGCGCGTGCTTCCTGCTGCTGCCGCAGTGGATCGGTGGCCTCGTCCACCTTCGCAAGATCCACAAGGCGCTCGTCTACCAGGCGCATCTGCGTGAGGACCTCACCAAGGCCGTGGCGCAGGTTGGCGGTCCGGCTCGCGTGCTGCGTTGTGGCTCGGTCATGACCGAGGGCTTCCAGGTGCCGATGGTGGCCTGGGCGCTCGGCGTCCACACGCTGCAGATCGGGGCACCGCCGAACGGCGGCCCCGCGCCCCCGGCGCCGAACGTGATCTTCCGCACCCGTGCCCAGCGCAACGCGACTCCGCTGCCGCTGTTGTCCGATTGGCCCAACGTGCACTTTCAGCGTGTGGATCACGTACGAACCTTCAGCGTGTACTCCAACTGCACAGGTAACGTGACGCTCTGATGGCCACCACCGTCGCCCGCCCCCGGCCCACCGTCCCCAAAGTCGACGTAACCACGCCGCGCTGGTTCGAGCGCCTGCCGGTCTGGGCCAGCATGGGCGGCTTCCTGCTGATCTTGATGCTGGCGTCGCTGTACATGCGGACGCGCTACCTCAGCGGGCAGTTCTGGATGGACGAGGCGATCACGACCGGGATCTCGTCGCACTCGCTATCGGCGATCCCCGGGATCCTGCGCCACGACGGCAACCCGCCGCTGTACTACATGCTGCTCCACGTCTGGATGCAGATCTTCGGGGCCAGCGAGTCGGCGACGCACGCGCTGTCGCTGGTGTTCGGGCTGCTGACGATCCCGGTCGGCTTCTGGGCGGGCTGGAGCCTGTTCGGCCGCCGCGCGGGGATGATGGCCGCGACGCTGCTCGCGTTCAGCGCGTTCCTGACGCAGTACGCCCAGGAGACGCGGATGTACGAGTTGATGGGGCTGCTCGGGCTGTTTGCGACCGCCGGCTTCCTGCACGGCTTCGTGTACGGCAGACGCAAGTACCTGATCATGTTCTCGATCTCGCTGGCGCTGATGCTCTACACCCAGTCGTGGGGCGTGTTCTTCTGGCTGGGGTCGGCGTTCGCGCTGATCCCGGTGTACCTGCGCAGCGACGACCGGCGCGCCCTCCTGCGCGACGCGGGGCTGGCGTTCATCGGCGCCGGGATCTTGTACCTGCCGTGGGTGCCGAACTTCCTCTATCAGGCCAAGCACACCGCGGCGCCATGGGACTCCTCGCCGCAGTTCGGCGCACCCGTGCAGCTGTCGCGCAACCTGCTGGGCGGCGACCGCGTGTCGATCGCGCTGCTGCTCGCGGCGACGATCGGCGTCGCTGAGCTGTTCACACGCGCCCACCGCCGCACCCGGGACGCGACCGTGATGTGGACGCTGATCGCGATCCCGTTCGCGACGCTTCTGCTGGCGTGGATCGCTTCGCAGATCACCCCCGCCTGGGTGCCGCGGTACTTCGCGCCGGTGCTCGGCGCGATCGTGCTGCTCGCCGCGTTCGGCTGCTCGCGCGCCGGCGTCGTCGGGATCGTGGCGATCGTGTTCTCGGTGATCTTCCTGATCAATCCGTCCTCGTACACGCCCGCCTATAAGTCAGACATGCGCGGCATCAGCGGCGAGATGACTCCGCGCATGCATTCCGGCGACCTGGTGATCTCCGCCCAGCCCGAGCAGATCCCGCTGACCTGGTACTACCTACGGCCCAACCTGCGATATGCGAACACAACCGGGCCGGTGGCCGATCCAACGTATTTCAACTGGATCGACGCGCTCAACCGCCTGCAGAACGCCAACCCGCGGACGACGCTCGCACCGCTGCTTGCTAGCCTCAGGCCCGGCCAGCAGATCCTGTACGTTCGCCCGTTGACGGAGGGCGCGCAGAACTGGAAGGCGCCGTGGACACAGCTGGTGCGAAGACGCGCCGCGCAGTGGGGCGCGCTGCTTGCCGGCGACAAGAACCTGCGCGTGGTGGCTGTGGCTCCCCACAATTACCGAGGCGCGTGCTGTGTCGCAGACAGTGCCGTGCTCTACCAGAAGGTCTCCTGATCTCCGCATGACCGACCAGACACAGAACACCGCCTCCGGCGGCTCCGACATCACGCCCGAGCGGCCGGTTGTCGTGATCGGCGGCGGCCCGGCCGGGCTCACCGCCGGCTACCTGCTGGCCAAGCAGGGCAAGCCGGTGATCGTGCTCGAGTCCACCGATCAGGTCGGCGGGATCGCGCGCACCGAGGTTCGCGACGGTTACCGCTTCGACCTCGGCGGCCATCGCTTCTTCACCAAGGTCAAGGAGGTCGACGACCTCTGGCACGAGATCATGAAGGAGGAGTTCCTCCGCCGCCCGCGGCAGTCGCGCATCTACTGGAACAACAAGTTCCTGGAGTACCCGCTGCAGGGCATGGACGTGATCAAGAAGCTGGGACCGGTCGACCTGACCAAGGCCCTGGTCTCCTATCTGTATGCGGCGGTCAAGCCCAAGGGCCGCGAGGACACCTTCGAGCAGTGGGTCACCAACCGCTTCGGCTACTGGCTGTTCAACCAGTTCTTCAAGTCCTACACCGAGAAGGTGTGGGGTGTGTCCACCTCCGAGATCCGCTCCGAGTGGGCCGCCCAGCGGATCAAGGGCCTGTCGTTCTTCTCCGCGGCCAAGTCCGCTTTCTTCGGCAACCGGGGCAACAAGATCAAGTCGCTGATCTCGGAGTTCAACTACCCCCGCTATGGCCCGGGCCAGATGTGGGAGCAGATGACCGCCGACATCCGCGAGCAGGGCGGCGAGGTGCGGCTGAATGCTCAGGTCACCCGTCTGCGGATGAGCGCCGACGGCCGCGTGACCGAGGTCGTCGCGGGCGGCGAGACGCTCACGCCGTCATACGTGATCTCGTCGCTGCCGCTGCGCAGCACCGTCGGGATCTCCGAGCCCGACGCGCCAGGCGAGGTCCGGGATGCGGCGCGCGGCCTGCGCTACCGCGACTTCCTGACGGTCGCGCTGGTGATCGAGAACGAGAGCCTGTTCCCGGACAACTGGATCTACATCCACGATCCAAACGTCACCGTCGGGCGCATCCAGAACTTCCGCTCGTGGAGCCCGTGGATGGTCCCCAACGACCGCGATGCCTCGATCGGGATGGAGTACTTCTGCTTCGAGGGCGACCACCTCTGGAACATGGCCGACGACGACCTGGTCGCGCTGGCGACGCGCGAGATCCAGCAGCTCGGGCTCGCCAAGGCCACCAGCGTCAAGTTCGGCTTCGCGGTCCGCGTCCACAAGGCCTACCCGATGTACGACGCCGAGTACAGCGACCGCGTCGCCACGATCCGCGGCTGGCTTGACGGCATCTCCAATCTGCAGCAGGTCGGGCGCAACGGCCTTCACCGCTACAACAACTCCGACCATTCGATGCTCACCGCGATGCGGGCGGTCGACAACATCCTGCTCGGCACGCACCACGACATCTGGGCGGTCAACGCCGAGAGCGTGTACCACGAAGAGGATGTCGCCGACGAGCACCCCTACGTCGACGCGCCCGAGACTCCCGCGATGGAGCAGCCTCTCGCCGCGGAGTAGAGGCGCTTGAGGTCCTTCGCCCGCTTGACTGTCGTGCTGGCGCTCGCGAGCGCCGCGCTGGCCCTTCCCGCGGCAGCGCTGGGCCAGACCACGAACCCGCTGTCGCCGCTCGAGCCCACGCCGACGCCGGCGCCGACCACCCAGGCGACGCCGACGGTGATCACGTCGACTCAGACCCAGACGTCGGGGAGCAGCAGCCTCAGCGGCACCAACGCGATCGTGATCGCGATCGGCGCGCTCGTCCTGATCGGGGGGATCTCGTTCTTCATCTGGTACGACGCTCGTCGCCGCGCTCCCATCCGGCACCGTGCCGCTGCCGCCACCGCCGGCGAGGGCGGTCGCGCAGGATCGAAGGCCAAGCCCAAGGCGCGCAAGCTCAGCCCGGCTGAGCGCAAGCGGCGAAAGCGCGGACGGGCAAAGTAGCGGCTTCGCTGAGCACTAGGCTGAGCCTGGCACGGGCGCGGCGGATCGCGCTCGCGGCCCAGGGCTTCGACAGACCGCGCCCCGCCCGACCGCCGGGCGTCAGGCAGATCTCCGCGCTGGTCAAGCAGCTGGGGCTGCTGCAGCTCGACTCGGTCAACGTCTTCAGCCGGGCGCACTACATGCCGCTGTTCTCGCGGCTCGGCCCGTACGACCGCTCGATCCTGGACCGCATCGCCGGGCACGGCGACGGCAAGATCGACCGCCGGCTGGTGGAGTACTGGGCGCACGAGGCGTCGCTGATCCCGATCGAGCTGCATCCGCTGTTTCGCTGGCGGATGGCCGACGTCGACGGCGAGGCCTGGGGGTCGATCTCGCGCGTGATTCGCGAGCGCCCCGAGCTCGTGGCCGAGACGCTGGAGCTGGTCACCGAGCAGGGACCGATCCGCGCGCGCGACACCGGCGCCGTGCGCCCGCCGCCCGTCGACGGGCGCATGTGGAACTGGCACGAGGGCAAGGTCGCGCTCGAGCACCTGTTCTTCACCGGGCAGGTCGGCGCCGCGCGGCGCGTGAACTTCGAGCGGCTGTACGACACGATCGACCGTGTCCTCCCTGTGGAGATCCTGGAGCGGCCGACCCTCGATGCGGCCGAAGCTCAGCGCGAGCTCGTGCGGGTCTCGGCGCGGGCTCTCGGCGTCGCCACCGAGCCCGACATCGGCGACTACTTCAGGCTCCCCCGAGCCGACTCGAAGGCGCGCGTGGCCGAGCTCGTCGAGGCCGGGGAGCTGCTCGCGGTGAGCGTCGAGGGCTGGAATGCGCCCGCGTATCTGTGGCCGGAGTCGCGCGCGCCGCGGCGGATCGAGGCCCGCGCGCTGCTGTCGCCGTTTGACTCGTTGATCTGGTTTCGACAGCGCACCGAGCGGCTGTTCGGATTCCGCTACCGGATCGAGATCTACACGCCGGCGCCCAAGCGCCAGTACGGCTACTACGTGCTCCCGTTCCTGCTCGGCGAGCAGCTCGTCGCGCGCGTCGATCTCAAGTCCGACCGCCAGCAGGGCGTCCTGCTCGTCCAGGGCGCGTTCGCCGAGGACGGCGTCGACCGGGATCTCGTGGCCGCCGAGCTGGCCGCCGAGCTGCGGCTGGTCTCAGGATGGCTCGAGCTCGACGACGTGGTGGTCGTGCGCAACGGCGACCTCGCCGCCGAGCTCGCTGCGGCTGTCTAGGCGCTAGACCGGGAAGTTCCAGAAGAACTGCTTGCCGCGGTGACCGAGCGTGAACACGCCGGTGCGCTTGTAGCCGTGGGGAACATCGCCCGTGTAGACGACCTTCAGTCGCGTGAACACCTTGAAGCCCGAGATCACGCGGGGCCGGTACGCGGTGAAGTTGGCGTTGAACGGGGTGAACTTGCCGTCGGCGCAGAACGGAATGCAGTCGTTGAGCCAGTTGGCGCCCGAGCCCTCGCCGACGGTCGCGGTCCATTGGCCCCAGTGAAGCCGCCCGAACTTGGGGTGCTTGCCGGCCGTGCCGCGACCCGCGAACACGCCGGTGGCGTCGCCCGTCCAGATGATCTGAAACGGCTTGGCCTGCAGCGTCTTGCCCGGAGTGCGATCCCGTCGGAGACCAGGATCTTCGTCCTGCCGCCCAGCGCTGCGCTTGCTCCCAGCGCGAATACCAGGCATGTCGCGATCGCGACCACGCCCGTGCGGATTGCGTGCCTGCTCATGTCGACTCCCTTTCGATTACAGCGTCACTGCTTTGCCGGCGGACACCATAGTGCCCGGCGGGCAGTACCACGTCATCACCTCGATCTCGAGGCGGCCGGCCAGGACCGCCGGGTCGCCCTGCGCGAGGCGGCGTGCCTCGTCCAGCGAGCCGGTGCGGTAGAAGGTGAAGCCGCGCAGCGACTCGTCGGGCTGATCGGCGACGGGGCCGTTGGTCACGACCTGGCCCGACTCGCGCAGCGACGCGTGGTAGGCGAGGTGCTCGCGCTGGATGTCGGCGAGCGTGTCCTCGTCGTAGTCGCGCGGCTGTTCCGGGCGGCGGAGCACGACGAGTTCGAATGCTTCGAGGTCCACGAGGACGGCATTCTCGCACTGGATTCACTGCCCGGGCGGGCAGAAAAAGGCCGACCGCGAGCGAGCTGCTTGCGGCCGGCCTTGCTGCAGTCTTCGGGTACGTCTAGCGCTTGTCCCAGCTGAGCGCGCGCTCACCGCGGCGCTCCAACCGGTTCAGCGTGCGGCGGCGGCTCGCCGTGCGAACCGCGAACTGCGCGGTGCGCTTGACGGCGTCGCTCGCCTCGAGCGCCGCGCCGACCTGGATCGCGACACCACGGCGGGCGCCAACAGCCAGCGCCTCGATCCGAGTGGTGGCGGCGTCCAGCTCACGCGCGATCGCGGTGGAGCCGGTCAGCGCCGTCGTGCGGGCCGACTGTCCGGTCCGCGACGCCGAGCGGGCCGTCCGCTTGGCGGTCCTGCGGGTCTGCGTCGCCGACCGCCGCGTGGCGGCGGTTGAACGGGTTGCTGCATTTCTCTTACGAGTCGCGGCGGCTTTCTTGCCCGCCTGCTCGCGCTGTGTTCTTGTCTGTGTAGCCATACAAGTGGCCTACCCATGAGTCATCAAGCCAAACAGGTGTTCGTAGAGCGTCAACGGTCCCTGACTAGATCACGTCCATGATCGGGAACCTGGGATCGGCATCGAGGCACGCCTTCAGGTAGACGGCCGCGCCGATGTCCCCGGTCCACAGCGTGTAGCGCCCGCGCCCGTAACGCTGCTTGTCTCGCGCCACCTGTCCGATCGCGTGCATCGCGAAACGGCGTGCGCGATCCAGCCAGCTCGGGTCGCCCGTGAGCTCGTAGAGCCTCAGGAACGCGAACCCGTTGCCCGCGGTTCCGTGGCACAGCCCGGGGCCTTTGCGCAGCGGGCCGGCTCGCCACGTCAGCTCACCGCCGGCGATCGCCAGGTCCGGCGGCATCAGGTCGGCCAGCGTGGTGATGATCCCGGGGGCGCCGTGGCACCACTGGACGCGGACCTGTGGCTCCTGCTCGCCCCAGGGAACGTCCCCTGGAGGCCAGTTGACGAGGTCGCCCTCGTGATGGGCGGTCCGAGTGAGCAGGCGTGCGACGCGCGTTCTGAGGACGTTGTCATCGACGAAGCCGCGCAGCGCGTGGACGTTTGAGGCAAAGCCGTGTCCCGCGCCGATGTACGGCCGGATTTCGCCGTACAGGTCGTGCGTCCACATGTCGGAGTCCGGATCCCAGTGGTCGTAGAGCAGCGCCGCGCTCTCCTGCCACTCGCGCTCTAGTCCGCATGCCCTGGCGGCGAGCATCGTGCCCGGGGAGCCCAACAGAAGCTCCCACGTCTCGTGCTCGCGATTCGCGCGCACGAGGTCGCTCAGCCGGCGTTCGTCGGCGACTGGTGCGCCGAGCTTCTGCGCCACCGCGAGGATTCCGGTCTCGCCGAGCAGCAGGCTCGGAGGGTGCGTGCTCTCTTCGCCTGCCGGGGCTGTGCGGTAGCGGTCGAGGGTCGCCGCGATCGCGGCTGCGAGATCCAGGTTCGAACCCAGCCTGTGCAGCCCCCAGATCATCCCGGCGCCCCCGAGGTACAGCGAGCAGAAGCGCTCCTCCTCCGGGACCTCGTCAAGCGGGTGGGTCGGCCAGACGCCGTCCTCGGCTGCGGCCTCGGCGTCGGCCACGATCTCGGCGATCGCGTCGCGGGCGATGTCCGGATCCCACTCCTGCTCTGTCAGCGGTTCGTGCTCGTCGGGGCGCCACAGCATCTCGGCGTCACATGTTCGCCGGTGCGGGTCGACTCGCGGTGCTCGGCCTCAGAGCGTCAGCAGCGCCGCACTGGCGGCGGGCAGGCGGACCGTGTAGCGGTGGTGGGCCGGAGTGAGCGACCGTTCATCCCGAGCGCCGGCGAGGATCCCGGTGGTGGTCTCCGATCCGAAGCCCTGGCCACCGAGGCTCACGTCGTCTGTGGCGGACAGGCTCGGGGCAGCGAGCATCTCCAACACGCCGGCACGATGCGCCGCTGGGATCTGCAACGTGACGACTCGGGCGCGTGACGGGTCCTCGTTGATCAGGACAACGTGTTCGGCGCCGCCGGGCGCGCGCGTGGCCCAAACGTGGAGGCGGCTGCCGGCGACTCCCGACACCTTCAGCAGCCGTGAGCGAGGCGGCACGGCCTGGGCGAACAGCATCAGCCCGTAGTACTCCGGGCTAACGTGCGCCTGCCACGCGCCCGCGTCGTCTTGGACGGTGAACAGAGAGTTCAGGCCCTGCGGGCGGGTGTGGATGTTCACGCCGTCGACCCCGACGTTCGCCGCCTCGAACAGGGTGTCGAGTGCCCACAGCGCGGCCGCGAACGTGTTGCTCACACCGGCCTGACCTCCACAGGAGACCGCGTTGAGCTCCTCGATCCTCAACGGGATGCGGTGAGCGTGGGCTGCCATCGTCGGCCCCACCACGCTTCGAGCGATGCCCCGCTGGGCCGCGTTGGACATCAATGCGGGGATCGTCGGGACTGGATCCGACGCCTCGCACTTGTCGAGCCCGTAGCGATGCACGGTGACGAGACCGAGATCTGGCTGAGTCGCGACGAACTTCGGGATCGGTCTGGTCCACGCGGGTCCTCCGGTGCTTGGCCCTGCAAGCGCCACGTTGCCAAGCGCCGCAGCGATCCGGGCGAAGTCCTTCGCGTAGGCGGCGAAGTCATAGCTGCGGGGACGACCGGTCACGCGTTTCCCGGAGGCGGTGTGGTACCAGGCGAACGACCCATACAACTCGGGCTCGTTGCCGAGCTCGAATGCCTCGATCGAGCCCGGACCGAGGCCCGCGACGAGCGCCGTCTTTTCGGCTCTCGCTACGACTTTGCTGTTCGCCTCGAGGTTGATGCTCGGTATCAACCTCGCGCCCAGATCCGTGGCGAGCAGTGTGTGCGACATCCAGCCAGTTGGTCGTGAGTTCGTACCTCACCCACGGAGGACGAGCGAGCCCCGGAATCGGCCACCAAGTCCAGTCGGTCGTATCACCTCCGATGCGGAGCACCGGGCGCTGACCGGGAGCCAGGTTTCGGATCAGCTGCTCGAAGACCGGGTCGACCGCCGCCGGGTCCTCGCCGGCATATGCCTGGACCGCCGGGTACTCCATCGACAACCCAACGAAGCTGCCCGGAATCGCGCGCCGTTTCGCCACGCCGCCAATCGTGAGGCTTGCGGTCGCTTCGCCCGCGGCGCGAGGACGGGCGTCTGACGAGAACGCGGGCGCACCAGAGACGCAGAGCACCAGGAGCGGTGCCACCAGCACTGCGATACGCGTACGGCCCAACATACTCAGCTCCCCGCGTAGGGCGAGTATCCCAGCCGCACCCCGCGCGCAGGGAAAAGTCTTAGGGCGCTTTCACTCCAGCTCAAAGCCGCGCACCGCTTGTCTGGCCCGCAACAGCTGCCGCTCAACCGTCCGCGTCGTATCGCCGGTGCACTCCGCCATTTCCGCGTAGCTGAGGCCGAAGCCCTGCAGCCACATCAGCCGCTGCTGGCGCGGCGGCAGCCGTTCGAGCTGCCCGAGTTGATCGTGGGCGGCCGCGAGTTCGTGCGGGTCCGGCGCGGTTAGCCGCAGCGGCGCATCGCCCGCCGTCTCGAGCGTGGCCTCGAGCGAATGGTCACGGCGATCGCGCCGGATCAGCTTGAACGCCTCGTGCTGCGCCGTCTTGACCAGCCAGGGCAGGGTTGTGGCTTTTCTGACCCGGTCACGGTGGCTGACAAGCGTGACCCATGCGAACTGGCACGCATCCTCGATCACCGGGGCCGGCGCCCGCACGTCGCGACGCACGATGCGCTCGAGGCGCTTGGACAGCTGTCCGTACAGCTCCGCGAGGTCGGTTGAGCTGTCGGGGTGTGCGGACTGATCGAACGTCCTCATCGTGATCCTCCAACCTATTGAAGCTAATTGAGACTAATTTGAGGCTGGTGCACGGTAGCAGATTGTGATTGCACTTCAATTAGGCTTATTTAGACTGAATTACCGTAAGTCGACCAGGAGGGATCACATGCACTTTCTGTCGTTGGACGGACTGGCAGCCGTGAGCGCCACGCCGAATCCGAAGGCGCTGCCGGGCAGCAACGTGCTGCAGCAGCTGGTCAACGGCGCTGAGGCCTGGGCGCTGGCGATCGCCCTGCTGGGCGCGTTCATCGGCGCGGCGCTCTGGGCGATCGCGTCGCACGCGCACAATCACCACTACGCCGCCCGGGGCCGGATGGCGGCGCTGATTTCGGCCGCCTCGGCTCTGATCGTGGGGGCCGCGCCCGGTCTCGTCAACTTCTTCGAGCGGCTCGGGACGACCGCGAAATGACGTTGCGCAGCTTCGTCGTCGCGTTCGGCGCGATGGTGCTCGTTGCAGGTTCGGCAGCGTCACCGGCCACTGCGGCGGGCACCGCGGCGGGCAGCGTGGTCAAGAAGGTCTGCGGCGCGGCACGACAGTCGCGTGGCGTCGCCGGCAAGGCGTGCAGCGCGGCGAGCAACGGCGGTCGTCGCGTGAACGCCAGGACGAACCTGCTCGGCGGTCAGCTCAGCGGTGTCGCCAGCCCTCTGCTCAGTTCAGGGGTAGGGGCGGCTGCGACCTCGGCGATCGTGGTGGCGATCGGCGCGTGGGTGCTCGGCGGCGCGAAGTTCGCTCTGCGAGAGACGGCGGTCGTGCTCGGCAATACGAGCAGCCCGCAGCTGGCGTCGACCTGGTTCTCCTCGACCTACTGGCGTGTCGCCGGCATCGCGGTGCTCCTGACCTTGCCATTCCTGTTCGCCGCGGCGGTCCAGGCTCTGCTGCGCTCAGACCTGGCGCTGCTGTTGCGAGCCGCGTTCGGCTATCTCCCGCTGGCCATGCTCGCCGTGAGCATCGCCGCGCCGGTGACGATGCTGCTGCTGGCGGCGTCCGACCAGCTCTCGGCCGTCGTCTCCTCGGCAACGGGAAACGCCAGCAGCCGCTTCATCAGCCTGTCCGTTGTCTCGCTTGGTGGGCTCTCGGACGCCGCCGGTCCGTTCATGGCCTTCTTCCTCTGCATGTTCGTCGTGGCGGGAGCGGTGGTGCTGTGGATCGAGCTGCTGATGCGGGAGGCCGCCGTCTACGTGATCGTGCTGATGCTGCCGCTCGCCTTCGCCGGCATGGTCTGGCCCGCACGCCGCATCTGGGCGATCCGCGCGATCGAACTGCTCGTCGCGCTGGTGATGTCCAAGTTCGCGATCGTTGCGGTGCTGTCCCTCGGAGGCGCGGCCCTGTTCTCGGGCACGAGCGCCGGCGGGCACAGCGTGACTGCAGCGGTCGCGGGAGCGGTCCTTCTGGTCATGGGCGTGTTCACGCCGTGGGCATTGCTGCGGCTGTTACCACTGGCCGAGGTCGCCTCGAGTGCGGCCGGCTCGCTGTCTCGAGAGATCCGCGGTGGGTCGCACCAGGCGGCGGATCTGGCGGGCATGGTCGCCCACTCCGCTCCGGATTGGGCGGTGGCTATGACGGCTCGCCTCCGCAACGAAGCCCAGGGTACGGGCGTCTCGGGCACGCCTCCCCCGCCTCCCGCGGCTCAGGAGGCGGACCCCATCGTCCATGCGACCCCCGTGACGCCGCAAGGAGGCGAGGGAGGCGCAACCCGAGACGCTGAAGAAGCCACTCAACCCGACGCGGCGGCGGTGTCCGAGGCCGAGCCTCATGCCACGTACGAGATGCACGACATCGGCATCGACGAGATGTGGAAGCCCGAGCACAAGGGGAAGTGGGCGCCGTGAGCGAGCGGCTGAGCTACCGGTTCGGTCCGCTTGAGCGGCGGGGGATCCTGGGACCCGTCCGTGCCGGCCAGGCGGCCACGATCGCGGTGGGCGCATTGCTGGCGATCGCGATCCTCGATCGAGCCGCCACCGCGACGGGCGCCGCCCTCGCCACAATCACCTTCGGGACGCTCGTGCTGATCGCGCTCGCGCCCGTGGGTCGTCGGACGGCTGAGGAGTGGGCTCCGGTGATCGCCGCGTTCGCGCTACGGCGACTGCTGCGCCGCAGCCGGTTTCGCTCGCCACTGCCGACGCGCGGGCTGTTCGCCGACGAGCGCGCGGCCCCGAGGCGCCGGACGATCGCCGAACCTCGACCGGAGATTCCGCGCGAGCTGCGCGGCGTGTCGATCGCACAGATCGGCTACCGAGACCGCTCGATCGGCGTGATCCGGGAGCAGCGCGGCCGGCGCCTGACCGCGGTGCTGGCGTGCCGTGTGGTCGCGTTCTCGCTACTCGATCCAGAGGCGCAGGAGCGGCGCCTCGCGCGGTGGGGGCTGGTGCTCGCGGGCGCAGCCGGCACGTGCGTGCGCAGGCTGCAATGGATCGAACGCACCGCCCCGGCGCAGGGCGACGAGCTGGCCAGGTGGCTTCAGTCGGCGCGCGACCCGGCCGTGCCGCCACGCGGGACCGCGATGATCGAGTCCTACCTCGAGCTGATCGACGCGACGGCGAAGGTCACCCAGGAGCACGAGATCCTGGTCGCGGTCCAGGTGGACGGCCGCCATCGCGAAAGCGGCGCCGGGTCCACCTCGGACGCACTGGTCGAGCAGACCGAGCGGATCGCGCAGGGGCTCGAGGCGGCCGAGGTGACGGTGCTCGGAGCGCTCAGCGCGGGCCAGATCGCGCGCACCCTGCGCACCGCGTTTGACCCGTACTGCCGCACGGAGCTCGCCGCGCTCGAGGCAACCGATCGCGCGCGCCGCGGCCTCGAACAGGCCAATGCGTGGCCGCTCGGAGCTCGCGAGTCCTGGGACCACTACCGCAGCGACGGAGCGGTTCACGCCACGCACTGGGTGGGCGCCTGGCCACGCGTCGACGTCTCGCCGATGTTCATGGACGCGCTGCTCTCCAACTCGAGCGCCGTGCGCACGGTTGCGGTGACGTTTGAGCCGATCTCGCCCGAGCGCTCGACCCGCGAGGTCGAGGCCGCCGTCACAAGGGACCGGGCCGACCACGATCTGCGGCTCCGATTCGGGCAGTCGGAGACCGCCCGCCAGCGACAGGCCGAGGAGTCGACGCTCCGGCGCGAGGCCGAGCTTGCCGCCGGGCACGGCGAGGTGCGACTCGCAGGGTTCGTGACCGTGTCCGGCCGCGACCCCGACGATCTGCGCCGGGGCTGCGCGGAGGTCCACGAGCACGCCGCGCGCGCGAGGCTCGAGCTGCACCGGATGTACGGGCAGCAGGCCGATGCGTTCACGTTCACGCTGCCGCTGTGTCGGGGGCTGAGGTGAACCTGCGAGCCATCGAGCGCCCCGGGCACCGCTGCACGACCCGGCACGCCCAGGCGATCTATCCGTTCATCGCCGCGGGCGGGCTCGGTGGTCGCGGCATGTTCGTCGGCCGCGAAGCCTCCGGCGGCGCGTTCTGCTTCGACCCGTGGGTCCTGTACGGGGACGGCACGCTCGACGACCCGAACGTGATCGTGCTCGGCAAGCTCGGTCAGGGCAAGAGCGCGCTGGTCAAGACGCTGCTGTGGCGGATGTTGCTGTTCGGCCGCCGCGCGTTCGTGCTCGACGTCAAGCGCGAGTACGGCCCGCTGTGCGAGGCCGCGGGTGTCTCACCCATTTCCCTCGTTCCCGGCGGCGGCATCCGCCTCAATCCGCTCGCCTCTCGTCCCGACGAGCGCGCGCAACTCGAGCTGCTCCGAGCCGTGGCCGTGACGGCGATCGGCGGGCAGCTGTCGCAGGTCGAGGCCGCCGCCCTGCGCGAGGCGCTGCGCACGGTGCGTGAGCGCGGTGTGCGCGAGCCAACGCTCCCGGACATCGCCGCCGTGATGTTCGCGCCGACCGCGGAGATGGCCGCCCGCCTGTGCACGAACGCGCCGCGGCTGGCGACCGACGCGCGGCGCGCCGCACTTGCGCTTCAGGACCTCTGCGAAGGACCGTTGCGGGGCATGTTCGACGGCCCGACGACCCCGGGCCTCGACCTGGACTCAAAGCTCGTCGTGCTCGATCTGCACGCCGTCAAAGACTCTCCGGCCGTCGGCATCCTGATGGCCTGCGCGACTGCCTGGATGAGCGCGCTGCTCGCGAGGATGGCCGAGCGTCCCGGACGCGAGCGAATGATCAACGTCGCTGACGAGTCGTGGAAGATCGTCCAGCACACCGGGTTGGGCGAGTGGTTTCAGTCCAACTTCAAGCTCGCGCGCCAGTTCGGTGTGATGAACCTCGTCGTCCTCCACAAGCTCGCGGACCTCAGCGCCGCGGGCGATGCCGGCTCGCGCTCGGCACGGATCGCCGAGGGCCTGGTCGCTGACGCCTCGACCCGGATCGTCTACCACCAGGACGAGAGCCAGGTGCCGCTGACGCGCACGCTGCTCGGACTGTCGGAGAGCGAGGCGCGCCTGATCGCGATGCTGTCCCCCGGCCAGGCGCTGTGGCGCGTCGGCAGCCGCTCGTTCGTCGTCCAGCACTATCGCTCGACGCTCGAGGCACGGCTGACGAACACCGACACAGGAATGCGCCTGACGCACCGAGGCGGTGACGCGGAGATGAGCGAACAGCGCGCGCCCGTGTCCGACGGGGCGATGCTCGCGGCGATCGGATGCATGGTCGGCGTCGGCGCGCTGCTGTGGCTGTGGGGCGGGCTGGCCGGAGTGCTGTTCGGCCACGGCTGGCCTCCCGTGGCCGGCGGACAGCTGCCAAGCGTCCTGATCAGGCTTCCCGCACGGCTCTCGGACCCGGCGACGGCGTGGCCGGCGCCCGTGCAGCCCTGGCTGCCCGGGCCGCTGGGGTTCTACGCGGCTCTGCTCGTGCTCGTCGGGGCGGGCACGGCGGCGGTGTTGCTCGCAAGCCGGGCGATCGCGACAGCACGGCCGGGCTATCGCGGCGCGAAGTGGGCCGGCGCTGCCGACCTGAGGATGCTGAGGGGGTCCCGGAGCGGCGCCCGCCTCGCGCTCGGCCGCCGAGGATCAAGGGTGCTCTGGGCAGAGCAGCGCCACGCGCTGGTCGCCTTTGGGCCGCCGCAGTCGGGGAAGTCGGCGGGACTGGCCGTGCCGGCGCTGCTGGAATGGCAGGGCCCGGCGGTGGCATCCTCGATCAAGACCGACCTGCTCGGCGTCACCGCCGCACGCCGTCGGGCGCTGGGGACGGTGTTCGTGTTCGACCCGTTCGGTCTGGCCGGGGAGCAGTCGCACACGTGGTCCCCGCTGCGCGGGGCGACGACCTGGGACGGCGCGCTCGAGGTCGCTTGGCGGCTGGCATCGGCGGGCGAGGTCGACCAGCGCGGAGTCGACGGCGGCGACTTCTGGGCGATCGCCGCCGAGCAGCGGCTCGCGCCGCTTCTATACGTGGCAGCGCGGACCGGCGCCGGAATCGACAGCGTCGTGCGCTGGGCATACGGCCAGGGCGGCCGCGAGCTGCATGAGGCGCTCGCGAGGGCCACGGGCGAGGCCGCCGATGACGCGCAGCTGACCGACGCCCATGCCGCATACGACGCGGTGCGCGCGTTCGAGACCCAGGCCGACCGGACGCGATCTTCGATCGAGGCCACCGCACAGGCGCTGCTGCGCGCATACCGGTTCGCCCGCGTGGCGCACTCGGCGCGCTCGTGCGAGATCACCGCCGACCGGCTGCTCGATGAGCGGGCCACGCTCTATCTGATCGGCGATGCCAAGGCGTCCAAGCTGCTGCGACCGATCTTCCTGGCGCTGCTGTCGGAGGTGGTCGATCGGGCATACGAGCGAGCCACGCTGGCCGGCGGCCGCCTCGAGCTGCCGCTGCTGCTGTGCCTGGACGAGGCGGGCAACGTCGCGCCGCTACCGAATCTCGCCGAGATCGCATCGACGGCTCCGAGCCACAACATCCAGCTGGTCTCGATCTTCCACGACCTCGCCCAGGCCCGGGCGCGCTACGGCAGGCAGGCCGAGACCGTCGTGAACAGCCACCGCGCCCGGATGCTGCTCCCGGGGGTCGCAGACCTCGAGACGCTGCGCTACTTCGGCGGCCTGATCGGCGAGGAGGAGGCTCCGGACCTGACTCGGACCACCGGGGCCGGCGGCACCACGCGCTCGACGGCGCGGCGACGCCGCCCGTTGCTTGCCCCCGAAGCTCTGCGCCAGCTGCCCGACGGTCACGCGCTCCTGCTCTACGGGCGGCTGGCGCCCGCACGGCTGCGTCTGCGGCTGTGGTTCGAGGACCGCCACCTGCGTCGTCTGGCGGGCGCACGATGAGCTGGTTCAACGACGAGGACGGCCACTGGGACGAGCGCAGCGACGACCTCGACGAGGAGCCGCCGCGCAGCTGGCCGCTCGACTGGCGCAGTCTCTATCCCCGCGAACGGTGGCTGTGGTTCGAGCAGCTCTGGACCGATGTCTGCGACCTGCGCGAGCGCTACCGGCTGGCCGTGCGCTCGGGATGGTGGGAGGACAGCCTGCAGGTAGAGGCCCTGGCGGCGCTGGCGGCGTGGGTGCACCTGTATGACTCCGGTGACTGGAACGACCCACCGGGAAAGCTCGCGCTGCTGTATGACCTGGAGCGTGTCGCGGTGCTGTTGCGCGACGGCGGTGAGCCGTTTCACCCCGACCGCGACCGGATTGCGTTCGCGCGCCACCTGATCGAGCTCGGGTGCCAGCCGCCGCCCGGAAGGTCTCCACCGGAGCCGTAATGCGATCCTGGCCGGGTGCCACGCTTTCCGATCGGCGCCGACATCAGCCTCGACCAGCTCGACCGGGATCCGCATCCGGTGCTGGCGGCGCTGCGCGAGTCAGAGCCGGTGTCGTGGATACCCGCGCTCGACTGCTGGCTGGTGACCAGTCACGCGCTCGCGCTGCAGGTGATCCGCGATGCGGCGAGCTACACCGTCGACGACCCGCGCTTCTCGACGGGTCGCGTCGTCGGGCCGAGCATGCTCAGCCTCGACGGCGACGCGCACGCGCGCCACCGGGCACCGTTTGCGCCGCCGTTCAGGCCGCTGGCCGTCCGCGACCGGTTCGCCGAAGCCGTGGCCGCCGAGGCGCAACGGCTCGTCGACGAGCTCGCGCCGGCGGGCAAGGCCGAGCTGCGCCGTGCGCTGGCGGGCCCGCTCGCCGCGTACGCGATGACGCGCGCGCTCGGGCTGGGGCCCGGGGAGGTGGCAGCGGTGCTGGCGTGGTACGACGCGATCGTCAGCGCCGTCACCGAGATCACGGCAGGCTCCGACGTGCCGGACTCCGGGCGCGAGGCGTTCACGGCGCTGCGCGACCGGCTGCTCGAGGTGATCCGCTCGGGGGATCGCGAGTCGCTGCTGGCGGCGGCTGCCGCCGACACCGAGCTGAGCGACGACGAGATCGTGTCCAACGCCGCGGTGCTCCTGTTCGGCGGGATCGAGACGACCGAGGGGATGATCGCCAACGCGGTCGTCGCCCTGCTCGAGCGCCCGGGCGAATTGGCGCGAGTCCGCGCCGACTCATCCCTGCTCGACGTCGCAATCGAGGAATCGCTCCGCCTCGAGCCTGCCGCCGCGGTCGTGGACCGCTACGCGTCCGGCGACGTGGAGCTCGACGGCATCGCGATCGGCGACGGAGACCCCGTGCGCGTCTCGATCGCCGCCGCAAACCGCGACCCCATGGTGTTCGCAGACCCCGACCGCTTCGACCTGGACCGGCCGAACGCCGGCCGCCATCTGGCGTTCGCCCACGGGCCCCACGTGTGCGTCGGCGTGCATCTCGCGCGCCTGGAGGCGCGGACCGCGCTCACCATCCTGCTCGACCGCCTTCCGGGGCTGCGCCTGGACCCCGAGCGGCCCGCCGAGGTGCGCGGGCTGGTGTTCCGAAAGCCACCGGCCCTTCACGTCGTCTGGTGACCCCGTGCGAGATGATGGGCGAAGCGACTCAACCAGAGGAGGAGTGCCTTGGCGCTCACGAAGCAGGGCAGCCAGAAGTTCGACGAGCGGAGCATGCAGGAGGAGATGGCGGAAGCCATGCACCACCCCGTGCTCGTCCTCGATCTGCCGGTCCACTCGCTGCACAGGCACGGCATCGGCAACGAGAACGCCTACGAGCTGATCACGAGCGAGCTCCTGCTCGACGGACAGGCGCGGCTGAATCTGGCCACGTTCGTGACCACCTGGATGCCGTCGACCGCGGCACGGCTGATGGCCGACACGGCCGACAAGAACATGATCGACAAGGACGAGTACCCGCAGACGGCCGAGCTCGAGGCCCGGTGCGTGCGGATCCTCGCGCAGCTTTGGAACTCCCCTGACCACGGCCGCGCGACGGGCTGCTCGACGACTGGGTCGAGCGAGGCGGCGATGCTGGCCGGCCTGGCGCTGAAGTGGCGCTGGCGCGAGCGCATGCGCGCGGCCGGCAAGCCGACCGACAGGCCCAACCTGGTGATGGGGATCAACGTCCAGGTGTGCTGGGACAAGTTCTGCCGCTACTGGGACGTGGAGCCGCGGCTGGTGCCGATGGAGGGTGAGCGCTACCACCTCGGCGCCGATGAAGCCGTCGCACAGTGCGACGAGAACACGATCGGCGTCGTCGCGATCCTCGGCTCGACGTTCGACGGAAGCTATGAGCCGGTTGCCGACATCGCTCGTGCGCTCGACGCCCTGCAGGCGGAGCGCGGGCTCGACGTCCCGCTGCACGTCGACGCCGCTTCGGGCGGCTTCGTCGCGCCGTTCCTGCAGCCCGAGCTCGAATGGGACTTCCGGATCGATCGCGTGCAGTCGATCAACGCCTCGGGCCACAAGTACGGGCTCGTCTACCCGGGTGTCGGCTGGGCGATCTGGCGCGACCACGAGGCGTTGCCGAGGGACCTGGTGTTCGACGTCAACTACCTCGGCGGGCACATGCCGACGTTCGCGCTGAACTTCTCGCGTCCGGGCAGCGAGGTGGTGGCGCAGTACTTCATGTTCGCGTCGCTCGGATTCGAGGGGTATCGGAAGGTGCTGCACGGCGCCCAAGAAGTCGCCACGTATCTGGCGTGTTCGATCGCCGAGATCGGCCCGTACCGTCTGTTGACCGACGGAACCGAGCTACCGGTGTTCGCGTTCGCGCTGGCGCCGGAGGTGAGCAACTACACCGTGTTCGACGTCTCCGATCGGTTGCGCCAGAACGGATGGCTCGTGCCCGCCTACACGTTCCCCGAGAACCGGCAGGATCTGAGCGTGCTGCGTGTCGTGATTCGCGCCGGCATGACGCACGAGATGGCCGACCGGCTGCTGGATGATCTGCGCAACCAGACGAAGTTCCTCGAGTCGTTGGAGGGGCCATTGCCCAGCGAACGCCAGCATGAGGCGTTCGCCCACAACTGATCGCGCGAACTCAGAGCAGCTTGGCCAGGCGCTGCGCGGCCGCCCGTAGCTGCGCCGGCGTCCCGGCCTCGAGCACGACCTGGAGATCGAGCACCCTCGCGCCGAACGCGTCGAGTTCGCGCGTGCCGACGATCGCGTAGCACGGCACACCGGACTGGCGCGCGCGGGTCGCGATCTCCGAGACGAGCTTTCCGGCCAGGCTCTGCTCGTCGAGCTTCCCCTCGCCGGTGACCACGGCCCGGGCGGCCCGCATCCGGCTGTCGAACTCGACGGCGTCGAGGATGAACGAGGCCCCCGGGACGAGCTCGGCGCCGAACGCGGCCCACAGGCCTCCCGACAGCCCGCCGGCGGCGCCGGTCATCGGGACTCCCCGGGGGTCACGATCGAGGCGGCCGGCCATGTCGTTGAGGCGCTTGGTCAGCCGTCGTACGTCGTCCTTGCCGGCGCCCTTCTGCGGCCCGAAGATCCTGGCCGCGTCCTCGAACACGGTGCGCACGTCGCAGAGCACGACGAGCTTGGCGTCCCGAAGACCCCCGGCCTGCCGGATCGCCTTGATCGCGCCGGCGCCGCCGTCGGTGGTGGCGCTCCCGCCGACGCCGACGTAGACGACCTCCGCGCCTCGCTCGACGGCGGCGGCGATCAGCTCACCGGTGCCAAACGTGCTCGCGGCGAACGCATCGCGCTCGCCCTCGGGGACCAGCGCCAGCCCGCTGGCGGCGGCCATCTCGACGACCGCCACCTTGCGATCGCGGGCACCGGTGACCAGCGCGAACGAAGCCTCGATCTCGCGGCCGAGCGGGTCGCTGACCGCGGCCGCCTCGAGGTCGCCGCCGAACGCGGCAAGCAGCGCCGCGAGCGTCCCCTCGCCCCCGTCGGCAACCGGGCACAGGTCGACGGGCCGGCCGGCCGTCCGCAGGCCCTCGCCGATCGCGTCGGCGACCTCGACGGCGCTCATCGTTCCCTTGAACGAGTCGGGCGCGACGAGGATCGTCTCGGGGACGCCGGGGATCGAGGGCACCGCGGCAGTATGCCCGCGAGCCCGCGGATCCGTCATCATCGGTGCGACGCGCGATGCACGAGACCGCTGCCGACATCGCCGCCCTCCAGGCGCTGCTTGACCGCACCTACGACGCCGCGGGTTCGCACCTGCGCGGGATCACGACCCCGGAGCGCCGGGTGAGCGCGTCTGCGCTGTGCGAGCAGCTGACGGGCATGTCACTGCTCGTGCTCGCGACCGTGACCGCCGACGGGCGTCCGATCGCCGGGCCGGTCGACGGGATCTTCTACCGCGGCGCATTTCATTTCGGCACGTCCCCCCACGCGGTCCGCGCGCGGCACATTCGCGCGCGGCCGCAGGTCAGCGCGACGCACCTGCCGCGCGAGGAGTTTGCGGTGACCGTGCACGGGCGTGCGGTGCCGGTGGACATCCGCGCGGCGGAGGGCGTCGGCCTGCGCGAGACGCTGCTCGAGATCTACGTGCCGCGCTACGGCGACGAGTGGGAGCAGTTCATCGACCCGCCCGACAGCGACGAGGCGCCGGTCTACTTCCGCATCGACGCCGACAAGATGTTCAGCTTCCAGATGGTGGGCGAGCCGAGCCTCTAGGGCGGGTCCGCCCGGCTACATCGACATCTGCTCGAGCTTGCAGTCCGTCGGCGCCTTGTCGTCGCGCCAGCGCAGGATCTTGGTGCCGTGGCGGATGCGTCCGCCGCTGGTGTGGTCAAACGTGACCTCCACGACCAGCTCCGGCCGCAGCCCGACCCATTCGAGCTCCTTCTCGCTCTTCCACCGGCTCGCGTCGCCGTGACCGCGGGTGCCCGTCTCATACGGCTCCAGCTTCGCCACCAGCGTGCGCTTCTCGGCGGCTCGAAGGCCCGAGGAGTGCCCGACGACGTGGAGCTCGCCGCCGTCGTCGTAGAGCCCCAGGATCAGCGACCCGACCGTTCCCTCCTCCTTGCCCGGCCGCCAGCCGACGACCACCGCGTCGATCGTCCGGACCCGCTTGATCTTCATCATCCCGGTCCGCTGACCGGGCTTGTACGGGGCTGTCAGGTCCTTGGCGACGACGCCCTCACCGCCCTGCAGCCACGGCTCGGCGCCCTCGGGCTCGCGGGTCAGCGGGGTGACGTCGATGTTGTCGCCGAACGCCTGCTCGAGCACCTGCCGCCGCTCCTCGAACGGCTTGTCGAGCAGGGCATCGTCGTCGAGCGCGAGGATGTCGAACGCGACGTATCGCGCCGGCGTCTGCTCGGCGAGCATCTGCACGCGCGACTCGGCGGGATGCAGGCGGTTCTGAAGCGCGTCGAAGTCCTCGTGGCCGTCGTCTGAGTCGATCACGATCTCGCCGTCGAGGATGTAGCGCCCCGGCGGGAACCGTAGCTCGGGGAAGTAGCGCAGCAGCGGCCTGCCGCTGCGCGACTGGATCGTCCACTCGTCCCCGTCGACGAACGCGATCGCCCTGAAGCCGTCGTACTTGGGCTCATAAGCCCACTGGTCGCCGACGGGAAGCTCCTTGCGGGAGCGCGCCAGCTGGGGTTGTATCGGGGATTTGAGCGGGAGCGACAAGGCGGTTCGATCCTAGGCGATTGATGGCGACTGAGCGGTCCGCTGAATAGGACTCTCGCCCCGGGCAAAAGTCACCGCGCGCACAGCTGCGTGGTCAGGTGGGGTCGATTTGGACCGCTGTCCGTACACAATCGCCCACACCTCGACGGCATCCTCGACCGGTGGGCGATTTTGCACCGGCCCGGCCGCCGGTGGCGCCCGGGGTGGACCGCTACGATCACAGAATGGCCGCCGACCACGCCACAGTCGCTGAAGAGGAGTACCTCGAAAGGCTGTTCTGGCTCTACGAGGCGGGCCTGCCGATGACCGGCGCCAACATGGCCCGCGCGATGCAGCTGTCGGCGCCGACCGTGCACGAGATGCTCGGCCGCCTGGAGCGCGACGGGTACATCATGCGCACCCCCGAGCGCGCGATCGACTTCACCGACTCAGGCCGCGAGCACGCCGAGCACATCGTCAGCCGTCACCGCATGATCGAGCGATTCCTGACCGACGTGGTCGGCGTCCCCTGGGACGACGTCCACGAGGAGGCCGAGCAGCTCGAGCACGCGATGACGCCCCGCTTCGAGGCCTACGTCCGGGCGACCGTCGGCGACGCGAAGACCTGCCCGCACGGCCACCCGATCAAGGTCGGCGAGCGGATCGACGGTGTCCCACTGGCCGACTGCGAGCTCGGCGCCAAGGTCACGATCCTGCGCCTCGAGAACGAGGCCGAAGACCTCCTGCACTACCTGAAGGACGCCGGGATCGACCCCGGGATGCAGGGCGAGGTCGCCGCCAACGACGGCGAGACCGTGTCGGTCTCCACCGGTAACGGCACCACGTCGATCACGGCGAGCGTCGCCGAGACCGTCTCGGTGATCGCCGATCCGTCGCCGCCGCCGCGCACAGCGCTTCCCGAGCAGCTCGTGCTCGGCCGCGAGCGCTACGGCCGCTAGTACCGACGGCCGCTACGCAGTGACGCCGGACGTCGCCTCGCGGTAGGCGTCCGCGAGCCGGTCGACGCCCTCTTCGATCTGCTCGGGCGTGACCCCGGAGTAGGCCAGGCGCAGACTCGACTCGCCGCCTTCGAGCACGAAGTCGGAGCCCTTGACGAACGCCAGGCCCCGCTCGGCGGCGGCGCTGAAGATCGCGCCGACGTCGGTCCCGCGCGGCAGGTCGACCCAGAGGAAGTAGCCGCCCTGCGGCTCCTCGAAGCGCGCGTCGGGGAGCTTGGCGCGAAGTGCCTCACACAGCGTCTGGGAGCGCTCGCGCAGCGCCGCCTTGACCGTCTCGATCGAGCGCTCGAGCGCCCCCGAGGTGCAGAAGTTGTAGACGATCGACTGCGACACCATGCTCGGCGAGATGTACGTGTTGGTCGCGATCTTGACGATCCGGGCGATCAGCTCCGTCGGCCCGACGAGGTAGCCGACGCGGATCCCGGGACAGACGGTCTTCGAGAACGACGACGCGTACACGACGTTGTCGCCGTCCATCGAGAGCATCGTCTCCAGCGGCGTGCCCTCGAACCGGAGCGCCACGTACGGGTCGTCCTCGAACACGGTGAACTCGTAGCTTGCGCGCGAGCGCGAGCAGTTGCTCGCGCTTGGGCGCCGACAGCGTGTAGCCGGCGGGGTTCTGGAAGTTGGGGATGATGTGGGCGAGCTTCGGCTTGGCGCCGGCCGCCAGCACGCGCTCGACGGCGGCGACGTCGATCCCGTCGGTCTCGAGCTCGACCATCCGCACGTCGGCGCCGCGGTTGCGCAGCGACAGCAGCGTGCGGTCGTAGGTGGGGCGCTCGACGATCACCGAGTCCCCGGGCTCCACGAGCGCGTCGAACAGGAACGCGTCGGCTTGCATCGAGCCGTTGGTCACGATCACGTTCTCGGGCGCGACCTGATGGTGCTCGGCGATCCACTTGCGAAGCGGTGGGTAGCCGATCGCGGTCCCGTAGGCGGTCGTGCCGGCGGGATCGGTCGTGAACGCCTCGGCCGCGGCCGCCTTCAGGCCCTCGACGTCGACGATGTCCAGCGACGGCGCTCCGCGGGCAAACGAGATCTGATCGGCCATGTCCCCAAGGGTACGCGACGCGGCCGCGAACGGCCGGCCGGGGCTAGGCGTCGAGCAGTGAGACCGCGAGCTCGGCGACCTGCGTGGGCGTCCGGCCGACCCGCACACCCTTGCTCTCGAGCGCCTCGGCCTTCGCCTTGGCGGTGCCCCGCGAGCCCGAGACGATCGCGCCGGCGTGACCCATGGTCTTGCCCGGGGGCGCCGTGAAGCCGGCGATGTAGGCGACGACCGGCTTGGTGACGTTGGACTCGATGAACTCGGCGGCCTGCTCCTCGGCGTCGCCGCCGATCTCGCCGCACATCACGATCAGCTCGGTCTCGGGGTCGTCTTCGAACAGGCGGATGATGTCGATGAAGTCAGACCCGGGAACCGGATCGCCGCCGATGCCGACGATCGTCGAGTTGCCGAATCCGCGCTGGGCCAGGACGTTGCCGATCTGGTAGGTCAGGGTGCCCGAGCGCGAGACCACGCCGACGTTGCCCGCGCTGAAGAACGCCGCGGGGATGATGCCGACGTTGGCCTTGCCCGGCGACAGGATGCCGGGGCAGTTGGGCCCGACCAGCCGCGCGCGCTCGTTGTTCTTGAGCACGGTGAAAACGCGCAGCTCGTCGTGGGCTGGGATGCCCTCGGTGATCGCGATGATCAGCTCGATTCCGGCGTCCTCGGCTTCGAGGATCGAGTCGGCCGCAAACCGCGGCGGCACGAAGATCATCGCCGTGTTGGCGCCGGTCTCGGCGACGGCGCTGTGGAAGGTGTTGAAGACGGGGATGCCGTCCACGTCCTGGCCGCCCTTGGCGGGAGTCACGCCGGCCACGACCTGGGTGCCGTAGTCGCGGTTGCGCAGCGAGTGGAACGTGCCCTCGCGCCCGGTGATCCCGGACACGCACAGCTTGGTGTTGGAGTCGACGAGGATCGCCATGACTACGCCGCGTTCGCGAGTTCGACGACGCGCCGCGCGGCGTCGTCCATCGTCGATTCGGAGTGGACGTTGGGCAGGTTGGCCTCGGCGAGCAGCGCGCGGCCCTCCTTGTCGTTGGTGCCGTCCAGGCGCACGACGAACGGAACCTGCGGACTGATCTGGTTGAACGCCTCGATCAACCCCCGGGCCACCTCGTCGCAGCGGGTGATGCCTCCGAAGATGTTGAACAGCACGGCCTTGACCTTGGGGTTGGACAGGATCACCTCAACCGCGCTCGTGATCGCCTCCGCCTTCGAACCCCCGCCGGCGTCGAGGAAGTTCGCCGGCGAGCCGCCGGCCTCGGCGACGACGTCGAGCGTCGACATCACCAGGCCGGCGCCGTTGCCGAGGATGCCGATGTCGCCGTCGAGCTTGACGTAGGTCAGGTCGCGCTCGCGCGCCATCCGCTCCTGGGGATCCTCGTTGGACAGGTCCCGAAGCCCCGCGTTGTCGGCGTGTCGGTAAAGCGCGTTGTCGTCGAGCGTGACCTTGGCGTCGAGCGCCTTGACCTCACGGCTCGGCGTGATGATCAGCGGGTTGACCTCGACGAGCGTCGCGTCCTCGGCGACGAACACGTCGTAGAGCTTGGAGAGCATCGCGCCGATCGGGCGCACCACGTCCTCGTCGACCCCCGCCTCGAACGCGAGCCGGCGTCCGTGGAAGTCCTGGAACCCGAGCAGCGGGTCCACGTGCAGCCGCGCGATCGCGGTCGGATCCTCGTCGGCCACCTGCTCGATGTCCATCCCGCCCTTGGTCGACAGCAGCACGAGCGGCGCCTTGGCGGAGCGGTCGAACACGACCGACGCGTAGTACTCGGAGGCGATCTCCGAAGCGCCCTCGACCCACAGCTCGTGAACGGTGAGACCGCGGATGTCCATGCCGAGGATCGCCTTGGCGTGCTCCTCGGCCTCGGGGCGGTCGTTGGCGACCTTGATACCGCCGGCCTTCCCACGTCCCCCGATCTGGACCTGGGCCTTGATCACGCACGGGTAGCCGATCTCGTCGGCGGCATTGACGGCCTCTTCGACCGTGCTGGCGGGCCTTCCGTCGGGGACAGGCACGCCGTGGCGAGCGAACAGCTGCTTTCCCTGGTACTCGAGCAGATCCATCGCGGCGGGGACTCTAGCGAGCGCTCGCGGGGGACGCGGGCTGCGGTCTCACCGCGCAGGAAGTTCGCTCCATGGCATCATCACCGGCGCGATGGCGATACCCAAGCAAATCTCCTTTGTCACGTTCGACGTGTACGGAAACCTGATCGATTCCGACACTGGCGTCTACGACGCGTTCGCGAAGGAGGCCGACCGCGACGGCTTCACGATCGAGCGCGACGAGCTCGTACCGCTGTTCCATGAGACTCAGAAACAGATCCAGGCCGGGTCCTACGAGCTCTACGCCGAGGTGCTGCGCCGAACCGCGGTGCAGATCGCAAAGCAGCTCGGGTGGCCGCTCGAGCCGTCCCGCTCGGGCTTCCTGCCCGACTCGGTGCAGCGCTGGCAGCCGTTCAAGGAGACGAACCCGGTGCTGGCGAAGATCGCCAAGAAGTACAAGATCGGGCTGATCTCCAACATCGACGACAAGCTGCTGGGACAGACCCGCCGGCACATGCCGCTCGACTTCGACCTGGTCGTCACCGCGCAGCAGGTTCGCTCCTACAAGCCCGACCCGGCGCACTTCACCGAGTGCGAACGCCGGATCGGCGGCAAGAAGGGGTGGGTGCACGTCACCTCGAGCTACTACTACGACGTCGAGCCCTGCCTGAAGAAGAAGATCCCGGTGGTCTGGGTCAACCGCAACAAGGTCGAGCTCGAGGCTGGACAGAAGAAGCCCGACGCCGAGGTCTCCACTCTGCGCGAGGCCGCAAAGCTCCTCGGCATCAACTAGGAGCTCGAAGTGAGGGCGCTCGCTCTCGGCTCAGACGCGCTCGTGTTCGTGTCGAGCTACTGGCAGACGACGTGCACCGCGATCCGCGCCGGCGACGAGGGCTTCTTGATCGACTCGGTCATCTACCCGGAAGAGCTCGAGGCGCTGCCCGGCGTGCTCGAGCAGGCCGGCTTCCCGGTCTCCGGGCTGCTGGCCACGCACGGCGACTGGGACCACCTGCTCGGCCGCGAGGCGTTCCCGGACTGCGGCGCTCGGCTGCGGTGAATCGACGGCGCAACGGCTGACGTCCGAGCCGGGCGCCGCCCAGCGCGAGCTTCGGGAGTTCGACGAGGAGTCGTATGTCGCGGGGCGCCGCCCGCTCTCGCTCGGCGCCTACCAGGCGCTCCCCGTCCCGGGCAAGCTTGCGCTCGGGCCAGAGCACGAGCTCGAGGTCCATCCGGCCGAGGGCCACACGGTCGACGGCGTGGCGTACCTGATGCCGTGGATGGGCGTGCTCGTATGCGGCGACTACCTCTCGCCGGTGGAGATCCCGTGGATCTCCGAGGGAGGCTCGGTCACGGCGTATCTCGCGACGCTGGAGCGGCTGCAGCCGCTCGTGGCGCGGGTGGACACCGTCGTCCCGGGCCACGGCGGACCGATCGAGCGCGACCAGGCAGTCGAGATCCTCCGCGAGGACGTCGAGTACCTTCAGGCGCTGCTGAGCGACGGCGAGAACGCACCGTTGCCCGCTGGCCGCCGCACCGGCGCCCAGCGCAAGATCCACGCCGAGAACGCTACTCGGACGCCGAGCTGATCACGGCGAGCGTGTCGCCGCTGGCGACGGACGCTCCCACCGCGATCGGCAGCTCCGCGATGGTGCCGGCCTTGTGCGCGGTGATCTCGTTCTCCATCTTCATCGCCTCGATCACCGCCACCAAGGCCCCCTCCTCGACGGCGGCGCCCTGCTCGACCGCCACCTTCAGCACGGTGCCCTGAAGCGGCGACGCCAGCGTGTCACCGCCACCGCCACCCCCGCCGCCGGTGCGCTCGCTCCTGCGGTGGGGCCTCCGCGCAGCGGCCGCTCCGGGCGCGGCCGCGGGACCGGCTCCGTTGACCGCGGCGCCCGCGAACGGCGGCCCGATCACCTTGACCTCAAACCGCTTGCCAGACACCTCGACGGTGTAGCCGTGCTCGACCGTCTCGGCCTCGTGCTCGTCCTCGCCGTCCTTCTTCTCGGGCGCCGGGAATGCGAGCTCCTTGAGCCACTTGCGGTCCTCGATCAGGTCGTGACAGGTCTCGGCATCGGCCCATTGCCGGGTCTGGAGGATCGCCGTATGGAAGGGCAACAGCGTCTTCAGGCCCTCGATCCGGTACTCGCGCAGTGCCCTCAGCATCCGCTGTGTGGCCTGCTCGCGGTCCACATCCCAGACGATCAGCTTGGCCACCATCGGGTCGTACATCGGCGAGATCTCAGACCCCGCCTCGACCCCCGAGTCCACGCGGACACCGGGGCCCGCAGGCTCCCAGTAGGCGCCGATCGTGCCCGGTGCGGGGGCGAAGTTCTTGCTGGCGTCCTCGGCGTTGATGCGGCACTCGATCGCGTGACCGCGCAGGACGACGTCGTCCTGTGTGATCGACAGCTTCTCGCCCGCCGCCACCCGGATTCCCTCCTTGACGATGTCGATTCCGGTGACCATCTCGGTCACGCAGTGCTCGACCTGGACCCTGGTGTTCATCTCCAGGAAGAAGTACTCGTCCTTGTCGCCGCCCTCGTGGGTCACGAGCAGTCCCTCGACGGTTCCGGCGCCGGTGTAGTTGACGGCGGCGGCGGCCTCGGTCGCGATCTTGCCGATCCGCGCGCGCAGCTCTTCGTCGACCGCGGGCGCAGGCGCCTCCTCGATCAGCTTCTGGTGGCGGCGCTGGATCGAGCAGTCGCGCTCGCCGAGGTGGACCACGTTGCCGTGCTTGTCGGCCATCACCTGAACCTCGACGTGCCGCGGGTTCGGGAGGTAGCGCTCCAGGTAGACGGTGGCGTCCGAGAAGAACTTCTCGCCCTCCCGCGCGGCGCCCTCGAAGGCGTCCTGGAGCTTGTCCTCGCTGAGCGCGACGCGGAAGCCCTTGCCGCCACCGCCGCCGGCTGCCTTGACCGCGACGGGATAGCCGATCGTCTCGTCGATCATCTTGCGAGCATCCTCGAGCGTCTCCACGGGATCGGTCGTCCCGGGCACGATCGGCACGCCGGCCTTCTTCATCAGCTCGCGTGCCTTGGTCTTTGACCCCATCGCGTCGATCGCCGAGGCCGGCGGGCCGATGAACGTGATCCCGTGCTCCTCGAGCGCCGCCGCGAACGCCGCGTTCTCCGCCAGGAACCCGTAGCCCGGATGCACCGCCTCGGCGCCCGATCGCTGCACGGCGTCGATCAGCTTCTCGATCGACAGATAGCTCTCGTTGGCCGGGCCGGGACCGAGCAGGAATGCCTCGTCAGCCCGCTGCACGTGAGGGGCGTTACGGTCGATCTCGGAGTAGACCGCGACCGTCGCGATCCCGAGCTCCTCACAGGCGCGGATGATGCGGACGGCGATCTCGCCGCGGTTAGCGATCAGGACCTTCGAAAACATGGGCTGGGGAATTTACAAGGGCCGCGCCGGTCCGGCTGAACGCTGCGTCCTGGCGTAGGCGGGGGCGGGACTGGTCCGGGGGCTTGCCGCGGGCACACGCTGGGCTCTGCGCGCGGCCCACCACCTCATCACCGCACGAGCGGCGAACACGGTGGCCACCGTGTAGATCCAGCCGAGCAGGATGTCTGAGAAGTAGTGCTCGCCGGCGTACACGAGCGAGAACGCCATCGCCAGCGGGTACAGGGCCACGATCGGGCGCAGCCACTTGTGCTTACGCGGCCACAGTGTGATCGCGATCAGCAGCGAGAACGCGGCGTGCAGCGACGGCACCGCAGCGACGTTGTTGGCGTACTGGTAGCCGTGCTCGACCAGCGAACCGGCGGAGTGCAGCCCCAGATACGGCCACACGGCGGGGATGATCCGCGTGATCGGCGCCATCAGGCCGGCCTGGCTGGCCATCCACGGAGGCGCGGCCGGGTACAGCGCGTAGGTGATCAGCCCGGCGAACGAGAGCGCCGCGACGAGCACCGCGAACCAGCGGAATCGCGGACGGTCGACCTTCCACAGGACCGCCGCCACCAGTGGCGTCGCGAAGAAGTGGGTCAGATAGACCGCCCAGACCGGCACGTCGTACCAGACGACATGCCCGTGCCACAGCCAGTGCTGGAGGGTCACGGTCGGCGCGGTCCCGCCGAACAGTGCCTCGTCGACGCGAAGCTGCGGGAGGTAATGGACGCCGAACGTGTGCGCGGCGCTGCCGCGCAGCGAGTCGTAGGCGATCAGGATCGCGATGAACGGCAGCCACTCGAGCACCACGCCCCGGCCGAATCCGCGCAGGTCCGACATCGAAAAGCACAGCAGGCCGAGCAGCAGCCAGATCGCGAGCAGGTCGCGCTGATACGGGACTCCGACGAGCACGACGAATGCCACGCTGGCGGCGACATAGATCAGGGGTGCGGCAATTTGCCGCCGGCTGAGCTTCGCCATTGCCGCGCTAACGGGCGCCCTGGATCATCCCGGCGCCGACGGTGTCGTTCGTGGCCTCGTCGATCAGGATGAAGCTACCAGTGGTGCGGTTGCGCCGGTAGCGGTCGACCATCAGCGGAGTGCTCGAGCGCAGCACCACGCGTCCGATCTCGTTGAGCTCGAGTTGCTCGGCGGGGACGTGCTCGAGCGAGTTGACGTCGACCCGATGCTCGATCTCGCCGATGATCGCTCGGCCCGCGCGGGTCGTGTGCTTGATCGAGTAGCGGCCGCCCGGCCGCATGGGCTTGTCATCCATCCAGCACACGATCGCGTCGAGCTCACGCGCCGTCGTCGGCTGATCGTCAGCCTCGACGATCATGTCTCCGCGGGAGATGTCGAGATCGTCGGCCAGCCGCAGCGTGACCGACATGTTCGGGAACGCGGCGTCGACCTCACCCTCATAGGTGTCGATCGCCTCGATGCGCGAGCGCTGGCCGCTCGGCAGAACGACCACCTCGCTGCCGGGGCGCAGCACGCCGCCCGCGACCTGGCCGGCGTAGCCGCGGTAGTCGTGGTGCTCCTGGCTCATCGGGCGCGTGACCCACTGGACCGGGAAGCGGACGTCGGCAAGGTTGCGGTCCGGCGCGATCACGACGTGCTCGAGGTGGTAGAGCAACGGCGCATCGTCGTACCAGGGCATCTCGTTGGACCGCTCGACGACGTTGTCGCCGTGCAGCGCCGAGATCGGGATGAAGGAGACGTCGGTGAGATCCAGGCGGGCCGCCCAGTCGGTCAGCTCCTCGACGATCTTGTCGAACACGGCCTGGTCGTAGCCGACGAGGTCCATCTTGTTGACGCACACCACGACGTGCGGGATCCGCAGCAGCGAGGCGATGAACGAATGCCGGCGCGTCTGGACGCTCACGCCCTTGCGCGCGTCGACCAGGACCACCGACAGGTCGGCGGTCGACGCTCCCGTGACCATGTTGCGCGTGTACTGCTCGTGCCCGGGCGTGTCGGCGATGATGAACTTGCGCCGCGCGGTCTGGAAGTACCGGTAGGCGACGTCGATCGTGATCCCCTGCTCGCGCTCGGCGCGCAGGCCGTCGGTGAGCAACGCCAGGTTCAGGTAGCCGTCGCCGCGACGCTCGGAGGTCTCCATGACGTGCTCGAGCTGATCGGACAGGATCTGCTTTGAGTCGTAGAGCAGGCGGCCGATCAGCGTCGACTTGCCGTCGTCGACCGATCCTGCGGTGGCGATCCGCAGGAGCTCGCTGGTGTGCGTCTCCTCGATGGGGGCGTGGCCGTTGGTGGCAGCGCCCGGGCTCATGCGAGGGTCCGGGTGGTGCTGACGTGCGCTCGCAACGTTAGAAGTATCCCTCGCGCTTGCGATCTTCCATCGCCGCTTCAGTAACCCGGTCGTCGGCGCGGGTTTCTCCGCGCTCGGTGATCCGTGTCGCGGCGATCTCGGCGACGACCGCCTCGAGCGTCGTCGCCTCCGAGGCGACAGCGCCGGTGCAGGTCATGTCGCCGACCGTCCGGTATCGCACTGATTCCTGGAAGGGCTCCTCGCCCTCGATCAGCTGCACGAACTCGCTGTGGGCGTAGAGCATCCCGTCGCGGCGGAACACCTGGCGGGGATGCGAGAAGTAGATCGACGGCACGGCGAGCTTCTCTTCGCTGATGTACTGCCAGACGTCGAGCTCGGTCCAGTTGGAGATCGGGAACACGCGCACGTGCTCGCCCTTGCGGATCTTCCCGTTGTACAGCGACCACAGCTCGGGGCGCTGGCGCTTGGGGTCCCACTGGCCGAACTCGTCGCGGAACGAGAACACGCGCTCCTTGGCGCGAGCACGCTCCTCGTCGCGGCGGGCGCCGCCGAACGCGGCGTCAAAGCCATGCTCCTCGATCGCGTCGAGCAAGGTGGTCGTCTGCAGGCGGTTGCGCGAGGCGCGCGGGCCGGTCTCCTCGACGACCCGGCCGCGGTCGATCGACTCCTGGACGTTCGCGACGATCAGGCGCTCGCCCAGCTCCGCGATCAGCCGGTCGCGGAACTCGATGACCTCGGGGAAGTTGTGGCCGGTGTCGACGTGCATGATCGGAAACGGGAAGCGCGCGGGCCGGAAGGCCTTCTCGGCCAGGCGCAGGAGCACGATCGAGTCCTTGCCGCCGCTGAACAGCAGGACCGGGCGCTCGAGCTCCGCCGCCACCTCTCGGAAGATGTGGATCGACTCGGCCTCCAGTGCCTGCAGGTGCGACAGCTCGTACTGCAGCGGGGTCATCGGCTGTCCTCGCCGTTGCCGTTCGATCCGACCTCGACCACGTGGATCCCGCACTCCAGCTTGTCCTGGCCGGCCCAGCGTCCTTCACGCCCTGAGCCCGGCTGGGTGCAGGGGGCGCAGCCGATCGAGGCATAGCCCTGATCGTGGAGGGGGTTGTACGGGAGGTCGTGCTTGTGGATGTAGCGCCACAGGTCCTTCTCCGACCAGTCCGCGAGCGGGTTGACCTTCCAGATGTCGCGCTGCTCGTCGCGCTCGAGCTTGGCGGCCTCTGCCCGGGTCGGTGACTGCTCGCGCCTGATCCCGGTGATCCACGCCTCGACGCCGGTTAGCGCGCGCTCGAGCGCGTCAACCTTGGCCTCGCTGCAGCACCGATCGACCGTCCACGGCTGACCAGGGCTGCTCGCGTCGAACACCTCGATCTCGATCCCGAAGCGGTCCTCGAACTGCTTCCAGGTCGTGAGCGTCTCGGGGAACAGGACGCCGGTGTCGATCATGAACACGTGGGCGCGCGGCTGGATCGAGGTCAGCATGTGCACGAGCACCGACTCCTCCTTCTGGAAGGAGCAGGCCATCGTCAGCCGAGGATGGAAGCGCTCGACGGCGTAGGCGAGCACCTCCTCGGCGGTTGCGGTCTCCAGTTCTGGGGCGATGGTCGTCATTGGAGGTTTCGGCCTAGACGGCGCATTCCCCTTCACCGCGGATGACCTCGAACGGAGCGTTCTTGGTCCAGTCCACGAAGTAGTTCATGTTCTCCAGGCTGAACTCGATCGGCATCGTGAGATCCTTGACCTGCGCCTCGAACTCCTTGGGTCCCACGCGGTCGACGAATGCGTTGAATTCCTCGTCCTCAAGGCGCTCGGATTCGTAGAAGCGTACCCAGCGCTCGACCGCCTCAGGCACCCGCTTGGCGGGAAGGCGTGCTTTCAGACGCTGACCGTAGCGGACATCGCCGCCTTCGTACGCACCACCGACGTGCGGAATGTACGCCGGAATGCTGTGATCGCCCACCTTGATCGACGCTCCGTAGAAGCCGATGTTGGCGATGTGGTGCTGGCCGCACCCGTTCGGGCAGCCGCTCATCTTCACGTGGATCCGGCGCGTGAGCTGGTCGGTGATATCCATCTGGACGATCCGGTCCTGAACGGCCTGATTGAGGCCCATCGAGCTCGTGATCCCGAGCTTGCAGGAGTCGGTGCCGGGGCAGCTGACCACATCGGTGATCTCATCCGCGCCGGCGTCGCCGAGGTCCAGGTCGCGCAGTCGCCGCCACACCTCGTAGGCCGAGTCGTCGCGGACCCAGCGCAGCACGAAGTTCTGGTGGACGGTGGTACGCGCATATCCGCCCGAGTACTCGCGCATGATCTGACCCAGGCCGCGTAGCTGGTCTGGCGTCAGGTCACCGCGGCGGATCTTCACCTCGACAGTCGAGAACCCCTCCTGACGCTGGGCCTGGACGTTTGACTGCAGGAAGTGGTTGAACTCACGGTTGTCGCCGTTCGGGCGCGCGGGGCTCTGCGGAGCCGCCGGGGCATGAGACTCCTCGTCGTGGTCGAAAAGGATGCCATCGAGTGAGAAGTCGCGCTCGGAGACCCAGTCGCCCTCGAGCTCCTCCTCGACGAGGTCGCGGAACTCGTCGATCCCGATCTTGTCGATCAGGACCTTGATCCGGGCCCGGGCGCGGTTGACGCGCAGCCACTCCTGGCGGTCGAAGATCCGCATGCACGCCTCGGTGACCTTCAGGAAGTCGCCGTTGTCGAGCTCGACGAACTCGTACAGCGTCGGTGCCAGGCGCGGCATGATCGAGGTGCCGCCGCCCACGCGGATCTCGACTCCGCGGACACCATCCCGCACCCGCGGGAGGAACGCCATGTCGTGGATCCGAGTGATCGCGTTGTCGTCTTCGGTCGCCGCAAACGCCGTCTTGACCTTGCGCGGCATCGCCTGCGTGGTGGGGTGGCGGACGAAGTAGCGCACATAAGCGCCCGCGTAGGGCGTGATGTCGAACAGCTCTCCCTCGAGCGTGCCGGCCCGGGGATCGCCGGTGACGTTGCGCATCGTGTTCCCGCAACCCTCCCGCGACGACAGCCCGGCGTCGCCGAGCTCGCGGATCAGCTCGGCCGCGTCCGGCAGCGGGATGTGGTGCATCTGGATGTTCTGGCGGGTCGTGACGTGGCCCTTGCGCAGGGGCACGTACTTCTCGATCACGTCGGCGAACGCGTCGACCTGGTCGGGCGTCACGCCGCCCATCGGCAGCTTGACGCGCACCATCTGCACGTCTGGCTGGCGCTGGCCGTAGACGCCCTGCTTCAGGCGGAACTTGATGAACTCGTCGCCATCGAGCTGACCCTTGAGGAAGCGGGTGGACTCGGTGTCGAAGTCGTCAAACTCTTTCTCGAGGATCGGGATCACGTGGCCCGGCACGTTCTCGACCAGCTCGGGGTTCTCCAGCGAGCCGGTGCGAGGGGTGCCGGTCTTGGGGCTGTCGATCGAAGCGGGCTCCATCGGGCTCCTTCCGGTCGCGGGCAGGCTGCCTAATGTACCAAAAGGCAATCTGATTACGGCTATTTCGGGTGGGTTGCAGGGGATTCCGGGGGTAGCGTACTACCCCGGGGCCGAACGTCAACGGCCCATTGAGGAGCGGGACGGATGGGTCGCCCGGGCCCGTGGAAGCGGCATAACCCCGCATGCGAGGCGGCGATCGGCGAGGCTTGTCGCTTATCCGTGAGCCTACGTGCATAACCTCGATCGACGCACGTCGGTCTGCCGTGTGTGCCGAGGCCTGTCGTGGGATCAGGACGGCCCATGCAGCGACACGCTCTCGCACGACGGCGAGGCCTGTCGCGTGGCGCACCGCCCAGGTGCATGACACGGCAGGCCTCGCGGCGAATGGGCGGTTGTCGCGTCATGCACCGCCGACCATCCTCCATCCCCGCCCCTCAATGGGCCGTTGGCGTTCGACCCGGAGAAACCCGCGGCTACTCCCAGGGCAGCGGCGGCTGGTACTCCCGGATCACGCCCTCGCGCAGCCCGGCCTGCTGCCAGGGATTGCGCTTGGGCGCGGGCTGTGCCGGGGGTGGCGCGGTCTCGCGCATGAACCGCTCGAGCGCTGCGACGACCGCTGCAGCCTCCTCGGGCGACGCGTTGGGCGCCACGATCGTGAGCTTGGGACGACGGTTCACCACAGCGGCGAGGGTATCGTCCCGCAACCGTGACCGAGATCCCGGTTCTCAACCACGACGCGGTGCTCGCGGCGGTCACCCCGAGCGAGGCGATCGACCGCGTCCGGCAGGCCCTCCTGCGCCATCACGCGGGCGACTGGGTGATGCCGGCGAAGGTCTACCTGGAGAGCCCGCCGTACGGCGACTTCCGGGCGATGCCCGCCCGCGGCGACGGGCTGGCGCTCGTCAAATGGGTGACGTCGTTCCCGGGCAACCCGCCCAAGGGGCTGCCCACGGTTACCGGCGTGATCTGCGTCTCTGACGCCACCACCGGTGAGCCCGTGCTGCTGCTCGACGCGCGTTCGGTCACCGCCCTGCGAACCGGCGCGGTCGCGGCGGTCGCGGCCCAGGCGCTCGCGACAGCCGATGCGCGGACGGTCGGGATCGTCGGCTGTGGCCTGCACGGGGCGTGGGCTGCTCGCTGCATGGCCGCCGCCGGCTACGGACCCGGGACCTGCCACGACCCCAACGACGAGGCCGCGCGAGCCCTCGCCGCCGAGCTCGGCTGGGAGCCGGGCACGCGCGAGCAAGCGCTCGCCGCCGACGTCGTCTGCTGCGTGACCCCGGGCGCGCTGATCGTTGTCGACGCGAGCGACCTGCACCCGGGACAGCACCTCAACATGCTCGGCGCCGACGGCCCCGGCAAGTCCGAGGCGAGCGTCGACGCGGTCGCCGCGTGTGCGCTGTTCTGCGACGAGTGGGAGCAGGCGTCGCACGGCGGCGAGCTGACGCCCGCGGTGCAAGCCGGCCGCGTGCGCCGCGAGCAGGTCACCGAGCTCGGCGCCGTGCTTGCCGGCGATGCCGCCGGGCGCCCCGATCCCGACGCGGTGACGCTGTTTGACTCAACCGGACTGGCGATCCAGGACCTGGCCGTCGCGGCGGCCGCGCTGCAGGCATTGCGCGAAGGCCGCGTGGAGGCTCAGCGGATCTCGCTTTAGAGCGGGATGTTGCCGTGCTTGCGCTTGGGCCCGGCGACGCGCTTGTTCTGAAGCGTCTCGAGCGCAGTGATGATCTTCGGACGGGTCTCGTGGGGCACGATCACGTCGTCGATATACCCCCGCTCGGCCGCGACGTACGGATTGGCGAAGTGCGCCTTGTAGTCGTTGATCAGCTTCTGGCGGCGGGCGTCCGGAGTCGGCGAGGAGCCGATGTCGCGGCGGTAGATGATGTTGACCGCACCCTCGGGGCCCATCACGGCGACCTCCGCCGTCGGCCAGGCGAAGTTGAAGTCGGCGAGCATGTGCTTTGAGGCCATGACGTCGTAGGCGCCGCCGTAGGCCTTGCGGGTGATGATCGTGATCTTCGGGACCGTCGCCTCGGTGTAGGCGTACAGCAGCTTGGCCCCGTGGCGGATGATCCCGCCCCACTCCTGCGCGGTGCCGGGGAGGAACCCGGGAACGTCGCAGAACGTGATCAGCGGGATGTTGAACGCGTCGCAGGTGCGCACGAAACGGGCCGCCTTGACCGAAGAGTCGATGTCGAGCACGCCGGCCATCTGGGAGGGCTGGTTGCCGACGACGCCGACCGCATAGCCGTTGAGCCGGGCGAAGCCGCACACGATGTTGCGCGCGTAGTTCTCGTGCACCTCGAAGAACTCGCCGTCGTCGACGATCAGGCGGACCACGTCGCGCATGTCATACGGCTTGTTCGGGTTGTCGGGGACGACGTGGTCGAGCTCGGGATCCATCCGCATCGGGTCGTCGCTCGGCGTCACCCGCGGCGGCGTCTCGAGGTTGTTCTGCGGCAGGAACGACAGGAGGTAGCGGGTGTCCTCGAGACAGGCGTCCTCGTCGTCAGAGGCGAAGTGCGCGACGCCGGACTTCGAGCTGTGCGACATCGCGCCGCCGAGGGACTCGAAGTCGACTTCCTCGCCGGTGACGGTCTTGATCACGTCGGGACCGGTGATGAACATGTGCGAGGTCTCCTTGACCATGAACACGAAGTCGGTCATCGCCGGCGAGTAGACCGCGCCGCCCGCGCACGGGCCCATGATCAGCGAGATCTGCGGGATCACGCCGCTGCACTGGACGTTGCGCACGAACACGTCGCCATAGGCGCCCAGCGACACGACCCCCTCCTGGATGCGCGCTCCCCCGGAGTCGTTGATGCCGATCACCGGGCAGCCGATCTTGGCCGCCAGGTCCATCACCTTGCACATCTTCTCGCCCATCACTTCGCCGAGCGATCCGCCGACGACCGTGAAGTCCTGGCTGAAGACGCACACGCGGCGGCCGTCGATCGTGCCGTGGCCGGTGACGACGGCATCGCCCCAAGGGCGGTTCTTCTGCATGTCGAACTCGTACGTGCGGTGTCGCACGAACGTGTCGAGCTCCTGGAAGGAGCCGGGGTCGAGCAGCTTGTGGACCCGCTCGCGGGCGGTGTACTTGCCTCGTTCGTGCTGCTTGGCGACCGCGGCTTCGCTGCCGGCATGAATCGCCTCCTGGCGGAGCTCCTCGAGCTGCGCCAGCTTCTCTTCATATGTCTCTGGGGCCTTCGCGCGCATGGGGCGGCGAGTTTATGGGCTCGGCTTCTCCGGCGTAGCGGTGCCGGACGCCCCGCTTCCGGTCAGGCGCGCGAGAACGGGCGGTGGTGTGCCTGGCCGAGACTGTCCAGCGCGCCGACCAGCAGCGCCTGAGGGTCGATCGCGGGCTCCTCGACCATGGCGGGCTCGTCAGCGACCGGCTCGGGAATCTCCTCGGGAACCGCCTCGGGCTCCTCCGCGACCGCCACGGGCTCCTCCGGGACCGCCTCGGATTCGTCCTCAACGTCCGGCTGGGCATCCTCGGACTCGACCGACGCGGGCTTGCGTCCCAGGCGCGCCCACAAACGAGCGAACACCTGCCATCTCGGCAGGCGCTCGGCGATGTCCTCGTCGCTGACTTCGACCTCCTCGACGGCCTCGACCTCCTCCACCGCCTCTGCCACCTCGATCGCCTCGACCTGCTCGGGGTCGACGACAACCGGCTCGACCATCGGCTCCGCCTCAACAGCAGGCTCAGGCGCCGCCGCGACGATCGGCGTGGCCGTGAGCGTCACCTGTGTTCCCCACCCCGATGGCTCGAGCCGCACCGTGCCGCTGGCATGTTCGCCCTCCCAGGCAACGGTTGTCTCCGGCTCGAGCCTGGTAATCCTGATCTCCCCAAATTCGCCCAGGTGGCGCGCCAACGACTGCGCGACGCTGCACTCCGCCCACAGCTCGGGCGGCGACTTCACGATCGTCCGGCTTGCCTTGTGCTCTTCTGTCATGGTCGGGATTTCGATTGGCGGGGAAGGACTCCTTTCCGGAGCCCGAGGTTTTGCAGTCCGCGATCAGGAGTGACCGACGATGACCCGACTTGGCGAGCACGGACCGGATGTATCGCGCGTGGGATTGGGCTGCATGGGGATGTCGGGCGTGTACGGGCCGGCAGAGCGCGAGGAGAGCATCGCGACCATTCACGCGGCGCTCGACGACGGCATCAATCTCCTGGATACGGGCGACTTTTACGGGATGGGCCACAACGAGATGCTCGTCGGCGAAGCCCTGACGACACGCAACCGCGACGAGGCCGTGATCAGCGTCAAGTTCGGTGCCCAGCGCGGCCCCGACGGGGGCTGGCTCGGTTATGACGCCCGCCCGGCGGCCGTCAAGACCGCGCTCGCCTACAGCCTGCAGCGGCTACGGGTCGACCACATCGACGTCTACCGCCCCGCCCGCCTGGACCAGCAGGTGCCGATCGAGGAGACGATCGGAGCGATCGCCGAGATGGTGCAGGCCGGATACGTGCGCTTCATCGGGCTGTCGGAGGTCGGCTCGGACACGATCCGCCGCGCCGCCGCCGTGCATCCGATCTGCGACCTGCAGATCGAGTACTCGCTGATCTCGCGCGGCATCGAGCGCGAGATCCTCGGCACCTGCCGCGAGCTGGGGATCGCGATCACCGCCTACGGCGTGCTCTCCCGTGGCCTGATCAGCGGCCACTGGTCACCCGAGCGCAGCCTCATCCAGACGGACTTCCGCACCCGGACGCCTCGCTTCCAGGGGGAGAACCTGACGCGAAACCTGCAGTTGGTCGACGCGCTCAGGGCCGTCGCCGAGGACCTCGACGCGAGCGTGGCACAGGTCGCGATCGCGTGGGTGCTGTCGCGCGGCGAGGACATCGTCCCGCTGATCGGCGCCCGCACCCGCGAGCGGCTGACCGAGGCCCGCGGCGCGCTGGATCTCACCCTCTCCGACCACGACATCGAAGGATCGAGCAGGCGATGCCGGCCGACGCCGCCGTCGGCGACCGCTACCCCGCGGCGCAGATGGGGCAGCTCGACAGCGAGCGCCAGGGCTAGATGCTCGGCCGGTAGTCGCCGAACACGTCGCGCATCGCCTCGCAGACCTCGCCCATCGAAGCGCGGTCCTTCAGCGCCTGACGCAGCACCGGCAGCATGTTGTCGGTGCCCCGGGCGCACTCACGGATCTCCTCCAGCCGCCGGTCCACGACGCCCTGGTCGCGATCCGCCTTGAATGCCTTCAGCCGCTGCACCTGCTGGTGCTCTGACTCGGGGTCGACGCGCAGGATGTCGGGGACCTCTGGGTTGCGGTCGTCCTCGTACTTGTTGACGCCGACCACGATGTCCTGGCCGATCCGGTAGCGCTCGTGGTAGCCGAACGCGGACTCCTCGATCTCGTTCTTCATGAAGTCGATCGCCTTGACCGAGCCGCCGAGCTCGTCGACCTTCGCGATCAGCTCACGCGCGCTGGTCTCGATCTCGTCGGTCAGCGCCTCGACGAAGTAGGAGCCCGCGAACGGATCGACGGTGTCGGCCGCGCCGGACTCGTAGCCCAGGATCTGCTGGGTGCGAAGCGCGATCCGCGCCGCCCGCTCGGTCGGCAAGGCGAGCGCCTCGTCGAAGCCGTTGGTGTGCAGCGACTGGGTCCCGCCGCAGACAGCGGCAAATCCCTGCAGCGCGACGCGCACGATGTTGTTCTCGGGCTGCTGGGCGGTCAGCGTCACCCCGCCGGTCTGCGTGTGGAACCGCAACCTCCAGGACCGCTCGTCCTTTGCCCCGAAGCGCTCGCGCATGATCTCGGCCCACATCCGGCGGGCGGCGCGGAACTTCGCGACCTCCTGGAAGACGTTGTTGTGGCCGTTGAAGAAGAACGCCAGGCGCGGCGCGAAGCGGTCGACCTCGAGTCCGGCGTCGAGCGCCGCCTGCACGTAGGCGATGCCGTTGGCGAGCGTGAACGCGACCTCCTGGACCGCCGAGCAGCCCTTCTCGCGGAAGTGATAGCCGCTGATCGAGATCGTGTTCCACTTCGGAATGTGCTCGTTGCAGTACGCGAACAGATCGGTGGTCAGCCGGATCGCTCCCTCGGGCGGGTAGATGAAGTTCCCGCGCGCGATGTACTCCTTGAGGATGTCGTTCTGGGTGGTCCCGCGCAGCTGCTCTGAGGTGACGCCCTGCTCCTCGGCCACCAGGTCGTAGAGCAGCAGCAGCACCGCCGCGGGCGCGTTGATCGTCATCGACGTCGACACCTTGTCCAGCGGGATCTCGTCAAACGCCGTGCGCATGTCGTCGATCGTGTCGATCGCCACGCCGGTCCGGCCGACCTCGCCCAGGCAGCGCGGGTTGTCGGAGTCCAGGCCGAGCTGGGTCGGCAGGTCGAACGCCATGCTCAGCCCGGTCGAACCGTGCTCGAGCAGGTAGCGGTAGCGCTCGTTCGATTCCTTGGCGCTGGCGTAGCCGGCGTACTGGCGCATCGTCCACAGCTGCTTGCGGTACATCTCGGCGTGGACCCCGCGCGTGTATGGGTACTCGCCCGGCTCGCCGAGGCGCTGTGGGAGCCCCTCGGGGAGGTCCTCCTCGTTGTACAGGGGCTTGATCTCGATCCCCGAGTCGGTGAACCGCCGGGGATCATCGGGGCCGACGATCGGGGCGATCGTGCGGTGCTCGTCGGTGGTGGCCATGGCTGGAGGTTACCCGCGTCCCGAGGTACGATCGACGGGTGGCGCGCCCCGATGCAGTCGTAGATGACGTCGCAAACGAGCTGAACACCTGGCCCGGCGTGCGGATCGAGCGCCGCGAGGACGGCGCCGCCGTGGTGCTCTACGAGGATTCGACGCTCGGCGTCCTGTACCCGGAGCGGGGAGCGGCCGAGCTCCCGTTCCTGACCGCCGAGCACGACGAGCTTGTCGAGCACGGGGATGCGGAGCCGGACGAGCTGACGCCCGACTCGAGCGGGGTCAGCCACGACCTGCGCGGCCCCTCGGACGTGACCGCGGTCCTAGAGCTGTTCGACCGTCGCTACCGGGAGGTGCGCGGCGAGGATCCGCCCTACACCTCCGAGGATCCCGACGAGTACCCGCCGCACAGCTCGCAGGATCCCGTCTAACCCGGCCGGCTCCCTACAGGACCTTCGACAAGAACGACTTGGTCCGCTCGTGTTGGGGCGACACGAGCACCTCTTCGGGCCGCCCGGCCTCGACGACGACGCCCGCGTCCATGAACACGGCCTTGTCGGCGACCTCGCGCGCAAACCCCATCTCGTGCGTGACCACGATCATCGTCATCCCGTCGCGGGCAAGCTGACGCATCGCGTCGAGCACGTCGCCGACGAGCTCGGGGTCGAGCGCCGACGTGGGCTCGTCGAACAGCATCAGCTTGGGCTGCATGGCCAGCGCCCGGGCGATCGCGACCCGCTGCTGCTGGCCGCCTGAAAGCGCCACCGGGTAGGTGTCGAGCTTGTCGCCCAGCCCGACGCGCTCCAGGAGGTCCGCGGCCCTGTCGCGGGCGTCCCCACGAGAGACCTTGGCCACCCGAACCGGCGCCAGCATCACGTTCTCGATCGAAGTCATGTGCGGGAACAGGTTGAAGTGCTGGAAGACCATGCCGATCTCGGCGCGTTTGCTGGCGATTTCGCGCTCGGGCAGCTCGTGGAGCTTGCCTCCCTGCTCCCGGTACCCGACGAGCTCCCCATCGACCGAGAGGCGGCCGGCGTTGATCTTCTCGAGGTGATTGATGCAGCGCAGGAACGTCGACTTGCCCGATCCCGAAGGGCCGAGCATGCACATCACCTCGCCGCGCTGGACTTCGAGCGAGATCCCCTTCAGGACCTCGAGCTGGCCGAAGCGCTTGTGCACGCCCTCGGATTTGACCATCGGCTCGCTCATCCGGTATCCGTCACCGGCGGGTTGCCGCGACTGCCCAGCCAGCGCGCTCGCATCGTGACGCGCTGCTGGCGCGAGAAGCCGCGGCCGTAGCGACGCTCGATGAAGTACTGGCCGACGTACAGGACGCTGGTCAGCGCGAGGTACCAGATGCTCACCACGATCAGCAGCGGGATCTCGTTGAACTGCGCCGAGTAGATCTGCGAAGCCTCGAAGAGCAGGTCGAACACCGAGGCGATGACCAGCACGAGCGAGGTGTTCTTGAGCATCGAGATCGTCTCGTTACCCGTCGGCGGGATGATCACGCGCATCGCCTGAGGCAGCACGATCAGCCGCATGATCGCCAGGCGGCCCATCCCCAGCGACTGCGCGGCTTCGGTCTGGCCCTCGCCGACCGAGAGCATCCCGGCGCGCACGATCTCAGCCATGTACGCGCCCTCATTGAGCCCGAACCCGAGTAAGGCGGCGACGAAGCCGGGAATCAGCGTGTTGGCATTGGCGTGAATGAACGAGGGCCCGAACGGGATCCCGAGGTCGATCCTCGGAAACAGCGCCGAGATGAAGTTCCAGAACAGCAACTGCACGAGCAGCGGCGTGCCGCGGAAGAACCAGATGTACAGCCAGCTTGACCCGGAGATCAACGGGTTCGGCGACAGCCGCATGACCGCCAGCAGGACCCCGAGCAGGATCCCGATGATCATCGACAGGACGGTCAACTCGATCGTGATCCGGACCCCGTGAAGGATCCGCGGGTCGAACAGGTAATGGCCGACGGTATGCCACTGGAACCTGTGATTGGTGATGACGGCCCGAATGATCGACGCCGCGATCACGAGCACGACGAACGACGCGACCCAGCGGCCGGGATGGCGAACTGGGACGGCCTCGATGTCGTCGGGCCGCCCCGTTCGCTGCTCAGGAAGCTCGGAGGTACTCACCTCTGAGCCGTAGTTTCTCTCCTAGCTGCGGTCGCGTGTCAACTGATTGCGCCGTTGATCTTGACCTGGCTCGCCGGAATCGCACCGGCCTGCACGCCCCAGTGGGTCAGGATCGCCTTGTACTGACCGTCCTTCATCAGCGCCAGGATCGCGGCCTGAATCGGCCTCGCGAGGCCGCTGTTCTTCGGAACCGCCAGGCCGTAAGGGGCGTTGGCGTACGACTGGCCGACGAGCTTGAACTGGCCGTTTGACTTCTTGACCTGGTACTCGGCCGGGGGTGAGTCGGCGAAGCCGAGCTGCGCCCGCCCGCTCACCAGCGCCAGGTTGGCGCCGTTCTGGTCCGCGAACGGGAGCACGGTGACCGCGGGCTTGCCGGCGGCCTTGCACTTCTTGCTCTGTGTGTTCGCGTCGTCCTGCTCGGTCGTCCCACGCTCGACGGCGACCGTGTGGCCGCAGAGGTCGTCGATCGTGTTGATCGTCGCCCCGCCGGAGGTCTTGGTGTAGAACGACTCGCCGGCTGTGAGGTAGTCGACGAAGTCGACGGTCTTCTCGCGCTCCTTGGTGTCGGTGAACGACGACGCACCGACGTCGTACTTGCCGGAGGCGAGGCCCGGGATGATGCTGTCGAAGGTCGCGTTGACGATCTTGATCTTCAACCCCATGGCGGTGGCGACCGCCTTCATCAGGTCGGCGTCCATCCCGATCACGGTTTTCCCGTCGGAGGCGATGAACTCGTTGGGCGCGTAGGTCGCGTCGGCGGCGACGATCAGCGTGCCCTTTGATTTGAGCGCGGCCGGTACCAGCGCGGCGACGGCCGAATTGCTGCCCGAGCTGGTCGACGTTGTCGACGACGTGGTCGGCGACGCGGCACTCGATGAGGTCGTGGTCGAGCTGCTGCTGTTGCTGCTTCCGCAGCCTACGATCACCGCCGCGCTCAGCAGTGCCACGAGCACTGCCGACAGGCGGGTCCGGGAACTTCTCAAAATCAGACTCCTTATCGGTGGGGCCGTCTCGGTGGACCCAATTACGCGGAAAGATAAGCAGGAACTGACGGTCCGCACCGGAGTGTTAACCCCCTGCCAATAGACCAAAGTGGCGGCCGCCACGCGGCGGATAGCCTTTGAACGATGCAGGTACGCGTACTGTTGTTCGCCGGGCTCCGTGAGCGAGCGGGTGCTTCCTCGGTCGAGCTCGACCTCCCCGAAGGCGCAGTCGTGCGCGACGCGCTCGACCGGATGCACGCTGTCGCGGACGGTGTGCCCGTCGTGATGGCGATCAACCAGGAGTACGCCGCGGCCGACGCACCGCTGCACGCCGGCGACGAGCTGGCACTGATCCCGCCGGTGTCGGGTGGCTCGATCGGCGAGCTCCACGCCCGCGTCACGACCGAGCCACTGGCGCTCGACCCACTGATCGAGCGCGTGCGCGACCCCAGGGCCGGGGCGGTGGTCACGTTCCTCGGTGTCACCCGCGACGTACCCGAGCTCGAGTACGAGGCATATGTGGAGATGGCCGAGCGCAAGATCGCCGAGATCGTGGCGCAGGCGATCGAGCGCCACGGCCTGTGCGCGGCCGCTGCCGAGCACCGGGTCGGGACCGTGCCGCTGTCTGAGCCGTCGGTCACCGTCGCGGCGTCTGCCCCGCATCGCGAGGCTGCATTCGCCGGCGCCCGCGAGATCATCGACGAGATCAAGGCGCAGGCGCCGATCTGGAAGAAAGAGGAGGGCGAATGGGTGTCGGGGACCACGCCGCGCCCGCGGGCCTGAGCGAGCTGCCCGCCGTTCACGAGCTCGCGGCTGCGCTGCAGGCCCCACACGCGCTGGCGGTCGCCGCGGCACGGCGAGCGATCGACGAGCGCCGCGCGCAGGTCCTCGCCGGCGAGACCCCGCAGACGGACGTGCTGACGCGCGCTCGCGAGCTGCTGGCCGCACTCGATCAGCCGTCGCTGCGGCAGGTGATCAACGCCACCGGCGTGATCGTCCACACCAATCTCGGGCGCGCGCCGCTCCCCGCCTCCGCGAGAGACGCGGTGGCCCGCGCCGCCGAGGGCTACTCCAACCTGGAGCTCGATCTCGCCACCGGCGAGCGGGGCAGCCGCCACGCTCACGTGGAAGGCCTGCTGACGGAGCTGACAGGCGCGGACGCCGCCCTGGTCGTCAACAACGGGGCAGCGGCGGTGCTGCTCGCCGCCGCGGCGCTGGCCGGCGCCGGCCGGGCGATCGTGATCTCGCGAGGCCAGCTCGTCGAGATCGGCGGCGGCTTTCGGATCCCGGAGGTGATCGCGCAGTCGGGCGCGCGCATGGTCGAGGTGGGGACCACGAACCGCACCCGGCTGGAGGACTATGAACAGGCCGTCGCGCGCAATAAAGATCAGCTCGGCGCGGTGCTGCGCGTGCATCCCTCCAACTTCCGCTCGGTCGGTTTCGTGCAGGACGTCTCGGTCGAGGAGCTGTGCGGGCTCGGAGTCCCGGTGATCGACGATGTCGGCTCCGGCGTGCTCGCCGGCGCGGCCGGGATCCCGGCGCTGGCCGACGAGCCGGCGCTGACGCAGTCGATCGCAGCCGGCGCGGCGCTCGTCTGCTGCTCGGGGGACAAGCTGCTCGGCGGACCGCAGGCGGGGCTGCTCGTCGGACGCGCCGAGGCGGTCGCGGCGGCGCGCAGGCACCCCCTGGCCAGAGCCCTGCGGATCGACAAGCTTTCGCTCGCGGCGCTCGAGGCGACGTTGATGCTGTACCGCGATCCACAACGGGCACGCGACGAGATCCCCGTGCTGAGCATGCTCGACTGCGACGAGCAGGCGCTGTCCGCCAGAGCGCGTCGGCTGGCGGATGCGATCGGCGCCGAGACGGAGATCGTCAGGTCGACGGCAAAGGTGGGCGGCGGGGCGCTGCCGCTGCTCGAGCTCGAGGGTCCCGCAGTCGCCCTGCGCGGCGCGGGACGACCGGAGGCGATCATGCGCGCGCTGCGCGACAGCGACCCGCCGGTGATCGCACGGATCCACGACGGCGAGGTGCTGCTGGACCCCCGCACGCTGGCCGACTCGCAGATCGAGGCCACCGCCGCGGCGGCCCGCAGGGCGTTGAACGCGACGAGATGAGCTCCGGTCCCCTGACGCTCGGGACCGCGGGCCACATCGATCACGGCAAGACCGCGCTGATCCGGGCGCTGACCGGCGTCGACACCGATCGCCTGCCGGAGGAGCAAGCCCGCGGGATCTCGATCGAGCTTGGTTATGCCGCGCTGGAACTTCCGTCGGGCCGCCGGCTCTCGGTGATCGACGTTCCCGGCCACGAGCGGTTCGTGCGGACGATGGTCGCCGGGGCGACGGGGATCGACCTGTACCTGATGACGGTCGCCGCCGACGACGGCGTCATGCCCCAGACGCGCGAGCATGCGGCCGTGCTGAGGGCGCTCGGGGTGAAGACCGGCGTGATCGCCGTGACCAAGAGCGACCTCGGCGATCCCGAGATCGCGATCCTCGAGGCATCCGAGCTGCTGCCAGGCGCGGAGGTGGTGGCGGTATCGGCGCGCACGGGCGAAGGGCTCGACGAGCTGCGCGCGGCGCTTGACCGCGCCGCCGGATCTGTGGACAGCCGAGCCGACGCCAGCGGCCCCGCCAGGCTGCACGTGGATCGGGCGTTCACGATTCGCGGCGCCGGGACGGTGGTCACGGGCACGCTGTGGTCGGGCCGGGTCCAGCGCGGTGACGAGGTTGTGCTGCTGCCGGGCGCCCGCCGGGCACGCGTGCGTGGCGTGCAGGTGCACGACCAGCCGCTCGACATCGCTGCCGCCGGGCAGCGAGTCGCGCTCAACCTCACCGGCGTCAGCGTCGACGAGGTGCGGCGCGGCGACGTGGTCGTCGGCGGCGCGTCGGAGTTCCGGCCCGGTTATCTGCTCGACGCGCAGCTCGAGTTCAGCGGCCGCGAGCCCGAGCACGGCGACCGGGTCCAGATCCACCACGGGACGCGCGAGGCTCCCGCCCGCCTGGCGTGGCTGGGCGGGCGCTTCTGGCAGATCCGGCTCGAGCAGGAGCTGGTCGCCGCGCCCGGCGACCGACTGGTTGTGCGAGATATCTCTCCTGCAGACACGATCGGCGGCGGCGTCGTGCTCGACGCCCGTCCCCGCAAGCACGGCCCCTCGCGCGATCTGCTCGTACGCCTGGAGCGCCTGTCGCGGGGGGAGCCCGCGGAAGACGAGCGGCCGAAAGCCGCTCCGGCCAAGCCCGCCGAGGCCAAGGCCGCGCCCGAACCCTTGCCTGCCTCCGCGCTCGCGCTCGAGAAACGCCTGCTCGAGGCGGGCTTCGAGCCGCCGTTGGACTCCGAGCTCGACGCCGCCGACCTGGCAGGCGCTGCGCGGCGCCGGTCGCGCGGTCAGGGTCTCAAAGGCGCTGCACTATCACCCGGATGTGCTGGCCGACATCCGGCGGCGCGTGATCGCGCTCGCCGCCGAGCACGGGGGCGCGGTCACCCTCGCCCAGCTGCGCGACAACCTTGGGACATCGCGCAAGTTCGCCCAGGCGCTGCTCGAGCACCTCGACGCGTCCAAGGTCACGATCCGCCGCGGCGACGAGCACGTCGTGCGGCGCAGCGCTTTGGAGCGCTAGAGCGCTCCCCCCGCCGCCGGCGGCGCAGTCGGATCGGCGCCCCCTTCGCTGGAGTGCTCGCGGACGAGGTAATCCTCGATCTGCATCGGGTTGTCGCTCGAGCGCTGCACGACCGCCAGCAGCGAGGACATCGACGCGACCTCTTCGACCTGCTCCTTCAGGAACCACTGGACGAACTGCTCGGAGAGATAGTCCCCCTCGTCGCGCGCGACCTCGGTCAGCGCCGCGACCTGGTCGCTCACGCGGCGCTCCTGTTCGAGCGCCAGGGCAACGGGCGCGACCACGTCGTCGAACTCGGTTTCGGGGGCGGTGACCGCCGGGATCGTCACCTGCGCGTCTGAGTCGAGCAGGTACTGGACCATCATCATCGCGTGGTTGCGCTCCTCGACGGCCTGGGCGTAGAAGAACGCGGCGAGCCGGGGAAGCGTCTGTGCGTCGTAGTAGACAGCGTTAGCGACGTACTGCTGCGAGGCAGAGAACTCGTAGGCGATCTGCTCGTTCAGGCGCTCGATGAAGCGAGCTGCGGCCATCGGCTCCTCCTGTAGTCAGGCTTGACTGTGGGCTGTCGGGCCGGCCAGATCCTAGAGATGGTCGGGCGTCGTGACAGGTGGAACGCTAGATTGCAGGCCAATGCCTACCTGTCTAATCACCGGCGGAGCCGGCTTCCTGGGCTCACATCTGGCTGACGAGCTGCTGCGCAGAGGCAATCGCGTGATCGTCGTCGACAACCTCGAGACCGGGTCGCTGGCCAACATCGAGCACATCCGCACTGACCAGTTCGTGCACCTGCACGACAACATCATCGAGCCTTACTTCATCGACGAACCGATCGACTTCGTCTACCACCTCGCCTCCCCGGCATCGCCGATCGATTATCTGCGACTGCCCCTTCACACGCTCAAGGTCGGCTCGTACGGCACGCACCACACGCTCGGCCTGGCCAAGAAGCACCGCGCGCGGTTCTTGATCGCCTCGACGAGCGAGGTCTACGGCGACCCCAAGGAGCACCCGCAGAAGGAGACCTACTGGGGCCACGTCAACCCGATCGGGCCACGCGGCGTCTACGACGAGGCTAAGCGCTACGCGGAGGCACTGACGATGGCTTACCACCGTCAGCAGGGCGTCGATACGGCGATCGTCCGGATCTTCAACACGTACGGTGCGCGGATGCGACCGCACGACGGCCGTGCGATTCCGACGTTTCTGCGTCAGGCGCTCCAGGACCGCCCGATCACGGTGTTCGGCGACGGCTCGCAGACGCGCTCGTTCTGTTACGTCGCGGACGAGATCCGCGGACTGATCGCATTGGCGGAATCCGGGTACCACAACCCCGTGAACATCGGTAACCCGGAGGAGTTCACGCTTCTCGAACTTGCCAAGACCGTGATCGAGGTGGCGGGATCACGCTCTGAGATCGTGTTTGAGGCGCTGCCGGTCGACGACCCGCAGGTCCGTCAGCCCGACATCACGCTTGCCCGGGAGATCCTTGGCTGGGAGCCCGAGGTGAGCCTGCGAGAGGGCCTGGAGCGCACGATCGAGCAGGCCGGCGCGGAAGCGCTGATCGGCACTGGTCGCTGATCAGCGCCGACCCGCGGCGTGACCTCCACACAATGCCCGCGTCCTACCTCGTAACTTAGTTGTCAAGATACCGTTACAGCCTGCACGGGACCATGAATAACGCCGTTACGTCGTGACGATCAGGGAACGAGAGGCCACGCAGGAGAGGGCTAACGGGGCCTCGCATAACGGGCCCGAGATTCTGCTGCCCGATCGCGACGTCAGGGCCAAGCGCCCGCCGCTGTTCTCCTTCGTTCTGCGCCTCGAGACCCTGCGGCGGATCGCGCGGGTCGTATCGCTGCTGATCCTCGACTTCGTGGGCGTGGCCGCGGCGCTGTTCTCGGCGTTGATGATCAAGCTGATCGTCCAGGGCAACCCCGACGCCCACTCCGCCTGGGAGGAGACGCGGCACTGGCTCGCGTTCGCCTATCTGATCACGGTGCTGATGTTCGCCCGGGTGGACCTGTACGCCGAGCGAGCGCGCCGGGGCGGGTTTGCCAAGATCGCTACCGCGCTGTTCCAGGCGACCGTGATCGCGCTGGTGTTCGCACTCGCCAACGGCGAGCACTTCTCCAGCTACTACATCTTCTACGGCTCGCTGTTTCTCGGGACGATCTACATCACGGCCCTGCGCGCGGCGCACCTGAAGTTCACCGGCTGGATCCTGGCCCAGGCTGGCTATCGCCGGCGGGCGGTGCTGGTCGGCTCCGGAAGGCATCTGGAGGAGGTGGCGCACGCGCTCGCTAGCCGCGCACGCGCCGCAGTTGATGTCGTCGGCTACTTGTCGCTGACGCCGCGACCCCAGAACGGCTTGCGGTCACTGGGCGAACTCGACCAGCTGCCCGAGGTGATCACCAACGAGCGCATACAGGAAGTGATCATCGCCGACTCCGACTTCCCGCAAGAGCGGGCCGTGGAGTTGGTCGACGTGTGTCACCAACGCGGCGTGGCCGTTCACATCGCTCCGTCGACGATGGAGATCCTGATCGACCGCGCGGAGTTCGTCCCGGGTCAGACCGTCCCCCTGTTCAAGCTTCGCCCGCCCGTATTCGAGGGGATCGACTTCGCGCTCAAGCGCGTTTTCGACCTGGTGATGTCGATCGTTTCGCTGGCGATTCTCTCGCCGCTGCTACTGGCGATCGCGCTCGCGGTCAAGCTCAGCTCGCGGGGCCCCGTGATCTACCGCTCCGTGCGCCCCGGCATGGCAGGCAAGCCGTTCCACTGTTTCAAGTTCCGCACCATGCGCGAGCACGCCGACCAGGTCCAGGACGACCTCGAGTCGCTCAACGAGAAGTCGGGCGCGCTGTTCAAGATCCGCGAGGACCCGCGCCTGACGCCGATCGGTGGGTTCCTGCGCCGCTATTCGCTCGACGAGCTGCCCCAGCTCGTCAACGTCGTCCGCGGCGAGATGTCGCTCGTCGGCCCGCGGCCGCTTCCGATGCGCGACTTCGAGCGCCTCGAGGAGTGGCACAAGAAACGCTACCTCGTGCTCCCGGGCATCACCGGCCTGTGGCAGGTCTCCGGACGCTCGGACCTCGACTTCGACGATCTGGTGCGGCTGGACTTCCTCTACCTCGAGCACTGGTCGGTCATGCTGGATCTCCAGATCCTGCTCAAGACGATCCCCGCCGTGCTGTCGCGGCGCGGGGCGTTCTAACCGCGACGTCCGCGGCCCGAACTGACGTCCGCGGCCCGAGCTGGACCGAGACCGCTTATCCTCCCGGCCCTATGCCGCCGACCGACCGCTTCGTGATCACATTCGCTGCCGAGCCCCCGCGCGAGGCGCTGCCCTACGGCCGATGGGCCAACACGCTGCGCGAGCACTTCCTCGGAGCGCTGCGCGACCTCGACACCGAGGGCGAGGACATCGGCGAGCCCGGCGAGATCGCCTGGTTTCCCGACCGCACCTACGGCGGCAGGACGTACATCCCGGCGGTGGCGCGAACGAGCGAGGAATACGAGCTGTTCGGCTTCGTCTCCTTCGGCGAGGAGTCGGGCGTCCCCACCGACTTCGACGCCCAGATCGACTACACGTCGGAGCTGGCCGAGGCCAACCCTGACTGGAAGCTCGATCTCAACGACGACGTGATCGGTCAGTGGCGTGGTGAGCAGGGCAAGACGGCCGACATGACGCTGGTCTGGGGCGTGCCGCTGATCCCTGGCGGCGCGATCGTCACGGCCGAGCTCGCCAACCTCGCGGTCGACCAGTGCGAGCTCGTCGACGAGCGCTTCACGCTGATCGCGCCCGACAACTACCGCTCAGACTTCCTCGACGTCAAGCTGTGGAGCAAGTCCGGCGACGAGCTCGCCTCGGAGTCGCTCTACGTCGAGGACGATGAAGCGGACGACGAAGACGACGAAGACGACGACGAGTAGCGCGGGTCTTCGGACACCCCGGCGGTGAGCGCCGCCGGCAGCCGCAGCCGCACCTCGTCGAGCGTCAGCGGGAAATGGCATGCCGTTACTCCGACTGCGCCCTTGCTCTCGAGCGGCGGGTCGTCGACCGAGCAGATGTCCTGAGCCTTGGGACAGCGGGTGTGGAAGCGGCACGCGCTGGGCGGGTTGGCGGGGCTGGGCACGTCGCCGGCGAGCAGCTGGCGCTCGCGTTTGGCGCCGGAGGGATCCGGCACGGGCACCGCGGACATGAGCGCGCCGGTGTACGGGTGGCGCGGGAAGCTGTACAGCTCGTCGCTCGGCGCCAGCTCGACGACCTTGCCGAGGTACATCACCGCGACCCGATCGCACATGTGACGGACGACCGACAGGTCGTGCGCGATGAACACCAGCGTCAGCCCCATCTCGCGCTGAAGGTTGCGCAGCAGGTTGAGCACCTGGGCCTGGATCGACACGTCGAGCGCGGACACGGGCTCGTCGGCGATCAGCAGCTTGGGCTCGAGCGCGATCGCGCGCGCCACCCCGATCCGCTGGCGCTGGCCGCCGGAGAACTCGTGCGGGTAGCGGTTGTAGTGCTCGGGGTTCAGCCCCACGCGATCCATCAGCTCCTGCACCTGCTTCTTGCGCTCACCCTCCCCCGTGTACATGCCGTGGATGATGTAGGGATCGGAGATGATCGACCCGACCGTCTTGCGCGGATTCAGAGATGAGTAGGGGTCCTGGAAGATGATCTGCACCTTGCGGTGAAGCTGCCTTGAGCGCGCCGCCCGACGCCGTCGCGATGTCATCGCCGTCGAACATGATCGACCCGGACGTGGGATCGAGCAGGCGCACCAGCAGCCTCGCGGTCGTGCTCTTGCCGCAGCCGGTCTCGCCCACGATCCCCAGCGTCTCGCCGTCCAGCACGTCAAACGAGACGCCGTCGACCGCCTTCACCGCGCCGATCTGGCGCTGGAAGATCACTCCCTGCCTGATCGGGAAGTGCTTGACGAGGTCGCGGACCTCGACCAGCGGGCTTGCGGTGGCGCTCACGGCTCAACTCCCGGGGTCTCGGCGGCGGGCTCGGCGGCGGGCTCGGCGGCCACCACCGGCGCCGGAGCCGCGCCCACCACCTCGCGCTTGATGACCTCGGGCGAATCCCCGGCGACGAGGCGCTTCCAGATGCGCGCGCGCACGTCGGGCTCGAGGAGGCAGGCGACCTCGTGCCCGGGATCGCCGGGAACCGGCTCGCGCTTGGGGTCGATTCGCGTATGGGACTCGCGTGCGTACGGGCACCGGGGATGGAAGAAGCACCCGCTGGGCCGTTTGATCAGGCTCGGCGGCCGGCCTGAGATCGGTACGAGCGCCTCATCTCGAGGGGTGTCCAGCCGCGGGATCGACTTGAGCAGGCCCCACGTGTAGGGATGCTGAGGGGCGGAGAAGATCTGCTCGGCAGGGGCGTGCTCGACGATCCGGCCGGCGTACATCACCGCGATCACGTCCGCGATCTCGGCCACGACGCCGAGGTCGTGGGTGATCAAGATGATCGCCATCCCCAGGCGCTGTTGGAGCTCTGCCAGCAGCGACATGATCTGGGCCTGAACGGTCACGTCGAGCGCGGTGGTCGGCTCGTCGGCGATCAGCACCTTCGGGTCGTTGGACAGCGCCATCGCGATCATCACGCGCTGGCGCATTCCGCCCGAGAACTCGTGCGGGTACTGGTCCACACGCCGCTGCGGATCGGGGATCTTCACAAGCCCCAGCAACTCGACGGCACGGTCCCGCGCCGCCCCCTTGGAGACGTCCTGATGGGCCTGGATCGCCTCGACCAGCTGGGCTCCGACCTTGTAGAACGGATGCAGCGACGACAGCGGGTCCTGGAAGATCATCGAGATCGGACCGCCGCGGATCGCCCGCATCTCGTTCTTGTCCAGCTTCAGCAGGTCGCGGCCCTCGAACTCGATGCGGCCGCTCACCTCCGCACCCTGGGTCTGAGTCAATCCCAGGGTGGTCAGCGACGAGACGGTCTTGCCCGAGCCCGACTCGCCGACGATGCACAGCGTCTGCCCGCGCTGCACCGAATAGGAGATCCCGTCGACGGCGTGCACCGTCCCGTCCTCGGTCGGGAACTCGACGTGGAGGTCTGAGACCTCCAGAAGCGGACCTCCGTTCGCGCTCACGAGTAGCGGACGCGCGGGTCGAGGAATGCGTAGGTGATGTCGACGACGAGGTTTGCGAGCACGATGAAGAACGCACCGAACAGAACGGTCCCCTGGATGACGGGGAGGTCCGCGTTGATGATGCCCTCATACGCGAGTCGCCCAATCCCCGGGATGTTGAACACGGTCTCGGTGAGGATCGCACCTCCGAGCAGGGTCCCGATGTCCAGGCCCAGGACGGTGACGATCGGGGTGATCGCGGAGCGGACGGCATGCTTGCCGATCACGGTGCGTTCGGGCAGACCCTTCGCCCTCGCCGTGCGGATGTAGTCCTCGGACATCACCTCGATCAGGTTCGATCTGAGCAATCGGGCATAGAACGCGGCGAACGACGCGGCGAGCACCAGCCAGGGTAAGAGCAACGACCCGAACCACTGGGATGGGTTGGCGGTGAGGCCCGTATAGGTGCCGGCGCCGTCGAAGATCTTGACCACGCCGATGTCGTTGGCGAACAGGTACAGCCCGACGAGCCCGAGCCAGTAGACCGGAGCGGAGATCGCCAGCAGCGCGCCGCCCATCGTCAGCCGGTCCAAGGCGGTGCGCCGCTTGATGGCCGAGATGATCCCGATCGGAAGCCCGATCGCGAGCCAGACGATCACGGCACCGACCGTCAGCGAGATCGTGGCGGGCAGCCGATCGAAGATCTCCTGCCTGACGGGCTGCGAGTTCTGGTAGCTGTAGCCGAAGTCGAAGTGGAAGACGATCTCCTTCATGTAGCGCCAGTACTGCACGTACACGGGCTTGTCGAGGCCGAGCGTGTGGCGGATCTGCGCGATCAGCTGCGGGTTTGGCGACTTCCCTGCGCGGATCACCGCGGGGTCGGCCGAGGGAAGCTCGAAGAAGATCAGGAACGTGACCGCGCTGACGACGATCAGCAGCACGATCACCCAGAGAAGGCGGCGGATTATGTAGCGGCCCATAGTGGTGAGGATTCCCTCTGGGGGCCCCGCCGAAGCGGGGCCCCCATCGGGTCAATCGTTCGTTATCTCGATCCTAACTGGCGGAACTCCAGGAGAGGTTCCAGTCGTCGTTCCAGCCGTCGAGAACGCCGTGGACGTGGGAGCCTTCGACCAGCGCGTTGGAGGCCCAGACCTCCGGGATCGCCGGCGCGTCGTCGACGATGGCCTTGTCCGCCTGCGCGAACGCGGCCAGGCGCTGCTGCGTGTTGCTGATCGCCGCCGCGCTGTCGAGCGCGTCGTTGACCTTCGGGTCGTTGAGGACCGCCCAGTTGACGTTGTTGATCGGGACGATCGTCTTGCCGCTGAACGGCACGTACAGCGCCGCGTACGGGTCGGCGAAGTCCTCGATCCAGCCGGCCGTCGGGCACACGTTGATGTGCGCCTTGACGTAGCCGCAGAACTTCGAGTACATCGTCTGCTGCGGCACCGCCTTGATCGTGGTCTTGAAGCCCGAGCGCGCTGCAGCCCGTTCTGGACGATCTGCATCTCCTGCGGGCCCGGGTCGGAGTTGCTTCCGACGATCAGCACGTTGGCGTTGCCGGTGTACTTACCACTGGGGTAGCCGGCGGCCTTCATGTACTTCTCGGCGACCGCCATGTCGCCGGTCGGGTGCGAGATGTAGTCCTGCCCGAATCCGGCCGCGCCGCCGGCCTGCGTGGTAGCCGGGCACCTCGGGGTAGATGAAGTGCGTGGCCACCTGGCCGACGAGCTTGCCGCCTCGCGCGAGCAGGTAGGCCTCGCGGTTCTGGGCGGCGATCACGGCCTTGCGCAGGTTGATGTTGTTGAACGGCGGGACCGACGTGTTCAGCGACGCGTAGTAGATGCCCAGCGGCGCGACCGAGAGCTGGGACTTCTTGGTCTCGTACGCCGACTTGAGCACCGACGCCGGCGGACCGTCGGCCATCAGCAGGTCGGTGCTGTCGAGCGTCTGGCGAGCCGCGACGGTCGGGTCGGCACCGGCGTTCCAGACGATCTTGTCGGAGTACGCCGGGCGCACGCCCTCGAGCTGGCGGTTCCAGTTCGGGTTGCGAACCAGCGTGATGCTCCGACCCGCGTTGTAGCTCTGGATCATGTACGGACCGCTGAACGCCTGCTTGGTCGGGTTGGAGTCGTACTTGGACGGGCTGCTCTTGTCATCCGGCGCCGGCGACCGACTCGGGCACGGGCGCCGAGCCGGGCAGCGTCAGCGCCTCGGCGAACGTGGCGCCGAAGTCGTGCGTCAGGTGGAAGACGATCGTCGTGTTGTTCGGCGTGCTGATCCCGGAGATCGGCTTGCCGGCGGACTTGTCGGACCCGACGATCGGGTAGTAGCCGGCCGCGTAGCCGTTCTGGACGTTCGGGTTGAAGTCGCGCTGGAACGCGTACGCGACGTCCTTCGACGTGATGTCCCGGTTCAGCGGCGGGCTCCACTTCCAGCCGGACTTGATGTGCACGGTCACGGTCTTGCCGTCCGAGCTGATCTGCGGCGGCCCGTCAGCCAGCACCGGAACCGGCCTGGTCGGGCTGTTGGGCGTGAACATGTACAGCGGCGTCTGGGTCGCGTACACGACCAGGTAGTCGATCTGGAAGTACGACGCGCCTGGGTCCAGGTGCTCCCAACCTTCGTTGGAGATCAGGTGGAGCGTCCCGCCCATCTTCTGGGTCGGCAACGGCTTGGTGTTGGCGAGCCCGGCGAGCGAGATCCCGCTGCTGCTGGAACTCGTGCTGCTGCTGCTACTACCGCCTGCAGCGGTACTGCTTGAACTGCTACCGCTCGATCCACATGCGGCTACGGCGATCACAAGGGCGATCGCCGCCACAAGGGTGAGCGTCAGTCGAAACGGACGCATGGTTAGCTGTCCTCCTCCTTTTTTTCTATGTGCGACATATCCTCCGTGCGTCTTCCTGGCGCTAGCGGCCGGTCTTCGGATTCAGTGCATCCTGAAGGCCGTCGCCGACCAGGTTGAACGCGAGCACGGTGAGCACCAGCGCGAGCCCTGGGAAGAGCATGTACCACCACGCGGTGTCGAAGATCCCACTGGCCGAGGCAATCATCTGACCCCAGCTTGCCGTCGGCGGCTGGACCCCCACGCCCAAGAACGAAAGCGCCGCCTCGTAAAGAACATTGGTCGGTAGGACCAGTGACGTGTAGACAATGATCGGAGCAACTAGGTTGGGCAGAATCTCCTTTCGCATGATCCGGGCGTCCGACGCGCCAAGCGACCGGGCCGCGTCGATGAACTCCTTCTCGCGCAGCGACAGCACCTGGCCGCGAACGATGCGCCCGATGTACGGCCAGGACGACAGCGCGATCACGACGATCAGCGTCGGCACGCCCGGCGTGATCAGCCCGCCGAGGCAGCCCTTGCCCAGCGAGCACGCCGACGCGAGGCCGATCGCAAGCAACAGGATCGGGAAGGCCAGGACGATGTCCATCAGGCGCGCGAGCAGAGAGTCGATCCAGCCGCGGAAGTAGCCGGCGACCGTGCCGACAATGGTGCCGACGAGCACGGCGATGCCGGTCGCGATGAACGCGACCTCGAGCGAGATCCGCGCGCCGTAGATCGTCCGGGCGAGGATGTCACGGCCGAGCTCGTCGACGCCAAATGGATGCGCGGAGGTCGGACCGAGGGGCTGGCCGAACGCGTCGAGCGAGTTGAGGTTCTGCTGGTTTGGCCCGCTGACTCCGACCAGCTTGACCACCAGCGGCGCGAAGATCGCTACGAGGATCAGCACGACGATGAAGCCCAGCGACACCATCGCGACGCGATCGGCGCGGAAGCGCCGCCAGAACAGCTGTAGCGGGGACCTGGCTGTGATCTCGCCGCCGGGCGACAGCTCGATGCTGAAAGGAGCAGCAGCTTCTTCGGCGAGCAACTCGGACGTGCCGATGCTCATGCCATATCCCAATCTGAACGCGACATCCTTGAGTCCTCCTCCAGCCGACTCCCAGCCGTGGAATACCACAACCGGGTGCTCATGTCACTTCGTCCTAACCCGCCCGCAACGATCGAGTTGCCCAGATACGACGATCTCTGGGCGACGCCCGCGCGACGGCCGGATACGCTCAAACGGCTGCCGCCCTCGTAGCTCAATGGATAGAGCACGCGCCTCCTAAGCGCGGGATGCAGGTTCGATTCCTGCCGGGGGCACTGCCGGTCATGCGCGCCGCGTCAGTCGCACTCCCGCGAGGCGACCGTCCGTCCCGTGTGGTCACGGCGAGGCACGCTACCAAAAACATCTTGCGGCGCGGGGCAGACACGGGCTGTCGGTTAGATCGCGTGCTAGCGTCCGCGCCTCGTCGTCTCCGAGATCGCGTCGACACATGTTTGAGCCTCGGACTGAGGCGGGGCGGCGTCTCTATCCGCCGCTGAGACACTCGTGGCCAATCCGACGTTAGAACAGCACCCGGCCCCGCAGCCGGCGCGGGCAACTCGTGACGATCGCCGCCTCGGCGATCTCATCCGCCGCCGGCCCGAGCCGCTGATCGCGATCGCCGTGCTGCTGCTCGCGACGCTGTTCGTCGTGTGGGCGCGGACGCGGCCCGGCTACGACCCCTACGGCTGGCTGGTGTGGGGCCGCCAGACCCTCAAAGGGGCGCTCGACACCAACGCGGCGCCGTCGTGGAAGCCGCTGCCGTACCTGTTCACGCTGCCCTACGCCCTGTTCGGCCACTACCAGCTGTGGCTGTGGATGATCACCTCGGTCGCGATCTCGCTCAGCGGAGTGGTGTTCGCCGCCCGTATCGCCTACCGAGTGACCGGCGCGCCGCCGGAGCGCCGCTGGGCTGCATACGTGGCCGGGGCGTTCGCCGGCCTGGCGCTGCTCGGGATCACCGACTACTTCCACTACGTGCTCAGCGCGCAGTCCGATCCGCTGATCACGTCGCTGTGCCTGGGGGCGATCGACTGCCATCTCTCGCGACGGCCGCGCTGGGCGTTCGCACTGCTCGTCCTCGCCTCCCTGGGGCGCCCCGAGGTGTGGCCGTTCATCGCCGCCTATGCAATCTGGGCCTGGTTGCGGGTGCCGCCGATGCGGTGGCTGGTGGTGGCGGGAGCCGTGGTGGTGCTCTTGCTGTGGTTCGGGATCCCCGGCCTCACGTCGGACAGCTTCTTCCAGGCGGGCAGCCACGCGCTCGGCTCGGGGCGCGCGATCCACGGAAACAAGGTCACGGGCATCATCAGCCGCTTCGTCGGGCTGCACGAGACCGGCCTGGAACTGATGGCGCTGCTGTCGGTCGTGCTCGCGGTGTTCCGACGCGACCGGACCACCCTGGCGCTGGCAGGCGCCGCGGTGCTGTGGGTGATCGTCGAGATCGCGTTCGCGCTGCACGGCTGGCCGGGGGTGCCCCGCTACATGTTCCCCGCGGCGGCCGTGATGGTGGTCGTCGCAGCCATCGGTGTCGGGAAGCTGCTGGCCGAGCCGCCGCGCCTGTCGAGCGCGGTCGGGCTGGTCGGGATCGCCGTGGTTGCCGCGGTCGTGATCAGCCTGGTGCCACCGGCGCTCTCGGATGCGCGCGCCGAGCACAAGGACCTCAACGAGCAGCGCGTCCGGACCAAGGAGATCGGCCAGCTGACCGGGACGATTCGCAAGCTCGGCGGCGCGGCGCTACTGCGGTCGTGCGGGGAGCCGTTGACGCGGCTGGAGTACCAGTCGATCCTCGCCTGGAACCTGAACGTCAACGTGGCGACGGTCGGCTTCAAGTACGGCCCTGCGATCAGCAGCACCCGTCCGATCGTGCTGTTCTCGCCGCTTCCGCAGGGCGGCTGGAAGGTCACCGCGCTGCACCAGGGCAGCCGGCGTGCCGCGCCCTGCCGGGTTAGCGGTCCGGCCGCTCTGGATACACGTCGTCGATCGTCGTCAGCGCGACGACGGGCACTCCGGAAGCCTGCTCGATCGCCTCGGCACCGCCTGCCAGGCGATCGCAGACGACCAGCACGCCGCACACCTGATGACCCTCGTCTCGCACCGCCTCGAGCGCCTTGATCGTCGAGCCGCCCGTGGTCGTCACGTCCTCGACCAGCATGCAGCGGTCGGTGGGATCGAGCAGCGGCCCCTCGATGCGCCGCGAGAGCCCGTGCTGCTTGACCTCCTTGCGCACGAAGAATGCCTTGACGTCGGCACCGCCGGCCAGCGCGGCGCAGGCGATCGGGTCGGCGCCCATGGTCATGCCGCCCACGGCGGTCGCTCCCCACTCCTCGGCCTGCGCGGCGACCAGCTCCGCCAGGGCCGCAAACCCCGCCGGGCGCAGGATCGCCCGCTTGGCGTCGACCAGGTACTGGGCGGTCTTGCCGCTGGTCAGGACGACCTCGCCGATCACCAGCGCATGCTCGCGGAGCTCTGAGACGAGGCGCTCTCGGGCCGTCGTATGAACGTCTAGATCCATGTCCAGAGATGATGTCAGCGCCCCAGGCGGCCGATCCCCTGCGCGTGATTAATCGGCTGCTGACCTATATGAGTATCGCCTGCTGCGCGCTCGTGATCGTCTCGTTCGGGCTGTTTGCGCGCGATCAGATGGCTGGTGCTTCGGAGCACCAGCAGTCCGAGCTGGCCGCGGGCCTCCCCGCTACGGCGGCCGGCGGATCGTCGAGCAGTCACGCCCATCGTCAGCCGCGGCGCTTCATCGACGGGGCCGCCAGCGCGCTCGAGGCGCCGTTTGAGTCGATCGTCTCAACCCACTCCGAGTGGGTCGAGCACATCTTCCCGGCGGTCTTCGCCCTGCTGGTCTACGGGCTCGGGCTCGGCTACCTCGCGCGGTTCTCCCGCGGCTTCGGATAGTCGGCGTTCGCTACTCGTAGTAGACGTCGACGCCGTCGCCGACGTTCAGCCACCGGTAGATCGAGATCGCGTCGACGATCGGCACCCGCATGCAGCCGTGGCTGGCCGGGTAGTCCGGCGCAGGGTTGAAGCCGTGGATCGCGTAGCCGCCGGTGAAGAAGTTCGAGTAGTACATGCCGTCGGGCAGGTATCCCGGAGTCTTCAGATACACGCGGAAGCTGCCCAGCACCGTCGGCGTCGAAGGCTTGCCGGAGCTGATCGGGTACAGCGCGACGACCTTGCCGTTGTCGATCAGTGCGAGCACCTGACGGGTCAGGTCTCCCTCGGCATGCCTGCCGTGCTTCGGGTAGCGGATGTGGAACTGCCCGACGCCGTTGAGCAGGTCGCTGACCGTGGCGCCGTCGAGCGATGGGGAGACGCCGTGGCGCAGCAGGCGGTGGTACGCGTCCACTGCCAGTCGCATCCCACCGTCGTAGACCCCGGTCTGCGGGATGTAGAAGTGCAGCGCCGCCAGGCGCTGCTGCATCAGCTGCACGAACAGCCCGGTCGCGCCGAAGCCCGCGCTGGGCTCCAGGACGTTGAAGCTGCGCCGGGAGACGAAGCCGACCTGTTGAGCGTCCTTCTTGTGGGCGATCGTGACCGACGTGTTGCCGGCGCGCGGGACCGACAGCTTCTCGGTGAACGTGCCGTAGCGGCCGTTGGCCGAGGGCTTGATTCGCAGCCGGTCGATCTTGACCCGGTGAGAACCCTGGAACACCTTGACGTTGACCCACTGGCCCGGCACGTAGGGCCGCACGACGCCGCCGACGTGGATCACCCGGTTGGGAACCGTGACCGCCTGGCGCGAGACGAAGAACGCGTCGGGCAGATACAGATTCATCGCGCCCTTGGCCACTGCCGGAGTGGTCGCCGCCGCCGGTGCAGTCGGCGAGGTCTTCGGCTTGGGCTTGGCCCCCGCGGCCGCAGCCGCCGACGGCGCAGCCGCGACGGCGATTGCCGCCCCGGCGCAAGCGATTGATCGGACCAGCCCCCTCGACATGGATCGGAAAGTAAATCAGGCGCGGCGCCTCTGGGTGCAAGGTTGCAGGCGCGAGCGGCCCCAGGCGCCGCTGCCCGGAGCGCTCAGCTCCCCCAGCGCAGGGCCGGCACGCCGGCCGACAGCGGCAGCGTGATCGCCCCGATCACGAGCAGCGAGGCGGCCATCAGCGCGAACACCTCGGCGGCGTTCCAGCTCACCTGGTTGACGCCCAGCGCAAGCGAATTGTTGATCGAGTGAAGCGCCATGCACGGATACAGCGAGCCGGTGCGCCAGCGGACGATGCACAGCACGAATCCGAGGAATCCCAGCGGGACCAGGTACTGAGGCGAGGCCGAGCCGGTGTGGGCCAGGCCGAACAGGATCCCTGTCACGACTGCCGCCACCCACACGCCGATCTCTCGTCCTGCGACCTTGATCCTCCACCGCCGCAGCGCTCCGAAGAAGAACCCCCGGAAGAAGAACTCCTCGGCCATCGGCGCGATCACGCATACGAACGCCGCCGTTCCGATCAGCGCGAGCGTGCTGCGGTCCACACCGAAGTCGCTGGGGAGCTTGTCGCTGCCGTGCAGGTTGAACAACGCGGCCCAGATCGCGGTCGCCGTGTAGTAGCTCACGGCCGCGATCGCGATCGCGGCCACCGCGAGCTTCAGCGCGACCGGCCGGAATCCGAAGTCGGCGGGATGCCCATGTCCGCGGACCACCGCGAAGTACAGCGCCGCGGCCACGAATCCCAAGTCGAAGACGACGGCGCTGACGATCGTCACCGCGGGCGACGGGTTCGAGATGCTCGAGCCACCGGCGGCGCCGATTCCCTGCACGAGGATCGTCCCGAACACCCCCAGCACGATCCCCATCCCGACCGCCGCGGGAGCGGTCCAGACGGGCCAGGGAGGCTCGTCGGGCCCGCGCGGAGGCTCGGGGAGCCGCTCCGGGGGAGGAGGCGGTGCTGTCGGGCCCGGCGGCTGCGCGGACGTGGGCGGCGGGATGCTCGACATGTTCGGCTCTGAGGTTAGACCGCTGCGGCCAGCGTCGCGATCGTCCGCACGCCAGGCGGGCCGGGCTCTCCGTCGCGCTTGATCAGCACAGCTTCGATCCCGGCGGCGCGGGCGCCGGCGACGTCCTCGGCGAGGCTGTCGCCGACGTGGAGCGCGTCGTGCGCGGCGACGCCGGCGACCCCGAGCGCGTGCTCGAAGATCTCCGGCGACGGCTTCCGCGCACCGAACGCGGCCGAGGTCACGATGCCGTCGAGCATCTGTGCGAGCCCGAGCCGCTCGAGCACCTCGTTGAGCGAGACGTCCCAGTTGCTGACGACGACAAGCCGGCGGCCGGCCGCGCGAGCAGCGGCAAGCGCGGGGCGCACGTCCGAGAACGGCTCGAACCGCAGCGACGCGAGCAGCGCGCTCGTGAGCTGCGCGTTGTCGATCGCCGCGATGCGTCCGTCGTCGGGCAGCCCTTCGCGCAGGGCCTCGGCGCAGCGGCTGCGCAGCGCGGCCAGCGCAACCGGATCGCGGCCCTGGTCGAGGTGGGCGCGGTAGTAGGCGATCTCGGCCGCGATCGCGCGTTGCGCGTCGGTCTCTGAGATCTCCACGCCGAACCGCTGCCGCAGCTCGGTCCGCAGGCGCGGTGCCGGCGGCTCGAGCTCGAGCAGCGTGCCGAGCGCGTCGAGCAGGACCGCGCGCGGTGTCAAGCGACGAACCGCCAGGTCGCGAATTCGGCCGTGAACAGGCCGAGCAGGACCGCGAGCGCGGCGATCGCCGGGGTGGTCAGGCGTCTTCGCTGCGAGCCACCACGCCGCCCACATGAACAGCGGGAACACGACCACCTCATAGCGAGGCAGCGAGGCCAGCGGCTGCGGAGTCACTGGATAGGACAGCGGGAACGCGAGCGCGACGATCGCGTACGCCCCATAGGCGATCGGAAGCCTGCGCAGCGCGCCGACCACTCCCGCGACGCCGAGTGCCAGGAACGCGAACAGCATCAGGTTCTGTCCCGCGACCATCATCGGGTCACCGCCGGCCTTGGTGAAGTACAGCGGCGGCGGCGGTCCGTGCAGAAGCTGGCGCAGCCCGTCCCAAGCGGCCACGGCCCCGGTCCAGACCCCGCCGAACGGCCCCGCGAAGTGCCGGAACCAGACCTGTTGGACGTGAAACGGCGCGAGCCCGTCGCCGGTCTTGAGCGCCAGCCAGCCGAGGTAGGCACCCAGTCCCACGGGAACCAGCCCCACCCAGAGGATCGATGGGGTGATCGGGTAACGCGGCAGCAGCCTCTGCAGCCGTGTCACCGGCCGGCGCGTCGGTGCCCGGTCGGCGCGCGGGCCGTACAGGAACAGCAGCACGATCGGAACCATCAGCGCGATTCCGCTGTTGCGCGAGGCGGCGCCGAGCGCGCCGAGCACGCCGGCCCAGGCCCACCGGCCCAGGCGCGCCTGCAACACGCATCCCACCGACAGCGCCAGGAACAGCGACTCGCTGTAGACGGCCGAGAAGAAGTACGACATCGGACAGAACGCGACGAGCATCACGGTCACGCTCGCCAACGGCCGGCCGAGCTCGAGCGAGACGAGCCGGTGCAGCAGCAGCAAGGCGATCGCGAATGCAACCAGCGACACCAGCACGCCGGCGATCAGGTCAGATCCGATGATCAGCCCGGGGGCACGCAGCACCAGCGGGTACAAGGGAAAGAACGCGGTGCGCGTGGCCTCGTGGTCGTAGCCGCCCTGCGCGATCGCCAGGTACCAGACCGAGTCCCAGCGCGCGAACGGCGCCGCCAGCAGGTTGCCGAAGTACCCGAACGGCGCGGTCAGATTGGCGGGGTCGAACGCCTCGGTTCCAGGCCGCGCGGCCGAACGACAGCACCGCGAACATGCCCGACAGGAGCACGACCAGCCGAGACGTCCAGATCGCGCGCCAGACGACGGCGACGGGGGCCTGGCTTTCGCTGTCGTCGCGCAGCATGAGCGACGCCGAGTGTCGCAGCCGGGACCGCGAGCGCCGTAAGTTCCGTATCAGGCAGAGGAGCCGCAACCGGCAGACCGAAAAACCCACCCAGCTACACTCGTTTAGCTTGCTGCGACGCCGAGATTGCGCTCTGCGCACCGGCGGCGCCGCGCCCGAAACTCCTCAATGAGCCGACGCGAAAGACAGAAGCGCCGCCGGCGCAGCCGCAGCCACCCCGTCACAAAGGTCATGCTGATCGGTGCCGTGCTCGCGGTATGCGGGATCGCGCTGGGCGCCGCGGCGGCGGTCGGCTGGGTCGTGGCGACTGCCGACAACGGCCCCAACCTGACCGAGCTCAAGGGACGCAACCCGCATCCGCTGACTCAGATCTTCGCCGCCGACGGGAGCTCGCTGGGCTACGTGCACTCCGACACGGTGTTCAACCCCATTCCCGTATCGAGGATCCCCAAGCTGCTGCGCGAGGCCACGATCGCGATCGAGGACCGCCGCTTCTATCAGCACGGCGCGCTCGACTACCAGGGCATCCTCCGCGCCGGCGTCAAGGACCTGTTCAGCGGCCACGACTCGCTGCAGGGCGCCTCGACGCTGACGATGCAGCTCGTCGACAACAAGTACATGCCGGCGAGGATCGCCGCCAACCACAACCTCAAGTACAAGATCATCCAGGCCAAGCTCGCCGAGCAGCTCGAGAACAAGCACCCCAAGTCCTGGATCCTCGACAACTATCTGTCCGACGTCCCATACGGGACCGTCGGGGGCCAGACGGCGATCGGCGTCGGCGCCGCGGCGCAGGTGTTCTTCGGAAAGCCCGTGTGGAAGCTCAGCCTGCCAGAGCTCGCGATGATCGCCGGCCTGCCGCAGGCACCCTCGCAGTACAACCCGTTCCTGCATCCCAGGCTCGCCCGGCAGCGCCGCACAGACGTGCTCACGCGATGGTCGCGTCGCACTACATCACCCTCGCGCAAGCCAATGCGGCGATCCGCAAGCCGCTGGGCGTACACGCAACCACCCGCTACACGGCCCGGCGCCAGCCGTACTTGTTCGACTACGTGTTGCATGAGCTGAACCAGCGCTTCGGCGCCAACACGGTGGCGAACGGCGGGCTGAAGGTCTACACGACGATCGACCCCAAGCGCCAGGAGCAGGCCGAGACGGCGCTCCTGGCCCACGAGGGCGGCCTCGGCCAGCCCGCGGCGGCGCTCGTCTCGATCGACCCGACCAACGGCCACATCGTCGCGATGGCGACCACGTCGAAGTACGGCACCGCGCCGGGGGAGACGACATTCGACTACGCCTGGCAGGGCCACCGGCAGACGGGGTCGGCGTTCAAGGTGTTCTCGCTGATGACGCTGATCCACGACTACGACGGAGACCCGAATAGGACGTACTACACGTCCAAGCTGCTCCCCCCGGGATGGCTGCCCGGATATCCGACGTACTCCGTGCACACCGCCGAGCTCAGCTACCAGGGCACGATCAACATCACCAGGGCGACGACGGACTCCGACAACACCGTGTTCGCGCAGCTCGCGCAGGACCTGACCCTGCCCAAGGTGAGCGCCACCGCGCACGCGATGGGGATCACATCGTCGCTCACGAACTACCCGTCCGAGGCCCTGGGCGCGGTCTCGGTGTCGCCGCTGGAGATGGCCGACGCTTACGCCACGATCGCCAGCGGCGGGATCCACCATCCGCCCACCGCGATCACGAAGGTCGTGTTCCCCGACGGCAGCGTCGTGAACATGGGGTCTCCCACCGGAAACCGGGTCTTCAGCGAGGGCGAGTCCTACGCCGCCACGCAGGTGCTGAAGACCGTGATCCAGAGCGGTACCGGCACCGCCGCCAACTACGGCTGCCCGGCCGCCGGCAAGACGGGCACGACCAGCAGCTTCACCGACGCCTACTTCGATGGCTACTCGCCGAAGCTCGCCACCGCCGTGTGGGTGGGCTATCCGAACGCGACCGAGTCGATGGCCAACGGCTTCGGCGGCACCTTGGCGGCGCCGATCTGGCACGACTTCATGTCGGCGGCCAGCGACGGCTATTGCGGCGACTTCACGGTTCCCTCCGTCCTCTGGCACGGGACCCAGTTCGTCGGGAGCTTCTCGGCGTCGCGGCCGAGTCCGACGACTAGCCTGGGATCGGGCGCCGGTACCCAGGCAGGCCCCGGATCGGGCGGCGCCGGCATCAGCCCGGGCGCCAACAACCCGCAGAACAACCCCACGCTGTTCGCCCAGCCGCCGCAGGCGCCTGCGGGCAACGGAGGCGGCAACGGCCACGGCGGCGGCGGGAACGGCCATGGCGGTGGCGGTGGCGGCAAGACCGGAGGGACAGGGCCAGGCCACTGAGGGACTGGTAGCCTCGTCCCCCAGATGCCAAAGGAAGAGAAAGTCGAGCTGGAAGGCGAGGTCGTCGAGGCCCTCCCCAACGCGATGTTTCGCGTGAAGCTCGACAACATGGATCGCGTCGTGCTCGGCCATGTGGCCGGCAAGATGCGGCGTTTTCGGATCAGGATCCTGCCCGGCGACCGGGTCCGGGTCGAGCTCTCCCCGTACGACCTCGACCGCGCTCGGATCGTCTACCGCCACCGCTGATCGACCGTCGCCGCCGATGCGCGAGCTCGAGCTGATCGACGCGCTCGAGAAGGTGTTCACGTGCGACGACCCAAGGGTGGTCCGGTGGCTGGGCGACGACGCCGCGGTGGTCCGGGCGCGCGGTTACGCCGTGACCTCGGTGGACACCGCCGTCGACGGCGTCCACTTTCGCAGCGGCGAACTGTCGCCGCGCGAGATCGGCCACCACGCGCTGGCGTCGGCGCTGTCGGACCTCGCCGCGATGGGTGCAGACCCCGGTGAGGCATACCTCGCGCTCGGGGTGCCGAGTGGGTTCTCTCGAGCCGCGGCCCTGGAGTTGGCGGCCGGCGCGCAGGCGCTTGCCGCCGACTGCGCCGTCACGATCGCAGGCGGCGACGTGACGCAGGCTCCCGCGCTAACCGTCTCGTTCACGGTCGTGGGCTGGGCCGACGATCCGGGCGAGCTCGTCGGGCGCGACGGCGCCCGCCCCGGAGACCGCGTCGCTGTGACGGGAAGTCTCGGAGGGGCGGGCGCCGGTCTCGCTGTCATCGAGGGCAAGGCTCCAGACCGGCTGCCCAAGCATGTTGCGGCGGGACTTCGAGATCGCTACGCCACCCCGCGGCCCCGCCTGGCCGCCGGTCGTGCGCTTGGTGAGCTTGGCGCCACGGCGATGATCGACCTGTCCGACGGTCTGGCCACCGACGCCGCCCACCTCGCCCGTCGCAGCGGCGTCCAGGATCGAGCTCGCGCTTCAGTCCCTGCCGCTGTGTGACGGAGTGGCCGACGTCGCCGGCGCCCTCGGAGTCGATCCGCGCGCGTTCGCGGCGACCGCCGGCGACGACTACGAACTGTGCGCGTGCCTACCGGCCAACGTGTGGACGAACCCTTCGATCACACCCTCGAACCACGACCTGCGTGGCGTCGACCTCACCTTCATCGGCTCGGTCGTCGACGGTCCGGCGGGCGTCGTCTTCACCGACGGCCCCGTGGAGCTCGGCGGGTACGAGCACGCGTTCTGACCATTGCCGCGACGGCGTTCGGCGCGATCGCTACGGCGCGCGGCCGGGCTGTGGCCCGTGGCCGGTTCGCGCAGACGACGGACGATCGCGTCCGCGACGGCCGTCGGGTCGACCCGATATTCCCCTGCTTCGATTTGTTGCTTCAGTTCTCCCATCTTGTCCTCGCGATCCTTGTTCATGAGGCACTCCTAGGATCGGCCCCTGGGCGGGGGCGCTGCATCGGGTCTGGACCCCAATCGACGGGTGTCGTGTTTGTGTCCAGACGGCGTCCAGATCGGTTTGAAAGCCGTGAAATACGGTACGTGATGCGGTCGCGTGTCAGGCGGTCGCACGGGCGGCTCCCTGCGGCTCCACCTGCGACAGCTTGGCAAACACGATGATCCGCTGCGCGGCGCTGTACAGCGGGTTGCAGGCCGACAGCACCAGCCGGTCATAGCCCACGTCATTGGTGACCCACAGCGCCGTCGGCAGCACGATCCGGTGGTACTGGACGGTGTAGGTGAACTTCCCGTATGGCATCGACACGACGATGCGGTCGCCGGGCTTGAGCGCGTCGATGTGACGGAACGGAGCGAGGTAAGTGGTCCGGTGCCCCGCGATCGCCACCGTCTGCCCGAGGCCGGGCAGCGCAGTCCCCGGGTAGTGACCCGGACCCTTCTCGAGGCTCGATGCATCGGTTCCCTGGACGATGTCGTAGCTGGCATCGATCTTCGGGATCGAGATGCGCCCGACCGCGTCGCCCGTGGACACCTGGCGTGCCTCGCGGCGGGCCAGGTAGGAGATCCGGGCGTCCTGGTTCTTGACCGCCACCAGCGCGTGCATGTCGACCGGCGACAGCGGCGTCGTCTCGAGGCTGAGGAAGCGCTTGTCGATCTCGCCGCGCTGGATCGTCCCGATCACCGCGGTGACCGGCTCCTGCCACGCCAGCGTCACCCCGGCGTCGAGCATCAGCAGCAGCCCGGAGATGATCAGCACAGATGAGATGTCGCGGATGAATCGCCTCATGTCGTTCCCTGACGGTCGAGTCTGTCAGCGGCGCAGCGCCGACTTGGTGCCACCCAGTGAGCCAGGCCCCGCATACGTCACAGGGCCCCGAATCGAGACCGGCTGCTCCTCGGGCACGGCCTGCTTGACCGAGCGCGCGGCGATCAGCACGAGACTCAGCGCGCAACCCGCGACCACGCTCCACTCGATCACGGTCAGCACGCTCAGGTGGCCGCCGGCGACGAGCAGCGCCCCGCTCCATGCTAGCCCGAACGGATCGACGCCCAGCGAGCGCGCGTAGTAGACCAGTACCAGCGCGGGCGCCACAAGGCCGCCGAGCAACATCGCCAGCGCCACGCCGCGGCGCATGCGCAGGTCCGGCGCCACGACCCACAGCCACAGGTGCAGCGCCGGGATCAGCAGCGCCGCCGCAAACGGGTTCGAGAACCAGATCGCAAGCGTGGCCACGCAAAGCACCAGCAGCAGTCCCGATGCCGCTCCCGGGACCGCGGCGTCGGGCACCAGACCGCGGTTGCCGGCGTGGAAGGCGCGGATGATCGCCGGTCGCAGGAACGCGAAGCCGATCGCGATCAGGCAGACGGAGAGGGCGAGCACGACAATGCCGGCCGAATGCGGCGGCACGGCATCGGAGCTGACCGGCCCCGGCGGGCGGGCGTCGAACACGCCGAGCACCTTGGCGCCGAGCACGGGGATCAGCGCCAGCACGAACGGCAGCGCGGAGGCGAGCACCCACGTCACCCAGCGGAGGATCGGATGTCCGCGGCGCCGCGCTCGCGCCATGCCGTCGATCGTCGCGGCCAGCACGGGCACGATCAGCGCGAGCACGAACAGCCGGATCGCCCAGGCCGGCACGACCTTGCCGGAGAACAGGAGATACGCCGACGGAGCCGGGACGTTGGGTCCGGCATCGAGCGCGTTGACCGTCTCGAGCGCGGAGCGGCCCATCCCCGCGATCCGCTCTGGGCTTGTGGGTTCGTTGGCGGCGGGCGCCCGGTCACCGGACACCGACATCAGCACGGCGGGCTCGCCCTCGGCTCCGAACGGTCCCTGCTCGGTGGCCGTGAACGGAAACGCAAGGTGGGCGAACTGGCCTCCGATGCTGGGCGATCCCGTCGACAGCTGGGCCTGCTGTGAGACCGCCGCGGCGACCGTGTTGCGCAGCATCGGCGGTGCGACGACCTGGGCGTTTGCCCACGGCACGACGACCGGCTGGCGCAGACCCGTGCCCGCCATGTTTCCCAGCACCACGACCGCGTCGACCGGCTGCTGCAGGGGCAGCGACTTGGCCAGCGCGAGTGCGCCCGACGCGCCGGTCGAGCCGCTGGTCGAGGCGAGCACGATCGAGCGGCGATGGGTCTCGCCCGAGAGGGCGTGGGCGAGCTCCTCGAGCACCGCGGTGCCCGACGCCTCCGCGGTGGCGGGCGAGCCGAGCGCGTCGCGATGGGCGACGACGACGATCGCGCCGCTGGTGAGCCCCGGCCGCACGCCGACGACGTTGACGAGCGTGCGGCGCCCGTCGGCCGTCTGCGCCTCGGTCTCGCTTCTGGACACCGAGAACCCGTCCGATGCCAGCACCGTGCCGACCTGCGTGGCGATCGCGGCGTCGGCCGGCGATCCGGGACGCCGGTTCGGGAATTGCTTCGAAATCCGGTTCATCGCGGCGTACGCGTGCCCGGCGTTGAACGCTTCCGGCGCGAGTGTCGTGGTCTGCGGCCCCTGTTGATCGCCCAGCGAGAATGCGAGAACGATCACTGCCAGCGCGACCGCGACCAGCCCGGTGCGGTAGATGCGCGGATCCAGCATCGGCCTCAGAGAGTAGCCGCCGGGGTGGGCGGTTCTCGGTTCCACGGACGCGTAGCAACTACTCTTAACACGAGAGGACGGAGACCTTGGCCGATCATTCAGCGCGCATCCTGCTCGTGGACGATGAGCAGTCGATTCAGACGCTGCTCTCGTATCCCTTGCGCAAGGAAGGCTACGACGTCGTCCAGGCGACGGACGGGCGTCAGGCGCTGGACAGGTTCGACGAGCAGGTCTTCGATCTCGTCGTGCTCGACCTGATGCTCCCGAAGGTCGACGGGCTCGAGGTGTGTCGCCGCCTGCGGTCGCGCAGCTCGGTCCCGATCATCATTCTGACCGCGAAGTCCGAGGAGATCGACAAGGTCGTCGGGCTCGAGCTTGGGGCCGACGACTACATCACCAAGCCGTTCTCGCTGCGCGAGTTCTCGAGCCGGATCAAGGCGGCACTGCGCCGCGCGGAGATGAGCCGGCCGGCCGAGACCGCGCCCGACGAGGCGCCGCTGGAGGTGCGGGCGCTGCGGATCGACTTCCCCAAGCGGACCGTCCGGGTGCGCGGCGACGAGGCACCGCTGACGTTCGTCGAGTTCGAGATCCTGTCGGCACTGGCGCGCGCGCCTGGCAGGGTGTTCACGCGCGACATGCTGCTTTCACGGATCTGGGGAGACTCCGCCTATCGGGACCCGCGCACGATCGACGTCCACATCCGGCATCTGCGCGAGAAGCTCGAGCAGGACCCCAAGGATCCGGAGTACCTGTTCACCGTGCGCGGGGTCGGGTACAGGTTCCGCGACGGCGACGAGTCCTAGCACCACCCAGGGGAAGTCCAGTTGATCCGGCTGTCGCTCCGCAATCGTCTGGCGTCGGTGTTCTTCGCGATCACCCTGATCGCGATCGCCGCCCTGTATCTGTACGTCGCGCCCGGGCTGCAGACCCGGCTGATCAACCAGAAGCGCTCCGAGCTCGCCGCCGGCGCGCAGCGCTATTCCGGTCCGATCACCGACACGATCGGGTCGAGCGCGCCGCTGTCGGTCGTCCGCGACCGTGTCGACGCCGCGGCCCTCGCCTCCCGGGACCGCGTGACGCTGTTCGTGGTCTCTCGGACACCTGACGGCCCGCAGCTCTCACCCGAGGCCGACTCGAGCAAGCTCTCGGCCACCACCCCGCTGTCGTTCAGCGTCGCCCGCAAGGCGGCGATGACGGGCGCGCCCCAGACGGGCGTCGAGCCGACGCGCGACGGGACCGTTGCGGAGGCCGCCTACCCCGTCCACTACCAGGGCCGGGTCGGCGCGGTGATCGTCTACTCCGACCCCGTCTCGGACATCGTGCACAGCGTCGAGATCGTGCGGCACGAGATCCTCGTCGCCGGCGGGATCGCGCTGCTGCTGTCGCTGATCGGCGGCTACCTCGTCACGCGGGCGCTGGGCAAGCGCGTCAAGCGCTTGGAGCTCGCGGCCGAGAAGGTGGCGGCCGGCGACTTCGACCACCCGATACAGGTCGACTCCAACGATGAGCTGGGGCAGCTGGCGATTGCCTTCAACCAGATGCAGCGCCAGCTCAAGCAGCTCGAGGAGGCGCGCAAGAAGTTCATCGCCACCGCGTCGCACGAGCTGCGGACACCGATCTTCTCGCTGGGAGGGTTCGTCGAGCTGCTCGAGGACGAGGACCTCGATCCCGAGACGCGCAGGCGCTTCCTGGACCAGGTCAAGCAGCAGGTCGAGCGCCTGCGCAAGCTGTCGGTCGATCTGCTCGACCTCTCGCGGCTGGAGTCCGGCTCGCTCGAGCTGCGTCCCGAGCAGGTCGACCTCGGCGAGCTGACCAGGTCGGTGTCGGGTGAGTTCGAGCCCACCCTCGCCCAGCACGACTCGCACCTCGAGCTGCGGCTGCCGTCCCGCTCGATCGACGCCGTCTGCGACCCGGTCAGAGTCGCCCAGATCATGCGGATCCTGATCGACAACGCGCTCACCCACACGTCATCCGGGACCCGGATCATGGTCACGGCCGGCAAGGACAACGGCAGCGTGCGGCTGGTCGTGCGCGACGACGGGGAGGGCATCGACCCGCAGTCGATCTCCCGGATCTTCGAGCCGTTCTACACCGCCGACGACGCCCAGGGCTCGGGGCTGGGGCTGGCGATCGCATCCGAGCTCGCCGAGCGCATGTCGGGACGCCTGACGGTCGTGTCGATGCCGGGCGACACCGCGTTCACGCTCGAGCTCCCCAACGACGAGGACGCCCGGGTTGGCCCTACTCCTCGCCCTCCCAGTACGCAACCTGTCCATCAGCGCGCTTGAGCATCAGCTTGTCGTCGGGGTTGCCGGTCCAGACGCCGATCTTGTCGCTGTCGGGATACACGGCGACAGCCAGGTCGGGGTCGCTTGAGAACATCAGCACCCGAGCGGTCTGCCGCTCGGTGTTCGAGACCTTGTGGGCGCCGTCTGGCCCGGGTGCGAAGCACATCAGGTCGCCGCGCTGCAGTCGCCGCTCGCCATCGGGAACGCGGACGACGACCTCGCCCTCGAGCACGAGCAGCCATTCCTCGACGTACTCGTAGTGATACGGACACAGGCTCTGGCCCGCCGGGACGTCGAACAGCTTGACGGCGAGCTCGTCGCCACCGGCCTGCTTGCCCACGTTTGACACCGCGGCGTTGTAGCCGGCGGGGTCCTCCTCGTCGTACTCCATTTCGGCAGTGAAGATGTTCACGCTAGTCATGGCGGCGATGTTCGCACCTCACGCGTGCAGAATGCCGTGGCATGAGTCGCGCTAGTGATCCCGCCGTCGCCGGTCCCGAGCTTGTGCTCGAGCTGGCTCAGCGGCTGCGTGAGGTCGTGCTGCCCGAGCTCGGCTCCCATGCCGGGCGCGCGGAGGCCGGCGGCGGCGCGGGCGGCGATGTCACGTTCGCGGTCGACGAGCTTGCCGAGTCGACGCTCGAGGAGTTCCTCGCGGAGCGAGCGCCCCGGCTCGCGTTCTACTCAGAGGACCGAGGTCTGGTCGCCCCCGACGACGCAGTCGACGTGCTCGTGGTCGATCCGATCGACGGGACGCGACCGGCGATGGCGGGACTCGAGTCGGCGTGCGTCGCGGTGGCGCTCGCGCCGATCGGCGACGGGGCGCCGACGATGGCCGATCTGCGCGCGGGCTGCGTGGTCGAGATCAAGTCCGGCGACTGGTTTCTGGGGGTGAAGGGATCGGGCGTGCGATCCACGCGGACCGTGTCGCTCAGCACGGAAACCGACATCGGGAAGATGTTCTGGGGCTACGGCTTTCGCGGCCGCCCGGCGCGGGCGTCGGTCGAGGTCCTGGCGGAGCTGATCGACGCATCCTCGGTTGGCGGCGGCACGTTCGAACTTGGGTCGCAGTGCTTCGTGATGACGCGGCTGATCACCGGTCAGCTCGACGCCGTGATCGAGGTCGGCTCCCGGCTCGTCGACGACGTCCCGGGCATGCGGGCGGAGTTCGAGCGGATCGGCCGCGGCCAGGTCCTCAACAACTCCCCCTACGACCTCGCGGCCCCCTGGCTGTGCCTGCGCGAGGCAGGTGGAGTCGTCAGCGACGGTTGGGGCGAGCCGCTTGACCGCCATCGGCTGCTGGGCTCCGGGCACGAGTTTCAGATGTCGTCGATCTCGGCCGCCAACGCGCAGCTGCACGAGCGGCTCGTGCAGGAGGTCGATGCGGGGGTGGCGCGGCTCAAGGCGATGTACACGTAGCGCCGTCGCGAGGGGCCTCGCGGCCCGGGGGCGCGGACCGCTATCGTGCGAGCGCGCCGGCAGTCCACCGGCACTCGCCGGCAACTCGACCGGCTTCCGATGCTCCAGCCCGTACTCCTAGCCCGTAAGCAGCTATCCGACTACGCCAGCATCGTTGGCCGCCCCCTGGTCGATGAGATCCTCGCTCGCGCCGATGCGCTGCGCGGCAAGCGCGTCCTGCACGTCTCGGCGACCGCGTTCGGCGGTGGCGTCTCGGAGATCCTCTACACGCTCGTCCCGCTGATGGTCGACGTCGGGATCGCGTGCGAGTGGCACGTGATCTACGGCCGCGAGGAGTTCTTCAACGCGACCAAGGTGATGCACAACGCGCTCCAGGGCTCAGAGCAGGATCTGACCGAGCAGCAGTGGGCGACCTGGCTCGAGTACAACGAGATCAACGCTCGCGAGCTGTCCGAAGACTGGGACGTGGTGATCGTCCACGACCCGCAGCCCGCCGCGCTCGCGTCGCTGGTCGGCGACAAGTCGCGCCACTGGGTGTGGCGCTGCCACATCGACCTGTCGACGCCCAACGAGTCGACGCTGGACCGTCTATTGCCCCATCTCGAGCCGTATCCCGCGGCCGTGTTCCACATGCCGCAGTACGTGCCCGATGGGATGAACGGCCGCGCTCACATAATCCCGCCCGCGATCGATCCACTGGCCCCCAAGAACATGGCGTTCTCGCCCGAGGACGCGGTCTACATCTGCGGTCAGTTCGGGATCGACGTCGATCGCCCGCTGCTCTGCCAGGTATCACGGTTCGATCCGTGGAAGGACCCGCTGGGCGTGATCGACGCCTACCGGATCGTCAAGGAGCACATGCCCGACATCCAGCTCGCGCTCGTGGGCTCGATGGCCACCGACGACCCCGAAGGCTGGGACTTCTTCAACGCGACCATCGCCCACGCCGACGGGGACCCCGACATCCACATCCTGAACAACCTGAACAACGTCGGCGCGATCGAGGTCAACGCGTTCCAGTCCCACTGCGACGTCGTGATCCAGAAGTCCACCCGCGAAGGGTTCGGTCTGACTGTCACCGAGGCGATCTGGAAGGCCCGCCCGTTCATCGGCGGCGACGTCGGCGGGATCCCGCTGCAGGTGTCCGACGGGGAAACCGGCTTTCTCGTGAGCAGCGTGGAAGAGTGCGCCGAGCGTGCTTTGGAGATCCTTCGCGATCCGGGTCTCGGCAAGAGATTGGGGCGCGCTGGAAAGGAATCGGTACGGCGCCGGTTCCTGATGCCGCGACTTTTACGCGATTGGCTCGCGCTTTTCGAGACACTAGGAGCCTGATGGCTGACCCCTCGCTGGTTCTCGTATCGAACAGAGGCCCGGTCACCTTCGGCCCGGACGGTGAGATCCGGCGCGGAACAGGCGGTCTGGTCACTGCTCTGATCGGACTGGCCACGCACCGGGAGGTCACCTGGGTGGCTTCGGCGATGAGCGACGAGGACGTCGCCGTGGCGGAGCGAAACAACGGCCGGCCGTTCGTGGTGCACACGCCCGAAGGCGCCGACTACCGCGTGAAGCTGGTCACGTCCGACGCCGATGCGTACGACCGCTTCTACAACATCATGGCCAACCCGATGCTGTGGTTCATCCAGCACTACCTCTGGGATCAGTCCAACGCACCGGACATCCGGCGCAACGAGACCGAGGCGTTCGAGTTCGGCTACAACGCGGTCAACGAGGACCTGGCGCGGGCGGTAGTGGAGGAAATCGAAGGGATCGAGAAGCCCGTGGTGATGGTCCACGACTATCACCTCTACACGCTGCCGGGGTTGTTGCGCCGGGCGCGCCCCGACGTCTTCCTGCACCACTTCGTCCACATTCCGTGGAGCCAGTCGGACTCCTGGCGCGTGCTGCCCTCGATGATCCGGGAGGACCTGTACCACGGGATCCTGTCCAACGACATCATCGGCTTCCACACGCGCTCATACCGGCGCAACTTCCTGCAGTGCTGCGAGGACCTGCTCGGGCTGGACGTCGACCACGAGGCCGGGGTCGTCCATCACGACGGCCGCGAGGTGTGGGTGCGGGCGTATCCGCTCCCGATCGACCCGCACGCGATCGAGGCGGTCGCCCAACGCGAACGCGTCGGCGAGTTCGAGGAGGAGCTGCTGCGGCGCCGGCGCGACCATCTGATCCTGCGCGTCGATCGCGCCGACCTGTCCAAGAACGTGCTGCGCGGCTTCAACGCGTTCGACGTGTTCCTCGACCAGCACCCGGAGTTCCGCGAGAAGGTCACGTTCATCGCGCAGCTGATGCCGTCGCGGACGGACGTGCCCGAGTACGCCGAGTATCTGGAGCGGATCGAGGCCAACGTCGCGGTCGTCAACCACCGCCACGGGTCGCCGGACTGGATGCCGATCCAGCTCAAGCTGCGCGACGACCTCGAGGAGGCGGTTGCGGCGTACAAGCACTACGACGTGCTGATGGTCAACGCGATGTTCGACGGCATGAACCTCGTGGCCAAGGAAGGGCCGATGGTCAACGAGGAGGACGGCGTCTCGATCCTGTCGGAGAACACCGGCGCCCACGAGGAGCTCGCGGAGTACGCCCTGTCGGTCAACCCGTTCGACATCCAGGAGCTCGCCGACTCGATCCACGCGGCGCTGACGATGGATCCGGACGAGCGCCGGCGGCGCCACGAGGGGTTGAAGTCGATCATCACGTCGCGCAACCCGGGCGATTGGATCGACGAGCAGCTGGCCGATATCCGGCGCAAGGAAGAGGCCGACGGGCGGTAGGTCTGCGTGGGTCGTTTGAAAACGGCCCATTGAGGGGTGGGACGGGAGGTTAGGCCGGAACGCCTGGGTTGGCGCCGCCGAAAAGGACCCAATCGATCGGTTCGCCGGGTTGCGTGGGTCTTTTACTGCGCTGAGCGCCGAATAGGACCCAAGCGACGGATCGCGCGCGTTCGTTGGGTCGTTTTCCGCGCCCGACAACCTCTTACAGGCCCCGGACCCGCCCCCATCCCGTCCTTCAATGAGGTCTTTGACGTTCGAGCCCGCGCGGGCCCCTCAGTGGAACGTCCGCCCCTCGCACAGCATCTCGATGTAGGTCGCGATCCGCTTCGCCCGCGCCTCGGGCTTCTTGACGTGATGCAGCCGGTACAGGAACGCGTACCGGTTCGCGCCCTTCAAAGTCGCGAAGAATTCAGCCGCGGCCGGATTCTGATCGAGCGCGTCCTGGAAGTCCGCAGGAACCGTAGCCCGGCTCTGGGGCTCGTACGCTTCGTCCAGGCGGCCGTCGCTCCGAGCGGCCTCGAACTGCGCCAGACCCGCCGGCTTCATCCGCTTCTCGGCGATCAGCTCGAGCGCCTTGTCGCGGTTGACCTGTGACCACTTGCTGCGCGGCCCGCGGGGAGTGAAGCGCTGGAGCCAGTAGTGCTCGTCAAAGCCCCGCTTCTGGCCGTCGATCCAGCCGTAGCGGATCGCCTGCTCGAGCGCCTGTGGGTGGTCGACGGTCGCCGTCGGTGCGCCCTTCTTGGCGATCTTCAGCCAGATACCCGGCGACGAGTCGTGATTTCGCTCGAGCCACCGCTCCCAGGCGCCGGCGTCGGCGAACTCGAGCGTGGGGAGCTCCGGCTTGGTTGGCATCGTTGTTCTGACGTGGTCGGATGCGGCACTGGAGGCGGCCGCCATCCGAGGGTACGCAGCCGAGCACCCGCTATAGTCGGCCGCCGCTGAGAGGCGACCCAAGTCATGGCCAAGGAACCCATCCTCTACGACCTCCTGCTGCTGCTCTCCAAGAACGCCGAGGACGAGCGGCGCGCGGAGATCCTCGGCAACGTCCAGACCGCGATCGAGCGCGGCGGCGGATCGATCACGCGCAACGACGACTGGGGCACGCGGCCGCTTCCGTACCGGATCCGGCACCAGCGCGAGGCCGAGTATCACCTGCTCCAGTTCAACGCCCCGCCGGAGCTGCTCGAAGGGCTCTCCTACGACCTGCACATCACCGACGGCGTCCTTCGCTTCAGGATCATCAAGAACCTGCCGGGCACGCCGAAGGCGCCGGACACGCCGCCACCGGTGGTCGCGCAGGTCGCTCCCGAGCCCGTCGCGTCGGAGTCTTAGACCCGCCGTCCCGCCGCTTGCCGCGGAGCGGGGACGACGGACCGCGGACGACAGTGGACCGGCCCGCCGTGGCCGATTTGCAACGACTTCGCGACGCCTCGTCACGGGTTCGCTGCGCGACTGCAACGTTTCGGTCCATTTTCCGGGGATAGCCGGGATTCGCTCCGAGGCCCTGCCTAGACTCGACGAAGGCTTTCAAATGCAGTGCGGAAAGGAGCATCAATGGCGGGCGACATCAACCGGGTAGTTCTGACCGGCAGACTTACGAAGGACCCGGAGCTTCGCTCGATGCCCGGCAGCGACTCGTCGGTGTGCAGCTTGCGGATCGCGAGCAACGGCCGTCGGCGCAATTCGGACACCGGGCAGTGGGAGGACGCGCCCAACTACTTCGACGTCACGGTGTGGGGTCAGCAGGGCGAAAACTGCCAGCGGTACCTGGCAAAGGGCCGCGCGGTGGCGATCGACGGACGCCTGCGATTCCGCGAATGGACCAGCAACGAGGGACAAAAGCGCAACGCAGTGGATATCATCGCTGAGTCCGTGCAATTCCTCGGCGGGCGCGACGACGTCGGCAACGGTAACGGGAACGGCTTTTCCAGCAGCGCACGCGCTACGGAGAGCGACGTTCCGATCGACACCGGCGATTTCGAGAGCGCTCCCGTGGGTGCAGCGGCAGGCGACGACGACATTCCGTTCTGAGTCGCCAGAAGAAGGCAACTGAACCCAGTCAGGTGGTAAACGGTGGCAAAGCAACGTAGAAGGCCGGCACGCCGGCGCGACAGGAAGGGTGGGCTGACCTCCGCTCGTCGGAAGCCGTGCCCGTACTGCCGCGACAAGGTGGACCAGGTCGACTACAAGGACATCTCGGCGCTGCGCAGGTTCATCTCCGAGCGCGGGAAGATCCGCTCCCGGCGGATCACCGGCGCGTGCCGGCGCCATCAGAGCCAGGTCGCGCGTGCCGTCAAGCGCGCGAGGGAGCTCGCTCTGCTGCCGTACGTCGCCGAGGGTGGAAGCGAACGCGGTGAGCGCGGCGGTCGCGGCGACCGTGACCGCGATCGCGACAGGTAGGAGCGGGGATGCCGCAGGCAATCCTCCTGCAGGACGTTGAGACGCTGGGCGAGCGCGGCGCGGTTGTCGACGTCTCGCCCGGCTACCTGCGCAACTACCTGCTGCCCCGGAAGCTCGCCGAGCCCGCCACCGCGGGCTCGATCAAGGCGGCGACGCGCCGTCGCGAGGCTGCCGAGCGGGCGGTCAAGGACGCCGCGGAGCGGGCGCAGGAGAACGCTGCGCTGCTCGGCCGCACGGTCCTCACGATCACCCAGCAGGCGGGCGACGATGGGCGCCTGTTCGGCTCGGTGACGACGCAGGACATCGCCGAGGCGATCCGCGACGCACGCGGGATCAAGGTCGACCGCCGCAAGATCCACCTGGACGACCCGATCCGTCACACCGGGACGTACATGGTCGTGGTTGAGGTCACCGACGAGGTGACCGCGACCGTCAAGACCATGGTCGTCGCCGCGTAGCGCCGGTCTCGCTCGCACGGGGCTCACAGAGCTCTCTCGGCACCACGGAAAGCTTTCTCGCGTCTTTGCGGGAACGCTCGTGCATGCCATCCCGACCCCTGCCTAAGATCGATCGCCGCCGATGAGCGCCGTCCAGACCATCGCCGTCCCTCCGCACAACCTCGAGGCCGAGAAGTCGGTCCTCGGCGCGGTGCTGCTGGACGAGCGGCACCTGTTCGCGCTGCTGGTAGAGGAGCACCTGCGGCCCGAGCACTTCTACCGCGAGCAGCACGGCGCCGTGTTCGCAGCAATGATCGCGCTGCACGAAAGCGACAGCAAGATCGATCCGCTGACGGTTGCCGAGGCGCTGCGCGAGCGTGGCAAGCTCGAAGAGGTCGGCGGCGTCGAGGCGATCGACGAGCTGGCCGGCTGGGTTCCCGCGGCCGGTCACGCGCGCGAATACGGGCGGATCGTCCGCGACAACGCCCAGATGCGCGCACTGCTGACCACGTCGTACGAGATCCAGGCGAGCGTGCTGTCGCGCGAGGCGCCCGCTCGCGACCTGGTCGAGCGCGCCGAGCGATCGGTGCTGGAGGTCGCACACGACGATCGGCAGAAGGCGATCCGGTCGATCGCCGACGTCCTGGACGAGGAGACCGAGAAGCTGCACAAGCTGTCGGTGGCCAAGTCGCCGCTGACCGGCACGCCGTCGGGCTTCAAGGACATCGACGAGAAGACCGGCGGCTTTCAGCCGGGCAACCTGGTCATCATCGCCGCCCGGCCTTCGATGGGAAAGTCCGCGCTGGTTGCCAACGTCGCTGAGAACGCGGCGCTCGGCGGCCATCCGGTGGTGCTGTTCTCGCTCGAGATGTCCGAGTCAGAGCTCGCACAGCGATTCGTCGCCTCCCAGGCCCGGATCAAAGGCGACGATCTGCGCCGCGGACGCGTGGCCGAGCAGCGCTGGCCGAAGATCCTCGAAGCCTGCCAGCGACTGTCGCAGGCACCGCTGTACGTCGACGACTCCAGCGACACGGGCGTGCTCGAGGTGCGCGCCAAGGCGCGCCGGCTGCACCACCAGATTGAAGGCGGCCTCGGCCTGATCATCGTCGACTACCTGCAGCTGATGCGCCACGAGGGACACCTGGAGAGCCGCGTCGAGCAGGTCGGTCAGATGTCCCGGGGTCTCAAGGGCCTGGCTCGCGAGCTCAACGTGCCGGTGATCGCCCTCTCGCAGCTGAGCCGTGCGGTCGAGCAGCGCGGCGGCGAGAAGAAGCCGATCCTGTCCGACCTACGCGACTCGGGTGCGATCGAGCAGGATGCAGACGTCGTGATGTTCATCTACCGCGAGGAGTACTACGACAGGGACTCCGAGCGCCCGGGCGAGGCCGACATCATCATCGCCAAGCACCGCAACGGACCCGTCGGCGAGGTCGTGCTCACGTTCCAGAACGAGTACCCGAAGTTCATGAACTACGCGGGCGAGCGGTTCGCGGGATGAGCGGCTGCCCCTACGACATGTGCGACGGATCGGGGTTCGTGCTCGACGAGAGCACCAACACCGCGTTTGACTGCCGCTGCCGGATCGGACGGATCGTGATGGCCAAGGCCCGCAGCCTCTCGGCCGTGATCCCGCGCCGCTATCGCGACGCCGCGTTTGACCGCTGGCCGGTCACGGAGATCGACGGCACGATCGTGCGCGCCACGCGCCGCTTTGCCGGCGACATCGACTCGCACCTGGATGCGGGGCGGGGCCTGTGGTTCATGGGTCAGGTGGGCACCGGCAAGACAACGCTGGCGATGCTCGTGTCCAAGGCGGCGCTCGAAGCCGGGCGATCGGTGGCGATCTACTCGCTGCCACGCCTGCTCAACGAGATCCGCGACACCCACCGGGCCGAGCGCTCCCACGTGGACCTGCTGGACCGGCTGACCGCAGTGGACCTGCTGCACATCGACGACGTCGGGGCGGAGCGCACCACCGACTGGGTGCTCGAAGAGCTCTACTCGATCGTCAACGCGCGCTACGAAGACGAGCGCTCGATGGTCATCACCACCAACATCCTCGACCGTGAGGCGCTGTGCGAGCAGATCACCGAGCGAACGGTGTCGCGCCTGACGCAGATGTGCGATCAGCTGCCGCTCGGCGGCGACGATCAGCGAAGCGTGCAGCGTGCGCTGCCAGACGCGATCGAGGTCAGGCGAGCGTCAGCGCCGGACGCTGCGCGACCCAACGCTCGCTGATCTCGCGCAGGACGGTGAGCATCGCGGCCGCCGCCGGCGAGCGGTAGCCGACCGGCATCGCGACGAAGATCGGGCGTGACGGCGCGTCGGAGGCGAGCTCGCGGACGACCACGTCGTCGCGCACGCCCCGGGCGACCATGTCGGGGACCAGAGCGACACCCACACCGGCCGCGACGAAGCCGAGGATCGCCGGATAGTCGTCGTTCTGAAACGCGATCCGCGGCTCGAACCCCGCCTCGTGGCACGAGCGCAGGAACAGCCGCGAGTCAGGGCAGTGGCTGGTCGTCGCGAGCATCCACGGCTCGTTGGCGAAGTCCGAGAGCCGCAACGGGTATTCGTCGGCGAGTGAGTGGCCGGCGGGCAGCGCGACGTACATCGGGTCGTCGAACAGGTGAATCAGCTCGATGTCCGCGGGTCCTTCGCCTTGTCCGACGATGATGCAGCCGTCCCCGGAAGGCCGCCCGCCGAGCGGATCGTGGGAGATCGCCATGTCGAGCTCGCCCGCGCGCAGCTGGGGCATGGAGTCGATCGGATCCGCCATCACGATGTTCAGCTCGACGTCCGGATAGAGCTCGCGGAAGCTCGCGATCGCCAACGGGACGATCGATGCCGCCGCCGATGCGAACGATGCGATCCGCAAGGTCCCGCCCTCGAGCCCGGCGAGCGCCTTGAGCTCGAGCTCGACGTCTTGCAACCGCGCCAGGATCGCCGTGCCGCGGTCGACCAGCAGACGCCCCGCGTCGGTGAGCACGACCCCCTGAGGCACGCGCCGAACGAGCAGGGTCCCGGTCTCTGCCTCGAGGGTGGCGATCTGACGCGACACCGCCGGCTGCGTGTAGCCCAGCGCCGCAGCCGCGCCCGAGAACGAACCATGCCGCGCGACCTCGCACAGAACCCTCAGCCGGCGTACGTCAAGCATGACCTCAAGTTATACCCCACCAAGCAAACCCTTATTTGCATTTATGGCCCTCCAGGATCAAAGTTCTCATCCATGCCCGGCCTCAGAGCTCCCGCCTCGATCACGATTCGCCCCGCTTACGCGGACGATCAGGCCGCGCTCGCTCGTCTGGCCGCGCTCGACAGTGCGGCCGGCGTGCCGGCCTCGCCGGTGCTGGTGGCGGAAGTCGACGACGAGCTGCGAGCGGCGCTGTCGCTCGCCGACGAGACCGTGATCGCCGATCCGTTCTTTGCAACGCAGCACCTCGTGAGGCTGCTGCGCGCCCACGCGGCGGCGGTCACACCGACCCGGGCACGCGGCTCGCGGCGGCCGTCGAAGCGGCTGCGCACAGGCTTCGCGGCCGGCTAAGCGCCGGGCGCCCTACCCCTCAGCCGACACCTCCGCATCTCCTCTTTAGCCGAAGCTACGCGACGGCTAGAGTGACCTCACGGACGCGACGCAGGGGCGTTATCCGAGACGGTTGAAATGTGGGATCGCCGAACCCGGCGATCGAATCGACACCTTGGAGTGGCGCATGAGCAAAGCTTCGGCCGACACGACCGCGATCAGCAGCCACGAGGCTGCCCAGGTGGAGCGCGCCAATGAGTCCGGGCGTATTCCGGTTGTGTTCGTCCACGGCTTGTGGCTGCTTCCCAACAGCTGGGAGCGATGGGAGACGCTGTTCGGAGAGGCCGGCTATGCGACCGTCGCGCCAGGCTGGCCGGACGACCCAGAGACGGTCCAGGAGGCCAAGGCCAACCCCGAGGTGTTCGCGCACAAGACCGTCGGCCAGATCGCCGACCACGTGCAGGCGGTCATCGAGGGACTGTCCCAGAAGCCCGCCGTGATCGGCCACTCGTTCGGAGGACTGCTCACGCAGATCATCGCCGGCCGGGGCCTTGCCTCGGCGTCGGTGGCGATCAGCCCCGCCCCGTTTCGCGGCGTGCTGCCGCTTCCGATCTCGGCGCTCCGCGCCGGCAAGCCCGTGCTCGGCAACCCCGCTAACCGCCACCGCGCCATCCCGCTGACGTTCGACCAGTTCCGCTACGGCTTCGCCAATGCGGTCAGCGAGGACGAGGCCAAGCAGTTGTACGAGGACTACTCCGTCCCCGGATCGGGCGAGCCGATCTTCCAGGCGGCCGCCGCCAACTTCAATCCGTGGACCGAGGCCAAGGTGGACGCGAAGAATCCCGAGCGGGGCCCGCTGCTGATCATCTCCGCCGACCAGGATCACACCGTCCCGTGGGCGATCGCCAATGCGTCCTACAAGCGCCAGCGCCACAACGAGGGCGTCACCGAGATCGTCAAGCTCGAGGGCCGCGGGCACGCGCTGACGATCGACCACGGCTGGCAGGCGGTGGCCGAGATCGCTTTGAACTTCGTGTCCCGGTTCCAGCCAACCACAGGAGGGAATTGATGTCGCCCGTCTCTCGTGGCTTCCTCGGCCGGCGGCGGCCGGTCGCCGATCCATCCCGCATCCCGCCCGGGCAGTACCTCACGACCGACTTCCCGGTGCTGTCGGCCGGCCCGACGCCGCACACGCCGCTTGACGAGTGGAGCTTCACGATCCACGGCGAGGTCGAGGAGCCCGTGTCGTGGCCGTGGGAGGAGTTTCTCGCGCTCCGCACCGAGACGGTCACAGTCGACATCCACTGCGTGACCAAGTGGTCCAAGCTCGACACCGCCTGGACGGGCGTATCAGTCGACACGCTGCTCGAGAACGTCGACACCTCGGCCGGATACCTGACCGCATGGTCGGATGGCGGCTACACGACCAACCTCGCGCTCGAGGACGTGACCGACGGCAAGGCCTGGGTCGCCTACGAGTACGGCGGCGAGCCGCTCGAGGCCGAGCACGGCGGCCCGGCGCGGCTGCTCGTGCCACATCTGTACTTCTGGAAGAGCGCCAAGTGGGTGCGCGGGCTGACGCTGACCGCCGACGACGAGCCCGGGTTCTGGGAGAACTACGGCTACCACAATCACGGCGACCCATGGCTCGAGCAGCGCTACCAAGGCGACTGAACTGGCAGCAGGCCAGGGTCGTCGAGCTCGTCGAGGAGACGGCGCAGACGACGAGCATCGTGCTCGAGCCGGCCGACTGGCCGGGTCACGACGCCGGCCAGCACGTCGACGTGCGGCTGACCGCCGAGGATGGCTACCAGGCGCAGCGCAGCTACTCGATCGCGTCGGGCCCAGAGGACGAGCATCTCGTGCTCACGGTCGAGCGGCTCGACGACGGCGAGGTCTCGCCATACCTGGTGGGCGAGCTGCGCCCGGGAGACGAGCTCGAGCTTCGAGGCCCGATCGGCGGCTACTTCGTGTGGAACCAGTCATTGGCGGGACCCCTGCTGCTGATCGCGGGCGGCTCGGGAATCGTGCCGTTTCGCTCGATGCTGCGCCATCGGTCAGCGACCGGCAGCGACGTGGCGGTGCGGCTGCTGTATTCGGCTCGGGCGCTCGACGACGTGATCTACCGCGACGAGCTCGCCAGATTCGCCGCTGCCGGCGACGGCGTGGACGTCAGCTTCACGCTCACCCGTGAGTGGCCCGAGGATTGGACCGGGCATCGTGGCCGCATCGACGGCAAGCTGCTCGACGAGGTTTCGTGGCCCGCGGCGAACATGCCGCTGACCTACATCTGCGGGCCGAGCGGGTTCGTGGAGAGTGCGTCGGGGACACTTGTTGGCGGCGGTCACGATCCGAGGAGGATCAGGACCGAGCGGTTCGGTCCCACCGGGACGTGAGGAGGAGAGGAGCGAGGAGGAGACGACGATGGACGCGTTGGACGGAAACGCAATCGCCGGCGAATTGTTCGAGGTGTTCGGCGAGGAGATGACCACGGCCATCGGCACTTGCGCGCACTGCGGCGCCACCGGAGTGATCGCCGAGCAGCGCGTGTACCTGCGCGCGCCCGGAACAGTTGCCCGGTGCCCCCGATGTAGCGGGGTGACGATGGTGCTCGTGCGCGTCAGAGGCAGCGCACGGATCGACCTCGCCGGCTTCAAGCTGGCACCACCGCACGACCACGGGGCGCCCGTCGACGAGCAGCCGGCATCGTGAGCACACGCCAGCGGCTGACGCTGATTGCGGCGATCCTCGGCTCCGGTGTGGCCACGATCGACGGGACGATCGTCAACGTCGCCCTGCCGGCGATCGAACACGACCTCGGCGGCGGGCTCTCGGCACAGCAGTGGATTTCGAACCTGTACCTGCTCACCCTGGGGTCGTTCATCCTGATCGGCGGGTCGCTGGCCGACATCTACGGCGAGCGCCGGGTGTTCACGATCGGCGTGGCTGCGTTCGGGGGGTTCTCGCTCGTCTGCGCGGCCGCGCCGACGATGGGGGTCCTGCTCGCGGGCCGCGCTCTGCAGGGGCTCGCGGGAGCGCTGCTGGTGCCGAGCTCCCTTGCGGTGATCGTGGGTGCGTTCGCCCCTAAGCAGCGCGGTGCCGCGATTGGAACGTGGACGGCCTGGGGGGCCATCGCAGCGATCGTCGGGCCGCTCGCCGGGGGCTGGATCGTCGACAACGCGTCGTGGCGCTGGATCTTCGCGATCAACATTCCGCTGATCCTCGGCACGCTCGCACTCGTGCGGATGGCGGTGCCTGTGGGCACCCGAGAAGCGAAGCGCTCGGTCGACTACCTGGGCGCCGTGATGTGCGCGGTCGGCCTCGGAGGCGTCGTGTTCGGATTCGTCGAGCAGCCGCACTATGGCTGGGGCAGCCCGGTGATCTTCGTTTCGCTGATCGGCGGCGTGATCTCGCTGGTCGCGTTCATCCGCTACGAGCGCGTCGCCGATCACCCGATGCTCAAGCTCGAGCTGTTCAGCCGGCGCAACTTCTCGGCAGGCAACATCGAGACCTTCGCGATGTATGCGGGCCTCTCGATTCTGTTCTTCTTCCTGGTGATCTTTCTGCAGGAGGCCGCGGGCTACGACGCGATCAAGGCCGGCCTGACGACGCTTCCGGTCACGATCATCGCGTTCCTGCTCTCGCGCCGGTTCGGGGCGCTGGCCGACAAGTACGGGCCACGGTTGTTCATGGGTGTCGGCCCGCTCGTCTCCGCGTGCGGCATCCTCCTGCTGCTGCGCACCGGGCTGAAGACGTCGTTCATCGCCGATCTGCTGCCGGGGCTGATCGTGTTCGGGATCGGGCTGTCGATGACGGTCGCGCCGCTGACCGCGGCGGTGCTGGCAGACGCCGACGAGAGCGACGCCGGGATCGCGTCGGCCGTAAACAACGCGGTCGCTCGAATCGCCGGGCTGATCGGGATCTCAGCGATGAGCATCGTCGTATCGGGCACGCTGGTCGGCGACTCGTTCGCTCGCAACTCGGACTCGGTGAACGCCTTCCACATGGTCCTCGTCATCTGCGCCGCGTTGGTCGCGGCAGGAGGGCTCGTGGGCGTGTTCGGAGTCGTCAACCCGGGTCGCGAGGTTGAGGCCGAGGCGTGCGCGGGTGGCCAGCTGGTGGGGCACGAGTCGGCGTCGGTCGACTGCGGCGACCGGCCGCCGCTGCCCGTCGGCACAAATGACGATTCGTCGCGACTGATAGCCGCGCGGAGATCCTGAGCACTGTGTCGCGAGTGGAGGGACTCGCGACACTCCAAATCGAGTGGAGGGACTCGCGACACTCCAAATCGAGTGGCGGGACTCGCGACACTGCGAGTCTCCCCCGCCTGCCCGCGTACACTCATTCACCGATGCCAGGAGTCGTTGTCGTTGGCGCCCAATGGGGCGATGAAGGCAAGGGGAAGGTCACCGACCTGCTCGCCGAGCGGGCCGACGCGATCGTGCGCTTTCAGGGCGGCAACAACGCCGGCCACACGATCGTCCGCGACGGCCAGACCTGGAAGCTCCACCTGATCCCGTCCGGGATCCTGCACCCGGGCACGCTGTGCGTGATCGGCAACGGCGTGGTCGTCGACCCGAAGGTGCTGACCGACGAGCTCGAGGAGCTGCGCCGGCGCCGGGTCGATACGACCTCGCTGCGGATCTCAGCAAACGCCCACCTGATCATGCCCTACCACCTGATGCTCGACGACGCGGGCGAGAACAAGCTGGGCAAGCTCCAGATCGGGACCACTCGCCGCGGCATCGGCCCGTGTTACGCCGACAAGGCGGCGCGTCTGGGCATCCGCGTTCAGGACCTGCTCGACGAGAAGATCCTGAAGAAGAAGATCGCCGCGGCGCTCGAGCCCAAGCGGCTGTCCTTGCGGCCGTTCGCCAAGGACCCGCGCCTGGACCTGCAGACGATCACCGAGGAGTATCTGACGTTCGGCCACCGGCTCGAGCCCTACATCGCCGACACGATCCGGCTCGTGCACGAGCGGCTCGACTCGGGCCAGGTGGTTGTGTTCGAAGGCGCGCAGGGCGCGCTGCTGGACCTCGACCACGGTACGTATCCGTTCGTCACGTCCTCCAACCCCGTCGCCGGCGCCGCCTGCATTGGCGCCGGCGTTGGCCCCAAGGACATCGACGAGGTCTGGGGCGTGACCAAGGCGTACAGCACGCGCGTCGGATCCGGCCCGTTCCCGACAGAGCTCGAGGGGCCGCTCGCCGAGGAGATCCGCGAGCAGGGCGGCGAGTACGGGACGACCACGGGCCGGGCCCGCAGGGTCGGCTGGCTGGATCTCGTCGCGCTGCGCTATGCCGCGCAGATCAACTCGTTGACCTCCCTCGCGGTGACCAAGCTCGATGTGCTGTCGGGCCACAGCAGGCTGAAGGTATGCACGCGCTATCGCGGAGCCGAGGGCGCCGAGTTCGATCACTTCCCCTACCACCAGACGGTGCTACACCACGCCTCCGGCGAGTACGAGGAGCTTCCCGGCTGGAGCGAGGACCTCACCGAATGCCGCGAGGAGTCCGAGCTGCCGACCACGGCGCGCGAGTATCTGCAGTACATGTCTGAGTTCGTCGGGGTGCCAATCGCGCTGATCAGCGTCGGCCCGGGCACCGACCAGGTGATCTGGACCCACGCCAGCGAAGGCCTGTCGCCGGCCCCAGCACACGCCGGCTAAAGCTCCGCGAGCCCGGCCCCGGAGACTGCACTGGGAAGATGACCGAGTGACCGCCAGCCTCGTCAGCCCGGTGCTGGTCGGTCGTCAGGCTGAGTTCGCGGTGCTCGATGGCGCCCTGGAGCGGGCGATTGCCGGAGAGCCCACGGCGGTCCTCGTCGGTGGCGAGGCCGGCGTCGGCAAGTCGCGGCTGGTCCAGGAGCTCAGCCGGCGCGCCGACGAGGCCGGCGCGCGCGTGCTCGTCGGCGGCTGCGTCGAGCTCGGAGGTGAGGGGATCCCCTTCGGACCGCTCGTCGAGGTGCTGCGCACGCTCGCCTCCGAGCTCGGAATCGACGAGCTCGGCGATCGCCTGGGCCCGGCACGGGGCGAGATCGCCCGGCTGTTCCCCGAGCTCGAGGCCGGCGAGCAGGTGCGCTCCTCCGACGATGGTGCATCCCGAGTTCCGGAGCTTGTTCTCGGGCTCGTCTCGCGCCTGGCCGCCGAGCGGCCGCTGGTCCTCGTCTTCGAGGACGTGCAGTGGGCCGACCGCTCGACGCTCGACCTGATCGCACTGCTCGTGCGGGGCCTGACCGGTCACGCGCTGTTGATCTGCACGGTGCGCTACGACGAGCTGCACCGGGCGCACCCGTTTCGCCGCATGGCCGGACGGTGGGACCAGCAGCGCTCGGTGGAGCGGCTCGAGCTCGAGCGGCTCGGCGCCGAGGAGGTCGGCGCCCAGATCCAGGCGATCCTCGATCAGCGCCCCGACGGCGAGCTCGTGGACCTGCTGTTCCAGCGGTCTGAGGGGATTCCGCTGTTCGTCGAGGAGCTGCTGGGCGCCGTGAGAGACGGACGGATCAAGCACGATTACCTGCCGCCATCCCTGCGCGACGTGCTGCTGGCGCGCGTCGATCTGCTGTCCGAGGACGCGCAGCACGTGTTGCGCGTCGCATCGGCATCGGGACGCTGGGCGCCGGAGGGACTGCTGGGGGTCGCCGTCGGCGTCGGAGAGGACGAGCTGTACGCGGCGCTGCGCGAGATCGTCGAGCACCAGCTGCTGATCGTGGACCCGGGCGGTCGCGGATACGCGTTTCGCCACGCACTGGCCAGGGCCGCGGTCTACGAGGATCTGCTTCCGGGCGAGCGCGCGCGACTGCACCGTGCGTACGCGGAATCGCTCGAGCAGGATCCTTCGCTCGCCGGACCTGGGATCGGTGTCCCGGCGATGCTCGCGCATCACTGGGTCGCCGCTCACAACATGCCCAAGGCGCTCGCGGCGTCGGTCCGAGCAGGAGATGCCGTCGCGGCGGCGTCCGCACCCGCAGAGGCGCAGCGCCATTACGAGCTCGCCCTGGAGTTGTGGACAGGGGTGCCCGACGCAGAGGAGCTTGCCGGCCGGACATACGGCGAGCTGCTCGACGACGCCGCCCACGCGGCCTGGCATGGCGGCGCGGCCGACCGGGCTGTGGCTCTGTTCGAGCAGGCGCTCGCGGAGGTCGGATCTGCGGACGACGGCAGGCGGCTGGCGCTGCTGTTGGCAGAGAAGGCACGACTGATGATCGATCTGGGCCGCGATCAGCAGGCAAACGTCGAGCTCGAGCGCGCCGTGGCGGTTCTGCCAGATGCGCCGAGCGAGGAAGGCGCCAAGGTGCTCGCCTCGCTCGCACGAGCGATGCTGCTCTCCGAAGACTTCGTCCGAGCCACCGAGGCTGCCGAACGCGCCCTGCACGTGGCCGAGGTCGTCGGGGCAGCCGAGCAGGCTTGCGATGCTCGGCTGACGATCGGTCACGCACGGGCGCATCGCGGCGAGACCGAGTCGGCACTGCAGCTGCAGCGTCAGGGTGTCGACGATGCCATCCGTGGCGGGTTCGCGTGGACGGCAATGCGTGGATACGTCAACCTCTCAGACACGCTGCTGATGCTGGGTCGTTTCGACGAGGTCGTGGCCCTCGCCGACGAAGGCGGAGCGTTCGCGGAGCAGTCGGGCCTGTCGCGGACCGCAGGAGCGTTCCTTCGCGGCAACAAGATCGAAGCTCTGATGCGGTCTGGGCGCTGGGACGAGGCTCTGAGCCTGGCAGCGCCGACGACAGAGGCCAGCGGGGTGTTCGGTGGAACGCTGATGCTCTATCGCGCCGAGATGTACATCCTCGCCGGCCGCCGGCGAGAAGCCGAGCAGGAGCTGCGCGACGCGCGCGCAGCGCTCGGCGCCACCGGCGTCCCGCAGTATGCGTACCCGTTCGCGACCACCGAGGCGCAGATCGCCCTGCTCGCGAACGACCCCGAGCGGGCGTCGGAGATCGTGCAACTAGTGCTCGAGACGAACGTGTCCGAAGACGCAAATCGCTACGTGTGGCCCGTGATGTGGCTCGGCGCGAGGATCGAGGCCGATCGTGGAGCCGGCGTACCGCACGCTGTCCAGCGCGGCACCGCACTGCACGAGCTTGCGGTCGTCCTGAACACACGCGTCGCGTCTGACAACGGTTACAAGGCGCTGGCGATGGCCGAGTATTCACGCCTGATCGGCGGCGACACCGTCGCCGCGTGGCGCGATGCGGTGGCGGCGACCGGTGAGATGAACGAGCCTCATCCGCGCGCATACGCGTTGTTGCGCCACGGCGAGGCGCTCGCCCAGGCAGGAGATGCCCCGGCCGCAACCGCCGAGGTCCGTGAGGCACTCGAGCTCGCGCAGCGGATGGGAGCGGCCCCGCTCGTCGAGCTGGCCAACGAGATCATCCGTCGTGGCCGGCTGACCGGTGTCGGTGACGGGGCTGCGGCCAGGCGGCGCGACGGGAGCGACCTCGACGGATTCGGACTGACCGCCCGCGAGCTTGAGGTCCTGCGGCTCGTTGCCGAGGGCCGCTCCAATGGGGAGATCGCCGAGCAGCTGTTCATCTCCCGCAAGACCGCCAGCGTGCACGTGTCCAACATCCTGGGCAAGCTCGGCGTCACCACGCGCGTCCAGGCCGCGGCGCTGGCGCATCGCCTGGGCCTCGTCGCGCCCTGACGTTTGGCGGCGCCTACATCGCCGGAGCAGGCACCACGACGCCGGGTGCTCCGGTGTCGTCGAGCGGGCGGCGCAGCAGCAGCGCACTCGCGAGCGCCAGCCCCAGGCCGGCCACGAGGAACGAGTCGGTGGCGCCGACCCAGGCGACGAGCGGACCGGCGACCAGCGAGCCGATCACGATCCCGCTCACCGAGGCCGGCAGCACCAGGCCGTAGGCGCGGGCCAGGACCGCGTCGTCGAGCATCTGCCCGAGCGCCGTCTCCGACAGGACCTCGGCGACGATCATGCCGCCGCCGCCCGCCAGTGACAGGACGATCGCGATCGCCAGCGAGTGAACCAGGCCGAGCGCGGCAACCGCGACCGCCACGAGGCCAAGCGCGACGAGCAGCATGCGCCGCCACAGCGCCGGAGCGTCCAACTTGCCGACGACCGTCGCGCCGACCACGCCGCCGAGGCCGAACATCCCGAGCAGCAGTCCGTAGCCGCCGGTGCCGGTGCCGACGCGCATGCTCACCAGCACCAGCGTGACTGTCAGCAGCCCGTACGTGGCGCTGCAGAGCATGTCGGCCGCGACCAGGCGCACCGCCGCGGGTGCCTCGCGGAGTGCCTGCACGCCGTCTCGAAGCTCCTGACCGAGACGCAGCGACCCGGGGTTCTCCCGCGACGGGACGAACGCGGGGCTGCGGCCGATGGCCGTGATCGCGACTGCCGAGGCGAGGAAGGTGGCCGCGTTGAGCGCGATCGCAACCGCCGGGCGAGGACAGCCCCAGCAGCACGGCGCCAAGCGCCGGGCCTGCGACGATCGATCCTTGTCCGATCGCGGCGCGGATGGCGTTGGCGCGCTGCAGCTCGTCGGCGACGACCAGTCGAGGCGTGCACGCCGCCACGGACGGCGGCTGGACGACCCCCGCGGCGGTCGACAGGGCGGCGAGCAGCGCCGCCAGCACCACCGGCATCGAGGTGGCCGCGACGATCGCCAGTGCGATCATCGCTACCGCCCGCGAAAGGTCGGAGGCGATGATCAGCCTGCGGCGATCCCAGCGGTCGGCGAGCACTCCACCGATCGGCCCCAGAACGACGAGCGGGGCCACGCGCGCTGCCGTGGTCGCCGCGAGCCAGGCCGCCGACCGGGTGCGGTCGTAGACGAACGCCAGCAGCGCCACGTTGTAGAGCCAATCGCCGCACGAGGAGACCGCGAGGCTGGTCAGCAGCAGGTGGAAGGGACGGCCGCCCGGGAGGCGGAAGTGGGGCTTGGTGAAGGTGGGAGTGCTCATGCCGTAAGCATGCGCGTAAGTCAGGGGCCCCCACATCGGGCAGCGGCCCAGTCTTTGAGCCACCGCCTACCTCAGATCCAGGCCCGCTGGGTGCCTTAGGCATCCCTCAGGGGCTTAGAGCCGTGCTAGCGCCAGCGCTCCAGCAGGTCCTCGTCGGGCACCCGCCGCACCGCCCGCGCAGGCACTCCGATCACGACCTCGCGCTCGCCGACGTCGTGCGTCACCACCGCCCCGGCCGCCACGAACGCCTCGGCGCCGATCTCGACCCCCGGCACCAGCACCACGCCGCCGCCCACCCGGCATGCCCGACGCAGCACCGGCCCCTTGAGCGCCTCGCCGCGGGGATGGCGACCCATCGTGTTGTCGTTGGTCATGACCACGCCAGGACCCACGAATACGTCGTCCTCGACGATGCTCCCGCCGGTGACGTACACGCTGGTCTGGATCGACACGCGGGCGCCCACGCGGGCGTCGAAATCGATCGTGGATCCTCGCCCGACGACGGACCCAGGTCCGACCACCGACCGCTCGCGGACCTGCGACTGGTCTCCGATGATCGCCCTCGAGCCGATCCGGGCGCCGGCGTAGACGACGGCGCCGGCGCATACCGTCGCCCCCGCTTCGATCACGAGCGGCTCGGGATCGGCTCCCGCGGCGCTCGAGCCCGGCCGCAGCCGCGGCCGTTTGCCGAGCACGACGTGGTCCTCGATCACGCAGCCGTCCCCCACCTTCGTCCCGGCGTGCACGACTGTCAGCGACCCGATCCGCGCGCTCGCGCCGATCTGGGCGCCGTCGTGGATCACTGCCCCGGGCCCGACGACGGCGCCCGGCTGCACGACGGCCGTGGGCGCGACGTATGCCTGCGGGGCGATCTCGGACAACTACCTCACCCGCAGCGAGCGATCGAGCGAGTTCTGGAGCTCCTCGAGCACCCGCACCACGCGCAGCCCGCTTTCGCCATCGGAACGCGGCCGCTCGCCGGTGCGCACACACCGCACGAAGTGCTCGCATTCGACGCGCAGCGGCTCGAGGTTGGGGATCCGCGGGGAGAAGATGTCGCCTGAGCGGGTGATGTACTCGCCGTAGCCCCGCGAGGTCTCGTCGACGCCTTTGTCGTAGATGGTCAGCTTGCCCTCGAGCGCCATGTCGTCGAACGTCGCCATCCGCTTGGAGCCGACGATCGTGAAGCGGCGCTCCTTGTGGGGGTCCAGCCACGACAGATGCAAATGGGCCGAGAGCCCGGAGGGGAACCGCAAAAAGCAGAACACGACGTCCTCGACGCCCTCGCGGACGTAGGACTCGCCTCGCGCGATCACCTCGTGCGGCTCCTCGTCGGCGAGATACAGCAGCACCGACACGTCGTGCGCACCGAGGCTCCACAGCGCGTTCTCGTCGGCGCGGACCTTGCCGAGGTTCAGGCGATTGCCGTAGATGTAGTAGATCTCGTCGCCGAGCTCGCCCGAGTCGCTGAGCTCTTTGAGCCGCTGTACGCCGGGGTGGTACTCCAGCAGGTGGCCGACCATCAGGGTCTTGCCTGTGCTCTGCGCAGCGTCGACTGCCAGTTGCGCCTCGGCGACCGACTGGCCGAGTGGCTTCTCCACGAAGCAGTGCCTGCCGGACTCGAGCACACGCACGGCGAGCTCGGCATGAGTCGGGACGGGCGTCGCCAGGACCACCGCGTCGACGTCCGGATCGGCCAGCACCTCGGCGAGGTCGTCGGTGAAGCGGGTGCCCGGGTACTGGCCTGCGAGCCGCGCGCGGGCATCCTCAGACGCGTCGCAGCACCACGTGAGGTCGCAGTCCTCGATCGCCGCGAAATTGCGGGCGAGGTTCGGCCCCCAGTAGCCGAGGCCTACCAGTGCGAGTGAAAGACGGCCGTCAGTCATCGGTACCCCTTCATGCGAGGTGCAGTGTAAGCGCAGACAAAATGTGGTCTCCGGCGTGCCCGTCGCCGTAAAGTGGCGGGCGCTCGGCCGGCGGCTCGCGCTCGAGCGCCGCCAGCGCAGCGTCGCGGTCGAGGTCCACGAGCTCGTTCCATCCCAGCTGCACCGTCTCGGTCCACTCGGTGCTCGAGCGCAGGGTGGTGCACTTCACGCCGGCCAGATAGGCCTCCTTCTGGAGGCCGCCTGAGTCCGTCACCAGGGCGCGGGCGTTGCACAGCAGCGCGGTCAACTCGATGTACCCGAGCGGTGGTGTGAGGATCATCCGCTTGCTGCGCTCGAGGCGCTCGTCGAGCCCGGCATCGCGCAGCCGGGCGCGCGTGCGGGGGTGGACCGGGAACACCACGGGATACGGAATCGCCAGCAGCAGATCGACGAGCGCCTCCAGCCTCGCCGGCACGTCGACGTTGCCCGCTCGATGCGCCGTGGCCAGCACGTAGCCGCCGGGCTCCACGCCACGCGCGCTCAGCAGGTCCAGACGGGTGCGTGCGCGCGGCTGGATCGTCATCGCGACGTCCACCATCACATCGCCGACCAACTCGACGGCGCCGCTGACGTGCTCGTTGGCGAGGTTGTCGACCGCAACCTGGGATGAGCAGAGCAGGAGCCGGCTGGCGTGATCGACGAGAACGCGGTTGAGCTCCTCTGGCATCGTGAGGTCAAACGAGCGCATGCCGGCTTCGACGTGGGCGACCGGGACCCCTGCCTGCGCCCCGGCAAGCGCACCCGACAAGGTCGAGTTGGTGTCGCCGTAAACCAGCACGGCGTCCGGTCCGACCTCCTTGACGACCGGCTCCAGCGCCGCCAGCTGGCGAGCTGTCTGCGAGGTGTTCGAGCCGCCCGAGATGCCCAGCTCGCGGTCTGGAGCGGGGACGCCGAGCTCCGCGAAGAACACCGCGCTCAGGTCGTCGTCGAAATGCTGGCCGGTGTGGACCAGCACCTCATCGTGCGCGCGACGCAGCGGCATCGACAACGCCGCCGCCTTGATGAACTGCGGGCGGTTGCCGACGACGGTGAGAACCTTCATGCGGGGAGTTCCATCAGCGCCCGGACGAGCCGGCGATTGTCAACTCGCGTCGAGCTCCGACTTGATCCGCGCCGCGACCTGCTCGGCGATCTGCGCGGTCAGCGGCGCCTCCGCGTCGTAGCGCCGGTCGTCGATGGCGACCACTGGCTGCACCTCGCGCACGGTCGAGGCCAGGAACACTTCGTCTGCTTTCAGCAGCTCCTCGAGCGTGCACTCTCGCTCCCGCGCGCCCGACACGTCGATCACGACTCGCCGCGTGATCGACGCGAGGATGTGCTCTGAGAGCGGCGGCGTCAGCGCTTCGCCGCCCTTGACCCAGAACAGCGAGCTCGTGGGCGCCTCGAGCACGCGCCCGTGCGGCGAGACCAGCAGCGCCTCGTCGAAGCCGCGCTCACGCGCCAGGCGCGATGCGAGCATGTTCGAGGCGTAGGACAGCGACTTGACGCCGTCGAGGATGCGCGTCGGCGCATATGTGATCGTCGCCAGTCGCGCCCGGTCGGCGGTTTTCGGCAGAGATTCGGTCAGCAGCAGCCGCTTGCCGCCGCGCGTCACCACGATCCGCAGCAACTCGTGATCGCGTCCCGTGCCCGCGTGCCGAAGCAGCCTCCACGCGTCGGACCGAACCGCCTCGACGTCGAGCGCCAAGCGCAGGTTGGACGCCGAGCGCTCCAGGCGCTGCAGATGCTCTTCGAACGCGAACGGCCGCCCCGCGTACAACCGGATCACCTCGAACACGCCGTCTCCGCGCAGCAGCCCTTCGTCCGTCGCCGGGATCGTCGCGCTGGACGCGAGCATCACTGCTCCGTCGACCGATGCGAGCGAGGCGCTGAACGTGGGGCTCACGGCGAAGAGGCTAGCGTCCGCTGGTCGCGGCAGCCGCGACGAACTGTGGCCTGGTCCACACCTCGGCCAGCCGGATGATGGTCGCGGCAGAGGCGGCCATGTCCTGCACCGAGGCCCATTCCCTGACCGAGTGAAACTCGTGTCCGCCGGTGAAGATGTTGGGCGTGGGCAGTCCCATCTCGCTCAGCAGCGAGCCGTCGGTCCCGCCGCGGATCGGGGTCCGAACGGGGTCCAGCCCCTCCGCACGCATCGCCTCTTCGGCGGCGTCGGTCGCGTATGGGGCGGCATCGAGGTGGCGGCGCATGTTGCGGTATTGCGGACGGACGTCGAACTCGAGGCGGGCGCGAGGCTCGGCGCCGACGACCTCCTCGGCGGTGCTTTTGAGCAGCGCCACGTGGCGCTCGAGACGCTCGTCGTCGAAATCGCGCACGATCGCGGTCACCTGAGCCTCCCCGGGCGTGCCGCTGATGCTGTAAGGGTGGATGAATCCCTCGCGCCCCGACGTGGTCTCGGGCGCCAGGGTGTCGGCCGGCAGGGCCGCGACGATCCTCGCCGCGAGTCGCAGGGCGCTGACGAGCTTGCCCGTGGCATAACCGGGGTGCACGTCGACGCCGTGGACGGTCAGGGTCACCTCCACGGCACTGAACGTCTCGTCCTGGAGCTGCCCCAGCTCGGAGCCGTCGATCGTGTACGCGCACAGCGCCCCGAAGCGCTCGATGTCGAACAGCGAAGCGCCCAGCCCGATCTCCTCGTCGGGCGTGAACGCGATCCGCAGGCGCGGGCGCGGTAGCTGCGGATCGGCGGCGAGGCGAGCGACGGCCGCCATGATCGCGGCCACGCCGGCCTTGTCGTCGGCGCCAAGCAGCGTGTCGCCGCTGCCGGTGACGAGGTCGTGGCCGAGCTTGGCGGTCATTTCGGGCATCGCAGCGGGGTCGAGGCGCGTGCCCTCGCGCGGCAGCTCGATCACGGAGCCGTCCCAGTCGCGGTGCACGATCGGCTCGACGCCCTTGCCGGGCGCGGCGGGGCTCGTGTCCATGTGCGCGATCAGGCCGATCGTGGGGCCGTCGGACTCGGCGCCCGACGGATCGAGCGACGCCACGACGTACCCGTTGTCGTCGAGGAACGCATCGGCGATCCCCGCCTCGTGCAACTCGGAGACCAGCAGCCTGCCAAGGTCGAGCTGACCCGGCGTGCTGGGCGAGCCGGTGCGCTGGTCGTGGGATTGTGTGTCGACGCGCACGTAGCGCTGGAAGCGATCCAGGAGGTCCGGGGCCAGCGACTCGGCGAGGGCTGATGTGTAAGGAGCTGGGGGCATGCCTTCAGTATTCCAAGCTGTTTGCCGGGCCTGCCCCCGGGTAGGCCGGCCGCAGGGGCAATGTCCACCACGGAGGCACAGAGACGCCGCCTGCGTCGCTCGGACTGCGCGGGCCCGGGACTGCGCCGCGTGCGGCGCGGCCGAGGGTTCTCGTATGTCGACGACGACGGCGCCGCGATCGATGACTCCGAGACCCTCGAGCGCGTGCGCACGATGGCGATCCCACCCGCCTGGAAGGACGTGTGGATCTGCCCGGATCCGATGGGTCACCTGCAGGCCACCGGCATCGACGCGGCCGGGCGCAAGCAGTACCTGTATCACGCCAAGTGGCGCGAGCACCGCGACCGCGCGAAGTTCACCAGGATGCTCGACTTCGGCCGCGCCCTGCCTCGCCTGCGACGGCGAATCGTCTCAGAGCTGGAGGATCCGGAGCCAACGCGAGAGCGCGTGCTGGCGTGCGCGGTCCGCCTGCTCGACGTCGGCGTCTTTCGGATCGGGAGCGAGGAGTACGCCGAGGATGACGGCGGACTCGGGCTCGCGACGCTGCACCGCGAGCACGTCACGGTGCACCCGGACGCCGTCGAGTTCGACTACCCCGCCAAAGGCGGCGCGCAGCGGCGACAGGTGATCGCCGACCCGGCGTCGTACGAGCTGATCGCGACCCTGCGCCGGCGCCGCGCCGGCGGCGACGAGCTGCTGGCTTACAGGGAGCGTCGGCGCTGGCATCCGATCCGTTCCGACGACATCAACGACTACCTCAAGCAGCATCTCGGCGAGGACTTCAGCGCCAAGGACTTCCGCACCTGGAACGGCACGGTGATGGCCGCGGTGTCGCTGGGCACTCACGGCCTCGAGGCGTCGACCAAGACGGCGCGAAAGCGAGCGATGGATCGCGCCGTGCGGGAGGTGTCACAACTGCTGGGCAACACGCCGGCGGTCGCGCGGCGCTCCTACATCGACCCGCGGGTGTTCGACCGCTACGAGTCCGGCTGGACGATCGCCGGCGTGCTGGGGCGAATCCCGGACCCGGGCGGCATCGACGACCGGATCCGAGCCAGGATCGAGCGCGGCGTGCTCGACCTGCTCGACGACGATCGCCGGTCGCCGGCGCTCGAGAAGCTCGAGAAGCTCGAGGAAAAGGCCGCCTGAGGCGCGCTGCCCGGCGTCGCGCGAGCCCCGCGGGCTGGGACTTGCAAGTTGATAGGCACTTTTGGGCACGTTTGACGCAAGAAGGCGCCGAAGGTCCGCATGCAGACCAGCCTGTGTGGTACAACGGGGTCGTCTGCGAAAGGGAGGTCTGCCGATGTCGGCGACCGTTAATAGAGGCCTGTCTGCACAAGCTGGCGCCTCGTCATATCTGTTCCAGCGCTGGCGGCGCCACGGGGACCGACGTGCCCGTGACGAACTGATCGAGCGGTTTCTGCCGCTCGCTCGCAAGCTGGCACGGCGTTACGTGCCCTCCAGTGAGCCCTACGAGGATCTGGTGCAGGTGGCCAGCCTGGGGCTAGTCAAGGCGGTTGAGCGGTTTGACCCGGATCGCGGGTTTGCGTTCACGTCGTTTGCGGTGCCCACGATCGTGGGCGAGCTCAAGCGCTATTTCCGCGACACCGGGTGGGCGTTGCACGTCGACCGCGGGGCGCAGGAGCGAGCCCGAAGGGTGATCGACGCCCAGCGAGAGATCGCGGGCGCGACCGGCCGCATCCCGACCATCGACGAGCTCGCGCAATACCTCGAGCTCAGCACCGAAGAGGTGCTCGACGGCCTCCAGACTGCGGAGGCCTACGGGACGGTGTCGCTCGACGCGCCGGTCGGCAGCGAGGAGGACGGGACGCCAAGTCGTCTAGACGCGATCGGCGACGAGGACGAGCGGTTCGCATTGATCGACGACCGAGCAACGATCTTCGCTGCGGCGATGTGCCTGCCCGAGCGAGAGCGCCGGATCCTGTTCCTGCGCTTCGGAGAGGACCTCACACAGTCGGAGATCGCCGACCGCGTCGGCGTCTCTCAGATGCAGGTCTCGCGCCTGTTGCGCCGTTCGTTGCAGCGCGTACGCGATCTGACGGACGATCGCCAGCCCAAGCTCAAGCGCTGAGCAAGCCGGCGATCGCCGTCGTGTCACGCCGGTACGTGGCGCTTTACCAGCGTCCGTACCAGCGACGCCTGCCCATGCCTGATTCGACGCCTCCGATCAGGAAGCCAATGGCCCAGATCACCAGCGCGGCGATCAGTAGGAACCACAGGAAGTGGGCGGCGAAGCCGAGCCCACCGAGTATGACCAGGATCAGCAACAGAACGATTAGAGCGACCATGCGGTCTCCTTTCCACAACTACAGGCCTCCCATAAGCCGTGCGGGAGACCTACCCCGGATCAACACCCCCGACGCAGTGCGCCCCGCCCATAGCGGAGCGACCGTCATCGCTGGTTGACGGCGCACCTTCGACAGGCGCCGTCCGGGACCGGCCATCCGTGCACGCCTGCGTTCAGATCAGTACCCTCGCCCCACCGTGCAGAGTCATTTCCGGGTAGAGGTGCGCAACGCCGATGCCACCACCGTCATCAGCGTCAGCGGCGAGCTCGATCTCGCGTCCAGCCCCGCACTCGAGGAGGAGCTCGAGCGTGTGGCGCAATCGGACGCACAGCTCGTCGTAGTTGACCTGCGCGGCCTCGAGTTCATGGATTCGACCGGCCTCAGCGTGCTGGTCAGAGCACATCAGCGCGCCGAGGAAAACGGCCGCCGCCTGGGACTGGTCAACGGCTCTCAGCAAGTTCAGCGACTGCTGACACTCACCGGCGTAGCCGACCGGCTCATGCTCACCGACGTGCCCGAGGAACTGCTCGACGGCAGCTGAGCGTCTCGGCCCCGTGGCGGGCCGGCACCTACCCCGACAGCGATCGACCCACCGGACGGTGGTCGACCATCACCACGTGGAGCATCTCGCCATCCTCCACGGGCCTCACGTCGACCTCATCGCTGAGCATCGACAAGGCTCCACCCACGTCCTGTGAGCCTTCGTTCTCGCTCAGCCACGAGCCGGTCCCATCGCGAAACGGTCCGATCGTCAGCTCGAGCCGCCGCACCTCGGTCGACATGCTGAACGCGATCCGTTCGCCGCGGGCGGCGCGCGCGGCATGGGCGGCGATCGCGTCGGTCACGAGGTAGACGTCTGAGAAGCGGTCAAGGGAGAACCGGGCCTTCGCGGCCAGTGCCCTGGCCAGGCGCCCGAGCACGCCGCCGACGAAGCTGACCGGCGAAAGCGACACGACCGCGTCGCCCGCGAGCTGGTCGGCCCACTGCTCCTCGGGCGTGGCACGCGCCGGCTTGCGGAACAGGCGCTTGCCCTCGCGCTCGCCCGCGAACACCATCCGCACCTCGGTCCCTCCCGCGGGCCGCGAGTTGAACTCCGAATGCTGTGTCAGTGCACGGATGACGGGCAGGCCGACGCCCTGCAACCGGTCGTCGGCCGCCGGGATCGCGTCGATCCCGCTGCCCTCATCGCGGATCACGACCTCGATCGCGTCCTGGCGCGCATAGAGGAGCACGTCCAGCGGGCCGGGCTCGTCGTCGTAGGCGTGCATCACGACGTTGTTGCAGGCCTCGCTGACCGCGGTCTTCAGGTCGTCGAGGAGCTCCGGGTCGAGCGCCAGCTGGTCGGCGACGCCGCCCAGCGCACCACGTACGAGCGTGAGTGTCTCGGGCCTTGAGTCCAGGTCCAGGCGCACGGTCGGCCAGTCGTCGGTCACGTCAATTCCTCTTCGGCGTCGCTGATACCCGCGGTCGCAAATTCGATTCGGCTAGGCATTCTGGCCGAAAATTCCGGGTAGCGTACGGTCAGCGACCACGGGAGCGGGGCCGGGCGTCGTGAGGATCGCCTGAGCACGGCGACGCAACGGGATCGCATCCGGCGCAATCGCAGGCGGACCGGACGCACGCGCGTGTGGTCCGAGACCGTGGCTGCGGAGCGATCCCAAGAAACGACGAGCGGGAGACCGCCGTGGCGGCTCCCGCTCGATAACTGTGGGTCCCCCAGTCGTGGGCTTCCGGCCTTCGTGCCCGGGGGGCTAGCGCTTTTTCTTGGGCTCGCTGTCCAGTTGCGTGATCTCGCGCAGCCGGCCGAGGGCGCGCCGCAAGATCCGCGAAACCTGCATCTGCGAGACGCCGATCTCGTCCGCGATCTGCGTCTGCGTCATGTCCTCGACGAAGCGAAGGACGAGCACGCGCCGTTCGCGCGCCGACAGCTCACGAGCTGCGGACGCGATCGTGACGCTGGCATCGACCAGCTCATAGCGCTTGTCCTCTTCGCCGAACGCGTCGGCGAGCGTGGTCGACTCGCCGTCGACGTCGTCTCGGGGAGCGTCGAGCGAGGTTGAGTGGTGGGCACCGGCCGTCTCGAGTGCATCCAGCACGTCTTCGATGCTCAACTCGAGGTACAGGGCCAGCTCATCGACCGTCGGCGGACGCCCGGTCCTGCTCGTAAGCGTCTGCTGGGCCTCCTCGACCTTCAATGCCTGCTCCTGCGCTCCGCGCGGAACGTGCACCGACCAGCCGAGATCCCGGAAGTAGCGCTTCAGCTCTCCGAGGATCGTCGGCACTGCAAACGACGAGAAAGCCGTGCCGCGACTGGTGTCGAATCGGTCAACGGCCTTGACCAAGCCCAAGCTTGCGACCTGCACGAGGTCGTCGAAGGGCTCGCGTGCTCCTGCGTAACGGCGTGCAAGCTTGCGTGCCAGCGGCAGAAAACGATCTACGAGTTCCTCACGAGCACGCTGGTCGTGATGTTGCTGCCAACGAACGAAAAGTTCTTCCGAGTCGGTTCGGATAAGCGCCAGTGTCTCCATGCGAGCGGCGTACCCCGTCTTGTGGCGCTTCAACCAGAGATTGCCCAATGCACCCCAAGTCGGGGTGTCGGGGCGGACGCTGCGCTCAGACTGCTGCGGTCCGCGACCGGACGGCCCCGCGGGGCGCCATCCGGACCAACATGCCGGCGATCAGCGAGCCGACGAGCAGATACACAACCGCGGCGAGACCATAGTTGACCGCGATGTCAGCCTTGTGGCTCTTCGGGCTGAAGACGTTCTTGAACGGGCCGACGAGGAAGCTTGCCGCGTCGTGGATGTCTCGAACGATCGCGTTGCCCATGTTCGCGTCGAGGAGCACGAGCGCGATCCCCACGACGATCACAAGTGCCACGAGCCACGCGGCTAAACGGACCAGACGTGCGAGCGCGATCATGGGGTGTCTCCAGTCATCGGCTGTGGGCGTACAAAGGCGATGCTGTTTGCTACCCGAGGCGGTCAGGGGCAAACGAGCCAACCGTCGGGCCGGCGGCCGGCAGTCAGCATGCGGACGCGGCGCGCGCTCCATAATCCAGTTGATGCGACGCGACCTTCGTACCGCTCCGCTCGCCGCCGCCGGGCTGATCGCCGGCTATGCGGTGGCCGCCGCCAGCGGCTCTCGCCCCCTCGGGGGAGTGGTGCTCGCCGCCTTCGGGGTCGTCTGCGTGTGGGTCTGGTTGGGGCGCGACGGCGTCCGCATGACCGTCATCTTGACCGGCGTCGGACTGTTGGCGTTCGCGCTGTCGCACGTGGTCGCGCTGCTGACGGGACCGTGGCCCGCGGTGCTGCTCGCCGCGGCGGCCGCCGCAGCAGCGAGCTGGAGGCTCTCCGACTCGCGCCGCGGGAGCGTCGGCTCTCGCACCCGGGCGCAGGCGCAGACCACCAGCTGACGCGTGGCGTCCTCTGGCGGCAAGCGCGCCGGCCTACGTGGCCGCCTCGGGCTGCTGGCGCCCGACGTATCGGCATTGCGCGAAAGCCGCGATCTGCGGCTGGTGGTGCTCGGCAACTTCGTGTCCGGGATGGGAACGCAGGCAACGCTTGTCGCGCTCCCGTACCAGATCTACGTCGAGACCCATTCGGCACTGCTCGTCGGACTGCTGGGCGCGGTCGAGCTGGTGCCGTTGATCGCCAGCGCGCTGTGGGGAGGCGCAATGGCGGATCGCATGGACAGACGGACGCTGCTGCTGCTCGACCAGATCGGGCTCGTGCTGGTGGCGGGCGCGCTTGCGGCGGTGTCGTTCGCCGGGGATCCGTCGATCGCGGTGCTGTACGTCCTGGCGGGGCTGCTTGCGGGGGTCAGCGCGCTGCAGAACGTCGTCCGCTCCGCGATCGTGCCGACGCTGGTGCGGCGCGAGCTGATGCGCAGCGCACTCGCGTTCAACTACGGCCTGTACCAGCTGACGATGGTCATCGGCCCGGGACTCGGCGGCGTGATCATCGCGACGCTCGGCGTCGGCGCCGCGTACACGATCGACGCGGTCAGCTGCTTTGCGATGGTGTTCGCGGTCATCGCGATCGCGCCGCTACCCCCGAAGGGCGTCGAGCAGCACGAGACGATCCGGCGTTCGATCGCCGACGGCTTGCGGTTCGTGCGCGGCAACCAGGCGCTGCTCGGCTCGTTTGCGATCGACCTCGTCGCGATGACGTTCGGGATGCCTCGGGCGCTGTTCGCGGTGCTCGCGGTCAGCGTGTATCACGCCGGCGCGACCGGCACGGGTGTCCTGTACTCGGCGGTGTCGCTCGGCGCCACCGTCGCCGCGATCACCACGGGCTGGCTGTCGCACACGCGGAGGCTGGGGCTGGTCGTGATCTGGGCTGTGATCGCGTGGGCGGTGGCGATCACGTTTGCCGGGCTTGCATCCTCGCTGTGGATCGCGGCCGCGCTGCTCGCGGTCGCCGGGGCCGCCGACTCCGTCAGCGCGGTATGCCGGACGACGATCAACCAGACCGTCACCCCCGACCACATGCGCGGCCGCATGTCTTCGGTTTTCTCGCTCGTCGTAACCAGCGGCCCCCGGCTCGGCGACATCGAGTCGGGTGTCGTCGCGGGAGCGACCACCCCGCGCTTCTCGGTCACGTCGGGCGGATTGGCGTGCCTGGTCGGCGTGGGGATCGTGATGATCGCGTTCCCGGCGCTCAAGCGCTACGACAGCGACGAGTGGATCGGCGAGGCCGCGCCCAGTCCCGCGTGAGTGCCGCGCCGCACCGAGGGCCACGCCCTAGGCGTCACCCCGACCGGCGCGCGTGAAGCTGCTCCACAGCGTCGACGCGGGCGCTCCGTAGTCGGGGTGGTCGAGCACCTCGATTCGCTGCACCCACTTGACCCACTGAAATCCCCTCGATCCCGGCGCCACCAGCCGCAGGGGAGCCCCGTGCTCGTGACTCAACGCTTCGTCGCCGACGTGCGTGGCGAGCAGCAGCCGCGAGGCGTCTGCCAGCGCAAAGCTCCACCGATAGCCCGTGTTGGACACGACGCTCACGTGGCGCGCCCGGTTGTGGTCGGGCGGCGCCTGTTCGAGGATGCGCGAGAGCAGGGTCCCGCGCCAGCGCTGCGTCGAATAGAACCCGCCGGTGCAGTCGAGCGTCGCGACAAGCTCGTCACGCGGAGGCAGGTCGGCCAGCGCGAGCTCGAGCTCGGTGGCGACCAGGCCGGTGACGCGCAGGCGGTAGCTGTCGAGCGCGATCGGCCGGGGGCTATCGGCGACCCACGAGGTCGTCGGAAACGCGTTGCCGGCAAACGACCCCGCCTCGTAGGAACCGGTGAACCGCCGGTTGGCGCCCCGCAGCTGCAGCAGCGCCAGCAACGGCCGTTGGGAGCGCCACGCCAGCAGCGAGCCGACGCCGATCCCGGTGGCGGCGAGGAACTGGCGCCGGTGAACCGCATCGCGCGCACGTAGCGGCTTGGCTCGCAGCACCATGTGCACGACGACCAGCACGGCGAGCACCGCGCCGAGCGCGTCGTGCCAGCCGAGCAGGCTGTAGCCCGCGATCGTGCCGTTGGCGCCGGCCGACCACAGCCACCCGGAGACGAGCGTCGCGATCACAAGCGCCGCGGCCGAGACACCCCACGCTGTGCGGTTGTCCCAGCGCCGCAGTGCACGGATCCGCGACCAGACGCGAGCCAGCTTGACGACCACCAGCACCGCGATTGCGGCGCCGAGGGCGTCGTGCGTTGCGAACACCCACGCGTCGTGCGAGCTGCCCTCAAACAGCGTGAGCACGCCGGTCGCGATCAGAAGTGCGACCAACGCCGCCAGACCCCAGTCGGTGCCGCGGGCGGTCACCGGCCAAGTGTATGACCGCGCGACACAATGCCCCGATGGCAGCCGAGACGCTCACCTGCCAACGCCCGGGCCTGGTGCTCGCGCCTCTGGCTCGAGGCGACGAGGACGAGTTGCGGCGCATCGTCGCCACCGCCGAGGTGCACCGCTGGTGGGACGTCCAGCCCGACGACTTCCCGTGGGACGAACCGGACTCGACGCGCATGACGATCCGGGTCGACGGCGCGATCGCGGGCCTGATCCAGTTCTGGGAGGAGACCGAGCCCAAGTACCGCCATGCGACGATCGATCTGTTCCTCGACCCGGCGCTGCATGGCCGTGGCATCGGCACCGACGCGCTGCGGTGTCTCGTCCGCCACCTGATCGAAGACCGCGGTCATCACCGCATCACGATCGATCCCGCCGCCGACAATGCCGCGGCGATCCGCAGCTACGAGAAGGCCGGCTTTCGCCGCGTCGGCGTGATGCGCTCCTACGAACGCGACGTCGGCGGCGCCGGCTGGCACGACGCCCTGCTGATGGACCTGACCGCCGACCACTGATCGCGGCCGCCGGGGGCGCGACTACGCCAGGCGCGCCGGCGTGCGCGTCTCGACGAACGCGGCCTCCAGCTCGGTCGGCAGGCGCTCGAGATCACGGCTCTGCACGAACCATGCCGCGAGCCTGCGGCGGATCGCGTCAACCGTGCTGGCATCGGTCGCGAGCACCGTTGACAGCTCACGCTTGCGCCACGCGGTGCGCGGGGCATAGCGCGTGCGGAGCAGGTCGTAGCGCTCGCCGAACACCCGCCGCCACAGGTCCTCGTCGCGGCGGCACAGCTCTTCGGTGAGCTGTGCCGCCCAGCGCTCGGCCGCCAGTCGCAGCATGCGGGCTCGCAGCCACTCGACGCCGTCGGCTTCGAGCGGTGCGCATGCCCGCGCGACGAGCAGCCTCGCCCCCGACTGCTCGGCCTCGTTCCACCCCGGGGCGTCGGTGGTGAGCCCGAAGAAGGTCCAGAGCTCCGCGGCGCCGGCATGGGCCCAGCGCTCTGCCTCCTCGACCACGGTCCCGACGAGCTCGCGGAATTCGGGCAGAAGCTCGACGAGCGCGCGCAGCTCTTCCACGTCGGCGGGCTCGGTCGCACGCTGCCCGCGCGTCACCGCTACCGCCGCGGCAGCGGCGACGAAGGCCTGATCGAGCATCGCCGGCGAGCGGGTCGTCTCGTACCGCGCGAGCGCAACGCGTAGGGCGGCGGCCCGTGTCGCGGCCTCGACGTCCCCGGCGGCGGCTGCGCCCTGGAGCCCGTCTTGCTCTGCCGCATCGTGCAAGCAGCAAAGGGTAACGTCAGGATCTTGCCGCGCAGGCCGTTCAGCAAGCGCTTCGTCATCGTCGACGTGGCGGTGGTGGCGATCGTGGCGGTCGTCATCGCGCTGCTGGCGACGATCGGCTTGGGCTCCGATCCCCGGGTCCCGCCGACGGCCACGCGGCTGGCGGTGACCGAGACCGCGGTCAGCCGTCCGATCCCTCCCGGGTTCCTCGGGCTGTCGCTGGAGTACAACTCGATCGAGCAGTACGCGGGCACCGACCCAGGCGCGATCGATCCGGTGTTCCTTCAGCTGGTCCGCAATCTGAACCCCGGCCAGGCGCCCGTGCTGCGGATCGGCGGCGATACGACGGACTGGACGTGGTGGCCGGTCCCCGGCCTGCGCAAGCCGCCCGGGGTGACATACACCCTGAGCCCGCGCTGGATCTCCGTGACGCGGGCGCTGACCCAGGAGCTGCGGGCGCGCCTGATCCTGGGCATCGACCTCGAGGCCGGCAACGTCGAGCTGGCCCGGCTCGAGGCCAACAAGCTCGTGGACGGCCTCGGCCGCGGTTCGGTGCAGGCGCTCGAGCTGGGCAACGAGCCTGCCCTGTATGGCTCGTTTCCCTGGTATCGGACCGCTGCCGGCGTAAAGGTGCCCGGCCGCCCCCGCAGCTACGACGTGCCGGCGTACACACGCGACTTCGCCACGTTCTCGGCCGCGCTGCCGCGGCTGCCGCTCGCGGGCCCGGCGCTGGGCGCGTCGAAGTGGATGAAAAACCTCGGCTCGTTTCTCTCCTCGCAGCCCCGCTTGGGCGTCGTGACGCTGCACCGGTATCCGCTGCAGCTCTGCTACACGTCGACGAAATCGCTCAAGCACCCAACGCTTGGGCACCTGATGGACCCGGCCGCCACCACTGGTCTCGCGCGCAGCTTCGCTCGCGACGTCGCGAGCGCGCACGCGCACGGGCTCCCGTTGCGGGTCGACGAGATCAACAGCGTGTCGTGCGGCGCCGATCGCGCGGTGAGCTACACGTTCGCCTCGAGCCTGTGGGCGGTCGACGCCATGTTCGAGCTCGCGCGGGTCGGAGTCGATGGAGTCAATCTCCACACATTCCCCGGCGCCGGTTATGAGCTGTTCAAGCTGACGACGGCCAACGGTCACTGGCAGGCCGCTGTCTCCCCCGAGTACTACGGACTGCTGATGTTCGCCGCTGCGGCGCCGCCGGGCGCGCGACTGCTGCGGATCTCGGGGCAACCGGGGACGGCGGTCAAGGCCTGGGCGACCCGCGCCACCGACGGCACCATCCGCGTCGTCCTGATCAACAAGGGGTCGCAGGCTCGGGTGTTCGCGCTGCGCCTGCCCGGGGCACCGCGCAGCGCCACGCTCGAGCGCCTCCACGGAGCCGGGCTTCAGTCCGCGAGTGGCCTGACGCTCGCGGGGCAGAGCTTCGGAGCACAGACCACGAGCGGGCGCATCGGCGGATCCGCCGACCGGAACACGGTGACGCCGATCGGCGACCGCTCCGTCGTGTCGCTGCCCGCCGGCAGCGCAGCGATGCTGACCGCCCGCTGACGCCGTCCAGCGAGGCCTAGCCGAACGCGGTGTCGGTCCGCAGGCTGCTGCATGCCACGCGGTTGGCCGGCAGCGTGTGGATCGGGCGTACCTGCCAGCCGCCCATGTGCGGTTTGAAGAGCACGATCGGATTGCCCTTGTCGATCGAGCGCCCGGGCCTGAAGCCGACGTTGCCGACGTTCAGCTCGACCTCCCAGGCCAAGATGCTCTGCCAGCCGACGGTGGTGACGGGCTGGCCGCAGGCGCGGATTCGCGCTGGGCCACCGAGTTGCTTGATCACGGTTTCGAGGCGGTCGATCTGGACCGCCGCCTGGCGGCGCTTGACGATCTCGCTGTGGGCGCCCCGCGTTCGTTCCACCGCCGTCGGGATCAGCGAGCCGATCAGGATCGCGGCGACCGCGACGCCGCCAAGGCGGGCCGCGACCGACGTCGGCGAGCCGGCCGCGAGGACGCGGCCCAAGCCCGCGCCCGCGAGCACCACCAGCACCGCCTCCGGTTCGAACAGGTAGCGCGTGACCGCCGACCAGCCATGCAGCGCGAACGCGATCTCGATCGCGAGCCAGACGAACGCAAGTCCCGCCAGCGTCAGCCACACCTTGTCGCGGATCACCACGGCGAAGGCGATCGCCAGGCCGGCCGCGATCTGCATGGGCGGCTCGTACAGGCCAAGCAGACGGCGGGTGACGCCGATGAACTTGTTTCCGTGGAGCACGTTGACTGAATCCAGAGCGAGGTCGCCGGGCCGTAGCCAGCTCTTGGCCGTCAGCGCCGACACCCCAAACCAGATCAGCGGGATCGACACGACCCCTGCGACCGCGAGCACCCGCATCCCGGGCACCCGCCACCACGCCCAGATCGCGTAACCCAGCGCAAACGGCCATGCCTCGGGCCGCCCAAACGACGCGAGCAGCACCATCGCGAACGCGAGGCGATAGCGCTTGCAGAGATGAAAATCGATCGCCGCCAGGCAGATCGCGACGACCATCGGGTCGGAGTTGGCGATCAGGATCTGATGCCAGTAGTCGGCGATCCCCAGCACACCGACCCCGGCGAAGATTGCGGCGATGATCGGCGCGTACGGGCGGTTCGGAGCAGGTCCGGTCAGGCGGTAGGCGATCCGACCTCCGAACAGCGCGCCTGCCAGCGCTCCGATCACCGACGTCACGCTCCACAGCCACGTCTGAGCGCTCATCACCAGCGCGTACGGGAGCGTGAACATGAACGTCAGCGGCTTCCACGAAGGAGCTCCGTTGGTGTCGAGGTCCCAGTGCAGCGTCTGGCGGCCCCAGACCATCCACCCGTACGCGTCGTAGGCGGGCTTCATCCGCGTGAGCACGACAAACAGGACGCTCACCCCGACGAGGATTGCCGCCGCGATCAAGCCGCCGTAGAGCCTGCGCCGCGATCGTTGTGTCGCGGCGGCGCGGGTCCTCGGCAGGGCCGGTGGCTCGGGCGCCTGCGGGGCGGTAACCGTTCTGTCTGGCACGGAACGCGACGAAGGTAACAAACCGGTCGTCAGGCGGAGCTTAGGAGTACGTTGCCCGCGTGGAGGGCAACAGGGCCGCGATCGAACGCGCATGGCAGCGGATCCAGCCCTTGAAGCTCTATCCGCGCCAGATCGATCTCTCACGCGTGCGGATCGTCGTGGTCCCGTGGCTGTTCCGCTTGCCGTGGTTTCGCAGGTTTGACGGCTACACGATCTGGAGCACGATCCTCTTACGCGATCGCGCGTTCACGGGCGATGACGATCTGATCGCCCACGAGCTCGTCCACGTGTGGCAGGGCCAGCACGAGTGGCTACGGCTGTGGGCTTCCTACGTACGACCGTCGACGTTCTGGGGCGACCGCTCGGGCTATTGGGAGAACAGCTACGAGCTCGAGGCGCGCGACGCGGTGCAGCGGACGCGCTAGAGATTCCAGCCGAAGTAGACCTCGACCTTGGAAATCTTGTCGCCGTCGAAGCTCATCACCTCGGTGTTGCGAAACCTCGACCCGTCCGCGCGCGTGCACTCGTAGGTGACCAGCACCTCGTCGCCGATCTCTTCCAGGCGCATGTACTCGAACGCCGAGATCTGCTGCGCGTTGGGCCAGCAGCGCTCGAAGTAGCGCGCGCGGTCGATTCCGACGTCGGCCGGGCTGTAGAAGCTGAAGTCGTCGCCGAGGTGCCGCTCCAGCATCCCGCGGTCGCCGGTCTCGTACGCGCGGTAGCAGTCGCGGACGATCTGCAGACGGTCGGCGCCGGCCACGGGTCAGCCCGATGCCGATGCCCTGCGAGGCTCGAGGATCACGAGCGGGATCTCGCGCGCGGTCCGCTCCTGATAGCCGCTATAGCCCGAGTAAGTGGCTACGGCCTTGGGCCACAGGCGCTCGCGTTCCTCAGGCGTCGCGACCCGTGCGTGCACGGCGCGGCGCGCGGCACCGATCTGCACGGTCGTGTCGGGGTTCGCGAGCAGGTTGTGGTACCAGGCCGGGTTCCGTGGGTGGCCGCCTTTGGAGGCGACAAGCACCACGTCGGGAGCGTCGTCCACGTAGACCAGTGGCGTCGTCCGTTTGGTCCCGCTCTTGGCACCGACGTGATCGAGCAGCAGCATCGGCGGCGCACCCGGGAAGCGGTGGCCCACGACGCCGTTCGTCAACCGGTACACGTGCGTGTGCACTCCCATCAGCCGCCGCAGCAGCGGCCACGAGCGGTCAGCGAGCGACATGGTGTCCATGGGGCCTAATCTTGCCCGATGGCCGACGTTGCGACACTAAAGACCCCGGAGCTCGCAGACGTGCTCGACGCGCGGCGGCTGATCGCTCCGTACGTCGATCCGACGCCACTGCGGCGCTATCCACTGCTCGACGAGGCGCTGGACGCCGAGGCGTTTCTCAAGCACGAGAACCACCTGCCGACAGGGGCCTTCAAGGTCCGCGGAGGGATCAACCTGGTCGGCCGGCTCGAGCCGGACCTGCGCGCGGCCGGGGTCTGCGCGGCGTCGACCGGCAACCACGGACAGTCGGTCGCGTACGCGGCGAGCCTGTTCGGCGTCGCCGCCACGATCTTCGTCCCGGTTGGCGCAAACCCCGTGAAGGTGGCCGCGATGCGGTCCCTGGGCGCGGAGGTGGTCGAGCACGGCGCCGACTTCGACGAAGCGCGAGAGCGCTGTGCGGAGGTGGCCGCAGAGACGGGCGCTCGCTACATCCACTCGGGCGACGAGCCGCTGCTGATCGCCGGCGTCGCGACTGCCACGCTGGAGGTGCTCGAGCGCGAGCCGGAGATCGAAACGATCATCGTGCCGGTCGGCGGCGGCAGCGGTGCGGCCGGCGCCTGCATCGCGGCCAAGGCGATCCGCGAAGGCATCGAGGTGATCGGCGTGCAGTCAGACGCCGCCCCGGCCGCCTATCGCGCCTGGCACGAACGCCGGCTGGTGCAGGACGAGATGCACACGTTCGCCGAGGGCCTGCAGACGCGGGTCGCTTTCGCCCTCCCGCAGCGAATCCTCGCCGAGCACCTCGATGACTTCGTGCTCGTCAGCGACGACGAACTGCGAGCGGCGACCCTGCGCCTGCTCGAGATCACGCGCAATCTGATCGAACCGGCAGGCGCTGCTCCGTTGGCGGCGGCCACCAAGCTGCAGGCGCGCTTCGCCGGCAAGAAGCTGGCCCTCGTCTGCAGCGGCGGGAACATCAGCCCGGCGCAGTTGCGCGAGCTTCTCGACTGGGGCGCGGAGGTACGATCTCCGCGCGACTGACTAGGAGTACCGGTGGGCTTCTTCCGCAAGCAACACAAGTCGGAGGGCGAGCAGTCGGCCAGAACGGTCGGCCTCGTGATCGAAGCGCCCGCGCCGCCTGAGGGTGGCCCTGGTCTAGGGCCCGGTACGCACGCGCACGTGCGCGTGCAGGCCGACCTGGGCACCGGACGCAGGGTGCACGAGGCCAGGATCCGGCTGACCGAGGAGCACTGGCTGGTGCCGGGGATGGACGTCGAGGTGACGTTTGACCCCGGGCGCCCCGACCGCTTCGAGATCGATTGGGACCGCGTGCCGGCCATCGAGGTGCGCGCGGCCGCCAACGACCCGACGCTGGCCGATCCCGTCGCCGCGCGTCGCAAGGTCGCACATGCCATGGGTCTCAGCCGTGCCGACACCGGCAGCGCGCGCACCGAGCGCGTCGAGCGTGCGCTGCAGCGCGCGGGCGAGCAGACCGGACCACCGGGAAAGGTGCGCGCGGTGGTGCTGATCTCGACGATTCGCGGGCGGAGGCGGATCGTCGGCGACGATCCTCAGGGCGGCGGCCCGACCCACGATCAGATCACCTATCAGCGCCCGAGCGCCGCCGTGCTGGCCGTGAACGTCCCGGGGCGCACGCCGTATGCCGTGTATGCGCCGAAGTTCAAGTGCGAGGTGGACCTGCTCGAGCCGCTGTGGATGCCCCTCCCCGCGCTTGTCGGCGCCGACGATCCCGGTGACGTGGCGATCCTGTGGGACGAGGTGCCAAGTCATGAAGCCCAGCTCGCCGACCGGATCGCCGCGTCGCACGCGACCCAGCAAGCGCGTCTATCACAGGCGGATGAGATGCGCACTCAGATCGACGCGGGCTTGGCGCCGCAGATGCGTCAGCTCGCAGCCGACAACGCCAAGCGCGCGCTCCAGTACGTGCAGGATCCGAAGATGCGCAAGATGCTCATCGATCAGTACCGGGCCGCCGGAATCGACGTCGGCGAGGACTAGGCGGCCGCCGGTTGGAAGGCCGCCGTTGACACGCGTCGCGCGGGGCGGGCGACCGGCTGAACGTACTGGCATCGACGTTCGGGCGGGCGTTCGACGAGCCGTATGTGGCTGGCTCGACTCGATCGCGGTGGCGCCGGCCCGTCAAGGACGGGGCTCGGCTCGGTGCTGATCGCAACGGTGCCGCCAGGCCGCGGCGGCCGGTGTGCCGCATTCTGGGACGGGCACTCCGCCGCAACGTCGAGATCTACGGGCGGTCCGGATTTCGCGTGGTCGACGAGGCCGACGCCCCCGGCGGCGGGCCGCACATCTGGTTCATGCGCCGGGATCCGCCCGACGGCCGATAGCCGATAGCCGATGCGCGGCTGACTACGGACCACGCTGCGGTTAACCCTCAAGGGAGCCGCGCAGCTGCCGATTACTTGACCAAATCAGGCCGCCCGGATGGCTGCCCACATATCTATCCAGGAGCACGGACGTGAAGGCCAAGGGGATTTCAATTTCAAAGCGCGCAGCCGCCGCAGCGGCCGCCGTGGCAATCACGGCGGTGCTCGCTCCCGCTGGCGCGCTCGCAGCGACTGCTAACGACCAGACGACGTTCAGCGTCACCGGCGGGTCACTGTCGTTCGCGACGGCGCCGGCGCTGCCGACGCTTACTGCGATCACTTTGAACGGACAGGCGCAGACGACCAACACAACGATGACGAACTTCTCGGTCCTTGACGCGACCGGGTCGGGCGCCGGATGGAACGTGACCGTCAACGGCAACGCCGCCGGGGGCAAGAGCGCTGTCTTCAAGCAGTACTGCCCGAACGCCACCTGCGGGTCGGACTCCGGTCCCGGGTATGTCAGTGGCGGTCAGACGCTCGCCGCAAACTCACTGACTCTGTCCAGCACCGGCGCCAGCTTCACGGGCCAGAACGGCACCACCGGGACCGCACCGACGTTGCAGTGCGCAAGCGCATGCAACGTCGACAGCGCCTCGGCGGTGAAGATCGCTTCGGCGGCTGCCGGCACCGGAATGGGAACTTGGGCGAGCACCGGCTGGGGTGGCTCGAGCCTCGCGCTGTCGACGCCTTCGACGCTGAAGACGCTGCAGAGCAACGAGGTCTACAGAGTCGACCTGGTCTGGACGATCAACAGCGGACCGTAGGAACACGCGCAGGGGGAGCGACGCTCGGGTTCGCTCCCACGACAAACGAGGATTACGTGCAACGCTCTTACCGTAAAGAGGGCTCTCCGCGAGCAAGACGCGGACTGCCAACGCTCTTGGTATCGCTGCTCGCGGTGTGCGGGCTCGTCGCCCCGGCTGCGTCGGCTCAGAGCCCGACCGTGATCGTCAAGGTGCATCAGCGCTCCGGCCTGGTGTCACCGTACTTCCAGCTCGCAGCAGCACGCGGCGACACGGTCAACGCCGGTTCGCTCGAGATCGTCAACCCCGCGCGGCGCGCGATCACCGTTCGCATCGACCCTGTCGACGCGATCACCACCGACACACTTGGCTCGGCATACGCGCAGACGAATTCCGCCCTCAGCGGCGCCGCGACCTGGCTGAGACTGGGTCGCCGGGTTGTCGTCATCGCACCCCACGCCAGTAAGAGCGTGCCGGTCTCGGTGCTCGTCCCGGTCACCGCCCCACCGGGCGACTACCTGGGCGGTGTCGCCGTCGAGGCCCTCGGCCAGTCGCGGACCGAGCGTGTCGGTCGCGGTGTGACGATCGGCGAGACCGACCGCTACGCGATCGGCGTCGAAGTCAAGCTTGCAGGCGCGCGTCACCCCGCCGTGCATTTCACGAGCGCCTCCGTGGGCCGCGAGCCCGCCGGTCTGGTGTTCCGACGTCGACGCCGGCAACACGGGCAACGTGATCCTGAAGAACGTCCACGGCTGGGTGCGCATCACGCGCGGGAACCGTTCCGTGGCCACCGCGAAGATTGCGCCGGGCACGTTCGTCTCGGGGACCAGCATCAGCTATCCCGTCGGCGCGTTGCGCGAGCAGCCGACTCCGGGGACCAGCTACCGCGTCCGCGCCGCCTTGTTCTACGCGGGCGGAGTGGCCCGGCTCGACACGCAGGTCGTGTTCAGCCACGCCGCCGCGGTCAAGCAGCAGAACTACGGCGGCCGCAAGCTGCCCAAGTCTGTCTCGGTGTGGCGCTGGCTGCTGTTCGCGATTCTGTTGCTCGTGTTGGTCGCCGCGGCGCGGAAGGTGCAGCAGCGTCGCCGCCGGCCGCTCGATCGCCCGGAGGGAATGCAACTCCTGGACGGCCTGCTTGGCCCGGACGGCGATCGCCCGGTCAGCATCGCCCTGCTTACGGCCAACCGACGGCACAACGCCGTGATCGCGAAGGCCATTCGCCCGCAGCTTCGCCGAGGCGATCGTGTCTGCGACCTGGGTCGAGACGGGCTGCTCGTGATCTGCCGCGCCACCGAGCGTCCGACGGCAAACGCGCTCTCGCGCGCGTTTGAACGGCAGTTCGCCAAGAACCCGCTGCTCGCGAGCGTGCCGATTGAGATCTCGCTCGCCACGGCCAACAAGGCCACGACCGCGGAGAAGCTCGTCAACCGCGTCAAGAACGATCGGCGAAGCCACCGCGAGTCGGCCGCCGTTCGGGCACCCCGGCGGCGCGCGGCGAGCACGCTCAAGAGCTAGGAGCGGCCGGCATGTCGAAAGCGCCGAAGGTCGTCACGCGCACCGGCATCTCCCGTGTGGCGTTCGGATGTGGCGCCATGCTCGCCACGCTGGCGCTGACCGCAGGCTCTTCCATGGCTACGACCGTTGCCCTGACCACGGCGCCGAACCTGCCCACGCTGACCGGCGTGACGCTCAACGGCCAGTCGCAGTCGACGTCCACGATCTGGTCCAACGCGATGCAGATCACGAGCAGCGGCACCAACAACGGCTGGAACCTGACCGTCAACGGCAACTCGGCCGCCGGGAGGAGCGCGGTGTTCAAGCAGTACTGCCCGAACGCCACCTGCGGCACCGATAGTGGGCCGGGATACATCACCGGCGGGTTCACGCTTCCGGCCGGCTCGCTCACGATGAACACCAGTGGAGCCAGCTGGACGTCCGCGGCCCCCCGGCCGGCATATCAGTGCAGCGTCACCCCGTTCTGCAAGATCGACCAAACCACGGCGACCAAGGTGGTGTCGGCCTCCACCAGCGTGGCGCTCGGCACCTGGACCGGGTCGGGTTCGACGGTGCTGACGCTCGCAACTCCCGCGAGCATGCGAAAGCTGCAGACAAACGAGGTCTACCGCCTCAACCTCGTGTGGACGCTCAGCAGCGGCCCGTGAATCTGTAAACATCGCCGGGTGGTCGCGGCGACTGTGAGAGAGGCGGGCCTCGAGGACGTGTCGGAGGTCGTGTCGGGATACGAGTGGCTGTTTATGCCACCGGGTTCTCGTCCGCCCGACTGGGATCCGGAACGCGCCGCTGGGGCGGTGCGCCGCGCACTTGCGTCGGACGCCGCCGTCGTCCTGGTCGCGATGCTCGACGGCGAGCTCGTCGGTCTGTGCACTGCTTACGACGACATCGAGTCCGTGCGCTTCGGGCGCCGTGTGTGGGTGGAGGACCTCGCCGTGCACCCCGACCGGCGATCGCTGGGCATCGGCAAACAGCTCCTCGACGAGGCGAAGCGGTGGGCTCAAGGCAGGGGCGCCACGCACCTCGAGCTCGACTCCGCCGAGACCCGCGCTGACGCGCATCGCTTCTACGAGCGGGAGCGGCCCGTGTCGCGGTCGGTCTGCTTTGGATGGAAGCTCAGCGGATCGTGAGCCCGTAGCCGCCGTCGACTCGCAGCACGGCGCCGGTGATGTAGGCCGCCGCGGGCGACAGCAGGAAGCACACGACCCCCGCCAGCTCATCGAGCGCGCCGAACCGCTGAAGCGGTATCTGCGCCACGACCGATCGCCTGACCTGCTCCGGCATCCCGAGCACCTTCGGCGTGGCGATGAATCCCGGCATCACCACGTTGCAGCGAATCCCGGCGCTCGCCCACTCCGCCGCCAGCGTCCGGGCCATCCCGACCAGGCCCGCCTTCGATGCCCCGTACGCGACCTGACCCGGGATCCCGGTCTCGGCCGCCGCCGAGGAGATCACCACGACGCGGCCGTCACCCGACGCCGCCAGCGCCTCGAACGCCGCCTGCGCGAGATAGAACGCGCCATGCAGGTTCGTCTCGATGTCCTTGCGCCACTCGTCGTCGGAGAATCGCTCGGCGCGGTGGATCGTGTCGACGATCCCCGCGTTCGCGACCACCGCATCGCAGCCACCGAGGACAGCGATCGCGTCGGTGACGCCGGCCCGCACGGCGCCCGAGTCGCGGACATCGAACGCGGCCGTGACAGACGCGCCGGCGATCTCCTCGAGCGGCGCGCCTGCGACATCACACGCCGCGACCGTGCAGCCGCTCCGTGCGAGCGCGTCAACCAGCGCCCTGCCGATCCCTCCGGCGGCCCCCGTGACGACCACGCGCCGACCGGCCGGCGAGGTGCTAGCCGGCATCGCCGTCTCGCGTCAGCCCGTGGCGCTCCCAGTGCCGGTCGGGGATGTCGGCCGGATCCTTGTACCAGTACCACGTGCACGGATCGCGGCCGAAGTCGTCCGGAGGATCGCTCGGATACAGCGGATAGCCGATCCATCGGATCGGGAGTGACTCGTTCATGAACGAGCAGTGCGTGCAGTACAGCGGAAACCCCTCGCGCCCGTAGCTCCAGTCGTGCGCGGATTGGGTCTTGCCGAGCGCGTTCGGACCCTCGTAGCGTCCCATTCGCACCAGGCGCTGACCCGAGCCACAGGGGTTCATCTCGAATGTGAACTTCTCGTCGTCCTCGGCGATCGTGAACGCTCCCGGATGGGGACCGGTGCCGCTGCAAGAGTGCGCGCGCCAAGTCGCCGCCAGCGCCAGCACGATCTGCCGGCGATCGCGCTGGGCGATCGCTTGAACGTCGCGGCGCCAGCCGCGGCCCTGGCCCGACGTCCACGCCTCGGCAACGCCGTCGTCCCCCAGGCGATCTTGTACGAACGAGATCAGTCCGCCGATGCCCTCGACCATCATGTCGTGGAGGTAGCGCCACTCGTGCTTCATTTCCTCGCACAAGGCGCGGGCGGCGTCGACGTCGCCGCGGTCCAGCGCCTCGATCGCCCGATCCATCGTCGGGCGAGACATCTCCTCGAGTTCCGCTTCTGAGAACCAGCGCTCGGCCATCCGCTCCTCCAGTCGCCTCGGGTCAGCGGACCGATCCTAAGCGGTGTCCTCGACGGCGATGAGTTTCGGCGCCGCCCTCGGTCTCAACGTTCGTATGCAGCCGCCTACACACGGGTCGACGCCGGCCATCACCCGCCATAGGATCTGACGGTGGCGATCGTCTGCGTCCACGGTCCCTTGAAGAAGCTCGCCGGTGGCGCCGCCGAGCATCCGGTCGACGGGGCGACGATCGGCGACCTGTTGCGCGCTCTGGAACGAGACCACCCGGCGCTGTCGGGCTGGGTTCTGGATGAGCGAGGCCTGATTCGGCGGCACATCAACGTCTATGTCAACGGCGAGCTCGGCGGCAGGGACACGGCCGTGGCCAATCGCGATCGGGTCGAGGTGCTGCCGGCGATTTCTGGAGGGTAGTTGCGGTGACCGAGCTGATCCTGGGGACGAAGAAGGGCCTGTTCGTGGTCGACGGCAGCCCCGAGTCCGGCTTTGATGTGACCACCCGCGCGTTCGCCGGCGAGCCGGTCGACTACGCGAGGCGCGACCCGCGCACCGGTCGGCTGTTCGCGACGATCAGCTCGCCCTTCTACGGGCCGAAGATCTGGTACGCCGACGACCCGGGCGGCGAGTGGTCACAGGCAGACGGCGTGTCGTTGCCGGAGGGCGGGAACGCGGCGCTGGAGCGCATCTGGGTGATAACGCCGGGCCAGGCCGACGGGCTGCTGTACGCCGGCGGAGATCCCGGCGTGCTGTTCGAGAGCCACGACGATGGCGCGACCTGGGAGCTCAACGAGGCGTTGTGGAACCACCCGACGCGCAGCTCTTGGCAGCCCGGCGGCGGCGGTCTGTGCCTGCACTCGATCGTCCCGTGGCCCGGCGACCCCGAGCGGCTCCTGGTCGCGGTGTCGGCCGCGGGCGTCTGGCTGACCGACGACGCCGGTCGCTCCTGGCGCCAGGGCAACCGAGGGCTGGTCGCGCGCTACCTGCCCGAGGAGACCCGCGAAACGGCGACGAACCTGTGCGTGCACCACATCGAACGGTCCCCAAGCCGGCCGGAGCGGTTGTTCATGCAGTTCCACGGCGGCGTGTACCGCTCAGACGACGCCGGCGAAAGCTGGTCTGAGATCGGCGCCGGGCTCGATTCGGACTTCGGGTTCCCGCTGACGGTGGATCCCGAGGATCCCGACAGCGCCTATGTGATCCCGTTGCGCGCCGACGTGGACCGCGTGACTCCGGAAGGCCACGTTCGCGTGTTCGAGACTCGCGACGGAGGCTCCAGCTGGACCGGGCGCGCGAACGGACTGCCCCAGACGCACGCCTACCTGACGATTCTGCGCCTCGCGTTCGACCACGCGGGGAGCGGGTCGGACCTCGAGCTGTACTTCGGGTCGACGTCGGGCGAGGTCTTCGGGACGGCCGACGCCGGGTGGACGTGGTCGAGCCTTATCTCGCAACTTCCGCCGGTGTACTCGCTGACAGCGACTAACTGACCCGGGGGCGGGCGGTGCGTTTACGGTGGATCAGCCGACCACGGGCAGGGTGCGCTCCTCCTGCAGCTCGCTGAGCACCTCCTGCATCTCGCGCGTGATCTCCTCGTACACGTGCTCGTACGCGGGATCGGGACCGAAGCGCTCGGCGAGGTCGATCGGCGGCAGCACCTCGATCGTGATCTTCGCCGGCAAGGGGATGCGCGTCGGCAGGTCGAGCACGCTCACGCCAAACGGAGGCGCGAGCGCGACGGGCAGCACCTTGATCCGGGTCAGGTTCGCCCAACCGGTCAGCCGGGCGGCCCGCTGACCGCGCGTGAGAAACAGCGCGGTCTCCTGCCCGCCGATCGCGACCACCGGCACGATCGGGACCTCCCGCTCGAGGGCGAGCTTGATGAAGCCCTTGCGGCCGCCGAAGTCCACGCGGTCGGACTGCCAGCTCGGGCGGAACGTCTCGTAGTCGCCGCCCGGATAGACCAGGACCGGCGCACCCTTGTCGAACGCTTTGCGCGCATTGTCGTGGGACGCGGCCACGGTTCCCCAGCGGCTGAGCCCGGTCGCGGGGATCCGCGCCGCCACGTCATGGGCGAGCTGATGAAAGCGGCGCTGCGGGCCGAAGTGCGTGTAGAACTCGGTTGCGAACACGAACGTGTCGGCGATCAGGGTGCCGCCCGAGTGGTTTCCAACCAGCAGCACGGGGCCCGAGCGCGGGATGTTGTCGATGCCCCGAACCTCGCTGCGGAAGTAGGTCCCGAGCGCCGTGCGCCAGATCGGCAGCACCCGGCGGATGTACTCGGGGTCCCAGGCGTCGATGTCGTTGCCGTCGAAGGTACGGCGCGGATGCGTCCAGTCTTCGACGACCATCTCGCCCCAGGCGATGGTGCCGTCGGCGGCCGTCAGCGCGGCGCCCAGTGCAGATCTCAGCAATGACATGAAGCTGCTCGGGGCGTACCCCCGCGCGGGCTTCAGAAAACGGACGGCGTGTCAGCCGCTCGCGCCGAGGAGGCGATCGGTGGCCTCGTCCGGCTCGCCGCCGAAGTACCGATCAAGCACCTCGCTGTACAGCGCGTTATCGGGATCTGCCCGATGAAACAGCGTCATCGACGAACGCAGCTTCATCGCGTCGATGCCGCCGAAGATGTCGCGCGCGCTCCCTCCCGTGCGCTGTAGCAGGGCCCGCGCACACTCCTCCAACCGCGGTCCGAGGACCGGGTGCTCAACGTATGCCCGAGCCTCCTCGAGCGAGGAGATCGCGTATCGCCGGGAAGTGGGGCTCTGGCCCAGGCCGGCAAGCTGGGGAAATATGAACCACATCCAATGACTGCGCTTACGTCCGTCACGTAACTCGCGCAGTGCTGACTCGTACGTGCCGTCGTCGTCCTGAGCATCCACGAAGCGCTGCAGCCGATGTTGATCCTGCATGTCGCCGCCGGCCTGCTCCGGCTCAGTGCTCGGGGTCGTCGGTATGCAGCTTTCCGGTCTCCTCGAGGCGCATCTTCAAATACTCAGTCTGCTGCTGGAGCTTGCGGTCGCGCTCGGCGATGCGCTCCTGCTCTTCCCTGCGGCGTTGCGCCTCCGCGGCCAGCTTGTCGCGCCGGACCCTCTCCTCCCGCCTTTGCTTCCATTGCTCGTAGCGCGTCAAGGCCGACTGTCTCACTCTTCGAGCAACACGGTGTCCTCGTGCGAGTACGCGGGCGCACAGCAGCACAGCAGCACCAGTGGCTCGTCGCGGTCGGCCCAAAGCTTATGCACAACGCCGGGCGAGATCACGACGCAGTCGCCGGCACGCACGGGTCGCTCCGCGTCGCCGAGGCGCATACGGCCGCTGCCGTCCGTGAACAGGTAGATCTCCTCCGAACGGCGATGGAGATGCGCGATCGTCGCGCCTCCCGGCGGCACGGTCGCTTCGGCGAGGCTCTGGTTGACGGAGTTCCCGGAAGGAATGCCGGCGAGCTCGCGAATCGAGGAGCCATCCGCGGTGATGAACGACTCCCGATCCTCGCGGCGCACGATTTCCATCTGCGCTACCAGTGCACGCCGCGCGTGACCTCGGCGAACGCCCGCGCACGCGGCGACACCTCGGCTGGCTTGGAGTCCTTCTCGCCGCGGGCCGCTGCAGAGTCGTCGAACAGTTGAAAGCCCTGATTTCGGACTCGGTCCATGATCGCCGGGCTCATTGCGTCGGCGAACGCCGCGAGCTGGCCGAACGGCGGGCTCACGCGCCGCGGCCGGTGGACGATCGCCTCGCACAGGACGTCGGCCGCCTGATCGGGCGTGAGCACCGGGAAGCGTTGGTAGATCGTCGTCGCCTCGATCATCGGCGTGCGAACGAGCGACATGTGCACGGTGCTGAAGCGCACGTTGTCGGAGTGGGTCTCGGCCTGCCACGCGTCACACAGGATGTCCAGCGCCGCCTTCGAGGCGATGTAGGCGCCGAACCGCGGCACGCGTGTCAGGACGCCGATCGAGGAGACGTTGATCACGGTGCCGAACTCGCGCTCACGCATCCCTGGCAGCAGCGAGAGCATCAACCGGACCGGGGCGAAGTAGTTGAGCTGCATGGTGCGCTGATAGTCGTGCATGCGGTCATAGGACAGCGTCAGCGACCGGCGGATCGACTTGCCCGCGTTGTTGACCAGGATGTCGACCCGGCCGAGATCGGCAAGGACCTGTCCGGCCATCGCCTCAATCGCGTCGAGGTCGGTCAGGTCGCACGGGTACACGTGAGCCTCGCCGCCCGCCTGCTTGACGGCAGCGGCTGTCTCGTTGAGCTTCTCGCGGCCACGCGCGACGAGCACAACCTCTCCGTGCGCTTCGCCGATCCGCCTGGCCGTCACCGCGCCGATGCCCGACGACGCCCCGGTGATCAACACGATCCGATCGCGTACGGCGTCCTCGAGCGACCCGCCCCGCAGGGCGTCGAGCAGATTGAGCCCGTACAGCGGCGCGTTTCGGGTCATCGAACTGGGACGGTTCAGCGCGTGCGAAACGGCGCCGACGGGCTTGCCAATCAGATCTAAAGCGGTCTTCGCGGGGTTCATCGTTGGTTGCCTCCTGCCTCGTTGCGCTTCGTCGGCGGTTTGCAACCGCTCCTGCGCGAAGCCTACGTCAGCGTTGGCGAGGCCGAGGAGATCGTTCTCACGCCGTGGCAAGGCGTCGGCGCGTAGCGCAACGGCATCTCGCCGTCATATGGTCGAAGCCGGGCGTGCCAGTTCCTGGATCTGACGGACGACGGCAGCGACGTCGACCGGCTCAGTCGTATCTACGACGATCGCCGGAGCAATGCCGGTCGGGCGCGTGTTCTCGTCATTCCACAGCTCGTCCGGCTGCCGGTCGGCGTCCAGGTGCCCCGCGTGGCGGCGGGCGCTCCTGGCGGTGTATCGCGCGACCGCGACCGTGCGGGGACAGCGGCAGTGGACCTCGACGATGGGTCCCGGCAGCGATCTGAGCTGTGCGAATGCGTATGGAAAGAACGTGCTGTCGAGCACCGCGCCCTGCCGCGATGATGCGGCGACGTTGAGCATCGCCATCACCGCGGCACGGCCGAGGATTCGGCTCTCCTCGACGCTGACCGGATACCCGAGCACGTCCATCAGCGCCTCCTTGATCGCATCCTTGGCGATCAGCGGAAGGCGCAGCTCGTCGGCGATCGGGCGGGAAAGCGTGCTCTTGCCGGACCCTGGAGGGCCGGAGATCATGACGAACATCGCCCGAAGGTCTACCGGTCGGTCGCCGGCGACGAGAGGTCGCGGTCCGCGGCGCGGACCTCAGTGCGTCTTGAGGCCGTGTCCGAAGATCGCCGTCAGCACGTGTGGCGCCACGAAGACCTCCCACAGGCCCGTCAGCACCAGCATCGGAACCGCGACCCCGACGGTCACAAATGTCGCCGCCAGCAGGCGGTCCCATTCCTTGCGGCGGCTCGCCACCATCCACGCGGAGAGCGGCAGGAACAAGGCCACGAGCTCCGGCAGCGCGTGCGGCAGCAGGCCGAGCAGCAGCAGCGTGGTCGAGACATGCGCCGAGGCCGAGACGTGCGCCAGCGCAGTTCCGAGTGCATACGTCTGCCAGCTCAGCGAGAAAGTGATCGCGCACATCACGAAGCCGATCGCGATCGGCTTGCCACGTTCGTGCAGGACGCGGACGAAGCCGGTGTGCTGCTCTGCCTGCAGCGGGAGCGAGCTCCCGGCGATGAAGCCCGCGACACAGGCCATCGCGTGCAGCGCCAGCACCAGCAGGTTGTGTCCCACGATTCGCGCGAGGTCCGCTACGCCGCCCACCACGAACGGCGGTCGGGCGAGCGACACGGGCCCATGGGTCCCGGACTTGACCGCGGCCACGACCCAGATCGTCAACAGCAGCAGGCTTGCAACGGCCAGGCTGCCCGCAAACCAGGGGCGGAGCACGATCGACGGCCGTTCGCGCCACGAGGCCAGCGCGCCTCGCGTGCTCCGAACACCATGAACCAACGCGTATGCCGAGGCATCCACGCAATACGAATCGACGGCCTCGCCCCGTCGGTTGAGATCCGGCGCCGGCAGGTCAACGGAATGCGGCTTGTGCTGATGCGGTCTTGCGGTCACAGTCTTGGGCGTGGATTACGTCTACGTCGAGTCTCGCGGAGCGCACGGCCATCATGCCGTCGGCAGCTTCGACGCGCTCGTGGGATCGCACCGAGAGATCTGGATCGGCAGCGACTGCTCCGGCCTGATCCGTGAGACGAGCGGACCCGTCAGCTTCTTCACCGCCGAGGGGGAGGCGCGGTGGCGGGCGGCCGGCAGTCCCGACCTGGAGAGTTCGGGAATCGATCTGTTCGCACCGGGATGCATCGGGACGCACCAATGGGAGCTTGCCGACCTGCCGCTGGATCCCAGTCGCCTGGCCGCCCAGTTGTCGCAGCGTGCGCCGCTGACGCTCCATCGCATCTTCAACCTGCTGGGGGAGTCCCTGGTCGAGCCCGACCTGTGCCGGGCGGTCTACGAAGTCGCCAGGCAGTTGGAGGACGTCGAGCTTCTCGACGAGACGAGCGACCAGCTTGGACGGGTGGGCCGTGGCCTCGCGCGCGTGGAGCACGGCGAGCGCGTCGAAGTGATCTTCGACCAGGACGCGCACGAGCTACTGGGGTACCAGCTGTTCCTGGTGGACCCCGCTCACGGGTACGCGCCGGTGGGCACTCTGGTCTCGTGGTGCGCCTATATCCGACGCGAGCTTGTCGACTCGCTTCCGGCGGACACGCCGCCGGTTCCAGGCCCGCCGTGTTCGCCCCCGGGCAGCGGGCGAGGCACCGTGATCGAGCGGGGCTTCCTCCTCGGCACGGGCTACTTCGAGGACCTCGAGCCGCAGCTCGAGGAGTGGTTGGCTCGCGGAGTCATCACCGACGCCCAGTACCACGCCGTGAAGGACCGCGACCTGCCCGACAGCTAGAAGCTGCCGCGAGCGTCCCTACGCCTGCTCGCGCGCGGCGACCTCGTCCGGCGTGAGGATCTCGATTCGGGAGGCCAGCATCCACTGGTTGCCGAACGGATCGCCCAGGCGCCCGCCCCGCTCGCCGTAGAACTGGTCGGCCAGGGGGTAGATGACCTCGGCGCCGGCTTGGACGGCGCGGTCCCAGGCCGCGTCGACGTCGGGCCAGTACGTGCACAGCAGCGCGTTGAACTCGTCGTCCTGGGCGTCCTTGACCATCACTACCGAATCGCCGATCAGCAACTCCGCGTGGACGAGCGTCCCATCGGGCATGTGGTACCGCTCGCCCAGTTCCGTGGCACCAAACGCTGCCTTGTAGAAGTCGATCCCCGCTGCGGCATCGCTCAACGCCAGGCGCGGCGTGACGGTGTGAAGGTGTTCGGGTATCGGGCGGACCGCGCGTTCGCGTTCAGCCAGGCCGTGCTCCTGGTAGATCCCGATCACGTTGCCCCCCGGATCGCGGACGTGCCCGACGCGCTCGCCGGGCTCCGCGTCGTCGTTCAGCACCTCGCCGCCGGCCGAGCGGACGCGCGCGAGCGCCGCCTCGAGGTCGGCGACCATGATGTGGACCATGATTCCCGGCTCGGCCGAAGGCGGCCGCCCGGTGACCCACGAGCCGCTCACCTCCTTGACCGCGTCGTCGAACGAGATAGCGCCGTCGCCTCGGGTCCGCAGCTCCCAGCCGAACGCATCGCTGTAGAAACGCGACGACCGCTCGACATCGGTTGCGGGGATCTCGAGGTAGCAGATCTTGCCTGTTGCGAGTGTGGGAGTTCCGTGTGCCATGCGGATTAATATACATGTAAATCAAATGTCTGCAAGATCACCGAGAGACGATCCGTCAGCGCCGCCACACCGGCCTCGCGGTCGCCCGCCGACGATCGGTCGCGAAGACGTGCTCGACACCGCGATCGGTCTGCTCGACGCCGAAGGCGTCGAGGCGCTCACGATGCGGCGGCTCGCGAGCGAGCTCGGCGTGTCCGCGATGGCGCCCTACCGGCATGTGGGCAGCAAGGACGAGCTGCTGATGGTGCTGGTCGACCGCCTCGCGGGTCGGCTCGTCTACCCACCGCGCCCGCGCGACCCGAGGGGCGCGATGCTCGTGCTGTGGTCGACGATCTACGACAGCCTCGCGGAGCATCCCTGGGTGCCTGAAGTGCTGGCGCGCCGGCGGATGATGGCACCCTCGGTGCTCGACGCGATCGAGGAGATCCATGCCGCGCTGCGGGACGCGGGTCTGTCGATCGATTCCGCGGTGCGGGCCTACCGCCTGATGTGGAACTTCACGCTCGGTTCGCTGCTCGTTCGCGCCGGCGCGAGCGCGGAGACACCGAATCAGCAGCAGCAGCTTCGCGGTGCTCCCGATCCCGAGCGCTACCCGATGCTCGCCGCGGCAGCTACGGCGTGGACGGCCGCGCGCGACCGCGACAGCTACCTCGACGACCTCGGCGCGCTCATCGATGCGTTGCTGCCGGCGGCGCGCCACCATGGGCGCTGACTACCATCTCGATCGTGAGCGGCCAGAGAGTGCCCGGTGGGGTGGTCCACAAGCTGCCGGCGGATCTGCGACAGGCGCTGATCGCCAACGCGACGGCACTCGACGCCTGGAAGGACATCACGCCGCTGGCCCGCAACGAGTTCATCTGCTGGGTCGAAGATGCCAAGCGGGACGCCACGCGCGAGCGCCGTATCCGGCGAACTCAGGAGGAGCTCGAGGACGGCATGCGCAGGCCCTGCTGCTGGCCGGGGTGCAAGCACCGCGAG
>CAVSAY010000018.1:0-42093 GCA_963725925.1 uncultured Solirubrobacterales bacterium
GCCGGATCGGTTTCTGGTCGGGTTGGCGGTGCTGAGCCTAGCCGTGATCGCAACCCGCGTGCTGGACGACGCGCATATGTCGTGGGTCGCGGCAGAGGTCGACTCCGGACACGCGCTGCGCGCATCGGGTCGACGCTGACCTCGACCTGCAACGGCTCGCTGAGCTGACACGACCCTGCCAGCAGCGACTCCCTTGAAGCGAGGTACCCCGCGCGCGCAGCCCGACGGCGGGCCCCGCACGCACCGCCGTGATCCCGGCCGCAACGGATGGCTGTGCCGTGGTCAGCACCGCTCTCACGATCGCGCTGCGGTCGCCGGCAGTCGATGCCGTCAGGGTCGCGGGTGGCTTCACGCGTCCACACCGTGGTCATAGTCGCCGCGGAGCTCGCTCGGTTCCAGCGGCGCGAGGTTTGCGCAAGCCGACGGGACTGCCCAGCTAGCGATCCTGGGCAGATGCGCCGCTGTCGGTGACGATGTCCGGGTCTTGCCTCCGTGGGTCGACGTTCTGCATCAGTCCCGTAACTACGTGGTTTTCGGTTGCGGACTACGCGTCGCCTGATTCGATCACCGCGCGTCGGTGGGACTGTTCCTGCTCCGTTAACCGAAGGAGCGACATGACCCGCAGCAACCCGATCACCTTCCTCGCCGGCGCAGCGGCAATACCGCTGGTCGCCCTGGCCGTCGCGGCCTGCGGCGGCGGCGGTGCCGCCACCGCGGCGACACCGCCGGCGGCTTCGAAGCCCACGACCACGCCCACCCAGACTGCGACCGTCCGGGTTGCGAATAGCCGCTTGGGGCGGATCCTGGTCGACTCCGCCGGCCACACGCTGTACCTGTTCAAGGCCGACTCGAGCAGCAGCAGCGCGTGCTCAGGCGCTTGCGCGGTCGCGTGGCCGCCACTGCGAACTGGCGCTACTCCCGCGGTTGCCGGCGGCGCTAACCCCGCCCTGATCGGCACCATTCCGCGGTCGGACGGGGCGCGGCAGGTGACCTACGACGGGCACCCGCTGTACACGTTCGTCAAGGACCACAAGCCCGGCGACATCAACGGCCAGGGCCTGACCGCATTCGGCGCGGGCTGGTTCGTAGTTTCTCCCGCCGGGGACCAGATCTCAAGCCAGCCCGCGGCCCACGGCAGCGGCTCAGCGTCGCGTCCAGCCGCACCCGCCGCCCCGCCCGCGGCGAAAGCCCAACCGGCCCCCAAGGCCGCCCCGCCACCGGTTGCGAAGCCGACTCCGCCTGCCAGCAACGGGATCCCCCAAAACAATGGTGGTGACGGTGACTCCGATAACAACGGCGGCCCGAGCGACGGCGACGGGAACGTCTGAGAGATGGGACGGACGCGCGCGACCGTGGGCCTGGCTGTGGTTGCCGTGGCAGCGGTTCTGATCGTGGCGCTCGCGGGCGCCGGATCGTCGGCCCCCGGCCGCGCGTCCGGGCCGTTCGGCTGGCTGAGGCCAGCATCGACGCCGACCGGCTGGAAAGTCACTCGGACTCAGGGCGGCGCGATGCTCGCCTACCCGCCTGGATGGACACCGATCAAGACCGACCCGGGTACCACTTCGGCAGCCCTTCTCGGTGGCGGCGAGCGCATCGACGGCTACCTCAACGCGACACCCAGGCAGGGGAACGAGACGCTCGCTGACTGGAGGCGCTTTCGCCCGCAACACAACCGGGGCGAGGGCGACCGCGGCGTGCGGCTCCTCGCTGCTACTACCACCGCGCGCTTTCGCTCGGGACGCGGGTCGTGCGTGATTGACACCTACACGACCTCGAAAGCGAGCTACCGCGAGATCGCCTGCCTCGTGTCAGGCCCAGGCTCGAGCGCGGTGGTGGTCGCAGCGGCGCCCACCGCGCTGTGGAACCAGCAGGCCGCCACGCTGCAGCGAGCCGTGTCGAGCTTCGTCGCGTGACCGACTGACCTCGCGTGGCTGGCGTCGAACGCACAAATCCACGACCTCTTCGGACTAAGACCATGACTGCACTTTCACCCCCCAAGCATCCAGTCGGCCTGGCCTGGCTCGGCACGCAACACCGCCAGAAGATCCGCGCGACATCACGATGAGCCTCTTGAGGAGACCCCCGTACCCTCTCTTCGTCGCACTGTTAGCGGCCCTTGCAGCCGGCTGCGGCAGCGCCGCCTCCACCGGTGACCGGATCTCCAGTGTGCGCGTCGCGTCCGGAGACGAGGCGAGCTCGTTGCAGCAGCGCTTCGTGAGCATCGTCAAAGCTGTCTCGCCCGAGGTCGTTCAGATCCGAACACCGGTGGCCCTGGGTTCCGGGGTCGTCTTCGATACTCGAGGTGACGTGGTAACGAACGCGCACGTCGTCGGCAACGCGACGCGCTTCGTGGTCACCCTCGCATCGGGCGACGGCCATCCCGCAACTCTCCTCGGCACAGACGCCGCCATGGACCTGGCGGTGATACGCATCGCAGGAGCGCGACCGCGCCCCGCGACCTTCGCCAATTCGGCTCATGTCGAGGTCGGCGACCTAACGCTTGCGATCGGCAACCCGCTCGGACTGCGCTCGAGCGTGACCGAGGGCATCGTCTCGGCCGTCGGACGCAGCGTCCCGGAAACAGATAGCGTGACTCTTTCCTCGGTCATCCAGACCAGCGCCGCGATCAACCCGGGGAACTCGGGCGGCGCGCTCGTAGACCTCTCCGGTCACGTGATCGGGATCCCTACCCTCGCGGCGCTCGATCCCGAAATGGGCGGCGAGGCACCCGGTATCGGTTTCGCGATCGACAGCAGCACGGTGCGCCGAACGGCGATTCGCCTCGTCGGCTCTGTGGCTGGGCAGGGACCGAGGGGATGAGCCTGCGCGGCTATCGGGTGGACGGTCTGGGCGAGCCACTAGTTACCGGGGAATACGATCTGCGACCGAGAGCGGCCCGTAGATCGATTGCTTGAGGCGCTCGCGGCACGCGCAGTGCGCCGCGGTGATCTTGTCTTTGATCTAGCTACCCACGGTCATGCGAGTCACAAGCTTGCTGACGGGTCCGGATCGTATTGTGATGTTGTCCTCCTTCGCCGTCCCGCGTAACCGGCTCAAGCCCGGCCAACTCTGGAGAACGAATTCTGTTCATTCGGCACGGTCCATCAACGGTCCGCAGACCTTTGGACGACGTAGCGCTGATGTTTACCGAGAGGTTGGTGACCAGCACGTCGTCGCCGTGAAAGACGAGGCTGTTCGACCAGAGAAACCCGATGGGCGATCAGCCGGCCTTGCGTCGGCTCGAGCACCATCACCTCGTCGGACTGGTTGCACGCGATCCAGATGTTGTCGTGCTCGTCAATGATGATGCCGTCAGGTCCCAGATGCTCTGGCGGCTGGGACGGGTGTCTGTCGTCGGGCGCGACTCGTGACTTGCCGTGTCGGTCGATCACAGCGATGATCTTGTAGTCGGAAGGCGCGCGTTGCCAGGGCCACGAGGAGGCGAGGATGCAACAGGTCGAGGTAGACGAGCTTACGATCAGCTACGACGTGGAGGGGGAGGGCGAGCCGCTTTTGCTGATTCCGTACACGTCGGCGGACCACGCGTGCTATGCGTTCCAGCTCCCGTCCTACGCCGAGCATTTCAGGTGTATCGCTGTGGATCTTCCCGGCTCGGGCGAGAGCGACAAGCCGCCCGGGCCATATTCGACCGAGCGTTATGCCGACCAGGTCGCTGCCTTCCTCGACGCGATCGGGATCGAGCGCGCCCACGTGGCGGGGGTGTCGCTCGGCGCCGCCGTGGGCATGCATCTCGCGTCCCGCTACTCCGCCCGCGTGAGGTCGCTCTCCCTACACAGCGGGTGGCACGCCAGCGACGACTATCTGAACGTCGTCGTGGAGCAGTGGCGCACGCTCGCGTTAACGCTGCCGACCGTCGCAGACGTCGTCATCCAGGGCATCTTCCCGTGGTGCTTCACGCCCGAGATGTATGTCGAGCGGCCGGAGTTCGTCGCCACGTTGGCCGAGTTCGTACGCGGCCGCCCTGCGCAGCCCGTGGACGCGTTCCTGGCCCAGACCGACGCGGTCCTGGCTCACGACGCGAGCGCGGTGCTGGGTGAGATCGACGTTCCGACGCTGATCACGTTTGGAGCCCACGATCTTGTCTGCTCCACGCGCTTTGCAGAGCCGCTCAACAGCGGAATCGCCGGGAGCGAGCTGGTGGTCTTCGACCACCTCTCGCACGCCGGGCTGCACGAGGACCCCGAGACCTTCAACCGAGCGACGCTCGACTTCCTGCTGCGCCAGCGTTCCTAGCGCCCGCCACCGATGGGTTGGCTCCCCTAACACTTCCCCAACCACGAAACACGAGCTGCGCCACGGGCACCACGGCTGCGACGTCGCACTTCTCCTTGTGGCCCTTCGAAGCGCGTAGCAGAAGCGCGCCGAGCGCGGCCGCAGAGGCGACAACGAGGAGTGAGCGTTCAGTCAAGGCGATCGGGCACTGCGGTGCTGGTGTCGTGGCCGAGCCGGACGGCTTAGGGTGTGTCGCATGCCGGTCACCCTCATCACGGGCGGCACACGTGGCATCGGCGCTGCCATTGCTCTGCGACTGGCCGCCGCGGGGCACGACCTGGTTTTGGGCTATCGCGCAGACGCTGCAGCGGCGGCATCGACAGCCGAGTCGGCGCGCGCGCACGGCATTGCCTGTACGACCGTCGCCGCCGATCTGACTACCGACGACGGCATTGCGACACTGTTCGCGGCCACTGAGCGACTCACCGGCGTCGTGAACAACGCCGGTGCGACATATCGCTACGCGTCGCTCGCGCAGACGTCCCCCGGCGAGATCCGCCGCACGATCGAGATCAACCTGACGGCCGCCGTGCTGGTCGCGCGCGCCGCTGTTCTGGCATTGTCCACCTCCTACGGCGGTGCCGGTGGCGTTATCGTCAACGTGTCCTCGGGAGCGGCGACAATCGGGTCACCAGGCGAGTACGTCCACTACGCGGCCGCGAAGGCCGGTGTGGACACCCTGACTCGCGGGCTGGGTCTGGAGGTGGCCGATCAGGGCATCCGGGTCGTCGGTGTCGCTCCAGGCCTTATCGACACCGATCTGCACGCCCGCACGGGCGACCCGGACAGGATCGCGCGGATGGCGCCAAATATTCCGCTCGGGCGCGCCGGCCGTACGACCGAAGTCGCCGAGGCGGTTGCCTGGTTGATGAGCGACGCGGCGGCATACATCACCGCAACCACGCTACGGGTCGCCGGGGGACGCTGAGCCGGTCTCGCGTTTGTGCTCCCTCACGGCCGAGTCGAAAAGCACCAGCCTTCCCCACGTGACCGGTTCGGCGACGATGCAGAAGCGTGTCGACATCGCCCGGCAGCGGTGAGTCTTGGCCACCAGACGCGCTCCGCAGGCCTCGATCCGGGCGACTTCTCTCGGGCGAAACGGGGCGTCGTGTACCGCTGTGCTTGTAGCGAACGCTCGTTCACGGCAACCCGTCGCGGCGTTGCCGTGTCGGACTACGAGAAGGCACGGCGATCCGCGGCGGGAGCAGGGTGGCTGAACCGATCGCTCAGGTTTCGCGAGAAGCGCACAACGGCTCCGAGTACCCAGCTCGATATCACGAGCCGGCATCGCCAAGCGCGGTGGAGCCGAGTCGCAACCGTTCTCGCATGCGTCGATTCGCAGGTGCTCCCACAAATACGCCGACGAGTAGGATGGGATCGAGAAGCCGCGCGAGCGCAGTCGGTTGCCACTGGGTTCGACGTGCCCGATAGGAGTCCAGGATGATGGACCAGGAGCCATTACTTGAAGTACCCGAGACGCACCCGGCTAGTCGGGTGTATCGAGTATTCACCGGACTGTTTGTGTTCGGTCCGCCCGCCCTGCTGGTAGCGACATTTCGGAAGCGGTGGTTTATGGCAACCCCCACCAACCGTCGCACCTTCGGCGTGTTCTACCTTCTGAGTGGGCTCGGCATAACTGCGGGCTACCATCGGCTATTCACTCACCGCAGCTTCAAGACCTACCCTCTAATCCGAGGCATCTTTGCTGTCCTCGGCGCGACGGCGGTCCAGGGGTCAGTCCCAGACTGGGTGGCGGACCATCGTAAGCACCATGCTTACGCTGATGAGGCAGGCGATCCGCATAGCCCTCATGTCGGGCACAAAGGTGGCCGGATCAGAGGCTTTGTACACGCCCACTTCGGCTGGCTGTTTGCCGATGAGAAGGCATCGCGGCAGCGCTATGTCCCGGATCTGCTGGATGATCCTGTAGTCATGGCAGTACACCGCCGCTTCGCTCTTATCGTGGTAGTGAGCTATTTCGTGGCACCGTTCACTGTTGGGCTGATCGCTACTAGGAAGCTTCGTGGTGCGCTGGGAGCTTTCTTGTGGGGTGGCCCACTACGCGTGTTCTTCGTGCACCATGCCACCTGGAGCGTGAACTCGGTCTGCCACCTCTGGGGCAAGCACCCGTTCGAAACTCGAGATCAGAGTCGAAACAATCCGTTTGTTGCACTGGTAGGACTCGGCGAGGGCAATCATCACAACCATCACGCCTTTCCGAGGTCGGCTAGGCACGGCTTGGAGAGGTGGCAGTTCGATCCAACGTGGTGGCTCATCTGGAGCATGGAGAAGACGGGCTTGGCGTGGGATGTACAGCGTGTCACCCCAGAGGCAATGGAGCGCAAGCGGGTCGCGGAGCGAGTAAGGGTGTCGCGTCCGCTCGAATCGCCGGGGGAATTGGGACGTGAGCGCGGCACGATCGATGTTGCGTAGGCACGAGCCAGCTGAAGTCACCAAATCAGCGCATCAGCGAGTCACGTCGACCTCGGGTGTGAGCGCCCCGGAACGCACCGGCAGGAACACGAGTTCCCGGCGGCACTCGCACATTCGTCATTGCGTTCGCGTGAATCCCCTGCGTGGAACTTCATTGGCGTCCGCGACCTGACTTCCGAACGCCGTCTCGAGCTCACAAGTCAGTGGGCTGGGCTACGGCTGAGCCGGCAGAGCGTCGATTATGAACAGACGCGCCGGCTCGCTGCCATGGTTGCGCCCGCGGTGCGCAGGGGCGGCTGGAAGCCGAAATGCCTGCCCACCCGCGACCCGCATTTCCGGCGAGCCGTCTTCGAACTCGTATTGAAGCTCGCCGTTGAGCACGTAGCCCGAGTGCGGGCTGTCGCACCACTCCGTCCGTCCGGCTCTGGGCGCGTACTCGACGAGCGCCCAGCGGACGCCATCGATTACTTGCTCGATGTCACGGACGCCGGGGTCATGCTCCGCCGCGGCTCCGTCGAAGGCCACGACCCGAGGCGACGGAGGATCGGAGCTCATTACGCGACCAAGCTTATGCGAACCGCTGCGACCGGCCCTGGCTTCTGCTCTTAGGTCAGCGAGCTGCCTCAGCGGCAGTCCGCGGGCGGAGTCCTCGGCTGGCGACGGAGCAGTCGCCGGGCTGGTCGCGGCGGACGCCAATCTTCTCGCTCGGATTTCGGCGAAGGCGCGAGTGCGCTAGCTGCCACGTCTTCGCCCTTGCGCGTCACTTGGGCTGTCGACCCCCGACATCGCGGTGCAATGCCTTCACCCCATCTGGATGACGCCGTGGCCACCGGGGCGTATTAGCGTCACGCCATGCCGGAGACCCAACCCCGGGTGCTCATCGTTGCCAACCGCACGGAATCAGCGCCGCAATTGCTGGATGAGGTCAAGCACCGCGCCCGGGATGGCTGTCAGATCGCGCTCATGGTCCCGCCTGAGCGCCATCCTGACGCTCCTGACTGGACGCCCGACGAGGCGTGCCGCCTTGTGCGCCGCGCCGCAGACGACCGGCCGGTGACCCTCCTGGAATGCGGCGAGGACGCCGCAGCGACGATCGGGGCGCTGGCGGAGCGCGGCGACATCGACGAGATCGTGCTCTCCACACCGCCTGAGCACCACGAGCACTGGCACCGCCACTCGCTTCCCAAGCGCCTCCAAGCCTTAGGCATTCCGGTGACTGTCATCCCGCCCGACACTTCGGGCTCGTTTGACCTAAGCGACTTCCCGCCGGAGTGGATCGCGAGTCAGATCGGCCCGTCGACGTAGGTCGCAGCGCGCCTTGTAGGCGCCGCCCGCGCGCGCCGCAGTGCGCGACCAGCGTGAGGGCCGCGGGACGACCGTGCCAGCGCCGCTATCGCATCGAGGCAGCAGCACCCGCGCCGCGCGCCGCGCCTCGATCGCCAGGACCTCGCCCTCCCCGCCGCCGTTGTCGACCCTCGCCAGCGCCGTGGTCACGAGCTCACCCGCAACGCCAGCTGCTCGGCTGGCTGCACCACCGACTGCTCACCGCCGGCATCGCCGCCGCGGCCGCCACGCCGGCGGCCCGCCTTGCGCCAATGCCCGACGATCTGATTCGCGGTCGCGTGCCGCCAGCCCGCCCCGCGCGACAGCGGGTTGAAATACACGACGCGGTCGCGGATCTCCAGCACCTCGCCGTAGACCATCCGGCCCCCGATCGACGCCTTGACGATGTCTCCAACTGCGATCCCTTCAATCCTCACCCAAAGATCATTCCTACCGCAGCGGACGGCTTAGAGAACCCCGTTTCCCCAACCCCTCGACGAGCGCGGGCCATTTCGCTCGGCAGCGACGCGCTTGCCGCCATCTGCGGGGAAACGGGGAGCACGAGCGCGCGCATCCGCTCGGTACGAACGGACGGTCCGGGCACGTCGCCATCGGCACGCTCCAGTCAGAACTGACGACCAACCCTGCGCGCAGCGCGCGACGGCGTCGGGTCTTCTCATGCGCTCGCTATCGTGAGTCACCTGCGCGCCGCTCGCCCCCGCGGCGCGCACTGGTCCCCCCGCGGAACGAGTCCGCGGGGGGCCAACCTTTATGCCCAGCGCCACCGGAGACATCCGCCCCCGGACCATCGGGTGGCGCCATTCATCGAGAACGGTTGAACGAGCCAGAAGTTGCGCTCGCACGCTAGTGAAAGTCGTGATCACAGTTCCTGGTCACGGGAGACAGAATCTCAGCCAGAAGCACATCGGCATGATCGTGCGCCAGCTCGAGGCCGCAGGCTTCGACCGCGACACCGTGCGACGCGATCTCAACGCTAGGTGACTGCGGGCGACCGTGTTCGGTGGCTAAGCGCTCATCGTGCGATGGCCACAGCGCAGGCCCCCGGTGTCGCCAACCCGACCGCCCGACAGGAGCCCGGCGTGCGCATGCAAGCGATCGTTCGCAGAGGCGCGTCTCCGGCGCAACGGAGGAGCGTGGGTCCAGACAGCGAGGTTCGCGCGGCAGGACGAACCAGGGTCGGCTCGATCTCGCGCAAGCCGCGGAAGTGGCGGCTCCGTCAGCTGTGCCTGAACCGCACGTAGTGAGGGTCAAAGCAGAAGTTCGAGCCGCTACCGAAGCCTGCCGCGAAGGTGCCGTTGTTCGGGCAGTTGTTGGTCGCGGTCGCGGCCTTGGTGCTGTAGCCCTCCGCCGAGAAGTCGTTCGTGTTCGGCCACGACCGGCGCACCGTCACGTAATCGCCGAATCGGTTGATCGAATCATCACCAGCGGTTGTTGTGAAGACGACGAAGTCGCCCCAGAAGCCCACGGCATGAGCGGCGTCGCCGCCTCCGCCTCCATAGCCGAGGGACATCGCCACATCGCCCTTCGGGTTCGTGGCCAGTGATGGATACGCGAACGCGATCGATTTGTTCCAGACCTGCATCTGACCGATCGGGTGAAAGTCGGAGGCCCTCAGCACCTCGATCTGGATGTGGCTCTGCGGAAACCGGCAGGTTCCCGACGTCCCGGCTGCCATTGCGTGGCCAGCGCCCCAAGCGAACCAAAGCTCGCCTCTGGAGCTGCGCAGCGTGGAACCGAGCACGGCGTTTCCCGGAAATCCGAAGGCAAGCCAGTCGGTCCCGCCCGGAACCTTGGACGAGCGGTCACCGTTACACCAGCTGTTGATCCCGACGTCGCGCCAGCGATATACGTTCTCGCTGTCCGTCATTGAGAAGATCCGCATCGTGCGGTTGTCGACGTGCCCGGCCCAATACGCCGTGTCCCCCACGTTCTGGGTCAAGTGCCCGCCGTACGCCGAGGCGGAGTCTGACGGCGTCGTGTAGCCGATGCCGATCGTCGAGCTCGAGGCGATCTGGCTCAGGGGAATACGCATGACCAGTAGGCCAGCTCCGACATTGTCCACGCTCACGTACAAGTCGTTGGTTCCGACGGCCAGATCCGGATAGTCCATGTTCGGAGTGGAGCTGGGCAGGCCGAACGTGGCGGAAGTCAGATCCCAGTAGGTCCAAGTGCCGCCGCCGGCCACCACCGACGGCGTCGCCGCCGCTATCCGCAGCTTGTTGGTGCCGCAGGTTCCGCCGCAGGCGCCGCCGAACTGCATGAGCCAGATGAAGCGGTTGATCTTCGGGACGTACTGAACGACCTGATCGCAACACATGCCGCTGTCGAGCTGGACACGATTGCCCCCAGAAGTCGTGAAGCTCGGACCGCTCGGGAAGATCGTCGTCGGGTCAAGCAGCCTGAACGTTGCGCCTGCGTTGCTCGACACGGCGCCAAACGACTTCCAGTTGCCGGTGGCCAGCACGATCTTTCCGCTGTCGGCACCGCTCGAGTCAGGCGGCAGGCTGCATCCGTTATTGCGGCAGAAATCCACGGTGTTCTGCAGCGACGTGTTGGTCGAAAAGGTTGCCGAAGCGATCCCGGCGCGGAGCCTCCTGGCGACCGAAGACGACTTGTCCGTCGGCGCCAGCTTTCCGCGGGGCGGCTTGCCGGGCGGCCGCCAGGAGAAGTCTTCGTTGGCTCCCTCTTCGCCCTTGGGCGAATTGAAGTGCGGGAACTTTCCCGACTTGTGAGGCTTTACCTTCGCCAAGCCGAGTCCGCGCGAGCCCGGCGCACGCGGGACGCAACTGTGTAGGCCCGTCTTCTTGCGGCAGTTGTTGATATTGGGCGGGCGGGGATCCTTTCCCTCCGGTCTCGCGCCCACACCGACCGTCCACACGCCCATGCCGACCAAAGCGAGAACGACAGCGATCAGGATTACCCACGGAGGCCTGCCGAACCTGATAGGCATGGCACGCGCCAACATATCCGAGCAGGCGGGCGCGGTCAACGCCTCGGATTCGTTGTCGCTGTGGCGCCGATCGACGAGGCCCGAGCGCCCTGGGAGCTGCTCGGCCGGCGCTGCTGGTCACTGCATGGTGGCCATTCCGATCGTGCGGTCCGGCAACCGGGCCGCTCGATCGAGCGCAACGGCGAGACGTCGCCGAAGCGGTCGTGAGCTCCGGGATCGATGAACAAGCGAGAGCGATCGTGCTAAGGCGGACGATCGGACCTTCTACGTTCGCGAAGAAGTGTGAGCCAACGCCACGACGGACGATGCGGGTCGGGATGACGGCCGTCGCGCGAGGGGCTCGTTGTACGTCGCCTTTTTTGTTCGGGCTTGCTGTGTCGTTGAACAGCGAGCGTCAGGCGGCGCTTCGCGCGGAGTGTTTCCGGCGGCTGGGTGTGTCGCCGGGGTCGTTCGCGTTCAGCGCCAGGGCGTGGGCGGTTCGCGGGGTCGCCTGACCCTCGGCGTTGCCGAGCTTGTGCACGAACCGGTAGCGCGCCTCGTGGTAGCTGGGATCGGGGCCGAAGAAGCACCGGTGGGAGCGAGCGAGCTCTTCCCGGCGGTAGGTGTGGAGTGGCTTTGCCAGCTCGTCATCCGTTCGCTTGGCATGCTTCTGTTCCAGCCGACGCCCGATCCCGGGATCGCCGGCGATCCGCTCGGCGAGCTCGTGAACGCTCGCGCTGAAGTCCGCGAGGGTCGCTCCGAACGTGTCGTCGAGCAGCCCGATCCGGACCGCCTGGTGGGCGCCGATCGGTTCAAACGGCGCGCTTGTCAGTCGTGCGGTCATCTTCTCACCGACCCGGCGAGGCAGCAGGTAGGTCCAGTACTCAGACCCGTAGAGACCTCCCATGTGCCCGTAGTACGGGTTGAGGACGACGTCCTCGCGGGCTACGACCTGGTCGGCCGCGAGCGCCAGCGGGACGCCGCCTGCCGCGGCATCGCCGCCGAGCGCTGAGATCACGATGTGCGAGTCGGTGTGGACGATCTCGCTGACTAGGTCATTGATCGCGTTGAGGTTCTGCCACGACTCGAGCGGCGGGTCGTCGGCCGCTTCGATCACGTTGAGGTGGATGCCGTTCGAGAAGTAGTCGTCGCCGCCCATCAGGACGATCACCTTCGTCTGCGGACGCGAACGAGCCGCGACGTACGCTTCGCGCAATCGCTTGCACTGCTGCGTGCTCATCGCGCCGTTGTAGAAGTCGAACCGTAGGTAGCCGACCGAGCCGCGTTCCTCGTAGGAGATCTCGCGATAGGTGTGGCCCGCGGGCAGCTGCGCGCGGATGGGGACTGCGACCTCGGGCACATCGAGGACGACGCCGGCGAGCGCCAGCGCGGTCGTGGCGGGGAGCTTGAAGTACCGATCGGCTGGCGTGTCGGCCTGCTTGAGGTGTGTGATCCAGACGGCGCCGTCGACCGTCGCCCGGCAGATCGCGCCCGTCCGTTGCGCTACAAACTCGCCCGGCGCACCGTGCAGCTCGCGCTCGCGGTGCGCGCCAAATAGGAAGAACTGCGCGCCCCTGATCGTGTCCAACACCCCGGGGTGACCCTCGGCCGCGCGGATCTTGCGGAGCACGCTGTCGGTGTCGTCTGAGCCCCAGTCGATCGTGCGGACATCCTGAGTCATCAGCGGGCGTGGCTCGCCGGTCGCGATCCCGCGCATATCCAGCGACTGGGGCCTCTGCGCGCCGCCAGCGATTCTTCCGACGGCCCCGACCAGCGCCTCGATCGCGGCGTGGCGGACCTCGTGGCGATAGAGGCTGCTCTTGCCAACCGCGCGGGTCGGGAAGGTGCGCGTCGCCCAGACGTCGCCGCCGTCGAGTACGCCATTGGCCTCGAGCACGGTCACCCCCCAGTCGCTCGCCCCGAGCTCGATCGCCCAGTCAAGTGAGGACGGCCCGCGATCCCCGACCGGCCCCGGGTGAACGATCAGGCACCGGTGCTTTGACCATACGGACTCGGGAATCAGCTTCTTGAGAAACGGGCATACGATCAGATCCGGGCCATGCTCGTCGGCCGCGGCTTGCATCTCGGCGGCCGAGTCGACTGTCGCTACCGTCACCTCGTGCCCCAGCTCGGTCAGCGCGACCAACGCGCGCTGGCTGAGGCCGTTGTGAGAGGAGACGAGGAACAGGATCCGTAGAGTGGGTCGCGCCCGGTTCATCGCAGTTCACCGGCATCTCCGAGTTAGCCCCAGTTGCTCGAGCATCGGCAGCCTGTCGAGCGTCAGGCTCGTCGACACCTGCTTGCCGTCCTTGGATCGCAGGACCAGCACATAATCCAGCGCCACGGCACGGCCGGTGCGAGCAACGCCGGTGTGAGTGCCGGTGAACGTGCCCTCCTCGACGCTCACGTCATCGACGATGTGCACGTCGTGAGTCGCGAAACGCGCGTCCGTAAGTGCGTCGAACAACCTGCGGTAGAACGCGACGCACGCGGTCTTTCCCTCGCCGCCGATGCCCCCCGGTCCCCGGAACGCGACGTCGTCGGCAACTGCGTCCGCAAACCGATCCAGGTCGCGCGCATTGAACGCGTCCGTCGCCGTCTCGTAAGCCAACTGGCTGGTGGTCCCCATCCGATTCCCCCTTTGTAATCACCGGGCGACGCTACGCTCCCCGTCGCCCTCCGTCGTCAAGGCCGTCCCTGAAACGTCATCGATCTCAAGGCTTTCCCTGACTACGCACGAGATGCGTCGCCGGTTCTGAGAACTCACAGTGCCGCAAGTCGCCCGAGTGTCGCTGTGACATATGACGCATCGCTCAGCCAGCTGCGCCGTGGGCGGCCCAGCACCAGCCGTCGATCCGTGGGGAAATGGGCATCCGGCGCCCGTAGAGAACTGCCGCGCGATCCGCGGCTCACCGGCTTGTGCGCACGAACACCCATTGATCTGCGACGCGACGATCGCCGCGGATTGGTCGAGCCGCCGGCTCGGGCGTGATCCCACGGCCCCGCAATGCGCGGACACCGAGCATCCAGCTGGCGATCGTCCTGGTGTTTCGGACCTCCGCGGAGCGCCCCACTGCGATGGCGACGTTGGAGCGGCCGACCGCGCGGTTGTGCAACGTCGCCAAAGGACCACTTAGCTCCGCGAGGGGTGAGCGAGAAGAGCAATCGTGGGCGCTCGGTCCTCGCGGCACTGAAACCGCTGCGCATTACGCGTGAGGCGCAGAGCGCGGCGAGGACCTCTTCCAGTCCGACGCGCCAGCGGTGGTCGCCATAGGCAGCCGCGAAGCGGATCGCCCTGTCGGCCCCGAAGACGTTGCGGCGGGCAGCGACTGGGCCCCATCCCCGTTGCACGCGTCGAGCGAGATCCTCAGCTTGCGCGTTGTGTCGGTTACGACCTCGGCCGAGGTGAACACGAGCCCGTCCTGCTTCGCCACGGCGTTGCCGGCGTCGGGCAGATACTCAATCGCGTATCGTCGGCGAGCGTCGGCGACTGGTCGGGCGTCTGCGGCGAGATCGCGACGAGCGTGGCGCCGGCCTCCCAGGATGTCCGCGAGCGCGCCCTGTAACACCGAGAGCTGCAGGTTGCAGTACGGGCACTGGGCGCCGCGGTATCCGCGTCTGGCGACCGGTCAAGAAGCCTGTGCGGGCGTCCCCGATGGACAATGACGAACTCGGTTTGACGATGTCGACCGCTCGTCGTAGGATTCTTGACCGTCTACCGCCGGAGGAGTCGGGCGCTCGCACGAGCGTCCGCGGAAGAAGGAGGGGACGTGAAGCGTGTTCGTGCGAGCGCGACGCTTTTGTGCGTTCTGGCGCTCTCCCTGCCGGCTGCGGCCGGCGCGACGCCGGTCCCGAAGGTGACCGGGCCGCTACCGGTCACCTCGTATCCGGTCGCCTCGTATCCGTTCGGCGCCGCCGACCACCAGCAGGTCCCCCAGGACCTGCACAAGATCGGCTACGTCGAGGAGGAGTACCTAGCCAGCGGCAAGGCCAACGTCTATAGCTGGCCTGCGCCGGGCCCCGCCGTCGTGCGCACACCGGACGCGCCGTACACCACGCGCGTGCTCGTGCGCCGCCCGGCGAACCCCGCGCGCTTCAGCGGCACCGTGATCGTCGAGATCCTCAACCCGTCCAACGCGTTTGACCTCAACATCGGCTGGGCGCTCGCCCAGCGCCAGATCGTCGCCGACGGCGACGCGTGGGTCGGGGTGACCGGCAAGCCGATCTCGATCGACGCGCTTAAGAACTTCAACCCGGTCCGTTACGGCTCGCTGTCGATGGCCAACCCGCTCCCGCTCAACGATCCGCGCAACTGCGACCCGCCGGTCTCGTTCATCACGCCGGCCTCACGCACCACCGAGGACGGGCTGGTCTACGACATCACCAGCCAGATCGGCGCGTGGGTGCGAAGCCGCGCTCGCTCAAACCCGCTGACCTACGGCAAGCGTCACGGCTCACCGGTCGATCGTGTCTACGACTTCGGCTACTCGCAGACCGGCAGCTTCGAGTACGACTACATCAACGCGATCCAACCGCTCGTGGAGCAGACCGACGGCCGGCCGATGTTTGACGGCTACATCGTCGCCGTCGCGGGCGGACGGTTCATCGGCGCGGCCCCGATCAACCAGTGCGAGCCGGCGCCGCCGAACGGCGACCCGCGCAAGCAGTTCAAGGACGCCGGCACGCCGATCATCCACATGATGTCCCAGTCGGACTACCTGATAGGGATCGATTCGCGGCGGCCCGACAGCGACGTGCCACAGGACCGATACCGGGGCTACGAGATGGCCGGCGCCGCGCACGCGACGCCCGACGAGCTGTTCTACTCGGCCGCGCCCGCGGACATCGTCAAGGCCGGCCGCGCCGTCCCGCCGGGGTCATGCAACGAGGGCCCGCGCAGCCGTTTCCCGAGCAGCATCTTCTTCGACGCAGCGCTGCGCAACCTCGACTGGTGGGTGCGCTTCGGCATCGCCCCGCCTCACGCTAACCCGATCCTCGTCTCCGGGAGCCCGCCCGCACCGGTGCTCGACGAGTTCGGCAACGTGCAGGGCGGCCTGCGCTCGCCATACCTCGACGTGCCGACGAGCACGTGGTTCGGCAGCTCGACAGGCCCGTCGTTCTGCAGCATCGCCGGGCACGAGGTGCCGTTCGGCGAGGCGCAGCTGGCCGAGCTCTACCGCAACCACGGCGACTACGTGAGCAAGGTCACGCGAGACACCGCCAGGCTCGTCGCCGACCGGTTCCTGACCGTGCCGGACGGCCTCCGGCTGATCCGGGAGGCCGCACGGGCGAATGTCCCCTAGACCGTTGATCCCGCGCGGTTAACAGGCCGTCGCGAAACGTCGTGGAGCCCGCCGGCGTGGGAGGTGACGATCGCGCCGGGGGGAACATTGACGTGCTGGTCGCGACGCGATGGTGGCTGGTGGTCGTCCGATCGGCCGCTCGGGCCTTGCCGGGCACGCCGGAGCGCCTGTCAGGCGGGTGCGAGGGCGATCCTTGTGACTCGCTCGATCTGCGCGACGGTCTCGTCGAGGTCCTCGGGTCCTGCGAGCGGGTAGTGGACCGTGTCGATATCGGCGCAGATGTCGATCGCAACGATGTCCGCGCCGTCTCGAGCGAGGCGCACCGCGTGGGTGCGACCCTGACCTCGCGCGGCGCTGCTGACAACCGCGACTTTGCCGTCAAGCAGACCCATCAGGGCTTCTCGCCAACGGCGCGCCACCAGCACGGGTAGCGGCCGTCGCGCTCGAAGGTGAGCTCGGCGAGCTGGTGCATGAGCTCGCGCAGACGGCATGGCACGGCAGGATTGGCCACGGTGCCGTGCCGGTCGGTGACGTACGCGGCCGCGTGGGCGCCGACCAGTCCGTCGAGCAACTCGATCTGCTTGGAGACCACGGATCCGGGTTTGGCTTCGTCGAAACGCGACGGCGTCAGCGAACGGTGATTGCCTCGCCGCCCCAAGGGGTGGCGATCTGGCCTTCGTGGAAGCGCTTCGGGAGCTCCTCGATCATGTTCCAGGTCGCCCCCAGCCTGCCGAACCCGACGCAGAACGCGCAGTAGCCGCCGAGCTCGACGATCTCCTCCTCGGTGAAGTGCTTGCGAAGCTCGTCGTAGACGGAATCGTCGATCGCGAGGTGATCGGTCGCCATTAGCTCGCCGTAGCGGATCGCGGCCTGCTCGGCGGCGCTCAGGTCCGGTGCTTCGTGGGGCTTCTCGAGTGAGCATACGAGCGCCTCGGTGAGCCCGTCGGCGACCGCGCCGGGATACCGGATCGCCATGCACGTCCGACACTGGTTGAAGAACGCAATCCGCAGGCGGACGAGCTCGAGCAGGCGGTCGGGGAGCAGCCGGTCGGTCCACAGCGCGGCGTGCAGCCCGACGATCGCCTTGGCGTGGGATGGCCGGTGGGCGTGTACGCGCAACAGGCCGAGCTCGAGCGGCGTCCGATCATCGGCGGCGACGAGCTCGCGCAGCTCGGGGTCGAACTGCTCGACGGGCACCATCCTCAAGCGGGTTCCCCCGTGCGGGGTCCGGGTTTCCTCTTCTGTGAGCATCGCGTTCCTCCAGGGTTAGACGAGCTTTCGATGTACGGCGAGACTGAAGTGAATTCAGTCAGGCGGCGAGGGCGGAGGGTGGCGCACGACGATGTGACCTGTCATCACATGATTGATGTGATTCAGCGCCCGCCTCAGACGCCACGTCGTTCGCCGATCCGTTGGCGTCGCGTGTCGTCGGGTCAGCCGGGCCGTGAGGAAGGTGCGAGTAGGCCGAGGGCGCGGGCGCGTTCCACGGCCTCGGCACGAGTGTGTACCGCGAGCTTGGAGTAGAGGTGCCGCATGTGGGTCCGGATCGTATTTAGCGAGAGATAGAGCTCACCTGCGATCTCGGGCGCCGACAGGTTGGTAGGCAGGTAGCGCAGCACGCGCGTCTCACTCTCGGTGAGGGGCCCGCTCAGCAGGTGCGTCGCGTCGCGTCGCCGCGCCGGTGTCCTTCCAGCCAGCAGGTCGAGGATCTCTGCGATCAGCGCCGCGTGCGAGGTGCGACGCCGCCGATGCCGCTCCAGTAGTCCGGCCGCCGGGTAGAGGAGGAACGGGATGAGCAGGCCCTCGGGCTCGGCGAGATCGAGCGCACGCTCGAGCGCAAGCTCGGCCAGATCGATGTCACCGAGCGCATCGCGGACAATCGCCTCCAAGAGAAGGGCCTGGACCGGCCAGACCCGGGGACGCATCGCGAGGGCGGGCTCCTGTACCAGGGGCGCGAGCACGCGTGTGGCCCCCTCGGGGTCGTCGCGGGCGAGTCGCAGCGCCGCGCTGGCGATCCGCATCTCCGGGAGCGAGCGCTCCGCGTCGTTGATCTCGGCGAGGACGACCTCGGCGCGCTCGAGCTCACCCAGCCGCACGAGCGTTCGGACCAGGTGGCCGGGGATCCGCGCCGCGAGCACGTGGGGTTGGACGAGGAGCTCGCCCAGGCGCTCGGCCGAGCGAAAGGCCTTCAGGGCCTCCGCATCATCACCGTTCGCCGCTTCGAGCAGTCCGCGCATCACGTAGAGCATCAGCCCGCCAGCGGGTGACACCCAGGGCAGGCGCGTACGCTCGGCGTGCTGGAGCCAGGATTCCGCCTCTTCCAGCCGTCCCTGAACGACGAGCGCGATACCGTGGATTGCGTACGCGACCCCGGTGACTGGATCGTCCGCCCAACCGTGGCGCTGCGCGAGTTCGATCGCCTCCTTGCTGCGCTCGGCGCCCCGCAGTACCGAATCGAAGATCGCGATTTGTGCCAGATGGGCGACAGCGCCGAGCTCGACAAACGGTCGCTCAATGCGCTGCGCCATCGCGAGCGCTTGCTCGAGGTGTCGCTCTGCCTCTTCAAAGCGACCCGTCCACAGCTCGGCGACGCCGAACTCCAGCAGCGCTAGGGCACGCAGGTCATCGCCAAGTCCGAGCTGCGCCACGTCCGGCGCCTCCGCGGTAGCGAGAAGCCGATGCGCCTCCTCCACCACGGCCTGGAGGTCGCCGCGGTGACCGGCGATCGAGAGCCGCACGATCGCGAGCACGAGCTGCAGGTGAGCGCGGCGGTCCAACGCCTCCGATTCCGCGGCCTGCATCGCGATCGCGAGATTGCGCTCGGCCTCATCCGGCGACCCTCGGTCGAGCTCGTACGCCGCCCTAAGCGCGCTCAACTCAGCATCGGCAGCTACAGCGCTCAGCGGGAAGCCGGCAAGGAGCTGATGGGCCGTGGTCCTTTGACCGCTCAGGATGAGGCCGAACCAGTTGTCGGACAGCAGGCGACAAGCGGCCGTCCACTCCTCCGCTGCCTGCGCGTGGCGGATCGCCTCAACCGCGTGGCCGTGCTCCGAAAACCACTTCGCGGCCGCGCGGTGTAACGCGGGCAATTCGTCCGCCGCGGTCCGCCGAAGCTCGAGTTGCAGCAGCTCGGCGAACAGGGGGTGATACCGAAACCAGGATCGGCGCGGGTCCAGCGAAACCACAAACGCGCCCGCCTCCTCCAACTCCTGCAGGACCCGTTGCCCGTCTGAACCTGCCGTCAACAAATCTGCCAGCGGCCCGCTGACCCTATCGAGCACCGAGGTGCGTAGGAGTAGCCGTCTGACCCGTTCGGTCTGTCGATCCAGCACCTCGGCAACCAGGTATTCGGCCACAGTTCGCTCGCTGCCGGCGAACGCAGCGGCGAATCGCTCCGGATCGTGATGTCCGGCCAACGAAAGCGCCGCCAACCGCAGCCCCGCCGCCCAACCCTCGGTCCGCTCCGCTAACAAGATGACCCCCGACTCTGAGAGCTGCACGCCGGCCGACTCAAACAGCGCCCGCGATTCATCCAGCGAAAAGCGAAGATCCGCCGCACGGATCTCAGTCAGCTCTCCATCAAGACGCAAGCGATGCAGGCCCAAGTGCAACTCGCGCCGGCTCAAAAGTACGAAGCGGAGCACAGCCGGCGCGCGCATCAACACCAGCTCGAGCTGACGGAACGCATCGTCTGAGCACAACTCGTGCAGATCGTCGATCACCAGCCAAAGCGGTTCATCGAGCGGGCTGAGATCCGCCAACAGCCGCTCGGCGATCGCACCACCGTCGAGATCAGGCGCCGGCGTCAGCTCACCAACCAGCGATGACCCAGCCTTAGTCGCCCGAACTGCGTCGAGGACTGAGAGCCAGAACCGCTCAGGATCGCCCTCTCCAGCCGCGACCGAAACCCACGCGACGCTGTCCCTAAGCTCCGCCTCAGCAATCCAAGATCGCAGCAGCGACGTCTTCCCACTTCCAGCAGGCGCCGACACCTGGACCACTCGACGGGCGCGTCCCAGCACATCGAACAGCTCACGCCGAGGAACTAACGCGCCCACCCCACGGGGAGGGGCCTGAACAGCGGCCCTTCCGACAGCATCGCCGGCCGGTGACATCTCCGCACGGCAGTCTATGGGCGACGCCGACCGTACGCATTGCGCGAAAGCACGCACGAGCGGGAGCGACACCGGTGGGCATTCTGCCTGTGCGAATGACTGCACGAACCGAGGAGCGCCGACGGGCAAGGGACCGCCAGCGACACGCTCCATCCGCGGGCGGAGGTCCGCTCGACGCCGATGTGAGCAGCGGACAGGAGCCTCGCCCGACCGTAGGTGCAATCCCGACGCCGCGCGGGCGGCCGCGTCCTGCGAACCGCCAGCAGCGGGCCTGGACATCCAGCGCGCACCGGTTCGCAGACGAAGCGACAGGGCTCTCGCGGCAAGTCACCACCGCGCGCTGACGCTTGGCCGGCGAGGACGTGACTCAGGACGCCCCGAAGGGCCCAGCCGCTCGAATGCTGCTCGGGTAGGGCTCACAGAGGCCAGGCGCGACGTCGGCGTCACTGCTGCCAAGCGCCAGCTCGGGCATGCGTACCTCTCGACCACCGGCACCTACCTGGACGGGAGCTCCTCCGAGGAGATCATCGGCGCCGGACAACGCCGGCGGGGACCGACGATGCACGCCAGCGCTGGCGGCGCGATGTTTGGCTGCGGATTCGGTGAGGCTCAGCGCGTGGTCGAGTCGCTCATCCGGGCCGCCAGCACGCGCCGGCAACGTCTTGACCGGCGCTAGCGCACGGCGAGCCTGGCGCCGACGGTCGGCACGCCGCTGTTGACAAGCGCTGCGCGAGTCGTTGCATCCAGGTACGGGGCCCAGCTGCTAGACGTCAAGCGGCAGTCGCGACCAAGAGCAGCGTTGGTCGCAGCTCTCGTTCACGCCTGAGCTCACCTGCCCGGACCGCGCACCCCACGACATGCTGCTGCCACGGCACGTATAGCGGCCGGGAGTGGCTTTCGCACACCGGACACCTGACCGCGGAATGGGGAGTGGTCGCTTGGATCGTCGCCTTCATCTCGCCTCGGCCTCTTTCGAGCTGTCACTGATTGAACTGAATTCAGATCATATCGCAATTGGACCGAGCGTCAAGCGCTGATCTGGCGAGTCGACCACCGCGTGCGTTCCGAAGTATCTGCTGGTCTCTGGTTACATTCTAAACTGAAGTCACTTCTGATCCGAGGTGCCGATGATCAACAAGCTGACCGCCGCTCGCCTGGTGCCACGAGCGATCGCAGGCACGACCGTCAGCGCATACGAAGCTGCAACTCGGTCAATTACCGACCTCGAACGGATCGCGCCCGGACGACGACGCCCGAGCCGCTCGGCGTCCTGGCCGCCGCGCCGGCGGACCTCACCCGTGACGCCACCACGACCCAACCAAGGACGGTGTCCTTGAGTTCTTTCGCATGTACCGCGCGGCGTTTCCGAATCTGCGGATGCAACCCGAAGACGTTCTGGCCAGCGGTAACAAGGTCGTCGCGCGCGTGCGAGCGACCGGAACTCACGACGGTGAGTCGATGGGCATGCCCGCGACCGGCAAGAGCGTCGACGTGCAGCTGATCGACATCATGCGGTTCGACGAGGACGGCCTCGTGGCCGAGCATTGGGGAGTCGTCGACATGCTGGCGATGATGCAGCAGCTCGGCGTGGCTGTGTAGGCACTCCGGCTTAGGATCACCAGAGCCCTCATAACGGCACGGCGCGGCCGCGGCGATGCGCCGAAGCCCGACAGTTTCAGGCGGTCATCGTGCTGCCGCTAGAGCAGCGTCCCTCAGGGTTGTTGCCTAGCGTTCACGAGACTGTCGTCGGGAGTCTCGGCAATGGCGTCGCGCTGGATCATGCGACTCGGTTGTGTGGATCTCTCGCGAAGGTCGCCGGCAGTTATGTTTGTCCGGTCCCCCAACTCGAGGAGGCTGGACATCATGATGTACGCGATGGTGGTGCGCCGGCTCAAGCCTGGCGCCTACGAGCGCTTTCGCCGCGCATGGGAGCCCGACTCGCTCGAGGACTGGCCCGCGGGGATGACGAAGATTTGGATCGCGCGCAGCGAAGATGACCCCGACGTGATCGCGACGTGGAGCCTGTTCGAGCTCGACGAGGCTGGGTACGAAGCGCTGCGCGACGATCCCGAGTGGATGGCCGCGGAGCTGGGCCGGGTGGAGCGGATGAGCGAGTTCGAGACGGAGGTTCTCGCCTCAGGCTTCTTTCACGTGCTGGAGGAGATCGTGCCGCCGACCGTCGCGGCAGACTGAGCGCCAGTCGCTGCCGACGTTTGCTTCGCACCGCGACCCGGTCCTGGAGTCCCAGCCGGTTTCCGGGGGTCACCTGAGGGGTTGCGTCGAACTGGTGGACTCCGGCGTTGTCAGCGCAATCGTCTGAGCGGCGACCGCGATCGCAGCGACGATGCCGAATGTTTCAACGATCCCTCAGCCCCCGATCTGGTGGACTCCCAGTGGCTGACCAACGACGGCGACCCGATTAGTTCGGGTGGTGGTCTGCACGACCGCGCTTCCGCTGCCGGCTACAAGCACGTGTCTCGTGCGAGGCTTCCGCTCGCGGTCGATGCGGTACCGCCGAGCCCACTGCCAGGGCGGCTACTGCGTTCGTAGGCGACGCGCAGCTCCGAGCGCACGAAGAATCCATGCTGCTTCGGACGAGCAGCAGCAGTAACGCCGAGTGCTCCTTGCCCAGGAAGCGGAAGGCCGCCGGCGTAGGCAAGGTCGCGGTCCTACTTCGGGGCCGCGGTGCCGCGCGACTGCTTTCATCTTGCGGCTGCATCGCGTCTCGCGAGTGCATCGGCGACAACTCATACACGCCGCAGACTGCGGCCCGCGCGCGGTCCGATGATCGCTTTCGCCTGACTGAGAGTCTGAGTCCGACACTCTCGTCGCGGCATGCGGCCAGCGAATCCCCGAACGCGGACCAGTGGTGCCCCTGGTGCACGCTTCACCTTGGCGGCTCCGGCGCCTCTGGAAGCGCGCGAATCTGTGCCAGCTGACACGTCAGCGCGTCGAGCCGATCGAGATCGGCCATCGGGATCGTTCGTTCGCGGTCAAGCATCACGGCGATACGCCGCGACCGATCGCGATTCCAGCTGCGTTGCTGGACGACGGCGTACAGAGTGCGGATCATGGTTACCTCGCTCTCCGTGAGGCTTGCGCCAGCTGTGTCCGCCATCTCGCCAGCTGCGTGCGTTGGCATGAGGCGCAGGTCCCGACGTGCGCAGCGTGTCCGCATGACTTCCCGATGCCGGGCGCGGCATGACGCTGGGTGCGACCGGATCGGGCGTAAAGCGTCTGCGCGATGTTCATCTCCATTTCGCTCTCCAATCACTCAGTCGGTGACGCGGCAAGTATTCGCCGTGGCCAGACGTCGCGGTAGACCCCCTTGCCGGGGGTGGAGGGGGCGGAAATCCCCTAGTCCCGCGGTAAGGCAAACCCTCATTTCGTGGACCTCCGCGTCGTGATCGGCGCGTCGTGCATCCGCCGTCTACCCCATCGCGACGGCCGAGCTGATCGATTACGCTCCGCCTGTGGCGCTGGCGAGGCGCCTTGCTCGTGGGAAGCGGGGCCGGCAACCGGTGCAGTCCAAGGACAAAGGGTATGTGTGGTTCCTCGAGAGCCTGGATGCCGTTCACCGCGCGATCCAGGGCTGGAGCGATCTTGGTGAGGCGCTGAACGCGGCTCTGGCGGTGCTGGTCGAGGTGTTCGCCTGTGACCGCGCGTGGCTGCTGGAAGCGCACGGCGGCACCTGGACACCGGTCATGGAGCGCACACGGCCCGAGTATCCAGGCGGCCTCGAGCTCGGCGTGCAGCTGCCGCTGACAGACGCAACGGCCATACGGCACCGTCGAGTGCTCGAGTCCGACTCGGCCGTGCAGCTCAACGCCGAGGAGATCGCCTCCGTGGTCGTTCCGGACGGTGTTGCGCGGCCGCGCGCAATCCTCGCCGTGGCCGTCAACCCCAAGGTGGGACATCCGTGGATCCTGGGCCTTCACCAGTGCTCCTACGTGCGGACGTGGAACGCGGAGGAGGAGCGGCTGTTCGTCGAGATTGGTCACCGGCTCGCCGACGCGCTCTCGGCGCTGCTGGCCTACCGGGACCTTCGCGAGAGCGAACAGAAGCTCGCGCAGGCGCAGCGCGTCGCCCGCCTCGGCTACTGGGAGCGCGACGTCGAAACCTTCGAGGTCAACTATTCGGAGCAGACCTACCGGATCTTCGGCCTATCGCCCGACTTGCACACGTTGGAGCCTGCGCGGCTGGCCGAGCGCCTGCACCCGGAGGATCGCGACATCATGCTCGAGGCTTACGAGCAGGCGATCGCGGGAGGCCCTCGTTATGACGTCGACTACCGCGTGCTGCTACCGGACGGCGTCGTGCGCTATGTGCACAGCGAGGCTGACGTGACTTGGGATGCAGATGGCCGACCCCTCCGGATGTTCGGGACGATGCAGGACATCACCGAAAGAAAGGAGCTGATTCGCGAACAGGAGGCACTACGCCGGGTGGCGACGCTCGTCGCGCAAGGTGTGGCCCCCGATCAGTTACTCGCGGCCGTGGCCGAGGAAGCCGGAAAGGTCCTGCCGTTCACCGAGATGTCGATCATCGGGCGCTACAGGGCCGATCATGCGATCGACTTCGTCGGCGGCTGGGGCCGGTCGGGCAACCCGGCCTGGGTCGGGCAGAGGGCGACCCTCGGCGGTAACAACGTCTCGACGCTCGTCTACGAGACGGCGGCGCCGGCGCGCGTCGATCACCTAGAGGACGAGGCCGTCCCGGTCACGGCGATCGCGCGCGACAACCGCGCGCGCTCTTCGGCCGGTGCGCCAATCGAGGTGGAAGGCCGGCTTTGGGGCGTGATCATCGTGGCGTCGAGCCGCGACGAGGGCCTTCCCGGCGGGATCGAGCGTCGACTCGCGGCCTTCACGGAACTTGTGGCGACTGCGATCGCCAACACTCAGGCGCGCGAGGAGTTGGCAGCGTCGCGCGCTCGGCTCGTCGCGGCCGCCGACGAGACCCGCCGGCGGATTGTCCGCGACCTACACGACGGAGCACAGAATCGTCTGGTGCAAACGATCATGACCCTGAACCTCGCCCAGCATGCGGGCGACAGGGGCGATGCCGAGACGGCTCGGACGCTCTTCGATGAGGCGCTCGGCCACGCCGAACGAGCCAACGTCGAGCTGCGCGAACTCGCGCAGGGCATCCTTCCGAGCGTGCTCGCGCGAGGCGGTCTCGCAACAAGCGTCGAGGAGCTGACCGAACGCCTGCGTCTGCCCGTCACCATCGACGTCACCACGGCCAGGTTCCGTCCTGAGATCGAGGCCAACGCCTATTTCGTCGTCGCCGAAGCGCTGACCAACCTGGCCAAGCACTCCCGCGCCCGAGGCGCGACCGTCGCTGGGTGGGTCGACGGCAACCACCTGCACGTCGAGGTGAGCGACGATGGAGTGGGGGGCGCCCGGCCGGAAGGAAGCGGACTGCGGGGCCTGGCTGATCGCGTCGCCGCGCTAGGAGGACACATGAGGGTCGATAGCCCTTCGGGGGGCGGCACGCGGATCACCGCGACGCTGCCACTGGAGCAATGATGGCCGCGGCGAAGAGAATTTGCCTTATCCAGGACGCGGAGTAGGATCGCTGCGAGGTGGCGCTGCGTTCCTGCAGTGCCGACGTCGTCAAGCTGGCAGATGCGACGGGGCGCGATACGGTGTTTAGTGCCGCTACGGACGGTTGCGGGCCTTCTGACCGCGTGCATAGCTCTGGGCGCTTGCGGCTCGTCCGCGCCGAGCAAGACCGGCACGCGCGACAGCACATGCCGCGGAAAGCTCGGCGGCGGCGTCTCCTACATCACGGCCTGGTTTCACGCCAGCTCCAGCGTCGGCGCCGAGTGGCAGACGCTGGTCCGACAGGTCGCGGAGTTCAACCACTCGCAGCGTGCCGTGCACGTCCGGCTGATCACGCTGCCGGAGGGGGATTACAGCCGGGAGGTTGCCACCGCGGCGGCAAGCGGAAACCTGCCGGATGTTCTCGACTTCGACGGACCGAATCTTTACAACTACGCCTGGGCAGGAGACCTCAAGCCGATCGACTCGTGCCTCTCGCAGCGCCAGCGGGCGGACTTGCTGCCGTCAATCCGCCAGCAGGGGACCTACGCCGGTCGAACGTGGGGCGTAGGGACGTTCGACTCGGGACTTGGGTTGTATGTGCGGCGCTCGATCCTGCGCAGGGCAGGGATCTCGATCCCGACAGATGCGTCCCAGGCATGGACCGTCGCGCAGTTCACTCAGATCCTGGCGCGTCTACGAGCGATCGGCTATCGGCAGCCGCTGGATCTTCAGATCAATTACGACACCAAGGCGCCGGAGTGGAACACGTACGGTTTTGCGCCCGCCGTGTGGTCGGCGGGGGGCGACCTGATCGACCGCAGCGGCTACCACCGGGTCAACGGCTTTCTCAACGGCGCCCCGGCGACCAGAGCCCTGACGGTCATCCAAGGCTGGGCGAAGGCCGGTTACGTGAACCCGAACCGCAACGGTATGGCGTTCGAAGAGGGAAAGACGCCGATCTCGTGGGTCGGGCACTGGCTGTTTGCCGCGTACACGAAGGCGTTCCCAGGCGACGTCCAGATCGTTCCTCTTCCTCGCTTCGGACCGCACGACGCGACCGACATGGGCTCCTGGCAATGGGGCATCACGGCCAATGCGACCAACGGCGACGCCGCCTGGCGCTTCATCTCGTTCCTGCTGCGCCCCGGTCAGGTCGTGCAGATGACCCGCGCCAACGGCGCGATCCCCGGTACCTACAGCGCGATCCGCCTGTCACCGCGGTTCGTCGCCGGAGGCCCCGAGCATCTCTACGTCGAGCAGCTCGAGAGCGGGGTGGCGAGACCGCGCCCGCAGACTGCCGCCTACCCCGCGTTGACCGCGGCCTTCGCCAACGCCTTCCAGGCGATCGTGGTCGGCCGAAGGCCCGTGAAGCCGACGCTCGATGCCGCCGCTCGCTCGGTGACCGCCAACTTGATCGCCCATGACTACTACGCCAATACCGGGGGCTGAGCGGACGCGGTCGGGGCGTCTGCGCCTCCGCCGCCTCACCTCACCGATCACACGGATGCGGGTCGGGACCAAGCTGCTGCTGCTGGCGATGCTGCCGGTGGGCTGCGTGGCCGCGCTGGTCGTGGTGTCCGCGGTGTCCGACTTCCGGACCGCCGACCGGCTGAGCAGCTATCGGGCTGTGGCCCGGCTGTCGTCGTCAGCGCTCGCGCCCTTGGCAGTCGATCTGGCCCACGAGCGGCGCGCCGCCGTTGAGGTCCGCGTGAACCCCGGGCCAGCGCAGGACGCGCAGCTCGCCGCGTACGAGCGCGCGACCACACGAGCATTCCAACAGGCACGAGCAAGTGCCGTTCACGTGGCCGCACCGGTCGACGTCGTTGGCGGTCTGGACGCCGCGAGCAGGCGGCGCCAGGCACTAGTCCTCCAGCTGCACGCCGGATCGCTCTCTCCGGAGCAGGCCATCTCCGGATACAGCCTGATCACGCAGAACGTCCTCGGACTCGCGGCCGCGCTCGACGGAGGCGCCCCATCGCCTGCCTCCGGGCGAGCCGCGGCCGCCTACGGCTCGATCCTTCAGACGATCGAGTCGGCCTCGCGCGAGCGCGTGTTCGTGGTCACGCTGCTCGCGCCCCGACGCCCGCGGCCGCAGCCGACAGCATCTCCTTGGGGTGACGTGCAATCCGCCGAGCTCAGTGCGTTCCGCCAGAACGCCGCGGGGCCGCTGGTCGCCGATCTGGACGCCGTCTTGTTCAGCCCGGCCGGCATCGCCGTGCAGCGTTTCCGAGACGAGCTCGCAGCCGATCCCGCCGCGGCGGTACGCGGCACCTCATTGCAACAGTGGCTGTCGGTGTCGGGGACCAGGATCGACGCTCTACGCGGACTCGCCGGGGCGACCGGGCGCAGTCTCGATGCAGTGGTGTCGAACGAGCTCGACAGCGCGCACGCGCGCGCAGTGCGCGATGTGGGCTTGTCGCTGGCCGTCCTCGTGGCCGTGACCGTGCTAGCCCTGGCTCTGCGGCGCTCGATCACACGGCCGCTGCGTGACGTGTCGGCCGCTGCGCGAGGTTTGGCGCACGGTGACATCACGGCTCGGGTCGACTACTCCAGCCGGGACGAGATCGGAGACGTCGCCGGCGCCTTTCGCGAGGTCCACGGCACGGCGGCAAGGCTGGTCGACGAGATCCGCGCGAAGAACCGCGCGGTGAGGGAGAACCGGCTCGAGCACAGGGCCGACGTGAGCGGGCTCGAGGGCGTGTGGTCGCAGCTGCTCGCCGGTATGAACGACACGATGGCCGCGTTTGGCGAGCTGCAAGGGAGGCGTCAGCACGCCGAACTCGAGACAGAGCGGATTTTCGAGATGTCGCTCGACCTCCTGTGCGTGATCGGGTTCGACGGCCATTTCAAGCGCGTAAACCCGGCATTCGAACGGACGCTCGGCTACTCGCGGGAAGCGCTGGTGTCTCGCCCCGAGTTCGATTTCGCCCATCCAGACGACCTCGAGAGCTGGAGGCAGATTCTTTCGGCCCTGAGGCGGGGTGAGCAGGTCGGGCAGTTCGAGAACCGCAACATCTGCTCCGACGGGTCGGTCCGGTGGCTTGAGTGGAGTGCCCAGGCAGTCCCTGAAGAAGGACTCATCTATGCCGTCGCGCGCGACATCACCGAAAGCCGGCGGGCGGCGGAGGAACAGGCCGCCCTGCGACGGGTGGCCACGCTCGTGGCGCGCGGCGGCACGCCCTCGGCCGTGCTCGGAATCGTCGCCGAGGAGGCCGGGAGGTTGATTTCGACCGACATCGCGATGATCGCACGCTACGGTCCGGGGGCGTCCGCGACGGGTGTCGTCGGGTGGCGCAGGGACGGGAAGTCCGTGGCGCTGGGCACGGACGTCAAGCTCGGAGGCCGAAACGTCGCCTCGTTGGTGTTCAGTCAAGGTCACCCGGCGCGGGTAGACAGCTACGAAGCGGCTTCAGGGGAGGTGGCCCGCTGGGCCCAGGGGACCGGTATTCGATCCTCCGTCGGCGTGCCGATCAGGGTTGAGGGTCAGCTGTGGGGAGTCATGACTGTCTCGCTCGAGCGCGAGGAGGTCCTGCCGCCGGATACCGAGGACCGGCTCTTAGGGTTCACTGATCTCGCGGCGACGGCAATCGCGAATGCCGAGGCACGCGAGGAGCTTCACCACGTCGCCGCCGAGCAGACAGCATTGCGACGAGTAGCAACCCTCGTCGCCCGCGGCGTCGCCCCCACGGTCGTCTTCACCGCGGTGGCCGCGGAGGTTGCCAACGTGCTTCCCGGGGTCGACCTGGCTCTGGTCGGCCGCTACACGCCGGATCGTTCAATCGAGTTTGTCGGCGGCTGGAGCGGCTTGGGCGAGGCGGACTGGGTCGGGAAGACCGTGAGCATCGGCGGGCACAACGTGACAACCGCGGTGTTCGAGACCGGGCAGCCCGCACGCGTCGACCACCTCCAGGACGACGCGACGGCGGTGACAGCGGTCGCGCGCGAAAGCGGCGCGCGCTCGTCGGCCGGCGCGCCGATCAACGTCGAGGGGCAACTTTGGGGTGTGATCACCGTCGCCGCCGTCCAGGAGGACCGGCTTCCGCCCGGGATCGAGCACGAGCTCGCCGGCTTCACCGAGCTGGTGGCAACCGCGATCGCCAACACACAGGCTCGTGAGGAGCTGGCAGCTTCGCGTGCGCGGCTGGTCACAGCGGCCGACGAGAGCCGGCGGCGGATCGTTCGTGATCTCCACGACGGGGCACAGCACGGCCTGGTTCAGACCATCATCACGCTCAATCTTGCGCAGCGCGCGCAGGACCGGGGCGAAAGCAAGCAGGCCCGGGCGCTGTTCGGCGAGGCGCTCGGCCACGCCGAACACGCCAACACCGACTTGCGGGAATTGTCCCAGGGCATCCTTCCGAGCGTCCTGGCTCGAGGCGGCCTGGCCGCCAGCGTCGAGGAGCTGACCGAACGCCTGCGTCTACCCATTAGCGTCCAGGTGGCGCGAGACCGGTTCAGTCCCGAGATCGAGGCGAGCGCGTACTTCGTCGTCGCAGAAGCGCTGACGAACCTCGCCAAACATTCTCGCGCGCGAAGCGGAGCCGTCGCGGCATGGATTGAGGACAAGCAGTTGCACGTCGACATAAGCGACGACGGAGTGGGAGGAGCCCGCCCGGACGGAGGCGGTCTCAGAGGCCTGGCCGATCGCGTCGCCGCCCTGGGCGGGCAGGTGCGGATCGACAGTCCGCCCGGTCGCGGCACGCACGTCACCGCCACGCTGCCGCTCAAATAGTGAGGCCAGCCGCTAGCTCTCTCGCAGATACGAGAGCACCGCGAGCACGCGTCGATGCTCGTCCTGGGCGGGACCGAGCCCGAGCTTCTGGAAGATGTTCGTGATGTGCTTCTCCACCACGGGCTGACTGATGTTCAGTGCCCCGCCGATTCCCCGGTTGGATTTACCCTCGGCCATCGCCGCAAGGACCTCGAGCTCCCGTGGGCTGAGTCGATCCATTGGGGTGGTTCGCCGGCGCCGACCCAGCATCCGCGCGACGAGCTCCGGGTCGAGTGCAGACCGGCCATCGGCGACCCGGGCCGCCGCGTCGACGAAGGTCTCTACCTGACCGACTCGCTCCTTGAGCAGGTATCCGACTCCGTCGGCACCGTCGGCGAGCAGGTCGAGCGCGTAGCGCTCCTCGAAGTACTGAGAGAGGATCAGCAAGCCTGTCTCGGGCCGCCGCTGACGTACCTCCAGACCCGCGCGCAGCCCATCGTCGCCATGACCTGGCGGCATGTTGATATCGGCAATCACCAAGTCCGGGCGGTGGGCGAGGCCCTTGCGCAGCAGGTCCTCGGCATCGCCGGCTTGAGCCACGACATCAAACCCGGCTTCGGTGAGTAGCCGTGCGATGCCCTCGCGTAACAGAACCTCGTCCTCGCCGACCACTACGCGCCGCGTGGTAGTCATTGCGCCAGCGTATCGGCGCCGTCGCAGCGGTGTCTATGCGGCGCCGAACCACTGCACGAGTGGCGCCCTTGGCAGGTCCCCCTTGTGGACAAACGCGAGCGCTCCGCTCCGGCGGACTTCCGCGCTCGACCCCGCGTTTGGATGCATCGAGGTCAGCACGACGCGTGGCTGCCACGGCAACGCGGTCAGCTGACGCGCGAGTTCGAAGCCGTCGCCGTCGGGAAGTCCCACGTCCACCAGCGCGGCCGCCGGCCTGACCCGCCTCGCGGTCTCGAGGGCACCGGCGACGCTCTCCGCCTCGCCGACGACAACGAAGCCGGACTCGGAGAGCAGGCGACTCGCCAGCGCACGGAACGCCGGGTCGTCGTCGACGATGAGCACAGAATCGCGCATGCCGCAAATGATCACGCGCGGGCGGGGGCGCTGGGGGAGGGAAAACCCACCCTGTTCGCGCGGATAACCATCCCTTCCGCCGGCTCTGCCTCAGGGCATTCCACCATGCAGAGCGAGGGCGCACCGGTCTAGCGGGCCACGATGGCTGGGTGTGATCGTTGCGGCATGAACTCTGCAGCCGTGATCGCCCTCTCCCCGCATCAGCAGCCGGCGTACGAACTGCCCGAGGCGGACTTCGCCGACAGGCCGGTACTGCGCTCGGTCGATATCGATCCACCCGAGGCGCCTGTCCGGCCACCCCGGCGCGGCGCGCAAGCGGACGTCGCGGCGCTGGACCGCCCCCAACGCAGGGGCGACGACCTGGTTGTCCCGCGTCTCGCGCTTTACGGCCGTCTCTCGGGAGCGGCACGCGTCACGCAGCTGTCGGCGGCTGCTGGGAGTGGGAAGACGGTGTTACTGCGATCGTGGATCGGCCACGCCGGCCTGGCCGGTCGTGCCGCCTGCGTCCTCCTGGACGAGGATGAGCGCGACGCTCAGCGGTTCTGGCTTTCGGTGCTCCGCGCGCTTCGTCGGACGAGCGCCATCGGCCCGCTGGTTCGCGAACTGACGGCGGCGCCGGATCTCGACGGCTGGACGATCGTCGAGCGGCTGATCGAGGACATGGCCGGGCTCCAGGAGCGAATCTGGCTGGTCATCGATGACCTGGACGAGCTGCGCTCAGACGACGCACTGCGGCAGCTCGAGTGCTTTGTGAAGTGCGCTTCTCCCGCGGTCCAGTTCGTCTTCTCGAGCCGGAGCGATCCGCACCTGGGCTTGCATCGTTTGCGCATCGACGGCGAGTTGACCGAGATTCGCACGCCTGACCTTCGCTTCACCCCGAGCGAGGCTCAGGCCCTGTTCGAGTCGGCCGGTGTGCGGCTCTCGGACGTGGCGCTCAACCGGTTGTTGCAGCGAACGGAGGGCTGGGCGGGAGGCCTGCGGCTGGCAGCGATGTCATTGGCCACGCATGACGATCCCGACCAGTTCGCCGGCGAGTTCTCCGGCAGCGAGCGCACCGTGGCGGCCTATCTCCTGGCGGAGGTACTGGAGCGTCAGCCGGCGGAGGTGCGCCGGCTATTGCTGTGCACCTCGGTGCTCGAACGTGTCAGCGGGCCGCTGGCCGACTACCTCACCGGCGGCTCGGGCGCGGAGGGAATCCTGCAGGCGCTGGAGGATGCAAATGCATTCGTGAGCACTTTGGATGCCGGAAGATCGTGGTTTCGATACCACCACCTGTTTGCCGACCTGTTGCGGCTCGAGCTGCGACGGATGTTTCCGGAGATGGTGGGTCAGCTGCACCGGGCCGCCTCCGACTGGTTCGAGCAGGAGGGCTATGCCGTAGAGGCCGTCCGCCACGCACAGCTGGCGCGCGACTGGCCGCACGCGACACGCCTGCTCGTTGACAGCCGGATCTGTCTGATCCTCGACGGGCGTCTGGCGACGCTTGGCGGCCTGTTGGACGAATTCCCGCTTCACATTGCCGCTGCTGATCCAGAACTCGCGGTCGTGTTCGCCGGCGTTCGGCTCCGTGAGGGATCATTCGACGACGCAGACGCGTATATCGCCATCGCCGAGCGGTACGCGGATGGGGTGCCGGCGGATCGCAAACAACTGTTCGGCCTGCATCTGGCCAGCGTCCGCCTCGCGCTGGCTCGCCAGCGCGGCGATCTCAGCGGCGCCGTGGAGTCGATGCGCGCGCTCGAGTCGGCGCTCGAATCACAACCGCCCAACGCGGCCAGCTCTACCGACGATATTCGTGCCCTGGCGCTGATGACGCTCGGAACCACCGAGCTGTGGTCCCTGCGGTTGGCGGACGCCCGCCGCCACCTCGAAGAAGGACTGACGCTTGCACGGCGGATCGAACGCCCCTATCTCGAGATCGGTTGCCTGGCCCACCTCGGAATCGCCGCACCACTCAGCGGACTGTCCGCCTCGGTCGCGCTTGGCTTCACCGAGGAGGCCGTCACGCTCGCCGAGGCAAACGGACTGGCGACCAACCCGATTGTCGCCCTGGCCTTTGCCATCGGCGCAGGCTCACTGGCGTGGCTAGGACGGTTCGACGAGGCCGAGCAGTGGGTCGAGCGGGCTGGACTGGCTCTCCGTCCCGGAGGAGATCCCGGAACTGAGCTGGCTCTGTATCACGCGCGAGGCCTGCTGTACTCCGGACAAGGCCGGCTCGAGGACGCGCTTACCGAGTTCCGCAACGCGCAGAAGATCCAAGGGATGCTCGCCGGCGAGCACGCGCTCACCGTCGACCTGCGCGCGCGAATCATGCTGACGCAGGTTCGGCTGGGCAAGCTGTCCGATGCGCGCGCCGCGCTCCACAGCATCGCCGAGCAGGACCGCGACCGCGCCGAAGTGCGGATCCCGGCGGCGGCGATTCAACTCGCCGAGGGCTGCCCGGAGCGGGCGATCGAACTCCTCGCGCCGGTCACCGACCGTTCCGTCGACTCCCTGATCCCGACGTGGGCGGCGATTCACGCTCTCCTATTCGACGCTGCCGCTCGTGACGAGATCGGGCACACGCACGACGCCGAAACATCGCTAGAGCGCGCGCTTGATCTAGCCGAGCCCGAATGCCTGATCCTGCCGTTCACGATCAGCCCGATCGAGAGCCTGCTAGAGCGCTATCCGCGGCATCGGACAGCCCACGCCGCATTCCTGTCAACGATCCACGACGTGCGCGCCGGCCAGTCTGCCAAGCCGCATGGTGAGGCCGCTCCGATGCTGGACGAGCTCAGCCCGGCAGAGCTCCGGGTCGTTCGCTATCTCCCGAGCAACCTCAGAGCGCCGGAGATCGCCGCCGAGCTGTTTGTCTCGACGAACACGATCCGGACGCACCTGCGCCACATCTACGCCAAGCTCGACGCCCATGGCCGCGCCGAGGCCGTCAACCGCGCCCGGGAGCTCGGACTCCTCGCACCATCCCGTCGGCGCCGCTAGCGCTGGACGGACGAAGTAGCTGCACCCGCGGGTCATTGCGTGACGCACGGGTGGCGTCTCTCCAATCACGCAAAGTGAGTGACGACAGCTCACACCCCGTGGTCTCACCCTAGAGCACAGCTGACATGGCGCCGGCCGATCTCCACCGTCCGGATGCCACCACAACCCGAGGAGGCTAGATGGAGCTGTTTGCGACATACACCTTTGGCCAGGGGCTACTCACCGTCTTGGAGTTTGCGCTGCTCTTTCTCTGGATCGCAATGGCCGTAACCGTCGTGGTCGACATCTTCCGCAGCCACGACCTATCAGGCTGGGCGAAAGCCGGCTGGATCGTGCTGATCGTCCTGCTCCCGCTGGTGGGCGTGCTCATCTACGTCATCGCCCGTGGCGACAACATGAAGGCACACGAGGTCAGCGGCGAGCGCCTGCAAGCACGAGCGTTCATCGCCGATGCCGAGGACCTGAGGGATCGCGGGGTACTCAGCGACGAAGAGTTCCAGCACGCCAAGCAAAGGGCACTGGCGGCGTAATGGGCGAGCTGTCCGCCTCGAGCAGATCGCAACGGGTCATCCGCCCGAATCGGTATGGAGAGCAGATGAGCGCGGCAGAGCCCTCCTCGGGGGCCGGGGGCACCGGTCGCCGCAAGCTCGAGGTGTCGATCTCGGTCCAGACGATCCTGCTCATCGCCGCCGTCGTCGCACTGGCGTGGGCGTTGACGTCGATCGCGAAGGTCCTTCTGATGGTCTTCGTCTCCGTCTTCAGCGTCGCCGTTCTATTGCCGGTGGCGTCTTTTATGGAGCAGCGGTTCCACTGGAGCCGGAAGCTGTCCGCCACGGTGCTCGTTGTGGGGACCTTTGTTGTCATCGGTGCCGTCTTGCTGGTGCTCGTGGAAGCGATCAGCGGCGCCGTGCGCGGGTTCAGCCACGACCTGCCCCACATCGTGGACAAGGTCAGGCACAGCGAGGTGGGCAACTTCGTCAACGGCGGGAGCGACTCGCTCGACACGTTGAGGACACACGCGAGCGACATCACCAAGGGGGTGGGCAAGGCGTCGGGCGGAATCGTCCATGTCGGGGCCTCGGCGTTCGGGGCCGTCACGCTCGCCCTGTCGATCATCTTCCTGACGCTTTTCGGGCTGATCGAGGAGCCGCGCGTGCGGGACTGGACCGGCAATCTGCTCTATCGGGACAAGCGGGAGCGCTACCTGCGGGTCACGGACCGGATCATCCAGACGACATCGCGCTACATGCTCGGCAACCTGGCGATCTCCGTGGTATGCGGGACCGTCTACGGGATCACGGCAGTGATCCTCGGCCTTCCGTACCCGCTCGCCCTTGCGGTGATCGCGGGGATCCTTGATCTGATCCCCAACATCGGCGCCACGACCGCCGGCATCATCATCGCGATCGTCGCGCTGTCCGTCAGCGTCCAAGCCTTGATCGTCTTTGTGATCGTCATCGTCGTCTACCAGCAGATTGAGAACTACATCCTGCAGCCGACGATCATCGGAAAGGCAGCCCAGGTCTCGGGCTTCACCGTGCTCGTCAGCGTCCTGGCGTTCGGAGCGCTGTTCGGGTTGATCGGGGCGATCATCGCCGTGCCAATCGCGGCCGGGATCCAGATCGTCGTGGATGAGCTCACCGCCGCCAGACGAGCCCGCATCGCCGCGGCCGACGCGGCGGAGCAGCAGCAGGTGTAACGGAGCAGCTTTTACACGTTGTTGAACGCGTGAGAAGCCGTCCGGCGCTCCCGCCGCGTTTCTGTCAACGATCCACGACGTACGCGCCGGCGAGTCTGCGAGGCCACGGTGAGTCCGCGCCCGGTTGGACGAGCTCAGCCCGGCAGAGCACCCATGGCCGCGCCGAGGTCGGCGGCCAGCTCGCTCATCTCGATCCGGCGACCCGCCATGAACCAGCGTCACCTCGCCGCGGCTGCGGCCAGAGGTGACGGGTTCGCGGGCTTTGCGGCTGGACGCATGAAACGGACGGCGTGTGTCCGTCCGTTTCATCCACCCTGTCGGCCGTTACGAGGATGTTCGTCCACGCGAAGGTTGCCTACGCCGCTGCCGGCAGTGCAAGCGCCTCCAGGTCTGCCGCAGCCGCCTCTTCGCAATCGAGCGCCGCCACATACGACGCGAACGCGAATACCCGCATTTCCGGATCGGCATGAAGGAATCGGTCCCACCGACAAACGACGAGGGAAGCCGCCGCCCGCCAAGTCTCGAGCGCTTCGCGCCGAAGGCGTGACTGCTGCTGTGACCGGGTCATGAACATCTGATCTCTCCTTGCAAAATCGGTTTTGCCTTGATGCCTCAGCACGATCGCGCCGCGTCGGGTGAGGCGTCGTCACGCGAAACCGGTGATTCGCCGCGGGTGTGATTCACGCACCCGGTCGTGAGCTGGGCGGCGGTTGCGCTTCCTGCCGGAATCGGAGAGGGTTGTCTCGCTGCCATGACACCGGCCGGCCGCAACCCCGCGCCACGGGCGTCCGGACCGGCGGCTCGCTCCGCCGCGTCCGAACACGTCCCGCCGGCCGAGCGCGCTGCACGGGGTAAGTCACTCCGGAAGGCGACCCCCCGCTCGAGCCACGCCTCATGGGAGCCGCGGCCGGATCGGCCCGATCCCATCTCACTGCTGGAGGAACAGGCCGCCGACCGGGTGCCCGAGCTCGTGCCGATTCGCTACGGGCGGATGTCCGCCTCGCCGTTTGCCTTCTACCGAGGCGCGGCCTACATCATGGCCTCGGACCTGGCCGGTTCGCCGCAGACCGGCATTCGGGTCCAAGTTTGCGGCGACGCGCATCTGAGCAACTTCGGTGCGTTCGCCTCGCCGGAGCGTCACTTGCTCTTCGATCTCAACGATTTCGACGAGACCCTCCCGGGACCGTGGGAATGGGACCTCAAGCGGCTGGCGGCGAGCGTCGCTGTCGCGGGCCGCGAGAACGCCGTGAAGACCAAGCGACGGACGGCGATCGTCCGCGAGCTCGTCGGCGAGTACCGGCGGGCGATCCGCCGCTTCGCTGCCATGAAGACGCTGGATGTGTGGTACGCGGGGGCAAGCGTTAGCGACCTTCGGCGGCTGCTGCGTTCAACCACGGGCGGAGACCGCGGTAAGCGGCTTGACCGGACGGTTGCCAAGGGCCGGCGAAAGGACAGTTCCCGCGCATTCGCGAAGCTTGCCGTCCTGCGCGACGACGAGGCTCGGATCCGGCCAGACCCTCCTCTGATCGTGCCGATCGCGGATCTCGCCGACCGTCGGGGGGCGTCGCGGCTCGAGGTGAGCGCCCACAAGCTCTTGGAGTCTTATCTCGCGAGCCTGTCCCGCGATCGGCGGCGCCTGCTCGAGCGCTATCGATACGTCGATCTCGCGCGCAAGGTCGTGGGTGTAGGGAGCGTGGGCACGCGCTGCTGGGTGATCCTGCTGCTCGGACGGGATTCGAGCGATCCCCTGTTCCTCCAGGCGAAGGAGGCGTCGCGCTCGGTCCTCGAGCGTTTCGTCGACAAGTCCGAGTTCGCCAATCAAGGGCAGCGGGTGGTCGAGGGACAGCGTCTGATGCAGTCGGCCGGCGACATCTTTCTCGGATGGTTGCGCCAACCGCTTGGTCTCGAAGACCTCAAGCCGCGCGATCTGTACGTGCGTCAGCTGTGGGACTCGAAGGTCTCAGCCGACATCTCCGCTATGCGGCCGTCCGACCTGGCCCTCTACGCCAGGTTGTGCGCGTGGACACTGGCCCGCGCCCACGCTCGATCCGGCGACTCGACCGAGATCGCCGGCTACCTCGGTTCCTCGGAGGTCTTCGACCGTGGGATCGCGGTCTTCGCCGAGACCTACGCCGATCAGACCGAGCGCGACCACGGCGCGCTCGTCGACGCGATCGCAGCTGGGCGTGTACAGGCACAGGTAGAGGCGTAGCCACGGGGCGGGGCGGTCATCACGCACCATGCGTGATCTCCCGCCCCGCGCCTGTGGCTCCAGCAACGGGATACTGCTGCGGTCTCCAACCGCGAGGGGTTGGGCGCTCGTCAGGCGCTGACCGCGGAGGCGCTGTGGCCGCGGTGAACCTTTGACTTCAGCGCCTCGACCTTTGCGTTGGCGGCTGCCTTGTCATGCTCGTGACGCGAACGCATCAGCTCCTTGCGCGCTTCACGCTTGGCTTTGCGCTCGGCCTCCTCTGCCACGGCGATCTCGGCCTCGACGTCGGCCACGGATCGACGCAAGACCGTGCCGCCGACTTCGGACATGGCCGCGTCGATGACGTCGGGACTGCTCTCGACGACCGTGGCCAGCAGCGCGGTGCGACCGGCCTGGACCGAGCTTGAGATCGCGCCCAGCGCCGAGTCCGTTTCCTCGTAGTCGGCCAGGTCGTACAGGGAGCCGACCATCAGCCCGGTCGCCCCGCCGATAAGGACCCCGAAGGGTCCACCGATGATCCCGAGCAAGAGGCCCATGAGACCTCCGCTCGCCGTGCCGACGAGTTCCGGCGACTCGGTCCCGTCCTTCTCGACCAGCTGTCCGTCCTCGCCGCGGACGACGACGACGGCCTCTTGTACGCCGACCCGCTCTTGGGAGTCGAGCTCCTTGAGCAGCGTGAGTGCGTGATACGCCTCGCGATCGTCGTCGAATGAGACGGCGATCACGTTGTGGCCGTCCACAATGCTGGTGGTCGGCTCGTTGGATGTGGGGTGTTGATTTGTCATGTGGGCAGCCTGGAGGTCAGACAGGTGAGCGGTCGTCACGCATTTCGGATGATCGTGCTCAGGAGCTCGAAGTCAGCCATGGTGGCCGGCACTCGGCGCGACCAATCATCCATGACGCGTGATGACTGGTCACCCGCCTAGCGATTGAGGTACCGCACTCGGCCAGCCCACCAAGAGGAGATCCGATGGCCACCGTAGACAAGGCTCAACACGACAACCGTGTCCTGCCGCAGAGCGCCGCGCCAGAGAGCGGGCCGGCCCGATCGCCGTTCACTCCGATCGCCAACTACGGCTTCCTATCGAACTGCCATACAGGCGTGCTTTTGGCGCCGGACGGGACCGTGGACTGGCTAACGTCCGGAGCGGTCGCCGCCGCTCTGCGCGTGATCGTGCCCCAGCGGTCCTAACGAGCTGACCCCGCCGCCTGCACCAGGGCGACGGGGCCAGTCCTGAACCTCGCTCTGGCCAGTTCGAGCCAGCAGCTGGTCAGCGGGAAATGCCGGCGGTGATGACCTTGATCTCGTTCGTGATTCCGCCGACGCCGGGAAGCCGGCAGACAGCATCGAACGCGGCGTCGGTCTCGTCCTGGTGCTTGACCTCGCCTTTGAGAGTCAACCAGCCGTTGGCCACCGTGACGTCAATCCGGTCGCCGGGAACCGGATCGCTCGACATCAGCGCCTGCAACGCGGCACCACGGATCTCGTTGTCCTGCCAGCGATCCCGTGGATCAACCCACAGCTCGTCCTCGACGGCCAGAACGCCCTGCGCGGAGCGGGCGATCTTCACCGCCGTTCGCCGCTGCTGGAAGCTGCCGACGCTGCCTCTCAGGGTCACCGTGCCATGTCGTTCTGAGACCGCCACCTCCGCCGGGATGGGGTATCCGGTCGTCGACCTCGAGGGTCGCGCGGATCTCTTCGGTGATCGCGTTGTCATTGGACATACAAGCTCCTTGTGCCGGTAGGAAGTTCACGAAGCGTGAGCATGCCGACAGGAGCGATGAGGGGTCATCACGCGATTTGCGTGATTGAGGTTCACCTCCGCCCAGCCGCGCACCGACCAGCTTCCGTTTGCTCGCAATCACTCGAAATGCGTGACGACGGCTCATCGCACCGGCGAGCAGGCTGTTCGGCATAGACGTACCAGACAAAAAACAACAGGAAGGCAACGCAATGTCGTACACACAGAACAAGACCTCGTCACGTTCCCGGCGTGATAGGGAACGGGAGCGGTTTGCACACGCCGACGACCCCCAGCAGGGCGTGCCAGGCGCGGGCGAGCCGCCCAACGGCCAGATGCCGGTTGTCCCCGGTCTCGGCCTCGGACCGGTGTTCGAAAAGGCCGCCTCGTACTGGTGGGTTGAGCTGCTGCTGGGCGTGTTCTGGCTCGTGATCTCCGTCGTGGTGCTGAAGTTCGATCAGGCGTCGGTCACCACTGTCGGAATCCTCACCGGACTCATGTTCCTGCTGTTCGCCGGCCAGGAGTCGATTCTCGCTGCTGTTGACCGGCGCGGTCGATTGATCTGGGTGATCTTCTCCGTGCTCCTGGCAGCTTCCGGGATCGTGGCACTGATCCACCCCGTGGCCACCTTTGCCGGATTCGCCGACATCCTCGGCTTCGTGTTTCTGCTCATCGGCGTGAAGTGGATGATGCAGGCCTTCTCCGAGCGGCCCGTCAACGACCTGTGGTGGCTGACCCTGCTCAGCGGCATCATGATGGTGGTGCTCGGATTCTGGGTCAGCGGGCAGTTCTTCGTTGTCCGGGCGTACACGCTGTTGATCTTTGCCGGTATCTGGGCGATGACCACCGGGATCATCAACATCGTTCGTGCCTTCCAGATCCGCGACGTGGGTCAAGAGCTGGGCCGTCATCCCCTTCGATGATCGCTTCTGAGAGGCCGGAATCCCAGTGCTCCTGGGATTCCGGCCTTTTCTATATGTCGATGCCCTGACTCCCACGCGAACATCCCCGCCCATGACACGTCAGGGCTCCGAAAACGGTACGGACCCTGGCCGGGTGACCGAATCACGCAAAGCGGGTGACGACGCGTCACCGCGCACGCGCGCATGCTTGCACCGGAGTGACTAGTACAACCCATAGCCTGAGGAGGACCAAATGACCATCGGACTCAGCCTGTTCACGATCACGATCGGGGCAATCCTGAAGTTCGCCGTCACGGCTCAGCTGGCCGGCATCAGCCTTTCAACGGTTGGTGCGATCCTGATGGTGGTCGGCGCCGTCGGTCTGCTCGTGAGCCTCTGGCTCATCGTGGCGCGCCGCGCTGCTCCTGAGTTCTGATCGTGGGGCCGGCGTGCGCCTCAGCGCGCCGGCCCTTCGTCAGCGCCATCGACGGCGCTTTGAGCCCTTTTGCCGACCACCATTCGCGTAGGAACTGGATCGCCGCGTGGCCGGCGCCACGACGATCGCGTCGAGCGTGGCGCCGACCAGCGGTATGAAGTCGAAGAAGCCCACCACGAGGCCGAGCGCCAGGGCGTACCGATGATGATGTTCCCGAGCGTCTCTCCAGCCACGGCGTCCTCGATGTCGACGATCACCCGGCGGTAGCCCTGCTGGCGCCGGCGGGCCAGTGACAGTCCCAGGTCGACGTACTCGCGGCCGTGCAAGACGAGCAGGAACGTGACTGCCAACACGGTGATT
>CAVSAY010000019.1:0-93764 GCA_963725925.1 uncultured Solirubrobacterales bacterium
CAACTGCGTGGACCGGCATGTCGAGGCTGGCCATGGAAAACCGCGTCGCATTCCACTGGGCCGGCGAGGAGGGCGAGCCAGGCGCACCGCGATCACCTACGCCGACCTGTACCGCGATGTCGCGAGGGCGCCTCGCGAACGCCCTGAAGACCCTGGGCGTGGGCAAGGGCGACGTAGTAGATATACCTGCCGATGATCCCCGAGGTAGTGGTGGCGATGCTTGGTGCGCACGGATCGGCGCGCCCGGCGACGTCATCTTCGGTGGTTCGCCCCCGGGGCGATCACCCACCAAGCAGGAATCGAGGAGGTTTCGCGCGCCAAGGCGCTGATCACTGTGGACGGCGCGCGTCGCAAGGGCAAGACGGGCACGGTGAAGGCCGTCGTCGATGCCGCGATGGCCGACGTCGAGTGGCTGAAGGAGCGCATCGTGGTCGTGCGCCACACCGGCATCGATGCCGAATGACAGCCCGCTTCGCGACGTGTTCTACGACGAGATCCTCGCCGCTGCCGACCACGTCTGCCCGGCGGAGCCGATGGAGGCCGCACCCCCGCTGTTCATCCTCTACTCGTCAGGTTCGACTGCCAAGCCGAAGGGCATCGTCCATACAACCAGCGGCTGCCTGACTGCGCGTCAGCTTTCCGCACCGGTACGTGTTCGACCTTGATCCGCGGCGTGACGTGTTCTTCTGCTCGGCCGACGTTGGCTGGGTGACGGGCCACTCCTACATCGTCTACGGTCCGCTGGCCGACGGCGCCGACCAGCGTGATGTACGAGGGCGCCCCGGACTATGCACAAGGGCATCTGGCTGGAGCTAGTCGCGCGCTACGGGGTAACGATCTTCTACACCGCGCCGACTGCAATCCGAGCGTGTATGAAGTGGGGTCCCGAGCAGCCGAACGCTCACGACCTCTCGTCACTGCGCCTGCTGGGTTCCGTCGGCGAGCCGATCAACCCGAAGGCGTGGCTGTGGTACCACGTCGTCATCGGCCGCGAACGGTGCCCGATCGTCGACACCTGGTGGCAGACAGAGACCGGCCAGATCATGATCTCGCCCCTCCCCGGGCTGACTGAGACCAAGCCCGGCTCGGCGACGCACTCGCTTCCCGGCGTCGTAGCTGATGTTGTCGACGAGACCACCGGTGAGAGCGTCGAACAGGGCCAGGGCCTGCTGGTGCTCAAGCGCCCGTGGCCGGGCATGCTGCGCACGCTCTACGACGACGACGAGCGCTACGTCGAGACCTACTGGTCGCGCTTCGGCCCTGAGACCTACCTGGTCGGCGACGCGGCGATTCGCGACAAGGACGGTTACCTCTGGATCGTCGGACGGATCGACGATGTGATCAACGTGTCCGGTCACCGCCTCTCGACCGCCGAGGTGGAGTCGGCGATTGTCGCCCACGAGAAGGTCGCCGAGGCCGCGGTCGTGGCCCAGTCCGATGAGCTCACCGGTCAAGCGATCGTCGCGTTCGTGACGCTTCAGGGCGACCTCGACGGAACGCCGGAAATCGAGGCTCAGATCCGCGAGCACGTCGCCGCGCAGATCGGCAAGCTCGCGCGCCCGAAGCGAATCCTCTGGAGTGACGACCTGCCCAAGACGCGGTCGGGAAAGATCATGCGCCGGCTGCTCAGAGATATCGCCGAGGGCAGGACCCTCGGCGACGTCACAACGCTCCGGGACCCGACGGTGATGGCCGAGCTCGCGCAGAAGGTCTCCGCCGCTCGCGCCCAGGAGGACTAGTCAAATGGCGGACTCGACTACCCCCGCCCCAGACGCGCAGGTTCGTGCGCTGTACGAGCAGGCGGAGTCTGAGACCGCGCAGGCGTTCGAGCAGCTCGTGTCGAAGCCGAGCTTCGGCGTGCTGCTGGCCCGCAGCGCCGAGAACGTCGCAGCGCTGACACGGATCAGCTCGGATGTCGCCGATCTCGTGCTGCGAAACCTGCGCCTCGCCGGACGGGCGGACGTCACGCGTCTGGCACGGCAACTGCATCGAACCGAGGACAAGTTGGAGCGCCTATTGCAGGAGGTGGAGGGGCTGCGCGACGAGCTGCCGCCGGCGCCGTCCGTCCACAAGCCGCGCGCGCCATCCACCCGTAGGGCGCGCGCGCAGTCCGTCCGCAGATCTCGCGGCGGTGGGACCGACACCCCGAGGCCAACCGGGACGCCGTCATGAGCGCGATCGGGACGCTGGCCCGCGTTCCGGCGGCGACGTTCGAGCTGGCGAACGTCATTCTCACCGCCCCCGACGCCCCGATCGGTCAGACGCCTCGCGACGTTGTCTGGACGCACCGCGGGACCACGCTGTACCGATATCGCTCGGACGCTCGGCAGCATCCGATCCCAGTTCTGCTCGTGTTCGCGTTGATCAACCGGCCGGACATCTTCGACCTCCGGCCCGGCAGCTCGTTCGTCGAGTTCCTGCTCGGGGAGGGGTTCGACGTGTTCCTCGTCGATTGGGGCGTCCCGGATGAAGAGGACGCCGACACGGGGCTGGCCGAGCTCGTGTGCGACGAGCTGCACTGGGCGGTACGCGAGACGCTGCGGGCTGCCGGCGAGGAGGAGCTGACGCTGTTGGGCTGGTGTATGGGCGGCACGCTGTGCGCGATGTACTGCGCGCTGCATCCGGTCGGGGCGGCGCGCAACGCCGTGCTGTTGACGACCCCGATCGACCCGAGCAACTCGTTGTACAAAAAGTGGGTCGGCCACGACCAGTTCGACGTAGACGTGATCGCCGACCACTATCGGGTCATTCCGGGGTCCGGGATCGACTGGGCGAACAAGCTGATGAAGCCGGTCACGAACTATGTGACCACATACCGCCGGCTTTTTCAGAGCATCCTCGACGGCAGCGACCCGCGGGTCAGTTTCCAGGCAATGGCGAAGTGGGTAGCGGACAACCCGCCGTATCCATCGCGGGCCTATCGCGAGTGGATCACCTGGATGTACAAGGAGAACCGGTTGGTTGCCGGACGCCTGCGGCTGCGCGAACAACGCGTGGACCTGCGACGGATCGAGCAGAACCTGCTGGTGGTCACGGCGAGCGCGGACCACATTTCCCCCCCAGAGGGGACGGTCCCGATCCTCGATCTCGTTTCCAGCGAGGACGTCACCCATATTGACCGGCCCGGCGGCCACATCGGGTTGATCGCAGGGTCGAAGGCCAAGCGTGAGATCTGGCCGGAGCTGGCGGACTGGTTGCTCGAACGCTCTGGCCGTTGAGACGAGGAGAGAAAAATGGCAGTCAACACGAGCCCGACCGAGTCGGTTTTGCAGCGGCCGCGTTTGCACGACCACGTCGCATTCGTCACCGGAGGTACGCGCGGGATTGGGGCAGCGATCTGCAAGAGCCTCGCTGCGCACGGCGCGGACGTCGCGGCCGGCTACAGCCGCGACCGCGACACAGCCGAGGCATTCATCGGTGAGCTCGCCGATGCCGGACTGACGGGCAGCATTCACCAGGGCAACATCGGCTCAGCGGACGACTGCCGGCGCACGGTCGCTGAGGTGATCGAGCAACGCGGTCGCCTCGACATCCTCGTCAACAACGCCGGGATCACGATGGACAAGACCGTGCTGAAGATGTCCGACGAGGACTGGTACAAGGTCATCGCCGTCAACCTGTCAGGGGCGTTCTTCATGAGCCAGGCAGTGCTCCCGCACATGATCGAGCGCGGCTCGGGACGGATCGTGAACATCTCCTCGATCATCGGCGAGATGGGTGCCATCGGCCAGGCCAACTACGCCGCGTCGAAGTCAGGGCTGTTCGGGCTGACGAAGACGCTCGCCCGCGAGGCTGCATTCCAGCTCAAGCGAGCGGGCAAGCTCGAGCAGGACAGCATCGGCATCACAGTCAACACCGTCGCCCCCGGGTTCATCGCGACCGAAATGCTGGAGAACATCCCCTCGAAAGTGCTCGACGGGATCAGGGAGAAGATCCCGGTGGGGCGGCTGGGTAGGCCCGACGAGATCGCACGCGTCGTGCATTTCCTCGTCGACGACCAGTCGTCATTCATCACCGGGGCGATCTGGGGCGTCAACGGCGGGATGGACATGTGACCGGCGACCAGCGGGCGGCGCTCGTCACCGGCGCGGCGAGTGGCATCGGTGCGGCGATCGCGTCGCGGCTGCAGCGGGACGGCTGGAATCTCCTGACCGTTGACGTTCGTGGCGATGTCGGGCTCCGCACGGACCTAACGATGCGCGACGGCAATCGCGAGGCCGTAACGACCGCGATCGAGCGCTTCGGCCGGCTCGACGCGGTAGTCCCCTGCGCCGGCTTCCAGCACGTGGCGCCGATCGAGGAGTTTCCCGAGGACCGCTGGGACGCGGTGATCGCGCTGCTGCTGACCAGCCCGTTCCTGCTCGCCCGCTATGCCTGGCCGCATCTGCGTGCATCGGGCTCGGGCCGCTTCGTGGCGATCGCCTCGGTGCACGGACTGGTGGCGTCGCCGTTCAAGGCCGCCTATGTGTCGGCCAAGCACGGCGTGCTAGGGCTCGTCAAGACACTTGCGTTGGAGGGAGCCGAGCACGGGATCAGCGCCAGCGCCGTCTGTCCGGCCTACGTGCGCACGCCGCTTGTCGAGGGTCAGATCGCTGATCAGGCCAAGGCGCACGACCTGCCCGAGGACCGCGTGCTCGAGGACGTGATCCTCGCCCCACAGGCCGTCAAGCGCCTGATCGAACCCGACGAGGTGGCGGCCACGGTCGCCTTTCTGCTAGGGCCCGACGGGCGAGCGTTCACGGGCGCCCCGGTGATCATGGATCAGGGCTGGAGCGCCCGATGAGGCAGCCGCTTTAACCGGAGCGCGCCCGCACTGCGGCGAGCATTGGCGGCCAGTGGGCGCTGAGCGCCTCGCGGCCCATGAACAAACCCAGGTGGCCTCCGGCTGTCGTATCGCGAGCGATCTCCCCGGGCGGTGTGCTGGCGTAGTCGGCGAGCGCGAAGACCTGGTCGGGTGGCGTGATGTGATCGGCGGCGCCGGCGAGCAGGTTCAGCGGGCACTCGATCCGGCCCAGCTCGACCCGCTCGCCGGCGATCTTCAGCTCGCCGGCGATCAGCTCGTTATCGCGAAACAGGTGCTCGACGATCCACAGATAGAAGGCGCCAGGGATCGGTTGCGTGTGCTTGAACCAGTCCTCGAATTCGCGATAGCGCGCCACATGGGCGGGATCATCGAGGTTCCCCAGCAGCTGGAACTGGCGAGCGATCTCGTTATCGGGATTGATCGCGATGAATCCAGCCAGCAGGTGCTCGCCACGCAGCACCCCACCCCCCGCCGCCACGAGCCCGCGATAGAACGCCAGGTTCCCGCCGGGCGCGAGTGACCTCAGCGCCGCGTGGATGACGGGCTCGCCGGCGTGGAAGTCGATCGGCGCGCCGGCGATCGTCAGCGTGTTCACCAGCTCCGGATGCAGCGCGGCGAAGATCGTCGCGAGCCAGCCTCCTTGGCAGTCGCCGATCAGGTTCACCCGATCGCCGATGTGATCGATTGCCCGCTCGATCACGTCGATGTAGTCCTCGATCGCCGCATTCTTCGTCGCGGGCGTCGCGCCAATCCAGTCGAGCGAATACGCCCGGGTCAGTCCGGCTGCGAGGATTGTTTGCATCTGACTCTGCTGAGACGAGTAGTCGACGATGCACGAGTCGTGTCCGGCCTGCGGCGGCAGCACGAGCGTCGGGAGAATCTGGCTCTTGGGTACGGTCGAGAAGTCCCGGAGGCGCGCCACCGGCGCCTCTAACACGATCCTGTTGTGAGACGTCCAGCTCGGTCGCTTGCGGTCGCTCGCCACGGCCCACCAGCGGGTCCAATCGGCGATCAGCTCGAGCGGACTCGCCCCACGTTTTGCCGTTGTAGCCCACCAGTCGGATACACCCTGGACCGTCGTCGCCCAAGAGGTCATGCAATCCGCAAGCGCGATCTCCTCAAACGACGGCGGACACGTGGCGGACATGCGGCTCCTCTCGATGACGCGCAGGTTCACCCCCTGCCCGGCTGCGCATGCAGATTAGCAGGAGACAGCTAATAGCGCTTGCAGATTTGCTGAATTTCTGCTAATCTGCAAGCAGTTGCAAAACCCCCTCGCTAACCAAGGAGCAGTCAACATGGCCACATCAACCAAGACCAACACCGCCCTCCCTGACTTCGAGGCCGCCACCGAGCGCGCCCGTGAGGCCAACGAGCGCCTCGCCGAGGTCGGCCGCAAGGTCACGAGTGCGTACCTCGACGGCGTCGAGAAGTACGTTTCGAGCGTCGCCCGGTTCGAGCGCAACGTCGGCACGCAGACCCAGGTCGACGCGATCGCCAGCATGTTCAAGACGCACGCGGACCTGACCGAGGAGATCACCAAGGTCAGCGTCTCGGCAGCGCGTGAACTGATCACCGCTTGACCCGGTCGGAGTGCCCACCGCACTCCACGAGCAACCCCTTCCCTTACGAGAGCACGGGTGCAGACGTCCCGTGCTGCTCGTGACGGAACTCGCGGTCGGCTTGGGCTGGGGCCTGACTCAGCCGCGCCGAGGGCGCGCCCCCACGCCGACAAACGCCTCGTAGACCTCGATCAAGGCCTGTCGCTGGCGACCGGTCAGCTTCGGGTCCTCCTTGATCGCCTGGACGACCTTCGCGGGTCCGTCGCTCTCCCGTGGCACGCCCGCTTGTTCGTAGAGGGTGTCCGGCGAGACCTGTAGAGCATCCGCGATCGATTGCAACACCTGCTCGGAAGGAGCCCGCAGCCCACGCTCGATCTGCGACAGATACGGATTCGAGATCCCCGCGAGCTCTGCGAAGTGTCGCATCGACACTTCCGACAGCTCGCGCTGGCGACGGATGAACTCGCCCAATGAGGAAGCTTGCTTGTCCGACACGTGCCCAGGATACGCGCAGTGCGGGCGTTTGCCGGCCGCTGTATCCCGGCGATCTGGGTCGCGATCAGTCGGCGCTGCGCCACGGCTCGGAGCGCTCCTAGGATTCCTGCGCTAGCCGGGTCATGCCGCGTTTCTCGGTGTGGCTCCGATGCAGAATGACTTGAGGAAAGCTATGTCGCAAGCCAACGAAGCAACGCTGCGCCGCGCGGTCGCGGCGTTAACACCGACGCTCGCACACGTCCGCCCCTGACTGGGCGCCTCGTCGCCGGACTGTGCGGCGAGGGGCCGTACTACGTCCCTGTTGTTGCAGGTCTGGCCCAAGACACGCTCCCCCGTAGGCTTTTTCACGCCTGAGGCAACCCTCGACGGCTGGACGGATGCGACGCGAAGCGGCGGGTAGGCAGTAGTCGCGCTACGGGCGCACTGCGAGCAGCGTTTGGAGCGCGTCGCTCGCCCCCTCGCGGGGCAGCCGAGTAATGACGTCACGGGCGAGTGTGCGCATTTCCGGTTTCGCGTGACGCGCGTGGGCGGCGAAGGCCAATTCGCCCATCGGCGATCTCATCGCTCGCGCCCAATAGCGGATGGCCACGGGAGTTAGCCAGCGATTGTGCAACACCGCGAGGTTGCGTGGGCATCCCTCTATGCGATCAACGCGCAGCTCCTGAAAGCCTTGAGTGATGGCAAGGCACATGAGCTTGAGCGTCGCTCGGTCGTGCGCAAGTCGCTTCGCGTCGGTCCCGCAGCGGTACAGCGCGGCGCAGATCGCGGCGACGAGCACTGCGTGATAGGCCAACCAGCCATCCATGTCGACCACGCGCTGGACTGGCAGTCCGCGCGCGGTAAGGGCGTCCGCGAGGACTGCGAGACACGGCTCGTCAGTCGCCTCGATGGCCGTCGGCTGTTGGGCGATCTTGTAGTAGGTGGCGACACCGGCGCTGATCGTCCCGCCAACACCGGGGAAGCCGAGCGCGACGCGAGCGCCCGACCCGCTAGGAAGACCCGAGCGTCCGGCCGGGTTGTTGCCCAGGAACAGCACCAGCGCGTCGGGCGTGACCTCGGCAAGCGCACCGGCCGCGCTCTGGAGATGGTCGCGCCGCAAGGCGACCAGCACGACATCGACATCCAGCCCTCCCACAGACCGAACGACTCTCGCCGGCGCATGCGTTTCGACACTCGAGGTGACGTCCCGGGCATGTAGGCCACGAGCAGCGATCGCGTCCGTGCGATCACCATGCGCAAGGACCGAGATGCCGTGACCCGCGCTACCAAGCTGAGCACCGTAGACCGTGCCAATCACTCCCGCACCAACAATCAAGACGTTCATATCGCAACCTACTCGGACGCTCGCACGAGCATGTCACGACTGCCGCTTTAGACGACCGGAGCACTCTCGCCGGCGGAGCGCACACCGCCCCGTTGATCGAGAACCGGAGCCACTTTCCGGTTAGCCACAAAGCGCCGACGTCGATCGCCAGATGTGCTGCCGACCGGCCGCTTTACCGTCACCACTCCGGGATAGATGCACACACGGCCTTTCGCGGGCGCAGACCTAGCGCCCTGAACCAAGTTCCGGTTTGGACCCGGAAGGGTTGACGGACTACTTGAGCGTCTTCAGATAGGCGACGAGTGCCTGCAGCTGAGCCTGCGGGATGATCCCGCCCCAGTGCGGCATGCTCACGATTGGCGCCTTCCCGATGACGCTGCCTGACCGAATCACCGCGATGATCTTCTCGTCGGTGTTGAACTGCTTTCGGAAGTCAGGACCCGACAGCGGCGGGATCGTCTTGTCAGGCGACTGCGGGTTCGGGACGCCACCGAGCCCACTGATGCCGTGGCAGTTGACACAGCCGTAGCGGAGGTAGAGCGCGCCGCCCTCGACCGCGGCGCCCTGGTTCTGTGGGAGCGGCGCCGGCTCGGCCGTCGGGACTGCCGGAAGCCCCGCGCGTAGGTAGGCGACGAGATCGTTGACCTGGGTCGAGGACATCACGGCGCCCCAAACGGGCATGTAAGGCTGCGTCGGGTTGTTGGCGACGCCGAGCCCGTGGTTGATGATCGTCCGCAGTTCCGGGGGTGTGAGCTGCTGCGCGACACCGGTCAGCCCGGGCACCGCCGGAGAGACGCCACCGCGCCCCTGCATACCATGGCATTGCGAGCACGCGAATTGAACGAAGTCGTGGGCGCCGGCGGCGACGCTCGGATTGACCGCCGCGGTCGACACCGTCGGCGTGGTCGAGGTGACCGTCGTGGTCGTGTTGTTGGTCGCCTTGGCTGCGATACCGATCAGGCCACCCACCAGCACGAGGGCAGCCGCGGCGACCGCGAGTGTGAGCCGATGCCGGAGGCGATCGTCGGACAATTCGTTAACCCGCCGGTTCCGTCGATGGCAGCGATGACCCATCGCGCTCTTCGCCCATCACGATCTCCCGCACCGGGACCTCCAGCTGTTTCTTGAGGTGGCTGAGCATTCGGTTTGCGAGCCAGCTGGTGCGCTCGCTTGGATGTGTGACGATGACCACCTCGTCGGCGCCGAAGTCCCGTAGCTCGTCCTCGATCGCGCCCATCGCATCGGCGTCACCAACCTCGCCTTTGGCGACGAACCCTTGTTCGACAGCCCACGCGAGCGATGCGTCGAGCCGCACCTGCGCCTGCTTGCGCTCGCGATCGACATCCCCCGCCCAGTGGTGCAGTCGTGACGCCATAACCGGCGAAAGCACGTCGAGCTCGAGCTCGACACCGGGCTCCGGCTGCAGTTGCCGACGCAGCTCCCCGCCAGCAAGCGCCCTTTCGGCGACCACGAGCACGTGGCGCCTCCCAGGACCTGGACCATGGGGATGCGGTGCGCTGGCTGCGTCGCGCAATCCGTGGTCGACCGTCTCACGGCCTGACAGCTCGAAGACCAGTCCAGCCGCGCAACCAGCCGCGAACACGACCACGCCATACGGCAGCGAGGACAACACCCCGACCATGATCGACACTCCCAGCAGCAATCCCAATACTGCCGCGACTCGAAATGCATCCATCTCGGTCTTGAAGGGGATGCGCATGACTGTCAGTGGGCAGCCTACCGCGGGCCGTCACGCCTGCCAAGGTAGCTTCGACGCACGGCGAGGCACGCAAGGATGCTGCGGTTAGGTCCCTGGTCTTCACCAAACTCGTGCAAGTCAAGGGCGGGTGTGCCCGGCGTTCAGCCCGCAGGGGCGCCGCACTGCGGCGCGACGTGCAGGTAGCCCAGCGATTCCCGTGGGTATGCCGCGCACACGCGGTGGCCGGCCCAATCGATCTCGATGTTGTAACGCGAGTCGACCAGTGGACCCATCGTGCCAACCGATTTGCGCGTCTGCGTGTTGATCACGTTGCCGGCGTCGCCCGCGAACAGGTAGCGACCGTCCCGGCTGAGGTTGAGCCACCCCAGATTCGGCCCAGAGACGTGTACCGTCGCGATCATTACCGGCGCTCGGCGCGGCAAGCCCGCGATGTCGAACTCATGGACGGCCCGATTGGGTCTGTCAACGAGCCAGAGGTACCGCTGGTCGGGCGAGAGCCCGATCCCGTGAGATGGGAGCCCTCCGAACGTTGGAGGGACGCTGAAGCCAGGCACGGGCACCGTGTACAGCACCCTGCCCGTCTTGATGTCACTGACCTGAAACCCGAGGTAACGATCGGCAGTTGTGAACGCGAATCTGTCCTGAGAATCGACCGTGAAGGGCCTGACGCCGGCGACCCCACCTGGCATGAGCGGTCCCATCCTGCCGACGACCCTCCACGGAGGCTCGGCGTCCGCCTCGTACAGGTACCGGTCAGACGCGCCGCCGAGAAACACGTGCTGCCCGCTCACATCAACGGCTGTGTCATGCGGAGACCTGCCGCCACCTATAGCTCCAACGACGCGGCCCGTGGTCGCTGCAAACAGATGCCACGTATTACCTGAGGTGTTCTCGCCGGTAGGCATGAAGATCAGCCGCCCGTCGTGGCTGATGTCGAACGAATCGATGCCGAATCGATAGCCGCGGTCATAGATGATCTTCCGCCGGTAAAGGCTGAACTCCAACAAGTGCCCAATGCCGTTTGGGAACCCGCCGTAGCTGACGTACAGCATCCCGGTCGCAGCACTCGCGCCGATCCCTCGGATCTCGGCGACCCCCGGGAGCGCGAACCGCCCCACCAGGGATCTCTTGGCGATGTCGTATACCGACAGTCGGCCGACCCCGGCGATGTACTCGTAACGGGCGACTCCAGTCCCGCTGCTCGCTAGCTGGGACCCGGATTGTTTCGGCCACGCCAAGGCGGTAGCGCCGACTGCAAGGCCGCCCAGAACGATGCCGGTCGCGAGTAGCTTGCGCGTGGTTCTCCAGTCAGCGTCCGACTTCGATCAGCACCTCCCACCCAGGATACGAGTCGGGCTCGGGCTCGCGGCCGCAGGGCTGGCAGCGAGCGGCACAGGCCGATGCCACGGCCGCATCGATACCCGAGCCACCGCGCGTTGCAGGTTGATCCTCGAGTGCGCCCCGAGAGCCGCGAACGCCCGACCTTCGGATCACTCCCAACAACCGCGCGAGTGAGCGCAAGAGCCGTGCTCTGTATCCACCGCGAGCATCTCAGCGTGGAGCTTGCCCCCGGGTTTGCGCGGCAAGGCGACTGAACTGCCCTGATCCGCTTCCAGGCGGCCGTCGGCCCGCGAGGTCGCGGAACCCGCGCAAACCGCGTCTTTGGGCGAGCCGCCCAAGAGTCGCGCCGCCACGCGAATGCAGGTCTCCTGCCGAAGGGTATTTGGCGGCAATCCGCGCGCTTGATCAGAAAGTTGGCCTCAGCTGGAAGTGCGGCACCGAGGTCGTCCATCAGACCCGCGAGGTGGCCGGGCGCGCGCCGGCTTCATCGCAGCGGATCTCGATGGCCGGCATTGTTCACCCGCCCGCGCCCGACGAGGATGAAGAGCATCCCGGCGGCGTGATCATGCGCAGCATGCCGGGACGAGCGGGCTCCGACGCCAAAGCAAGGCGTCGTCGTGCATCGCGCCAGCGACGAAGCCGCGTTCGACGGTCAGTTCCCTTGGCCCACCGGTTCGGCGTGGACGGTTGGCCCTCCGAGGTTTACATGGCGCCGCATCCGTAGTCCGTCCTGTTGTCATCTTGATAACAGGGTGGCTTCTCGCCCTCGGGTAGGGTGGTGGCCCATGCGGCACGGCGACGGGCTTCCATGTGCTCTGGATCAGTCGTGAGGTCGCTCGTGGCGCCGCTGTTCGTCCTCGAGGAAAGGAAGACGTAGAACATGAGGCTCAAGCGGATTGTCTTGGGGCTGCTGACGCTCGCCGGTGTCGCGTTCGCGGTCGTTCCGAGCGCGGTGTCCGCGCACAAGTCGCACTCCAAGAACGGGTCGGGGTCCTCGGTGCCCCACTACCAGCACATCGTCGAGATCATGATGGAAAACACCAGCTATGGCACGATCATCGGCAATTCCCTGGCCCCGAACATCAACGCACTGGCGAATCGCTACGGATTGGCGACGAACTACTTCGGTGTCACGCATCCGAGCGAGCCCAACTATGTGGCCAACATCGGCGGATCCTATTTCGGCATCCAGGATGACAACCAGTTCTACTGCACGCCGGCGCTCGCGACGACGGACCCCAACTGCGCCGGTACCACCGTCGACCACACGGTCAGCGCCCAATCGCTAGCAGACCAGCTGACGGCAGCCGGCAAGACCTGGAAGGGCTACTTCCAGAATCTGCCGTACGTCGATCCGAGCCATGTGGTCACGAGTGGACCCAACGCGAACGGCCCGTACACGTTCAAATGGCCGAGCAACACCGACGCCCTCTACGCCTCAAAGCACAACCCATTCGTCAACTTCACCGGGACCCAGGGCGCCCTGTCTCAAATGGTTCCCGACAACCAACTGGGCCTCGATCTGCTGACGCGCCACCTGCCGAACTACAGCCTGGTGGTCCCGGACCAATGCCACGACATGCACGGCACGGGCGGCTGTTCTGACACCAACGGCCTGATTCAGGCTGGCGACCAGTACGTGGGCACCACCGTCAGCGAGGTCATGGCTTCGCCGACTTGGAAGGAAGGCAACAACGCCATCGTCATCACATGGGATGAGGATGACTTCTCCGACGAGGGGCAACCGGGAACCGGTTGCTGCGGCGCCGACCCCGGCGGCGGCCACGTCGTGACCATCGTCATCACCAACCACCGATCGGGCCACGTCACGGACAACACGCCCTACAACCATTACGCGCTGCTCCGGACCTTCGAAGCGGCGTTCGGCCTGCCATGCCTAGCGCATGCCTGCGACAGCGTCGTGCCGACCATGGCACCACTATTCGCCAACGGCCACAGAAACTCCCACGGCCGCAGCGACCACAACCACCGCGGGGGCCACAACCGCCACAGGCACGCATAACACCACGGTCCGCCGGGTCGGCCCGACGCCAGCGGCGTCAGGCCGACCCACCAGCGGGACCCGCCACCACATTCTGCGGCACCGTCGTCGTCGCCGGCACGTCACCCGCCGGTGCGATCCTGATGACGCCGCGAGTGACAGCAGGAGTCAGCCCCGGCGGTCGCCAATATCGCACAAGGGTTCGACTAGCCCAGATCCCAACGCCTGCAACCGCCTGTCCTGCGTGACTCTTGGTCAGCCTGGTCGCTCCCGCGCTCGACGGCGAGCAGACGACGATTGAGAACGTCAGGCCAACCTGCCATCTCCCGCCGCTGCTCGGCAGCACTAGGTGCATCCCAGGCCCTAGCGACGACGATGACAATGCAGAGCCCACGATGCACGCGCCAGCACCGAAGCAGGTCGCGCGACCCCCGAGCGACCGCTGTCCTGAGATTCGCCAATCTCACGTCGCACGCTGACGGCTCGCGCGAGATGGGACGCGAGCGTCCCGTCTCCGCGCAATCAGGGTCGCTCGTCTTTGAGCCTGAGATGCGCGTCCGAGCACCAAAAGTGGGTCGTGACCCGTTCGTCGATGAGGGGAAGTCTGAGCCAGACTGCCGCAGAGGCGACGAAGCGGACGCGCTCGCCGATTGCTCCCGGGAGCGTCCGCTTGCCCGGCGGCGGCTAGCACCGCGCCGCCGCGGAGTTGCGCTCGGTGCCAGCAGATCCGCCGACTCGGGCACAGTTCGGGGTTACGCTGCTGGAGCGCGACAGTCGCAACGTGCGTCTCACCGACGCTGGTGATGGGATCAGCTACGAAGGGTGTGAGGCAGCCCGAAGCGGCCGGGAACGCTGCTGTCGACAAAGTGGGTAATCGCAGAGATGCGGTCGCCCGCGAGAGTCAGCACGAGCACTCCGGCGGCGTGCGCGATCGGTGTTTGCGAGTCGGTGCGATAGCAGCCGAATGCTGGCTGGCCGTTGGCTCGGGTTGGGATCAGCTTGTGGCGGCGCCCGCCCCGCCAATTTAGGTATTCGTAGATCGCCGAGCGGCCCTGGTATTCGAGCGGGGGCGGCGGCATTGTGAACCACGCGTCTTCGGTGAGTAGCGCGACGACGCCGTCGATGTCGTCGGCCATCCAGGCATCGGCGAAACGGCGAACGAGCTCGTGTTCTGTCGGTGAGTTGGGCTCTGGCGCTCGGCCCCGGTCTGACGCGGGAAATAGGCGTTCGGTCGTTACCCGCGCGCGCCTCAGGGCGCTTTTGACCGAGTCCTCGCTTGTCTCGAGCGTGTCGGCTACCTCGGCGGCGTGGAAGCCGAGGACATCGCGGAGAAGCAGGACGGCGCGTTGGCGTGGTGGGAGATGCTGCAGGGCTGCGACGAACGCGAGCTCGACGGTCTCCCGGGTCTGGTATCGAGCGTCTGGACCCGGCGCCGTATCGATGATCCCCTCGAGCAGGGCGTCGGGGTAGGGCTGGAGCCAAGTCACCTCGCCGAGCCTCGTCGGCTCCGGCGGGGCGAATGGCGGCTCGGGTGCCGGCGGCGACCGGCGGCCGAGCGCGCGCAGGGCATCGAGACATCGATTGGTGGCGATCCGGTAGAGCCACGCGCGCAGCGATGCCGTGCCCTCATAACCCGACAGACCGCGCCAAGCGCTCAGCAACGTCTCCTGGAGCGCGTCCTCAGCGTCCTGCATCGAGCCGAGGATCCGGTAGCAGTGGAACTGGAGCTCCCGCCGGTAGGGGTCGGTTAGCTCGCGGAATGCCTCCTGCTCGCCTTGTGCAGCGCGCGTCAGCAGCGATTGGCCCATCTTCTGATCCTCGCATCTCGACTCCGATTTCGTCGGCATTAACAGCTATGACGTCGCGCGCGCCGAGAAAGGGTCGCCCCGGCGACCGCGCAACAGGCACTGACCCTTCTTCGGCCCCGCCGGCGTCTCAATACGCGGATGGCAACCCCCCGACAGCAGGAGGACCGGAATGACCGCGTACGCAATCGGGTCGGCGCAAGAGCACCTGGCCGTTCGGCTCGAGCTGCTTGATGCCGAGCAGGACCTGACTCGCTAGAGGAGGCTCAAAATGCTGCACCCCACTGTCGCTCAAGCGCTCGCCAGCGCTCACATCGATGACCTACATCGCGCGGCCGCCCGCTGGCACACGATCCGTCTCGCCCATCGCGCCCCGCACGAGCCACGCGCGGCGGCCACTTCAACCGCCATACGGCGATCCGCCTCCGAGTCAGCAGCGTCGACTTCGTGCGCCCCGGCCACGGGCATGACGCCAACCGACACTGCTCAAGCAGCCCCATGGCCATGCCAATCCGTCGTCGACGTCCCCTCGGGGCCGCGAGCCGGAATCGATCTGGCATCGAGACCGTCATGAGTCCCTTTGCCGACGCTCAGGCTGAACACACAAGGATCGGCGGGTCCGACAGCACTCCTACGACCGCCTTCGCCGGCCCGCGACGCTGCCGCTTTCGGACAACAGGGGCCACGAGGTCGCCGCCGGCCCAGGTACCCCCGCAATCCCAAAGGAGGTCTAGCCTCGCTGACGGCGGGAGTCGCGTTAACCGCGCGCAGGAGGGCAGGAGCTCGTTGACCGCGCACGCCACATGATGCTCGTCGTACTGACGAGCGGTCTCCGAGTCGGGTACGCGACGCGCAGCTGCACATCGCGTGCCGCGACCTGGGAGCCAACGGAGACACGGTGCCGCTGAGCTCGCCCGCGACCTCGACGAGATAGACCGGCGTCTGCGAACCGAGATGGACGAGGTCGGCGAGGTTTTTATCGACGTCACGTCCCGCGGCGAACCCGCTGGTCATCGGTGAACCCAGGATCGCGACTCTCGCCGCTTGCGGCATCGGGGCAATATCTCCAATCGGGGTGTGCTGACCTCTGGATCGCACCTAATCGACCCGAGCCGATAACCGCCGGTAATGGGAGCTCGACGTTTCGGAGATGGGGCGCCGCGTTCCAGCGCCGTATGTTGTGCGCGATGACAGGTACGGACTGGGGACTGGCGATCTCGGTGTTCCTCGCCTGCGCGGTTGAGGCTGTCGAGGCACTGACGATTGTCATTGCCGTCGGGACGACGCGCAGCTGGCGATCGACGCTCAGCGGCGTCGGGGTCGCGCTGCTCGTGCTCGTGGCGCTGATCGCAGTGCTCGGTCCGGCGCTCACGTCGCTCCCGATCGATGTGCTCCGCGTCGTCGTCGGGGCGCTGCTTTTGATCTTCGGTCTACAGTGGCTTCGCAAGGCGATCCTTCGTGCATCCGGCCTCAAAGCGCTACACGACGAGCAGGAGGCCTATCAGGAACAGCGGGCGAACGCACGCGCCGCCGGCGCAGTCCCCATCGGCCGGTTCGACCCCTACTCGTTCACCATCGCATTCAAGGGCGTGCTTCTCGAGGGCCTCGAGGTCGCGTTTATCGTGCTGACCTTCGGCGCCAACCAGCACAACGTTGGACTCGCCGCAGCGGCCGGCGGCGTCGCCGTATTAGTGGTCGTGATCGCGGGATTCGCCGTCCACGCTCCGCTAGCGCGCGTCCCCGAGAACACGCTTAAGTTTGCAGTCGGTGTGATGCTGACGTCGTTCGGAATGTTCTGGGGAGCCGAAGGCGCGGGCGCGCACTGGCCCGGCGGCGACGCCGCGCTGCTCGTGATCATCCCCGCAACCACCCTGTTCTCACTCGGGCTCGTCGCCGCCATCAAGCGGCGTCCACGGATCTCTGCGCGCTCGGTCGCCACGGAGGCGGCTAGGGCGTGAAGAGAATTGAGTCCTTCCTGCGCTTCCTTTGGGATTTCGTGATCGGCGACGACTGGCGTATCGCGGCGGGCGTCGCGGTCGCGCTTGGGGTGACGGGCCTGGTTGCAGACGCGAGCACCTCAGCATGGTGGATCCTCCCCGCAGCGGTCGCGCTGCTGCTCGCAGGATCCGTCTGGCGCACCCCCGGGCAAGCGCTACTTCGCCCAAACCCGCCACCGAGAGGGCCAGCGCCGGCTGTTGGAGAGCATCAGGAGAACCGACTGGCAAGAAGGACTGACGGTCCTGACCGGAGATCCACCCCACTGAAATGAGCCGAGCGCTGAGCGCACCGCTCGTGGCTTTCGTGGACGCCCTCCCGACGCCGCGGCGCCTGATCGCCCGCGAGCGTGGCGGCCGACTAACTGTGCGTATCCGCGGCGGGGCGCACCGCTTTCATCGCGATTTGCCCGAGTCACGGATCTGGGGCTACGACGGAACCGTGCCAGGTCCGACGATCGAGGCCCAGCGCGGGCAGCCGGTGACGGTCGAGTGGCGCAACGAGCTCGACGGCTCGCTGCCGGTCATCGTGGCGATCGCCCCCGAGGCGACCAACGCCGATGGGGTGCCGGTGCAGTGCGTGCCGGGCTTGAGCGGCGGCACGCCCGACGAGCAGGCGCGAGCGCTTGCCGGTCACACGGTCGTGCACCTGCACGGCGGCCTGACCCCGGCGTCGTTTGACGGCTGGGCGGAGAACCTGTTCGCGCCCGGGCAGCCGGCGGTGTTCCACTACCCGATGGACCAGCGCGGCGCGCTGCTCTGGTACCACGACCACGTCATGGGCGTCACCAAGTACGACGTGTACGCCGGGCTTGCCGGGCTATGGATAGTCCGCGACGGGCGCGAGCGAGAGCTCGGGCTACCCGAGGGCCCACCATTCGAGGTGCCGCTGCTGGTTCAGGATCGCAACTTCGACGTCGACGACCAGGGACGTCTGACGGGACGCCTGATACACAAGACCGACCCCGAGGTGATGGAGGCGTTCGCCCCATTCACGACCGTCAACGGCAAGATCTGGCCGGTGCTCGACGTCGAGCCGGCCACTTACCGCTTCCGAGTGATCAACGGCTCCAACGCCCGCACCTACCGACTCGTCCTGCTCCGCAACGACGAGCCGGACCTGGACCGGATCACGCAGATCGGCACCGACCACGGCTTACTCCGCGCCCCCACCCGCGTGCCGCCGGACGGCCTCATACTCGCGTCGGCCGAACGCGCCGACCTGCTTGTCGACTTCTCCGACCTCGAACCCGGGAGCGAGCTCACACTGCTCAACACCGCCGCCGCCCCCTTTGACGGCAGCGCCTTCCCGGCGGCCCACGCCAGCGACGCCGCGGACCTCGACCGGCTGCTGCCGTATCCGCAGGTCATGCGCTTCCGTGTCGTCGGGGGCTCGGTCACCCGCCGCCGGATCCCAACCGAGCTCGCCACCGACTACCCGCCGCCCACATCGCAGGCGCTCGCCGGGGCGCCACGCCGCGCGATCGCGCTCGTCGAGCGGGAACTCGACGGCGAGCCCAACATGCTCACGATGCGCGAGCTCGCGATCGCCCCCGACGAGCACACCGGACCACTCCTCACCTTCACCGACGGCGAGCAGACCACCCGCTACCGCACCATCGCGTCGCACTTCGAGGACGCCACCACCTTCTTCCCGATCCTCGACCAGCACGAGGTCTGGCAGATCATCAACCTCACCGGCGACACGCACCCCATCCACCTCCACCTCGACCCGTTCCAGATCCTCTCACGACGCCCCATCCGCTACGAGATCCCCCAAGCCGGAATCGAAGACTTCGACCTCGCCGCCTCAGTGACACTCGAGCGCGACCCCGACGACGAGCTCGAGCACGCAATCGACGACAACGAACGCGGCCTGAAGGACACGATCCGCGTCAACCCCAACGAGATCGTCGAAATCGCCGTCCGCTTCACCACCTACGCCGGCCGGTACATGTACCACTGCCACATCCTCGAACACGAAGACCGCGACATGATGCGTCCCTTCGTCACCATGCCCCCCGACCTCATGCCCTTCATGAGCTAAGCCGCGACGGGACACGCGTCCATGTCGCAAGGAGCCGGCGTTCTCGAAGATCCTGCGCGGCACACCACCGACTGACCGAGCGCTGCCGCTTGACGCCTATTCCGGCCACGCCGGCGTCACGGCCACGTTCCCGCTTTGCGCGTGGGATCCGGGAGATATCGCCGAAGCTTGTCTTGTCGCGTGGGCCGTGGGGTGAGACGATCGGTCTGGTTTGGAACTCGGCCTTCATCTGCCGCTGATGGAGTTCGGCGACGAGGGACAGTCGTTCGCGCGTCTTAGCGGCGCAGTCGACGCCGCGCGCGAGAGCGGCTTCGCCGCGGTTTCCGCGAACGACCATTTCCTCTTTCAGACGCCGTGGCTTGACGGCGCGACGGCTCTGGCTGCCGTTATCGACCGATCCGGCGCTATGGAGCTGGCGACAACTGTCGCGAATGTCGCGCTGCGCGGTCCTGTTCCCCTGGCGAAGACGCTCGCCGCGTTGGATGTCCTGTCCGATGGGCGGGTCATTGCCGGGGTCGGGCCTGGCTCATCGGAGCGCGACTACGACGCGGTCGGCGTGCTATTCGAGGAGCGCTGGGAGCGGTTCGACGAAGCCGTCGCGATTCTGCGCTCGCTGCTTCGGGACGAACCGCCACCGGAGACCCGACGCCACTACGCCTTACCGGGCTCGCCGCTGGCGCCGGCTCCAAGCCGACCCGGCGGAGTCCCGGTTTGGATCGGGAGCTGGGGCTCAGCCGCCGGTCTTCGCCGCGTCGCGCGGCTCGGCGACGGTTGGCTCGCATCCGCGTACAACACGACGCCCGACGGTTTCAAGGCCGCGAAGCAGGCGCTGTCCGAGCAGCTTGACGCTCGCGGAAAGGATCCCGATCGGTTCCCGAACGCGCTTGCGACGATGTGGACCTGGATCAGCGAAGACGCCCGCGACGCCGATCGCGTGCTGCGAGAGGTCCTGTCCCCGATGCTCAGGCGCGATCCAGATCCGCTGAGCGACCAGCTCTGCGTCGGACCCGCGGCGCACTGCGCGGAGCTGCTCTCGCGCTACGCGGAGGCAGGCTGCGAGCGCGTATACCTCTGGCCACTCGGCGACGAGCCGCGGCAGGTCGAGCTCGCAGCGACGACCGTGCTTCCAACCGTCAAGGCATGAGTCTGGGCGGCCGAAACGCCAGCGTTCGGACGAAAGCAGTAGCGGCCGTTCCGGGGACATGCCCGAACGCCGGCCCAGGCCACCGTTACATCGCCTCGCTCATGCGATCTTGCCTCGAGGGAGCAGCATGGGTTCGTATCGCTCGGCCCCGCGCCGCGCTGCTGAGATTCGTCAAAGCGGGAGTCTCACCGCGGATCTGGCTTACGCGCGGTGGCGAGCTTGACCGCGACCGGCAGCTCTAAGACGTCACCACGTCGGTAGCCGCCCGCGAGGCGATCGAACGCAGCTCGGATGCGTTGCCGGACGTCGTCCGGCTGGTGGACTATGAGCGCGGATACCCGCACCGTCGCGGCGAGCATGCCGTTCCAGAGTTCATCGGCATTGGCGAAGCGCTGCACGAACGTGATAGCCGTCACGGCGGAACTCGCCAGATCCTGCTGCCGGAGCGTCGCCGCAAACTCTTCGTCGTCGGAGAACCGGAAGAAGTCAGGGCCTCGTGGGAGATCCGCTGGGGGCATAGCTCGCGCCTCCGCCACCGCATCGAGGAACACCCCGGCCAACCGGTGCTCGGAGGGATGAGCCCATGCCGTGAGGGCCAGCGTGCCGCCGGGACGGAGCACGCGCGCGAACTCAGCCATGGCGCGCTCGGGACGCGATAGGTGCATGACCGCCAAGTTGCCAACAACAGCGTCGAATGATGCGTCTGCCAGCGGCAGCTCGTGCGCATCCGCCCGACGGAAGTCAAGCTCCGGGTGAGCACTTCGAGCACGCGCGATCATCGCCTCCGCGACGTCTACGCCCACTACTGATGCCCCACGCTCGGCAGCTTGGGCGGCGACCCACCCCGGGCCCGTCGCGACGTCCAAGACCCGCGTGCCGACACCAACTGAGGCAGCCGTCAGAAGAGGCTCAACCACCCGACCCGCGATAACGCCGAAAAACCGCTCATAGGCGACAGCCGTCTCGTCCCAGGCCGCTGCCTCGAAGGCGTCGAAAGCGTCGAGGTCAACGGGCGCGTTCCCCACGGCAGAGACCGTACGACCTTGCGCCGTGTTCGTCGAGCGGTACGACCGTTAGATGGCTCAGCTTGCGCCTTCGATGCAATCTCAACGCTGGCGTCGGACGTGCGGCTTAGGCGCGGCCGCGCGTGCTTCCGCCTATAACGAGTTCGGGGCCAGATCGGACTCGGTAAGCGCGAGCGCTTCGCTGATCCGCAGCCCAGGCGCGCTCCGCTAGATTTTGCGATCGCTTCCCGTTGCTGTGTGCCGTTGCGTTTGGCTTAGCGACGGGGCCAGGCCCGTGCTGCCCCCACCAGTTTCCAGGAGCTGTTCCAGTGCGGCAAAGGCATCGCCGTCGAGGCGCCCGGGCACGTCAATCCGCATGATTTCGAGCGCGCGCTCACCAGCGTATGGCGGGCGATAGGGCCGCTCGGCGGTAAGCGCCTCATACACGTCGGCGACAGCGAGCACCCGCATTGGCATCGTCAGCTCGGCCGCGGTTAGCCCCCGCGGGTAGCCGCTTCCGTCGAGGCGCTCGTGATGCGCACTCGCGAGCGGCGAGAGCTCGCTGAAGCCGGGAACTCGCTCGAGGATCCGCTCGGTCACTACCGGATGCTCCTTGACCTTCGCGTACTCCGCGTCGGTCAGCCGCCCCGGCCTGTCGAGGATCCGGTTGGAGAGAGCGAGCTTGCCAATGTCATGCAGCCGCGTTGCGCGACCCAGATCCCGCAGCTCCGTCGCCTCAAAGCCCAGAAGCGCGGCGATGCCGGTCGCGATCTCGGAGGCTCGATCCGAATGGCGATGGGTCCAGGGCGACTTCGCGTCGATAACGACGGCAAACCCATCGGCAATCCGATCTAGCCGGTTCTCGTCGGCGGACATCACCCGGTCAGGCGGCTCGACGCCAGACAGGTCCGGCTCAGCCAGCGATGCCCAAAACCCGGCGTCCCCGACGACCGCACCAAGGGCATCGACGAGTGCTGGGTCGAACCAGCGACCGCTGCGCTTGACCGCGACCCGGTATGCCGCGTCGACCCCGCGCAGACGGTGAAAAACCTCCAGCGTCTGAGCCACGCACAAAATCCGGGCTGCGATCGGGATCTCCTCCCCACGCAGACCTCGCGGCTGCCCGCGTCCGTCCCAGTGCTCATCTAGCGCACGGATGGCCTCCGCAGTCGCGTCGGAGAACCCAAGCATCCGGGCGACCTCGGCGCCACGGTCACAGCGCGCCAACATCAGCGACCGGGTCACCTCGCCTTCATCGCGGATCGCCCGCAGCCGCTGCACCCGGGCACTCAACGAGCCACCCGGCGCGACAGTCCTCAACGACCACCCAAACGCCGAGAACGGCCGCGCCCAGTCGACCAGCTTTGAGGTCCGCTTGGCGTCTTGATCGTCAGCCCCGAACAACGCCGCCATTCGTGCCGAGTTTGCAGAACACCCAGCATCCTTCAGCAACAACGCATAGAACAGATCCGACCTCGCCGGCGCCCCGAGCCCCAACTCGCCCGCCAGGCGCATACCGATCAAACACGATCGCTCGGCATGACCCGGTGGCTCCCCCTCGGCGACATCCAGCGCATAGGACAACGCGCCGATCAACTCCGACAGCGCGATCTTGCGGGGGCCCGCCACCACCGCAGCAGTATTCCCCATCTCCACACCGGCCCGCCTCTCGCCTCCGATGTGTCTCGAGCATCGGTGTGCTGCGCGAGGGCCCGCTGCACGCTGTTGTCAATGCGATGCTGGCGGCGGCCGGTGACCGGATGCAGGCGCTGGTCGGCCGGTTCGAGGTGGCTGTTCGTCGGAGATGTGGGCAGAACGTGCGCGGTTTCGGGACAGCTGGGACGTGACTACGGACGTCGTCGGCGGACACTCACCGGTCAATGGATCGACGCCCGCTTCTAATGGACCCGCTGCCGGAGGTCCGCGTGGTGGAGCGAAATGCCGAGGTTTAGCTCGCAATAGAGCATTAGATTCCATATGATCTGCGGTTGGGCGACTTTTTTGCTTGCGATTGCAAGGAGCCCGGTCAAGGGGTTCGCGCTGGTCGCAGGTGCCTAGACGAACCAAGTGACGTCGGGGGACGACCAGGATGGCGAAGTGAGCATTCGTATTTCCCGTGCCGGCCTGTTCTCGCGCTCCTTGGCGGTCGTCGGGGCGCTCGGCGGAAGCGCGCTCGGGGCTGCGAGGCTTGCGGCCTCCCCAGGTTCGCAGCCCTCTCCCGCGCGCGACCGTGAGATCCTCAATCTCGCGCTGCTGATCGCTCGACTTCAAGCGGCCTTTTACGCCGAGGCGTTGAAGGGCGGCCAACTGACGGGAGAACGGCATCAGTTCGCCAGCGTGGTCGGAGCGCAAGAGCGCACCCACGTCACGTTTCTCGCCGACGCACTAGGCCCGCACGCGAGCCACAGCCCTCGTTTTCAATTCGGCGACGCGACGACCGATCCGAAAAAGTTCGTCTCGACGGCCGAATCCCTCGAGTCGACCTCACTCGGCGTCTACAACGGACAGGCCGTCAATCTCACGCCGCAGACGCTGGCGGCCGCGGCGCGGATCGTGTCGGTGGAGGCCCGCCATGCCGCGTGGGCGCGCGCGCTCGCCGGCAAGGATCCAGCCCCGGTGGCAGTCGATATGTCGATCAGCGTGGGTGAGGCCAAGAGCGTGCTCGCGCCCTTCCTCGCATAGCGATGTCCAGCGACGATTCCCGACACCTCCGACTCGACGATTTCGATGTCGACGGTGCGGTACGTGAGACGTGTGAACGCTTGCCGCGGGAGACCCGTTCAGGGTTCTTGAGCACGGCGGCGCGCTCCGGAGCGGCGGTCCTCGTTGGGCTCGCGATACGACCAGGGGTGGCGGCGGCCAGTTCAAGCCCGAACGACGTGGCGATCCTCAACTTTGCGCTTGCGCTCGAGTACCTCCAAGCGTCTTTCTACACGGAGGCCGAACGGATCGGCGCCCTGCACGGGGCGTTGGCGCACCAGGCGAACGTCGTCGGTGTGCACGAGCGCGACCACGTGAAGGCTTTCAAGTCCGTGCTCGGCTCGGCGGCGATCAAGCAGCCGAGCTTCAATTTTCATGGCGTTACGGAGAACCCGGATGCGTTTCGGAGCACCGCGGTCGCGTTTGAGGACCTGGCCACCGCCGCCTATAAGGAGCAAGCACCGAAGATCGAGTCGCGGACCTACCTCGCGGCTGCTCTCGCCATTCACTCGGTGGAGGCGCGCCACGCGGCGTGGATCAGGCGGCTGGCGGGATTCCTCCCCGCGGAAAAGGCGTTTGATGAGCCGCTGAGTAATCAAAAGGTCGTAGCGATCGTCAACTCGACGCATTTCGTGACGCTGCAAGATCCCAGCATGAGCGCTCGGACTTCCCCCAGATTCACGGGTTAGGCTGTGGCGCGCGGACGCGTGGGCTCAGGACGGCGGCGGTTGACAATCGCCGGATTCTTGATCGCCATCGCGTCGGCGGCGCTGATCACCTCCACCGCCCTCTCGTCGAACACCCGCGATGTCAATGGCGCACGGCGGCCCGCTCGAGCTTCGCCGTTCGCGGCAACGTCATCGGCGTTCAAGCTCACGACACCACCTGCGGCTTTCACTACGCGGCGCGTGGTGCCATTGGCCGACGCGGCGGACGCCACGCGCTGGGCCCCGGTGCTCCGAGCGATCGTTGCTCGGCGCGCGCCGAGCTTCAGAAGTGCACCTGCCGGGCGGATCCCAACGCGGACCGGCGACGGCACCACGAACATCGTCGTGGCCGACGACGAGGCAGAGCATCACGGCGTCCTGTGGGAGCGCGTGCGCCTGGCCGCTCTTCCCAATGGCAGTCGAGGCTGGGTGCCGCGTAGTTCACTCGGGGGTTGGTCGTTCGTCGATACCCGCCTCGTCATTAATCGGGGCGAGCTCACCGCCAAGTTGCTTCAAGCAGGCCGAGTGATCTTTCGGGCACGGATCGCAGTCGGAGCTGCAAGGACGCCGACGCCGACAGGTCAGTTCTACGTGTTGGATCGGTTGAGTGGTTTCTCCGGGACGTTCTACGGCCCGCTCGCGTTCGGCACGAATGCGCGCTCGCCCACATTGACCGACTGGCCCCACGGGGGAGTCATCGGAATTCACGGCACCAACCGCCCCGATTTAATCCCGGGCCGGGTGTCGCACGGGTGCGTTCGCCTGACCAACTCCGCCATCCAGCGGCTCGGAAAACTAATGCCCATCGGCACCGCCGTGACGATCACATGAGACACCGCGCCAAGCGCAAGCGACTGCGTACACAGCTAGGGGTGTACTTCATCTTCTGCTGCTTGATTCTGACCGGCGGCGCCGTTGAGGTTTCCGCCGCCGCGGCCGCCGGTTCATCCACGTCGACTGCCACCGCGCCTCAGCAGCTCGTGCATGCCTATCCCCTCGGCCCAAAGCGCCTGTGTTGCAACGGCGGCTCCCGAAAAGCAGCCGGGTCGCCAGGGCGCCAAACACGGTCGGCTGGTCAACCGGCTGGCCGGACCGGCTTCTCATTAGTGATCCTGCTCGGCGCCTTGGGGGCGTTGTTGGTTCTGACCGTGTTGAGCGCGACCTACCGCACGCGTCGGCGATCTGCGCCTCCAGCACCAGCCGACGACATCGAACGGATCAACGAATCGCGTCACGCCCCCGTTGACGACGTGGCGCGGCCGCTGACTGGCGTCGCCCGCCGCGCGAACACCCCAGAGCCGCCGACGACCGATCGGATCGAGCGCGTCAAGGCGCTGCAAAGCCAGCTGAGCTGGCTGGGATTCGAGCCGGGCCAGGTGGACGGGCGCTACGGTCCGCTGACCACCGGTGCGGTGAGGCGCTTTCAGGAGGCACACGACCTCCCGGTCGACGGTGTGGTCGGCCCGCTGACGGCCGATGCCCTCCGCGCGAGCACCCGACAGCGGCCAACCACGGATCGCATCCAGCGCGTCAAAGCGCTGCAGCGCCAGCTCACCGCGCTTGGATTCGAGCCGGGCCCGGTGGATGGGCGCTACGGCCCCTATACGACCGAAGCGGTGAAACGCTGCCAGCAAGCCTACGACCTAGGGGTCAACGGTATCGCCGACCCGCTCACCCAACGCGCCCTAGAGCAACACGCCTTTCAACAACCGCAGAACTAGCTCTTCGGCACCCAGGTTGTCCTCGAGCCCGCCAGTCTGGAGTTCGCGGACGGCACCGCCACCCCGCCTCATCCCTTCGACCTCGGGTCCGTCGAAGGTCGCACGGTGGTCGACGAGGTCCAGTCGAGCGAGAAACCGCCGGTCATCGACCCGCTCCCAGGGCGCACCCGCGGAACCGAGAAAGCAGGGACGCAACCCTCGGCGTGGTCCTGGGCATCCGTATCGCCAATTCCGAGACGGCCTCCGGGCGCTACCGCGCGTGCTGGATCGACTAGGAGAGCAACAAAGAAGACGCCGCAGAGTGATCGCGTCGGCCATCCTGGACGTCCTGCACGAGTTTGACGACCATTCCCCGAGTAGCGCGACAAGCGCAGCGGCGGCCCGCGCGGCGCACATGAAGTTCTGCACTCCGAGGCGGCGGGTGAGATGGAGGCCGTCGCACAGCTCGCAGAGATCGGAACGAACGTCTGACCGAAGTTCTCATCGATCGGAGCCAAGCGCGCCGATCGGTTCCGGCGTGGCGACGAAGCCGGACACCAGGTCGGCCATCGCCGGCGCGAGCTGCAACAGCGACAGGTGACCGCCGCCACGTATGACCACGAGGCGGGCGTGCGGTATCAGCCGGGCGAGAATGTGTCCGTTGACCACGGGGACCAAGGGATCGTCGTCGCCGGCGAGGATCAACGTAGGCTGCTCGACGCTTGAAAGCCAGGGAACCGCAGTCCATCCTTGAACGGCCCAGAGCTGGTGCATGTACCCGCGCGATGACGGCGGCCTGGCCAACCGCGCTCCAAGGTGCTGTTCGGCGAGGCCGAATTCCGTTCCTCCGTACAGCTGGTCAGCAACGGCGGCGAAGTAGTCAGGATCGCGATACCGCCGGGGCGACACGAGCTTGATCAGAGCGCTCGGCTTGCCCGGCACGCCGCCCAGCCCGGGCATCCCGGCGGCCGTCGCCGCGAGCACCAGGCGACGCACCCGGTCCGGAGCCTGATGGGCCAGCTCCTGCGCGAGCGCGCCGCCCCAAGAGATGCCGAGCACATCGACTCGTTGGTGGCCGAGGCCGTCGAGCAGGTGCTCCACCATCCGAGCCAGCCATCGCATGCGGCGCGGCCGGTCGAGTTCGGCGGATTCACCGGTGCCGGGCGCGTCGAAGCTGATCGTGTGGATACCGCGCTTGCGCAGTTCCTCGTCGAACGGATGCCACATCTCGATATTGCCCCCCACGCCCATGATCAGCAGCAACGGCCGGCCGTCGCCGGCGGTCTGGACTCGCACGCGGACGCCGTCGACGTCAACAAATCGGAGGGACGGCCGGCCGGCGGGGTCAGCGGTGACGGCGGTCACAGGATCCCGTGCTCGAGCCACGCGTAACGGCCGTCGAGCAGTCGCTGCGCGAGCTCATACCCGGCGCGGTCATCGTTGTGCCAGAGGGCGTCGAACAGCCCGTCGACGCGACGGCGCGCCTGCAGCGAAAACAGGTCCGCCAGCTCATAGGCAGCCTGCCTGGACTCGGGCCGCTCACGGCCCAGCGTGTCGGCGTAGACCACGGCGCAGGCGATCGCGAACAGCTCGGCGCCGATATCCACGATCCGCCCGAGGACCGCCTGCTTGCGCTCGAGCTCAGCCTGCCAGCGGGTCATGGCATAGAACGTCGAGCGAGCGAGCTTGCGCGACGAGCGTTCGACGAAGCGCAGCTGAGGAGCAAGCGACCCGAACTCGTCGAATGAGCGTGGATTCTGTCCTTCGCCGACCGTCAGCTGCGGCAGCCACTTCGCGTAGAACTTGCCGGCCTGGACCGCCGCGATCGCCTTTGCTTTCAGGTCCCCGTCTCCCTGGAGCAGCTCGCCCGCGACGGCGAGGTGCTGGTCGACCGCCTCGCGGGCGATCAACAGCTGCATGATCTCGCTCGATCCCTCGAAGATGCGGTTGATCCGCATGTCGCGGAGCATCTGCTCGGCGGCGATCGGCTTTTCACCCCGGGCCAGCAGCGACTCGGCCGTCTCATAGCCGCGACCGCCGCGCACCTGCACGAGCTCGTCGACGACCTGCCACCCAAGCTCGGAGGCATACAGCTTGGCGATCGCCGCTTCGATCCGAATGTCGTTCTGCTTGTCGTCGGCGAGCCGGCTTGAGACGTCGACCACCGCTTCGAGCCCGAACGTGCTTGCTGCGATGAACGACAGCTTCTGGGCGACGGCGTCGTGCTTGCCGATGGCCTGTCCCCATTGGACGCGTTCACCGGACCATTCGCGGGCCACCTTGGTCGCCCACTTGGCCGAGCCCACGCAGATTGCCGGGAGCGCGAGCCGGCCGGTGTTGAGCGTCGTGAGCGCGATCTTGAGTCCTTGACCCTCCTTGCCGATCACGTTCTCCTTCGGGACAAGGACGTTCTCGAGCCGGGTGACGGAGTTCTCGATCCCGCGTAGGCCCATGAACGCGTTGCGATGCTCGACGGTGATCCCGTCGCTGTCATAGGGCAGCACGAACGCGGTGATGCCACCACGCGAGCCGTCGTGCGGGGGGACCTGGGCCATGACCACGACGATGTCGGCGATTGCACCATTCGTGGCCCAGAGCTTGAGTCCATCGAGGACATACCCCGCCCCGTCGGCGGTCGGCGTCGCGGTCGTTCCCAGCCGCGCGGGGTCTGAGCCGACGTCCGGCTCGGTCAGGAGAAACGCGGAGATGTGGTCCTTGGCAACAAGTGGCAGCCACTTGCGCTTCTGCTCCTCAGAGCCGAACAGCATCAGCGGCTCGGCGACGCCGATCGATTGGTGCGCCGAGAGCAGCGTTGAAATCGCCGCGTGCGAGCTGGCCGTCAGCGCGAGCGCGCGGTTGTAATAGACCTGCGAAAGCCCCAGACCACCGTAGTGCTCGGGGACCTTCATGCCGAGCGCCCCGAGTGCCTTGAGGCCGTCGATGACGGAGTCGGGGATCTTCGCGTCGCGCTCGATCTGCAGCGGGTCGACGTGCTCCTCCAGGAACGTTCTCAGCCTCTCCAGGAAGCGCTCGCCCTTCTCGACCGCGATCGGATCCTGCGGCGGCTGGGGGTGGATCAGGTCCAGCCGGAAGTTCCCGAGAAACAGCTCCTTTCCGAAGCTCGGCAGCTTCCACTCCGTCTCGCGCGCCGCCTCGACGACGTCCCTCGCCTGTTGTTCTGTGACGTTTACCGGCATCGGATCAGCGCTCCTTAGATGTCTGCGACTCCGGCCGGACGACCGGGACCTCGCGGCGGTGCGACGGTGGCGCTGCCGGCCGCGGCACCGGAATGTCGCTTCGGTGCGCCGACAGCCTTTGGATTTCGATGACTCTTGCGGTGACCATGGCTGCAAGCTAGTCCCGGCGAACCGCCGCGCCTATGAGCGCCCGATACATGAATCTCCCGCGGTCTTGTGGTGCGGCGACATCGATGTCCGAGCAGTTGCCTCGTATGAATTGTGCTCCCACTGAAGGCACGATCAGGAGAGATTCGATGAGCGCGATCAACACTTTGCCCGACCTCCTACGCGCACAGGCGTCGCGTATCCCCGACCAGCCGTTCGTGCGCTGGCGTGGACGATCGGTGAGCTACAGGGAGTTCGATGTCCGCACCGACGCCTTGGCGGCGGGTCTTGCCGAGCTGGGCGTGCAGCCCGGCGACGTCGTCTCGGTGATGCTGCCCAACTGTCTGGAGTTCCTCGAGGCGTGGTGGGCGATCCTCAAGGCCGGGGCGGTGTTCGGCCCGATCAACCCGGCGTTCACCGCGCCCGAGGCGGCGTACGTCCTCGGTCACTCGCAAGCAGTCGCGGTCGTCACCGACAGCAACGGGGCCGCCACGATCGCCGGCCGTCGCGCGACGGCGGAGCTGGCGCAGCTGCGCCACGTGATCTCGGCGGACGAGGGCGGCGACCTGGCGCTCGAGTCGCTGGCCGGTCACGGCGGCGAAGTCCCGGCGAGCCGCCGGGGCCCCGACGACCTGGCCACGCTGATGTACACGTCGGGCACTACCGGAAAGCCCAAGGGCGCGATGCTCACGCACGCAAACGTGCTGGCCAACGCGTCGATGGGCGCGGAGCTGCTGCCGCTGGTGGCCGGCGAGCGTGTCGGGATGCTCTTGCCGCTGTTTCACGTAAACGCCCAGGTCGTGACGTGCGTGATCCCGATGATGGTCGGCTGCGAGGTCGCGATGTGGGAGCGCTTCTCGGCCTCCACGTTCTGGCAGACGGTCTCAGAGCTCGAGCCCGTTGCGCTGTCGGCGGTGCCGACGATCCTCGCCGCGGTCCTGCACACCGCCAACGCCCCGACGGGGCGCACGTCGCTTCGCTACATCATCTGCGGCGCGGCGCCCCTGTCGCGAGAGCTGCTCGAGGCGTTCGAGGATCGCTTCGACATCCGCATCCTCGAGGGCTACGGCCTCACCGAGTCGACCTGTGTGTCGTCGCTGAACCCCTACTACGGGGTGCGCAAGCCGGGCTCGATCGGGCTTCCGGTGCGCGGTCAGCAGCTGCAGATCGTCGCCCCCGACGGCAGCGCGGTCAACGACGGGGAGCTCGGCGAGATCGTGGTCAAGGGCCCGAACGTGATGGCCGGCTACTTGCACAACGAGGAGGCGACCGCCGCGACGGTCCGTGACGGCTGGCTGCACACGGGCGATGTCGGCTATGTCGACGCCGACGGCTACGTGTTCATCGTCGACCGCGCCAAGGACATGATCATCCGCGGCGGCGAGAACATCTACCCGCGCGAGATCGAGGAGGTGCTGTACACCCACGCCGGCGTGCTCGAATGCGCCGTGATCGGCGTGCCGCACGAGGTACGCGGCGAGGAGGTCCTCGCGGTCGTCGCCCCCAAGCCGGGAGCCGAGCTAGACGGCGATGATCTCCAGGCATATGCGGCCGAGCGCCTCGCCGCGTTCAAGGTGCCAAGGCGGTTCGAGATCCGTCCCGAGCTACCGAAGAACGCGACCGGGAAGATCAGCAAGCCGCCGCTGCGCGAAGAGTTCGGGCACTGGGCGGAGGCGAAGCGATGAGCAGTCAACACCGGCCAGGTCTGGGGTGTCAACGGCGGCTTTGACATGTGAGCGCGGGTTAGACTGACGGCGGAATGTCGATGGTCCAGCCGGACCTCGAGGCGGTCGTTTCGCAGCACGTCGAGGCTGTTCTCGGCGGGTTGCCGCCGGCTCCCCTCGCTCAGGAGATGGCCGATCTGCTGATCGCGTCGATCCCCGAGCTCGGCCGCGCCGGGGACGAGGATTTCCGTGCCGGGTTGCTGCTCAGCTGCGAGAGCAATGTGACGGCGATCTGGAACCAATTGCTCTCCGGGGCATCGCTCGAGTCGATCGCTCCGCCGGCGGAGGCGATTGCCTGGTCGCACGAGCTCGTGCACCGCGGCGTTGCGCTTCCGGCGCTGCTGCGGGCCTACCGACTCGGTCATGGGCTCGCCGAGCGGCGTCTGGAAGAGGCGGCCGGCGAGCTCGAGATCGAGCCCGAGATCCGCTGGCGCGTACTCGCGCGCATCTCCCATCACCTGTTCGCGTACATCGACGCGGTTTGCACGGACCTCGTCGACGACTACGAGCAGGAACGAGCGCAGTGGATTCGCGGCGCCGCCGCGGCTCGCGCAGAGCTGGTAACGGCGATCGTCGAGCGCCACCCCGTCGATGCTCGTGCAGCCGGCGAGAAGCTGCGCTACGACGTCTCGCGACGCCACGTCGCGCTGATCGTATGGGGCGAGCCGCCCCGTGCCGGACGGGCGGCTGGTTCGCTGGAAAGCGAGACGGCGAAACTGGCGGCGGCGCTCGGCGGCGGCCCCGTGCTGACGGTGCCGATTGGTGAGCACGTGATCTGGGCGTGGACTTCGGGCGATCGCCTCAGCGATGATCCGAGCAGCGTCGGACACAGGATGGGGGAAGGCGTGCGCGCGGCGATCGGAAGCTGTCGGAATGGCCTCGCGGGGATGGCCGACTCGCACGATGAGGCGCGGGTTGCTCGGCGCGTCGCCGAGCTACGGGCGGTCAGGCCGGGCACAGTCGTCGGCTACCGAGCTGCGGATCTGACGGCGCTGCTGACAGCCGATCCGTTCGAAGCCGTCCGATTCGCGGAGACCGAGCTCGGGGACCTCCTCGCGCCCACCGACTCGGCCGCGCTGCTCAGGGCGACCGTCCGCGTCTACCTCGAAGAGAACCTCAGCCACGTGCGAGCAGCTCGGCGTCTGGGGATCCATCAGAACACGGTCGTCTACCGGGTCAAGCGCACCGAGGCGCTGCTCGGACATCCGATCCAGCAGCGGCGTTTGCGCCTGGAGGTGGCGTTGCAGCTTTCGGAGATGATCGACGGGCTGCGCGTCGCGGTCGACAGTCGGCGTCGAGCACACCGGTAGCCACGCGTCGCTCGAGCGCGCGTCAACGGCCGTAGGGCCGCTTTGTGCGCAGACACCAGGGATCTCGCCTGGGACTGGCGCGGGCCCCCATGGAGAGGCCACCGGCCGATTGAGATAACGCCTCCACACGGTTCAACTCTTTCTGGAGGACAGCACGCGATGGGATTTATGACAGGAAGCTTTCCGCCGATCGAGCCGGCGACGTTCATGGACAAGCCGTACCAGGAGCGGCTCAAGACCCTGGCCAGACATTGGGCCGAGAACGGCTTCGGCTCACCGAAGGTCATCATGGTGATGTACCTGCTGAAGTTGGTGTTCTTCTACGCCGTGGGCGGCGTGCTGGTCGGCACGCTGACCTCGAATCTGAACCCGCTACATCCTTCGTCGTGGTTCTTCGAGCCGGTCTTCTATGAGAAGGCGGTGCTGTGGACGGTGCTGCTCGAGTGCCTCGGCTTCGCCGGCTCCTGGGGACCTCTGGCCGGTCACTTCAAGCCGATGAGCGGTGGGCTGCACTATTACGCGCGGCGAGGCACGATCCGGTTGGCACCATGGCCCGACAAGGTCCCGTTCACCGGCGGCGACGAGCGCACGACGGTCGACGTGCTGCTGTATGTCGCGTTGCTGCTCGCGCTGGTGGTTTCGCTGGCGCTGCCGGGCGTCCACGTGCATGGAGTCGACGGCGCGCTTGGCACGAATGCGGGCCTCGTGGCACCGGCGGCGATCGTCGCCGTCATCGCCCTGCTCGTGGTCCTCGGCCTGCGGGACAAGGTGCTGTTCATCGCGGCCCGCAGCGAGCAGTATCTCCCCGCACTGATCTTCATGGCGTTCTTCCCGTTTGTCGACATGATCGTGGCCGCGAAGCTGTTGATCGTGATCGTCTGGTTCGGCGCGGGCTTCTCGAAGTGCAACCGGCACTTCCCCAACGTGCTGGGGCCGATGGTGTCCAACGTGCCGTGGCTTCCGTCCAAGGCGATCAAGCGGCTGCACTACGCCAACTTCCCCGAGGATCTGCGCCCGTCGGAAGCTCACCAATCGGCTCGCGCACGGCCCGGGCATGTTCGGCGAGCTCGTGCCGCCGCTGGTGCTGCTGTTCTCCCACAACCACACGGTGACGTTGCTCGCGGCCGTGTTCATGATCGGCTATCACCTGTTCATCATCTCCACGTTCCCGCTCGCGGTGCCGCTGGAGTGGAACGTGCTGTTCATGTACCTCACCGCGTTCCTGTTCCTCGGCTACCCCGCCCAGCACGGGTACGGCCTCGGCGACATGAGTACGCCGCTGCTGCGTGGCTACCGCGGCGGGGCTGCTGTTCTTCCCGGTGCTCGGCAACCTGCGGCCGGACCTGGTCTCGTTCCTGCCGTCGATGCGGCAATACGCCGGCAACTGGGCGTCGGCGATGTGGGCATTCGCTCCGGGTGCCGAGCAGAAGCTCGACGAGCGCATCGTCAAGTCAGCGCCGATGCAGAAGAACCAGCTGCAGGCCAACGCTCCGCTGCTGGGTTACGACGAGCGCGTCGCCGAGATCCTGCTCAACATGCTTCTGGCATGGCGGTCGATGCACAGCCAGGCCCGCGGGCTCAACTCCGTCATGATGCGCCACCTGGGTCAGGACATTGACACCTACACGCTGCGTGAGGCGGAGTTCAGCTGCAACGCGATCGTCGGCTTCAACTTCGGCGACGGTCACCTGCACAACCAGCACCTGATCCGGGCGATCCAGAAGCGCTGCGAGTTCGCTCCCGGCGAGTTCGTCGTCGTCTGGGTCGAGTCCGAGCCGGTGTGGAGCGGCCGCCAGCAGTACTGGGTGATGGATGCCGCCGTCGGCGAGGTCGAACGCGGCAGCTGGGCGGTGAAGGACGCCGTCAAGGAGATCCCATGGCTGCCGAACGGGCCGATCGCGACCCGGGTCGACTGGCGGCTGGATGGATACGAGCGCGTCAGCCACGCGGGGGCTGCGTCTCCCACATCCCCGGCGCCTTCCAAAGTCGCGCCGACGCCGGATCAGGCGGTGACGGCATGACCAGCGCAATCGTTGTCGGCAGCGGGCCCAATGGGCTCGCTGCCGCCCTCACACTCGCATCCGAAGGCATCGAGGTGACCGTGCTCGAGGCGGCCGACACGCTGGGGGGTGGCACGCGCTCCAGCGAGCTGACGCTCCCCGGCCTGCTGCACGACGAGTGCTCGGCGGCTCACCCGCTCGCCGTGGACACCTCGTTCAGCCGGCGGTTCGACCTGGGCGCGCATGGACTGACGTGGCGCTGGCCGGAGGTTCAGTACGCCCATCCGCTGGACGGCGGCGCAGGCGCCGCCGCATACCGGTCGGTTGACGAGACCGCCGTGACCCTGGGCAAGGACGGCGCTCCCTGGCGGTCGGTGTTCGGCGCGCTCGCCGAGCGCTTCGATGACATCACCGCCGACTTCCTGCGACCGATGCTGCACATGCCCGAGCACCCGATCAAGCTGACACTGTTCGGCCTGTACTCCGCGTTGCCGGCGGCGGTGCTCGCTCGCCGCTGGTCCACCGACGAGGCGACGGGCGCTGTTCGCGGGCGTCGCCGCGCATGCCTTCCGGCCCTTCGGATCGCCGATGTCCTCGGCGATCGGCGTGGCCCTCGGCACCGCGGCGCACCGCTACGGCTGGCCGGTCGCCGAGGGCGGATCGGCGTCGATCACCCGGGCGATGATCTCGATGCTGGAGAGCACGGGTGCGAAGTTCGAGACGGGTGTCCGCGTGAACTCGCTCGACGAACTCGGGGCGGCGGACGTCGTCATGCTCGACGTCGCCCCGGCGGCGGCCGCGCGGATCGCCGGAGATCGGATGCCGCGGCGGATCGCGCGTGCGCTGACCCGCTTCCGCCACGGCCCCGGGACCTTCAAGGTCGACTTTGCCGTGCAGGGCGGCATCCCATGGGCCTACGAACCCGCGCGGCGGGCCGGCACCGTGCACGTGGGCGGGCGGTCTGAGCGAGATCGCGGCAGGCGAGAAGCTGCTCCACGCCGGGCGCATGCCCGACAGCGCCGTTCGTGCTCGTCTGCCAGCAGTACCTGGCCGATCCCGCACGGTCACAGGGAGACGTGCATCCCGTGTACACCTACGCCCACGTGCCGGCCGGATACACCGGCGACGCCACCGCGGAGATCGAGGCACAGATCGAGCGGTTCGCGCCCGGGTTCCGCGATCGGATTCTCGCCCGCCACGCGAGGTCGGTCGCGCAGACCGAGGCACACAACGCCAACTACGTCGGCGGCGACGTGGTCACCGGCAGCAACGACGCACTGCAGCTCGTGTTCCGCCCCCGGGTCGCGCTCGACCCGTACTCGACCGGGATCCCCGGCGTGTACATCTGCTCGGCGGCCACGCCTCCCGGGGCCGGCGCCCACGGCATGTGCGGGTACAACGCAGCCCTCTCGGCCCTGCGACGGGTCGACCCGCACCGCGACGACTCCGACACAACTGACGTTCACTCGCCGGCGTTAAGCGTCTGATCCGAGGAGCAATAAAAAACCGCCGCCTGTGCTCCCGCGAGCGCAGGCGGCGGCCGTGCGAGCAAAGGGCTACTCGAAGGATGCCCGGTCGGGCTGCTTGCCATCCTCAATCGCGGCCCAGATCAGGAGCGTGAACGCGACGACACAAGCGAACGCGCACATCTCTGAGAGCACGATCGCCCCGATCGGCGCGCCGAGCGTTGCGCTCACCGCGGCGATCACGCCGGCGAGCGCCGAGACCGCGAGAGTGATTGTCGAATACCTGGCAAAGCGCGGGTCTGACTGCATGTCGTCCTCCTGAGCGTGACCTGTGGTTGTCTGGGCTGCGCCCGGCTTGTTTCGTCACCGGGATCGCTTGGACGCCACCGTAAGGCGGTGGAAATCGAGGTTCCATGGGCGCATGCACCAAGCCATCAGTGGGACGCTGGCGGCGCACGCCAAGCGGAAGCGGCATGCCCCGACGCTCTGCTGGAAGCGCTTGTATTCGGGCTATCGCAGAGCGAGCACGCGGAGCCGGACTCGAGCGGGCCGGTGATGAGCAGCATCGATCAGTCAGACACGGGCTGGCGCTGCGTTGAACCGTTGACTTCCGGCAAAGCCGAAAGCCGACGCTGCACCGTCCTAGACGCGACCGGGTGCCCTCGCGCGCCCGGACCTCATGGTGCGTCCAGGGTTAGGGGGTGCCGCTGCAGCCAGCGGACAGCTCACAGCTCGCCAGGTCGCCAACACACAGGGCCGGAAGGCGCCCACCATCGGGCGTGCGCGGGGCTAGGCTGAGGTCGTGGCGTCCCCAGATCCCGACCCAAACCGCAGCGACAAACGACGCGGCAGTGGCGTCTCGCTGCAGACGCTGGTCATTGCCAGCATCGCGTCGGCCGCCGCGGCGTACGGCGCCTCCCGAATCTGGGGCACGGGTACGCTGATCAGCGCGGCGGTTACGCCCGTGGTCGTGGCGCTCGTCTCCGAGTTACTGCGCCGACCGGTACAGACAGTCGCCACGACCGCAAAGCGGCTTCCGCCGGTGCCACCCCTACCTGCGGTCCGCCCGCGCACAAGCGCGACGCCACGGGATCCCACCGATGCCATGCAGGACCCTGAACAGGTCCGCACGGATCCGACGTCCGCCGCTCCCGCGCCTGCGCCGTCTACGCCGCCGCGCCCGCCCCGACGCGTGGAGCCTGCCGCCGACACCGCACCCGGCCCAGGCCCCGCCCTCCCCCACCAAGCTGCGGCCGACGCCGCGCGGCGCCACTGGAGGGCGGCCGTCCTCACCGGGCTGCTCGCGTTCGCGATCGTCGTCGCGCTCTTCACCGTGCCAGACCTCATCGCCGGACACTCCGTCACCGGCAACGGCCAACCGACGACGTTCTTCGGCGCCTCGACGCACAAAGAAACGAAAACAAGCCCGACGACGACAGTGACGACCACAAGCTCGCCTACGACCGTAACCACGACCACACCGGCGACATCGACTGCCACGGCGACAGCGACCACCAAGACCAGTCCCACCACGCCGACGAGCTCGCAGGCGACCAGTACGACGCCGTCGCCGGTCACCCCCACCACGACGACCTCACCCGCTCCCTGACCGCTACCGCCGAGTCGCGCTCGGGGTGAAACGGATCGCGGCCGCCGATCGGCTCGCGGCGCAGCCGGTAGCGGTCGCCGACCGCGAGCACGTCTGACCACAGCTGCTCCACCACAGCCACCGCCCAACGGGCGCGGGACGGTCCCCGTAGGGTCCGGTACCGGTCCGAGCTACGACCTTTGAATGCCCACGCTTGCGAGATTGACGAAGAACTCCTCGCTGCAGCCGAGCGCGGCGCACGCCTCCTGCTGCGTGAGCGCGATCCTCGGAACCGGCTCCACGGTCGTGACGGCCGCCCCGTCGGAGACCGGTGCTAGGGCCCGCCTCCGCTGCTGTGTCCGGCCAAGCTCGCTGATCTGGATGGTCACGACACTACGCTCCGTTTCAATCGCCGCTTCAAAGCACCGCCTTCTAGGTACAGCGTTGCAGGCCGTGAATCTCGATCTGCGCAGCCGCTTCCTGCACAGTCGTGCGCGTTCGGTCGGCGATTGGCGATGACCTCCCGCCCCGGCCGGCCGTGTGTCGTCACGAACGACGCTTCCGCGACAGTCGATCGGCATCGGCCGCCTGGACGATGTGGTTGGCGGCCGCAGCCCGTGCCGCCTTCCAGCTCCCGTAGACGGCGGTCACGACGCCGGCGGAAGGCCAGTCGCCTGTGCTGAGTCGTTCGAGCGCCTCGCCCCCGCGCCGACGAGCGTGCGTCCGCGACCAGTCATACGAAGACGGCAGCCGCCCGTGCCGGTCACGCCAGTCGCGCATCGCGTCGAGTACCCGCTCGCGAGTCCAGCGCCGGTCGATCGCGCCGGGATGGCAGGCGTTGCAGCACGCGTAGGCGTCCCCTTTTCCATTGCGCGGTTGCGTGTAGGCGCCGCAGCCGCGGCAGACGCCGACATGGCGCGCCTTAACCGCCCGCGCCTTCTCCCCGGTCGGGTCATAGAAGTACGCCTTGACGGTCGCCGGCGAGCGACCGACGCGATCGGCGATCTGGCTGATCGAGAGGCCCTCGAACTCGCGGCAATGCCGCGCCAGGGCGACCGCCCTCCGACGCTCGAGCACCCGATCCGATCGCGCGGTTGACGCCTTGCCCGCCACACCAGGTCACGCTACCTCGCTCAATTGGCGTTTCCACCGAAGTCCCGCTAGACAGACCTCCTATCCGCGCGTTGGGGGACTTTCATCGACGACCGGCGGATGCTGGTCGAGTTGTCAAAGCGGGAGCGACGGCATTCGTCGGTCGGGCCGCTGGGTGCTGCTCGAAACCATCGGCGCCGCGGGCGGGCCGTGGTAGAACCCTCGCTCCTCCGGAGCGGAGATCATGCGAGCAGCGCTTCCGACCGCCAAAGCCGACTATCCGACCAAACTCGTGCGGATGATTGAACCGTTCGGCCCGGGCAGTGGGCCAGAGGTGGTCGCGACGGCGGTGGGTCGAAAGCTTGCCGAGCTGTGGGGTCAGCCCGTGATCGTCGAGAACCATCCTGGTGCGGGTAGCACGGCGGCCCCAGCGATGGTGGCGACGTCCCCCGCCGACGGTTACACGTTGCTCGTCCACACCAACGCGCACGCATATAGCGCGGCGCTTGTGACGAACCTCCCCTACGACCCGCTTAGGGACTTCGTCGCGGTCGCGGCGCTCACCACTCAGTCCTACGTGCTCGTCGCGGGCGAGACCACAGGCCTCGCTACCGTCGGCGCGCTGATCGCTGCAGCGAGGGCACAGCCGGGGCAGCTGCGGTTCGGCTCCACCGGCGTGGGCACGGGCACGCACCTGGGGATCGAGAAATTCAATCTCGCAGCCGGGATCAGCGCCACCCACGTCCCTGCGCGAGGGAGCGATGCGATCGCGGACACGATCAAGAACCTGATCGCCGGGCGCACCGACTACGCGCTGTCGCCGATCCCGACCACCCTGCCCGATATCCGCGCGGGCAGACTCCTGCCGCTCGGCTTGAGCAGCGCTCAGCGCTCAAGCGCGCTACCCGACGTTCCGACGGTTGCGGAGGCAGGCGTCCCCGGCTTCGATTTTCCGTTCTGGTACGGGATCTGGGCGCCGCGCGCCACTCCAGCCGCAGTCGTTCAGACGCTCGCCGAGGACATCGCGCGCGCCCTGTCAGATCCCGGCGTGCGCGCCTCGCTCGCGAAACACGGTGGCGAACCGATGAGCACGACGCAGCCCGACTTCACGCGGTTTGTGCTGCGCGAGAGCGAGAGCGCTGCCCGGATCATCGAAGCCGCCGGGATCAAGCCGCAGTAGCTCGCCACCTCAAACGTGACCTAGCGGTCGCCCGCGGACACTCGACACCCGCCCGCATCGAAACCACGGGGAAGTGTCGGGGCCGTCCAATCCGAGTACCGCGACCAAGTCGATGCAGGTGTCTCGCCCAAAGACATATGCGACCTACAAATCGCCAAAACCGCGCCTCGGTGGTTGCACGCTCTCAGCCAAACGGTGGCGCCGATGCAGAAGTATCAGGCACGCCTGCCCCGCTGCCGCAATCACGAACCAGCGGCCACGTCGCGAGCTGGTTGAGGTCGCGAGCGCACTGCTGCTTCGCCGTGGCGGACAGCGAGAGCGGCAGCACCGCGACCAGACCCGCGTCGGCGACAAACCAGACGCGCGGTCGTCGCGCCGCGGTGTCGCTGGTCGCGCGCTCCCTAAAGGGCCGGGCTTGACACGGACGTCGCCGTTTCTGCTTTGTCGGCAATGCGATTGATCCGCGGCCTCGTTCTCGGGTCGAGCGCGCCCGAGTCGAGTCCCGCGCGAGTTTGTCGAGCGCGTCAGCGTTGCACGCCGTCTGCGACGCAGCGGTAGGTGATGCCGTAGGTCGATCCGGCATCTCCTAGCACCTGCGCCAGGGACTGGGCGTTCTTACACAACTCTTCTCACCTACTAGAGCAAAGCTGCCGATACATGGACGGGTGTTCGAGACGGTCTCTAGACCGCTCGGGTGCCATTGGCACCCCGAGACGACAGACCGTCCTGGCGGACCTCTGCGGGCAGCGCGCCGGCAGGTGGCCGAACATGACGCACGACCGCAGCTAGCGGCGTATCGACTCGGTCGGGGTTTCAAGCACAACGCCCTTTTGAGGCGAACTTTCCAGAACCCAGATCCACAGGGCGGTGCGGCCCAGCGGATTGTGCCAGCAGAGGAATGAATGATCGTATGACTGAGCCAAGTGCCTTATGTAGGGCTGCAGGGGGCCGTGGACGTTCTCACGACAGCGAAATGGCGGCGTCGTATGGCTTTCGCGCCGCCCCGGCCGGGAACCTGAACGACCGGGATCCCGCGATCGCACGGGCAGTGGCGCGGGCCAAGTCGGGCGACATGGATGCCATTCGCTTCCTCTACCTCCGCTACAGGAACAACGTCTATGGCTACGTGCTGAGCATCCTGCGCGATGCCCACGAGGCCGAGGACGCCACCCAGACCGTGTTCATCAAGCTGATGTCGGTGATCCACAAGTACGAGCCTCGCCAGGCTCCATTCACCGCGTGGCTCCTTCGGGTCGCGCGAAACGTGGCGATCGATTCGCTGCGCCAGCGCCGTCCGGTGCCCTGCGAGGAGGTCATCGAGATCTCGCGTCCGGCTGATGACTCGAGCCCCGACCGCCGGTGGGGACTCCAGCAGGCGCTCGAGACGCTGCCCGAGGATCAGCGCGAGGTGGTCGTGCTGCGCCACTTGGCCGGCCTATCCCCGGGAGAGATTGCCCACCGCATGGACCGCACCGAGGCCTCGATCCACGGGCTGCATCACCGCGCCCGCGTGGCCCTGCGCCGCGAGCTGATCCGGGCAGAATGCGCACCGACCACCCGCATGGGCGCGCTGAGGTGAGTGACACCGTTCAGGTGGTGCTCGACGTGACGCCGCCGACGTCGCAGGCACGTCCACGTCGGGGTCCGCCGTGAGCTCCGGCGACAGCTTGAGGATCTCGGCTCGGCGCACGCTAGCCGAGTCACTGGCCGGTGCGAGCCAGTCGCGCGTGGTCGCGGTCAAACCGCCGGCGCGGTTCGACCGTTGCTGAAAATGTTCTCCCTCGATGTGCGGCCCGTTGAGCGCCGTGAACGTCGGCAGCTATATGACACGTGATCCACAAACAACGATGCAGCGGTGGCGGCGAATCGCGACAGCGGTCGATGTGCTCGCGCTGGTCGCCGCGGCTGTGCTTGCCGCGCTGGCTGCGGGGCGCGGTCAGATCTCGGCGGGCAATGCCTGGCTTGCGACGATCGATGTGTCTTTCGTTGTGGTCGTGACGCGCGTGCGGGCTTCGCGGGTGCGCCGGTTGCAAGCGTCAGCGCTGGATGGCTGCGTCGAGGCGCTGAAGGTGTGTTCGCTTGGTGCGCTTCTCGCGCTCGCCACGGCTGCAATCCTGGGTGCTGATCGCCCGCTCCCGTTCGGGCCAGAGCTGTGGCTGCTGACGACCGTCGCCGTATGCGCCGCTCGTGCCGCCATGCAACTCGCACAGCACCATGCCCGGCGCCGGGGCGCGCTGATGACCCCCACGCTGGTCGTGGGCGCGGGCCTCGTCGGCGGGCACGACGTCGTCCGCAGGCTGTTGGGCGAGCCCGAGTACGGGCTTCGTCCGGTCGGCTTCCTCGACGCAGACCCGACGCGACCCACGGTCGACGTCGACTTGGCCGTCCCGGTTCTCGGCGGCCCGGACGACCTCGTCGACGCGTGCTCCGACACTGGCGCTCGCCACGTGATCCTCGCGTTCGCCTACGAGCGCGACCACCGCCTTGCCGAGCTGGTCAAGCGCTGCCACGAGCTCGGCGTCGGGATTTCGGTCGTGCCGCGCCTCTATGAGTCGGTCAGCGAGCGCGGCCAACTCGACCACGTCGGCGGTCTTCCGCTGTTCTCGCCCCACGCGATCGATCCGCGGGGTTGGCAGTTCACGGTAAAGCACACGATCGACCGGGCAATCGCGTTGCTGGTACTGATTGTCCTCTCGCCGGTGCTGCTCGCGCTCGCGCTCGCGGTCCGTCTCAGCTCGCCAGGTCCGGTGGTCTTTCGCCAGCGCCGGGTTGGGCGCGATGGGCGCGTGTTCGAGCTGCTGAAGTTCCGAACGATGCGCGCCGGTCACGGCGGGAGGTTGACGCTGCGACCCGACGTCGCACCCGGCGGCATCGAGGGACCCGATCGCCGCACGCGCGTGGGCCGCTGGTTGCGCTCCAGCTCCCTGGACGAGCTACCTCAGCTGCTGAACGTGCTCCGAGGCGAGATGAGCCTGATCGGTCCGCGGCCCGAGCGCCCCGAATTCGCCGAGCAGTTCGCGCGAGAGATCGACGGCTACGACAACCGCCATCGCGTGCGGTCCGGGATCACGGGATGGGCCCAGGCAAACGGCCTGCGCGGGCAGACCTCGATCGCCGATCGGGTCGAGTTTGACAACCACTACATCAGGAACTGGTCGCCGGGGCTGGAGCTTCGCACCGTCGCGCTCACACTCGCGGAGGTCGTGCGCTTTCACGAGGACCGGCCCGCGACGGCGAAGCAGCCGACCTCGGCGATACGGCGGAGCGCAGCGACGCAACAACCCACGGCGAAGCCCACGCTCCGGCTCGTGCACGGGACCGCCGAACCGGAGCTCCCGGGCAGCTGGTTCTGCGGATACTGCGGCGTGGCTCCGGCCGACGGCGCCGCGCCGATCCCGACGATGCGCGTCTGCGACCGCTGCGGTCACGGATTGATGCTCGAGGCGTGCTCGGACGCGGCTCCACAAGCAGACGAACCGTTTTCTGGTCGTCGACTCACGACTCCGAGTGCAGGCAATCTCAAGGAGCGCGGAGAAATTCCTCGCCGTCCGCGAGAAGGCTGTGACAGATCTCCCGGTCGCAGATCTGCTCGTCAGTGCCGACGCTGACGCCCAGCCCGACGGGACCCCCAAGCCGCGCGACCTTACTGCCAGCCACAGGCCGAGCCGGACGTGAGTACCGCGCCGGAACGATTGCTTTGCCCGATCCCACGTCGCCCGGACTCACGATCGAGTTGGCGACCAATCGCGCCGCTCAGCGCGCGCCGTGCGATCGGATTGGCCCAAGAACGATCGCTCAGGGAACCTGGGTCTGGTTCCCCGACACTTCCCCAATCACGAACCAGCAGCACTCTCGACTCTGCGGCCCGCCGGCCTCAACAGTGCTGCTTTCGGACAAACGGAGTCACGACGCCCGCGCTGGCTCTGCGTGCACGCGCCGACACGAACGCAGGTCTCGCGACCGTTGATGACGTCTGTCTCGCAACTCGCCACAAGCGCGGACGCTCCGGGCATCTGGGGTGTGCGAAGCCGGCTCGGGTGAGTCGTCATCAGGCGCTTCCGGCAAGGATCGGGGCATCGCGCCTGAAACCCCAGATCGTGCAGTAGACGCCGAGAAACAGTTCCCACGCGAACTCAGGGATGGTCGCGATCCCTTGCAATGAGTGCAGCGCGCTACTCGGATGGTTGCCGGTGAACATCACCGCCGTCCCGGACACGATGATCAGCGGTCCGCCGATGAGACCAAGCCACGTTGCCCTCCGCGGCACCAGGCCCGAGCTGTACATCAGGTAGCCGAGGATCAGGCCGTTGCCCCAGCCGACGACCCAGCCCGGGCCGAGGAGAAACGTCCAGTCCTTGATCGCGGCGAGGGTGTAGGCGACCGTGCCTTCAGCCGCACCGGCAACCTGGTTGCGCAGCGTGATGATCCCGAGGATGGAGACGATGCCGACGAGGATGAACGTGCACTCAAACAGGCGCGCGGTCACGTAGCCGAGCGCCAGCTCCTCGTTCTGTCGTCTAACGATCGGGAAGATCACGACCGCGGTGCCGATATTCGCGATGATCAGCAGCAGCTCCAGCAGGGCCGCGAGCAAGACTTGGTTGTCGTGCCCAGCACCTGCGATGTAGCTCACCGGATGTCGGAGCACGGTCTCGTAAAGAGCCAGCGCTGCGATCGACGTGACGAACGTGATGAGGAAGAGCACCCCGAACCAACGCGCCCGTTTCTGATCTCGAGACACCCGTTGGACCCCTTTCCTAGGTGATGGCGAGCAGTCGAATCCCCACACCGCCACCTCGACCGGGTAGAGCGCGAACCTAACGCCAAAGGACCGATCGTTCAATCCAGATTCGGGGCGAACGTCAGGGCGCTGACGGCGCAAGAGGTAGCGACCCGACGCGTCAACAGAGCGGTGTGATCCAGCCGCCGGCCTGCTGCCACAAGCCGGTCTCGACGTTCGTGCTCGCGATGGTGAGGCGGACGCGTCTCGCTCCAGACCGGCTGGCGCAGGCTCTATGGCGCTTCGCTTACGGCGATGATGACCTTTCCCTGGGAGTGTCCTTCTCCCTGATACTGCAGGGCTTCAGGCACATCGCTCAACGAGTAGCGCCTGTCGATGACCGGCGTGATCTTTCCGGTCTCGGCGAGCTCCTTCAGAACAGCCAGATCCTCTGGGTTGTGCCTAACGACGAACACCCGCATCCGCTGCCGGACGAACGGCGATAGCAGGAGCGCCTTGGTCTGACGTCCAAGCCCAAACCAGCGACCCATGTCCCTGACGCCGACCACCACGTAGGTTCCCCGCGGGGTCAGTGCCCGCCTGCAGTCCGATAACGATCGGGTCCCGACCAGGTCGAGCATCACGTCGTAAGCCTGCTCGGTTTGGGTGAAGTCGTCGTTCGTGTAGTCGATGACCTGATCCGCGCCAAGTGACCGGATCATCTCGACGTTCCTCGTGCTGCATACGCCGGTCACGTTCGCTCCGAATGACTTCGCGATCTGCACGGCGAACGTCCCCACGCCGCCCGATGCACCGTTGATCAACACCCTGTGCACCGGCTGCACCTTCCCCTGATCGCGAACGGCGGCCAGGGCAGTGAACGCGGAGTCGCCAACAGCCGCCGCTTGCTCGAACGTGAGGTTGGCCGGCTTGGGCAGGAGGGTGTTTTCCGCAGCAGACGCATACTCGGCGAAGGCGCCCTTGCACCAGCCGAACACCTCAGCGCCCGCCTGCAACTGCCTGACGTCACTGCCGACCGATTCGACGTGACCCGCGATATCGAGTCCTGGTATCTCGCGCCTTGGCTTGCGCGGCCCCGTCACTCCGCGCATTGCGTACGGCACACCCCTCAGCAGATGCCAGTCGCCGATGTTGACAGCCGCCGCGCGCACTCGTACCAGCACCTCATCGTCGCGGAGCACCGGCTTCCCGAGGTCCTTGAGCTGCAGGACATCGGGTGAGCCGTACCGCGCTTGCACGATCGCCTTCATCACCTTCTCCCGAGCCGCCCCTCGGAAGCTGCGCTGCTCCCGGGTTTGGGCGGACCGTATCCCTCCAGCGGGTACAGAGCTGGCTGCGGGATGCGGCTTGTCGACTGGCTGAGCGTTGCGGCCTTCATGGTTCCTCCGATGATCGAGCCTTAGGTTGTAAGTAGCAACCGGCGAGGCGCGGCTGGATGGTGGTGGCCGCTACGTGGTCCGTTGGTTGTTTGTCGGGATGGTTGCGTCAGACGAGGTCGCGGGCACGCAGGCGCCAGGCGGCTGCCGCGAAGATGGTGAGTGTCCAGGCGACCATGACCGCGAGCGCGGGCCCGGGCGACAGGTCCCCGTGGGTGCCGCCGAGGACGCCTCCGGGAGCGCCGGCGAGCGGGAGGAGGCGACCGACTTTCGGGACCGCCTGGAAGACGGAGGGCTCAATCGCCGCGGCGATGATGATGAGCCCGATGACGGTGACGATCTGGTTGCGTACCAGCGCGCCGACGCAGACGCCGAGGGGGCCGAGCAGGGCAGCGACGGCCAGGTTGCGCCACAGCACGTCGGCGATGCCGCCGGCGCCCAGCGTTGCTAGCCCGCGGCCTGACAGGACCAGCTCGCCGACGATGATGGTCGGCACCGTCACGATGATCGAGAGGGCGATGCCGGCCACGGAGTAGGAGATCGCCTTGGCGGCGAGCAGCCGCACTCGCTTGGGGGCGGCGAGCACGGAGCCTGTGATCGTGCGATGACGCCACTCGCCCGTCATCGCGATCGCACCGAGTATCACGATGATGTAGGTGATCGCGCTGTTGGTGAACAGCGCGTGCGCTTTGGTTTCCTTCCCTAGGGCCGCGCCGAGGACGACGAGGGTCAGCGACAGCGCCGCGGCGCTGGCGAGGACCGCGGCGAACGTGCGGGTGGTGCGGAGCTTGAGCAGCTCGGCTTGCAGGAGCGCGGTCATGACTGCACGCCGGTGAGGGCGATGAACGCTTCTTCGAGGGAGCGCGTTCGGGGGGCCAGGCCGAGCACGGCCAGCTGCTCGTCACCGGCGATTTTGCCGACCTCTTCCGGGGTGGCGCCGGAGACGTTCAGCATGTCACCGTCGCGGTCGACGCGGTGACCGCGACGCTCGAGCGCGCGGGTCAAACTGACCGGGTCCTGTGCGCGGACCGTGGTCGCGGGGCCGTCGTCGCCGCCGAGCACCTGCTCCAGGGGCCCGTGGGCGCGCAGCTCGCCGTCGGCGATCACGACGACGTCGTCGACGGACTGGGCGACCTCGGCCAGGACGTGGCTGGAGATCAGCACCGTGCGCCCGTCTGCCGCCTGCTCGCGCATCAGACCGCGCAGCCAGATGATCCCGGGCGGGTCCAGGCCGTTGTTCGGCTCGTCGAGGATCAGGACTTGCGGGTCGCCGAGCAGGGCTGCGGCGATCGCCAGCCGCTGACGCATACCCATCGAGTAGCCCTTCACACGCCGGTCGGCGGCGTCGCTGAGCCCGACCGCGGACAGGACCTCCTCGACGCGGTGGGGGGGGATGGTTTCCCGTGATGGCCAGGACCCGCAGGTGGTTTCGTGCGCTGCGACCCGGATGAAACGAGGCGTCCTCGAGCACCGCGCCCACCCGGGCGCTGGGCTCGTTTAGCGCAGACCGCCGAACGTGGCAGCCCCCGACGACGGCTGCACCAGCCCGAGCAGCGCGCGCAACGTCGTGCTCTTCCCGGCCCCGTTCGGTCCGAGGAACCCCGTGACGCGACCGGGCTCGATGTCGAACGAGAGGTGATTGACGGCGGCGACAGCGCCGAAGTGCTTGGAGAGATCGCGGATCTCGACGGGCGCCATCGGCCCTCCGGTCCGACGGCGGCCCCGGCGAGGCCCGGGCTCTTCGGCTTTCCGAGCGGGGGGGACTTCTTCAAGTACGGCGTGTGGTGCGGTCATCACTGCTCCTCAGGTTGGTGCAAGTTGCCTGGGGATCAGTGTCGGCCCGCCGCCTGCGCCTGTCATCGCCCGCAGGGCGCGTCTGTGCTCCTCCTCAGCGCAGATCTTTGCCGCTCGCGCCTCTGTCGAAGGACAGAGACGCGTCTACGCGCCGGGCGTGACCAGCCCGCTCTCGTACGCGAGGACGACGGCCTGAACGGGTCGCGGAGCCCGAGCTTGGCGAGCAGGCTGGACACATGCGTCTTGATCGTGCCCTCGCTGACGAACAGCTCGGCGGCCAGCTCGGCGTTGCTCTTACCGCACGCCAGCATCCTCAGCACCTCGCGCTCGCGCTGCGTCAAGGCGTCCAGCCGCGTGCCGAGCTCCGGCCTGACCGGCCGGAGTGCGAACTGCTCGACGATCCGCCGCGTGACCGACGGGGCGAGCAGCGCCTCGCCGGCAGTCACGACGTGCACCGCGTGCAGGAGCTCCTCGGGTGGGGCGTTCTTGAGCAGGAAGCCGCTGGCGCCCGACCGCAGCGCCTCGAACACGTACTCGTCACGCTCGAACGTGGTGAGGATCACCACACGACTGTGCAGCTCGCCGTCTTCGGTAATCCGCCGCGTCGCCTCGAGTCCGTCACCGTTGGGCATCTGGATGTCCATCAACACGATGTCGGGCCGCAAGCGCCGGGTGCTGGCCATGGCCTGCTCGCCGTTCGCCGCCTCCCCGACAACCTCGATCTCGGGATCGGACTCGAGGATCATCCGGAAGCCGACGCGAACCATCGCCTGGTCATCGGCCAGCAGCACACGGATGCTCACAGCGCACCGTCCGAGGTGGCAGCTTGACGCGCACGGCGAACCCGCCGCCGGATACCGGCCCCGCCGTCAGTTCGCCGCCGTGCAGGGCGGCACGCTCACGCATGCCGATCAACCCCAGGCCGCCCGGGCTCGTCCCTGATAGCGCCGTCACGCCGCGGCCGTCGTCGATGATCTCGGCCTCGAGCTCCTCAGGCCAGTAGCGCACGTGCACGTCGGCGCGCGACGCCGCCGCGTGCTTGAGGGTGTTAGTCAGCGCTTCCTGCACGATGCGGTACGCCGACACGCCGATCATCGGCGGCAACGAGCGTTCCTCCCCTTCGATGCTGACCGCGACAGCGAGCCCGGACTCACTCATGCTCGCCGCCAGCCGCGGAAGCTGACTCAGGCCAGGGCGCGGAGCCAGATCGTCCTCGTCGCCGGCCTGCCGCAGGAATCCGAGCAGGCGGTGCAGCTCCCCCACCGCCTGTCGGCTCGAGACCTCGATCGCGGTCAACGACTCCTTGGCCTTGACACGGTCACGGTCGATCACGACCCGGGCAGCGCCGGCCTGGACGCCCATCATGCTCACATGGTGGGCGACGACATCATGCAGCTCCCGCGCGATCCGCACGCGCTCCTCGAACACGGCGTGCTCGGCCTGTGTCGCACGTGACTCCGCCACCTCGGCCTGCTCGGCCCGCGCGCGGACGGCAAAGCCTGCAACCCAGGCGACGGCGAAGTCGACGGGAATGAAGACGAGCTGGTAGACCGAGTGCCCGGGGATGAGATAGACGATGGTCGCCACGGCGCCGAGCACGATCGCCAGTCCGAGGACGGCCCGCCGGACGTCCCGAAGGTTCCCGAGCAGGAATGCGACCGCCAGCTGCATCGGGAAGAGGGACTCGGGGTACGGGATCAGCAGCGGGTCTAGGAACGAGATTCCCGCGGCCAAAAGGAAGAACGCCGCGGGGCTACCGGTTCCGGACGGCAGCCGCGATTCGATCGACGTGCGCTCGCCAGCCGGCAGACCAATGTCCGATTCCCCCGGTGCCGACAAACCTGGCCGCGGCGATCACAGCGTCGCAAGCGGCAAGTTGGCCGCGGGCATCGCGTACCGGGGTGCGGGAGAACTCGGCGGCGTTGAGCGAGTTCTTTATCTCGCCCGGCCACGACGTCCCTGATGCGATCGAGCAAAGACAGCACCGCCTCGGTGTTGGTGTAAACCCGGTCATCCGGGCTGGTGCTCTCCAGCCCGCGCGTGGACGCCTGCAGGGTGGAGGTGCCGAACTCTCCCACGCTGGAGTTCAGTTGCTTGTAGCACTCCCCCAGTGCCTCGACCGTCGGAGAGCTGATGGCGTGGGAGGGCTTGGCCAGAACCTGGCTTATGACTCGGCCATCGGGTGTGTAGTCGTCGTGCAGCCCGACCAGCGACATGATCGTCGGGCGGATGTCGGTCTCGTCGGCCCAGGTGCCGGTGGTGCCGCTGTCCGGCACCGTGGTCTGGCCGCTGTTCGGCCCGGCCGAGTTCGGACCGGCGGCGGGGCCCGACCCATCCACGCCGAGTGTCTTGACCCCAGGCCCTACGAGTCCCAGGTAGTTCGTGTCGATCTCGGCCGCGTAGTCGCCGTGATCCCAGGCGAACGAGGTGTTCTGCGTCACGCATGGTGCACAGCTGGCCGAACCCGGTGATCAGGAAGTAGTCGGGCTTGGCGAACATCGCCAGTGTCGGGGTGCGAGCCGGATCCGCGTTGACCATGTGGAGGATCGCTTCCTCGGTCGGGTCGGCGAGGTAGTTGGCGATGTTCTGAGTCGTTCCGGTGTAGGGGTTCGAGGCAGTGAGCGATCCGACGTCGCGGTCCAGCGTGCGGACCGCGGGCGACGCCGGAGAGGGGTTGCCGGTCACGTAGAACTCGGGTGCAGTGTCAGCTTCGAGGCCAAACGGAGTCGTGTTGTTCTTCTCCGTGGCCAGCAGGCCCGTCAGGTTGCCGGCGAGCTCGCCGAAACTGCCCGACGGGTAGGTGCACAGGACGTCCGGGGTCACGGTCGTACCGCTGACCGTCGCCCCGTCGCAGTTCGCCGGCGTCGGCTGAATCGCCCGTCCTACGTTCGCGCCTGCCTCGTGGTCGCCCTCGTCGGAGCTGAGGACGAACAGCGTGTTGGCCGGGGTGATGCCATCCGCGGCCAACCGCTGGAAGAACGTGCCAAAGGCCTGGTTGTAGTACTGCGCCTGCGCGATGTAACACGCCGAGCCGCTGCCGAGCGCAGCCGGTGCGCCCTTGCACGCCGTAACCCCCGGGATGTGCTCGTTCCCGTGGATGTCCGCGACGTAGCCATAGGTGACCGGGACCCCTGCCTCCTGCATGTCGGCGACATACGCGAGGCCCTGGGACGCGTTGATGCTGCCGAATCCCGGGAAGCCGGGGTGATTCGTCAGGAACGCGCCGTTGAGCTGATTCCCGTTCAGGTCGACGAGGTTTCCGGCCGCGTTCGTCACCTCGTAGCCGTTGTGAGTCAGGTTCGGGGTTCCCGCTCCAAGCTGCGGCGCGACGTACCGATGGCCGAATAGCCCCTGGTAGCCGGAATAGCCGCCCGGCTCGTCGGGCAGGAGGTCGCTCACGGCAGTCGGCGAGGGGGAGGTCTGGCCGAACTTCACGCCCTGCGCCGTCGCGCAGAAGGCATTGCCCCGTGCGCAGTGGACCGCAACTCCGATGTAGTCGGCGACCTCTGGGTCCTTGAACGAGTCGGGATCAGCAGCGAGCTGCTGCGCCTCGGGAGAATTGGGGCCGAACACCTTGGGGATGTCGACAGCCGTGTTCTCAAGTTCGATGTTGGCGATGAGGCCGCCGACGTCGCACCCGGCTCGTGTGAACGGCACCCACGGAGCCGGGGTCGTCGTATCGGGCTTCGGAGCCGGATGTGTGGTTGCCGGCGGAGTCGCCGAATAGACCATCGACGGATTGGTGTCATGGCCGGGAGATGGAACGCTTGCGGTGTCGAAAACCGGGTCCGTCCAGTATGCAAACGAACCGGCCGGGTCGGTCGTTCCGTCCGGGTTGTAGGTTCGATAGCTGTTCGAGATCGGCATCCCGTGCCGGTCGCCGTACAACCCCGTCAGCGTGGTGAGGATGTCGTCCGCCGTGTGGGCGATCAGAGGCGTGTGGTTGTTGGACATCATCGTCCCGTTCTGCTCGAAGAAATTCAGCAGATTCGGCATGAGCTCGAGGTCGGACGGCACGTTCGGGTTGTCCCGGAAGAAGTGCACGTTGTCGAACGTGAGATCGATCACGTGCTTCACCCCATGGCCGAGTCGACACGCTCCCACGGCCGTAGAGGCGTTGGCGGTGGTGGTGCGTGACCCGGAGACACGCGCATGAGCAACCGAGCCGGCAAGCGCGAACACCCAGAGCCCGAGCATCACGGCTGTCGCCACTAAAGGCCAGATCCACGTGCGGCGTGCAATCGGCCCCAGTCCAGCCTTACGGGCTCTGTTCTCAGTCATCGTCCTCACCCAGTCAGAGTTGGTCTGTCCCCGCGTCAGGGGCACCCTATCGCCGCCTCGTCGACAAGTTGTGGAAATTTCCGGCGTACCCCCCCACCCGGCCGCCACAGCCCCTCCGTAGAGAACCAGTGGGCGCACGGGCGGGGACAGATCCGCGCTCGCACCCGCTATCCAGCTGCGTGTCCGCGCGTTGAAGGACGGTCGGCGTGTCTAGCGAGTGGGCGAGTCGTCCTGAGAAAGCAGAATCGCGGAGCGCCCGCCCGCGGGGCAGGGGCGGCGTCCTCCGTGCTCGGCGTCTAGTCGCGGCGCAGGGTTATGCGGTCGCTGTGTGCGCCACCGGGATTCCGGACTCCCACGGCAGGATCTTGCCGAGCTGGACGAGCTCGCCGTAGAACGCCGGGTCGAAGGTCGGGGCGAGCGCAAGCTGGACAGGCCAGGATGCCGCCCTCACCGGGGTCTGGGCCGTGCTCATGTCCTCGAACCATGGACGCGAGGCATCGGTGTCGATCAGGCCCGGGCAGAGCGCGAGGATGAGCCTGTTCTCGGCGAGGTCGCTTGCGCGGCGCTCGCGGGCGAGGGCCCGGACGGCTGCGACCTGCGCGACCTTCGACGGGATGTTCAGCCACGATCCGTAGCCTTCGTCCTCTGCGCAACCGTGGTGTACGGCTTGGCGCCACCCAGCGACGACCGCGTCGACTGCGTCGAGGCTGTCGGTGGCAGCCGCGGCGAACCGGCGGGCGACGCGATCGTCGAGTTTGTCGAGCGTGCCCAGTGCGCTGGCTACGATGATCAGCCGGCCGCCTGGCCGCAGGAGCGGGGCGAAGGCGCGCAGCATCCGGGTGGTCGCGAGGTTGTTGGTCTCGGCGACCGCGTCGACCTCGTCGGCCGGATCGGTGTCGGGGCTCATGCGGGCGGCGGCGTTGGAGAAGACGATGTCGACCTCGCCCAGTTCGGCGGCCAGCTGCGTGATCGCGCCCGCGTCGCGGACGTCGAGCACATGACCCTCGACTCGGGCGACCGCCGGTCCGGCGGCGGCGGCGGCCGCAGCCGCTTCGACGCGGCTTGGATCGCGGCCGGTCAGTAGGACGCGATCCTGTGGCGCCATGCGAGCGGCCAACGCTTCGGCCAGGGCGCGGCCGAGTCCCTGGTTGGCGCCTGTGACAATTGCGGTCCGTGAAGTGGTCATGCCTTGCAATGTAGCTTTGAGGAGGCATGCCGCCTACGAGAGTGTCGCATGGTTATTATGCGTGGTCCGCATGGCCTGTGCGGACTTCTCACCTACCGGCCTGCGAGTCTTGCGCCAGGTCGCGCAGACCGGCTCGTTCTCGGCCGCGGCGCACTCGCTCGGCTACACGCAGTCAGCCGTGTCGCGCCAGATCGCTGCGCTCGAGGCGGTCGCCGACCGTCGGCTGTTCGAGCGCGGCCGCCATGGGGCTGTGTTGACTCCGGCGGGAGCGCGCCTGCTTGCGAGCGCAGCACGGGTCCTCGACGAGCTCGACACGGCCCGTCGCGAGCTGGCCGGCGAGCAGACCGCGGCAAGACCGGTCAGGCTCGGCGCGTTCGCGACGGCGGCAGCAGGATTGGTGCCCAAGGCGTTAGCTGCGCTGCCGCCAGAATTCAGGGTGACGCTGCGCGAGGGGACCACGCCCGCGCTCACCCGCGCGCTGCGCGCGGGAACGATCGACCTCGCGATCCTCGCCAGCACGCCGCCGTTCCGACCGCCGGACTCTGAGTCGCCGGCATTCGAGCTGACGACGCTGTTCGAGCGCCAGCTGGTGATCGGCGTTCCCGCCACCCACCCGTTCGCCGGCACCCGGGTGGTCGAGGCACGCCAGCTCGAAGGCCAGATCTGGGTCGCGAGCCGATCCGACCCCGGCGACTCCCTGCTCGGCGTATGGCCGGGACTCGTAGAGCGCCCCGACGTCCGCTACGTCGTGCGCGACTGGTTGGCGAAGCTCCAGATCGTCGCCGCCGGACTGGCGATCACGACGCTCGCCCCTGTCATGGTCGGCGTACTTCCCAAAGACATTGAGGTCGTCGCGGTCCGCGGCGAGCCACAAGAAACCCGCCGGATCGTGCTCGCACGCGTCCCTGGACCGCTTGACGGTGCCACCGCGCGCCTAGCCGACGCGCTCACCGCGGCGGCTCGCGCGGCGTAGACACAAGCAAGCGACAGGAAAGCACTCGCAGCCACCAGCGGTTATCGAATCAGGCGACGCGTAATCCGCAACCGAAAACGTCGTAGTCGGAGGGTGTCGACTGGACCGCGTGCGATGTATCGTCGGTGTTGCATTGTCAGCGAGGGGCCGGCGGAGGTGTTGCACGGCCGGCGCGTCGAGCGTGAGGCGCTGGAGCGGCTGCTTGTGGCGGTGCGAGGTTGGGAGTGCCGGTGTCACGACAGTTTTCGGCCTCTGTCGCACTCACGATTCGGGGCGGACGGTCGGGGCGTCAGGCGGCGCGGGCCCGGGGGACCGTCGGCTCACTCTTGGCCGGCTCCGGGCGCGTGGTGGTCTGTTGGCGGCGGAGGGTGCGTTCGGTATGGATCAGCACGGCGGCGGGCACCAGTGTCAGGAGCGCAATCAGCAGCGCCCAGAGAAACGCGCGATCGGTCGGTGCCTACTTCGGAGTCGCGCGAATTGGAGCGGCGACTGATGGAATCACGTTGTGCGGCGTCGAGCACAAACGTGACGGAGTGATCGGGCGCGAGGTGGCCAACATCGCCCTGCTCATGTTCGCCGAGAAATCCTGCGCCTCGGCCACAAAAATCCTTTAGCAGCGATCCGGGTGGAGCGGCCCGGTGAGCCGGAAGACCTGGATCGCGCGGTTCGGGGAGAGCACCAGCCTGGCCGCGGGGTCGGTTCGGGTCCAGTCGACCTCCGGCGAGTGAACGAGCCGCGTGGTGAAGAACACCCGGTTGGCGGTGGTGACCACGTACTGGTAGTGCCCCCGGTTCAGCGCCATGCGCCAGGCCCGACAGCTGGTGATGGGTCGGAACGAGCCGTGCGGACCGCGCTGGCCCATGTACGTGACGCGATTGGAATCGTCGAGACCCCAGATGGGATAGCCGAAGAACCAACCGAAGTTGCCCACCAGGGCGATTTGCGCGTGGTGCAGGCCCCGAGCCCAGCGCCACACCCTGTAGATGCCGGGCGGCCCGTACTTGTCGGTATATCGGTGCCTCAGGTAATCCCGGGTACCCGAGTAGCCCACTGCGACCCCGGCCAGCACGAGCGAGAGAGCCAGCGTCGCGGCGGCGGCGCGGACGAGCGGGCGCCGGAGCGGGATCAGCGACCACGGTCTGAGGACGACGAGCACAACCACCATGAGAACCAGGACCACGGCGGCGTGGGCTCCGCCCAGGTGGTAGTCCGGTGTCCATTGGCGGCGCAGGGCCACCGTGGCCACGAACAGCGTCGTGAGTCCTGCCGCCGCCGCCAAGCGGCCAAGCTGGCTCCTGAACAGTAGGGCCAGCGGCGTGACGGCCAGCGCCACCGTCAGTGCGGGAGCTCCGTAACGCATGTTCAACGTCAAGCCGTAGGGATGTCCCCAGGGCCCGCCCGCCGTTAGCGGAGTGAATGAGTACGCGACCAGGGACGCCAAGGCGATCAGAGCCGCGGCCATGACCACTCGGTCGCGCTTGGAGAAGAGACACACCAGAGGACCGACCACGGCAGCGGCGACCAACGCCGGCCACCAGGGCCCGAGGTTCACGTTCAACGCCGGAACCAGCCAGTGGCGGAGGATCCCGGGATAGGTGGCGTAGTCGGCCAGGGAGTAGTTGTTGCCGTGTTGCAACGGCGGTGGGTGAGGCGTCGGCAGCACGCCGAAGCTGAACCACGGGAGCGGGTTCCCGAGGGCGATGAAGTTACGGGCGTACCAGTAACCGCCGGCGAGGACCAGACCCCCGATCCACCACCCGGCCGCGCTCCGGCGCCGGCCCCCGGGGGTCAACGCGATCGCGGCGACGGTGAGTGCCCCCACCGGACCGAGCAGGTTCAGTTTCACCGACAGCGCCAGCCCGGCCGCGACGGCGGCGACGATGATGCCGCCGCGGTACGCCCGCGTGTCGGTCGTGGGCATGTCGGCGGTGCGCATCCACAGAGCGAGGGCCGCCATGACAAAGAACACGCCAAGAAGATCGTTGTCGGCGGTTCCGGCATTACTGTCGAACATCATCGGCGTCGCCATGACGATCGCCGCCGCCAGCATCGACGTGGGGCCGAATCCCCGGACAGAACCGATACACCAGGCCGCAAGCAGCGTGAGCGCAAGCCATATGAGGTTGATGCCCGGCGAGAGCACGTCGTTGCCCATGAGCACGATGCCGAGCGCGTGGAAGAGCTCTGAGGTGGCTGGGTACAGCCCGGTCAGCCAGGCGTAGTCGGTGTAACGGATCGCCCGGATCTGGCCGGTCTGGGCGTACGACGCCGCGTGCGGCAGGTGGTACGCGATCGAATCAGCGCCGGTGATCCCGTTCCCGAATGACCGGAGGCTCGGTCCGGTCCACTGGAGCAGCACGACGACCAGACCGGCCACCGATATGAGGATGAGGACGGCGGCGCTAACCCCCGGCCGGGCGGCGCCGGGGCCGACGACCCGCGCACTGGAGCGCGACGTCAGCCCGAGTCTCAGCGCCGCTCCGACCGCGATCGAACCCACGAGCATCGGTACCAGCCTGAACAGCCCCACGGTCCCAAGAACCTCCATGATCCCGACCAGCAGCGCGCACCCGGTGACGATCTCGGCCAGGCGGGCATGGGCGCCGCGCCAGTCCGGGAGGAGATACCGACGTACGGCGGCCGCGCCGACGCCCAGCGACCCCAGCACGCACAGCAGCGCAGCGACGCCGATCAGGTAGCGGCCAAGACTCATCTGGCATCTATCCGGTCTGTCAGTCGAGCTCGCCGTCGATCGACATGCCAGAGCTCAACCGGGTGGAGGGGTGATCAGCCGTGCGCTGGGCCCTCCCGAAGCTCCGACTGGGTCCGCTGCGGTGGTCGGTCCCGACGGGCCTCTGCTGCTCGCTTTCGAAGCGGCGGTTGGGCCCGCTGCGGAGATCGGTTGCGACGCAGCCAGGCGATGACGAGTACCGCGGCGCCTGGGAGGCTGGCCACGAGGACCATGACGCCGAAGACGACGGCGGTGGCGACCCCCTGTCGCGCGCCGAGGCCGGCCGCGACGAACGCCCATGCCGTCACCCCCTCCCGGGGACCCCAGCTACCGGCGCTTGGCAGCACCATCGCCGCCATGACGAGCAACGCGATCGGCAGCATCTGCGATAGCGGCGCGCTGACGCCGGCCGTCCGCGCAGCGATCAGGAAGGTGGCCACGTGGCCACCGACGCCCAGCGCAGATGCCAGCGCGATGCCCAGCCACGCCCGTCGGGCGAGCAGCCCGTTGCGGATGTCGCTGGAGGCTCCGCTCAGGAGCCGCGCCCACGCAGACTGAGTGACATCAGGTCGCGCCCGGGCCACGAGCACGACGCCGAGCACCCCGACGACGACCGCGATCGCTACCAGCGGCATCAACGAGTGCACGGGCGACGGCAGGACGAGGAGAACGAGCACAGTCAGGAGGACCTGAACGAGCTGCCCGGCGAAGCGTTCCCACGCGACCGAGCGCATTGCGCGGCCGACATCGTGCACGTCGCGACCGTGGCTGACCCCGCGGTGTACGTCGCCCACGATCCCGCCCGGCAGCGTGGCGTTGAGGAACATCGACCGGTAGTAGGCGGCCACCGCAGCCGGCAGCGACAAGTCGACGCCGAGACCCCCGGCAACGATCTTCCACCGCCAGGCATAGGCCACCGTGGACAGCACGGCGAGGCCTGCGGCTGCCGCGAGCGCTCCGCCATCGATCGTGCGGAACCCGTTGAGGAACGGACCTGTGCCCAGGCGCCAGACCAAGACCGCGAACACCAGGGCCGAAGCCCCGAGGCGGCCCCAGGCCACCATCCTCCGGCTCATGGTGAGCTACCTGTGGCCGGCTGGGGTCCGTAGGCGGTGAGGAAGCGGTCGCGGAGCGCGCTCATCCGTAGGACCGGCGCGTGCGGGTTCGGCAGTAGGCCCGATTGCCAGTCCCAGCCTCCAATCCGCTTTAGGACCGACGGGTCGTGGGCGATGATCGAGATCGGGACGTCGTGACCGGCGTGCTGCCCGCTCACGATCGCCAATGGCTGCTCGTCACCCACAACGACGAGCACGAGGTTCTTTTTGCCGTAATGCTGGACGAATGAGATCAGCGCGGTCAACGAGTACTCGAGGGACCGGGCGTAGGCGGCCTTCACCTGGTTGGGGTGCCACCAGAACGAGCTCGGTTCGCGGTACATGGGGATGCGGTTGAAGATTGAGCCATTGCCCAGGTCGTTCCAGGGGATCATTCGGGGGATGCGGTCCCAGGGCATGTGGCTCGATACCGTGTCCACCTCGGCGAACAGGGGCCGGTGGGGCCTTGCGAGCTCGAGGCGCTGGAGGGCGCCGAACATGTATTGGTCGGGCATGGGGGCGTAGTTGAAACCAGGGCCCCTGTAACCCATCGCGCGGCGGTCGTAGAGCTTGTCGTAGTGGTAGAACGAGGATCCCTCGGGCCAGGCGCGATCGTCCGCCGGGGCGAAGTTGATCGTTCGCCACCCGGCCCGGTTGAACGCGTCGGAGAGCGTGAAACGGTTGGTGGCGACGAGCTGGTCATAGCGGCGCTGGCTGTTGGCCCAGACGCCGGACTGCAGGGTCGAGTGCGCGAGCCAGCTGATCCCGCCGAAGCCCGGAGCGTTCACGAAAGCGCTGCGTGCGGCGAATCCAGCGCTCCGCAGTTGGTTGGTTCCCTTATTGAGTAACGCGTCGATGGCGGGGGAGAACGAGGAGCCCTGGACCGAGACCCGCCCGTAGGACTCGACGAACACGAGGAGAACGTCCTTGCCGCGCAGGGCGGTCAGTAGCCGGCTGCCGGGCGTGTCGCGGAAGGGGTCGTGGTTGATCTGGTTGGCGAAGACGCCCTCGTCGTGGATGTCGGCCTGTACCGCTGCTACCTCGTGGGCGAGGTAGCCGGCGGCGCTCGCGGAGGCGATCGGGGTGTGGGACAGGAGCTGGGCGCCGGAGACCGAACAGAGCAGCCAGACGGCGCCGAGCCCGGCTGCGCCGGCGAGTGACCGTCGGCGGTTGTCGGCCGCGAGGCGGGTGAGCCGAAACACGGCCAGGGTCATGCCGACGAGCAGCGCGACGGCGAGCGCCACCCCGCCGTACACGATCAGGTTCGCCTCGGTATGACCGAGGGCACCGCGCAGCGTCTCGATGCCGATCCCGGCGTCACCCGCGTCTCCGATCAGATCGAAGGGCCGGGCAAAGGCACTGAAGAACGCGATGTCGAGAATCTTCAGGATGACCAGCAGCGCAAGCGCCGGACCGAGGACCCCGGACAGGATGCGTCGCGGGATGGTGGGCAGGACGGCGGCCAGCGCGATGAGCACGAGCCCCTCGATCGGGACCCTGAGGAACGCCGTCACTGTGAGATCCTGCGCCTGATTGGGCGCCACCAAGGCCGCCCAGACGAACAGTACGGCCAGGACCGAGAACGCGGCAGCGATAGTCCTGCGCAGTCCGCCGTGACCCAGTGCGGGAGCGGCTACCCCGACGTCGGAGCCCGTGGTGCCATTCGCCTGCCGGTGGGTCCACAGCCACCAGACGTCGCGCCCGAACGACTCAGCCAGCAGGAGGAAGGCCCCGACCAGGATCGCCTGGTTCACCCGCAGCGGCAGGACAGCCGCGGCCGCGGTCGTCAGCACGATCCCCTGCGTCGCCGCCACCACCTTGCGCCAATAGCGCGGCGGCAGCCGCGCCCGCATCCACGGCAGCGGCCACCCGGCCGCGAGAAACGCATACTGTGCGGCGCCGATCGCGAGCACCCACACGCCGGCCGACCGTGCGACATACACGCTGAGAACGAGGATCAGGAACGCGTCGACCTCACCGTCGAACCACGCGCCGAACGTCGCGGTCGTCCGCGTCCGGCGAGCGACCCAGCCGTCCACGAAGTCGAGGGCGAGCGCCAGCGCGCTGATCGACACCAGCAGCGTGACCGGAGCGCGGTGGGCGAACGAGTCCGCGACCAACCCGGCAACACCCACGGCGAGCGACGCCCGGGCAAGCGTCACCCAGTCCGCGGCTGTGAGGCGGTCAGAGCCGTGGCGGGAGAGGCCGCGCGCCAAGGCCGCGTTCATCGTTACTCCGCAGATGAGTCCGATGGCCCAGCCCGTGACGCTCAGCCCGACGGTCCCGCCGAGCACCGCCAGCAGCAACACCTGCGCGATCAGCCCGGCCAGCGGCCCGGCCTGAACCGCCCGCATCATGCGTCCAGAGCGCGGCGCCCTCAGTGGCCGGGCGCTTGCCTCCATACCCCCCATGACGCTGGCGCCAGACCAAGTCTTCCCAGCCCCGGGTGTCATTCGCCGGACCGTGAACGACGGGAACCGGCGGCGAGGAATGCGGTCCCGAAGAACAACTCGATCCAGGAGAGATCAGCGAGCTCTTCCTGCATGGCTGCGCGGATCGCCTCCCACGGACGGCGCAGGATCCACTCATCTATGGACGCGAAGGGCCGCACTACCGCGGTCCCGACGTGCGCTAGCCACCGAGGCGTGTCGGCGGGAACCTTGAGATCGAGCACGACCCAGCGTCCGCCTCCGGACAGGGCCGCGGCGCCGTGGGCGATGACCTCTGCGCACTCGGGCACCTGCGACAGGGCGTACGTGGACAGGATCGCGTCGACCTCGGTTGGGAAGTCGAAGTCGGCCGCGTCGGCTTGCACGAGGCTGATATTGCTCCAGCCGTTCGTCTCTATCCGAGCCTGGGCCTGGGCGAGCATCGCGTCGGTCAGATCGACGCCGACGATCCGGCCGGCGGGACCGATCGCCTCCTCGATCAGCGGGAAGTTCAGACCCGTGCCGCATGCGATGTCGACCACGCTGTCACCCGGGCAAAGGCCAAGTGCCTGTACGGCCCGGAGGCGCTGCGCCCGCTGGGGATAGCCGGGCGCGGGATAGAACCGGGAGGTTATGTCGTAGTGCTTCGCCTTCTTGCGGTATGTCTCGATCAGGTGCTCTCGCGTACGGTCGATCTGGCTCACGGGTGCTCCTCGATCCCGGTAGTGTCGCGGTAGAACCGCACGCCACCCTCCATCTAGGAATCCGAGCCGCCCGGCGTAGCCGACTCGACCGCAGCCTTGATTGCCGCCATCTCGCGATCGCTGACACGCTGGATCCTGCCTTTGAGAATGCTTCCGGGGATCGCGCGCATGATGCCCCCGAGGTCGACCTCGATCCACATCTGGGCCTCGGTCTGCCTATCGCCCATCGGCTCGAGCTCCATTCCCCAGCGCGCCGCGGAAGTGCCCATCGGCCCGGCGAACTCCACGTAGCTGGGCGCCTCAACGGCGGTCACCTCCTGGCTCCGGTCGCGACTCGACCAGAGAATCCCCTTCGCCCGCTGGTCCACCCGCGATCCGGGCTGAAGCGGAGCCCCTCCGCGAACCCGACATTCGAGAACCGTTGGCGCCCACTCCGGCCAGCGTCCGACGTCACAGACATACGCCCACACCTCTGGGACGCTGCTGGCGATCGTTATGCGGCTCTCGGTCCTGACAGCCATCGCGCGTACCTGTTGTTGAACAGTTTCCGGTTGCGTCTGGTCGCCCGCGACGCTACATCCCGACTGAGACGCCTGCAAGTAGCTCCGATGGCGGGATGATCAGGCGAACAGTCAGGTCTTGAGCTCTTGTGCGACGTTCATCGCATCCCCGAGATGAGCTACGCGCACTGCCACTACCGTGGTGCCGCACCCGTCGGTAGCCGAGCGTGTCGCGCGCGGCAAGGCGGCATGTCCTGAGGTGCTGCGCTCCAGCCAAGCCAGGTTTTTCGCCGACTGCAACGCGTGTGGATCCGCTCGAGCTTGCTCAAGCGCCAGGCGAGCACGTGCGTGGCAGAGCTCGTGCCGGTCCGCTACGGGCGGATGCTGGTCTCGCCGTTCACGTTCTATCGCGGCGCGGCGATGATCATGGCCCACGACCTCGCGATGACGCCGCGGTCCGGGCTGAACGTCCAAATGCTGCGGCGATGCTTACCTGTCGAACTTCGCGTGTTCGACTCGGCCGGAGCGGCGGCTTGTATTCGACCTCAACGATTTCGTACGAGACCCTTCCCGGTCCGTGGGAATGGGACGTCAAGCGATGCCCTATTAGTGGAGAACGCCCCGCTTGTCTTGTTCAGCTGACACCATCTGTTGAGCCCTCCTGATGGTGGGCGGTCAGGAGGGGTCAGGCGAGCCCGAGTTGCTGCAGGATACCGAGTTGGTCGGTCGAGCCCCAACGCTCGATCATCCGACCGTCCGCAAAGCGTGCAACCTGCACATTGCGGACGGTGAACTTCCTGTCGGTCGGCTCGTGGCCCATGAACCGGCCGGTGTGGCGGCCAGACAAGTTCATTACGGTCACCACGTGTTCGGCGGTCGCGACGGTCTCGATGATCTCGCGCTTGACGTCGCTGAACGACTCCTCGAATCCGGCCCAGAACCACGCTAGGCCCGCGGAGCCCTGCGGCTGACCGGGCGCCGGGTCGCGATCGGTGAATCCCGGATCAAAGGCGGCCTCGGCATCGCCCTGAATCAGTTTCTGCATGGCGTCTAGCAGCGCTTGGCCGCCCTCGGTGATCTCGGTGCCCATAATGACGTTCTCCCTTTCCGCGATCCCAGATCGATTTGCTCAGTATAAGGCGCTCCCATAGTGGGAGTGGTGTAATCAACTTGTCGACACCCTCCATGTCAATCAACTGTTGACACCCTCGATGCCAGTCAAGGTATTCTGGGCACACTGGCATCGCCGAAGTCTTCGAAGTCGTGCTGGATGGTCACTCGCGCGCGTGTTCGCTCTAATTCGAGCAAACCCGATCCATTGATCCCAGCCGCGCCACCGCTTTGCCGCTTCGGCAGAACGAAGCCCAAATGCAGAAGCAGTTTCATCGTGGCTGGCTCGGCGACGAAGCAGGAGCGTCCGTAGTGCACGGTGAGATCGTCTCGAAGCACGGTCAGAATCCTCATGGAGGGCGCGCGTCCCAGCTTTCCGGTGGTCGATCTCGTTCGCTGTCATCGATTGTTACCGTGCGGTCACGACGATCGGTGATGATTGCTGATCATGCCTTTGTTGATCGGTCGCGGTAGGACGTCTTGGAGCAAGAGTGGGCGGATGGTGGGGGCGTTGGCGGCGGGTGTGGCGCGCAGTGCTGAGCAGGTCGGGCTGACCGGCAACTCGGGAGAGTCGCGCTGGACATCGAGATGCTCGTCGCGAGGCGAAAGCACGTAATTGATAGTGAAGGCCGTCGGCGAGGCTGTTGGTCAGCCCCAGCACCGTCGACTACCACTTCCGCAAGGCGTTCCGCAGGCTCGGAGCCAAGTCCCGCCGCCAACTCAAACGGCACATGCTTCAGCCAGGCGCACACGCCGAACCCCCCGCTCGGGCGAACTAATCGTCGAACACGGGGGCCGTCCCGGTGGGGCGTGAGCGCGGGTGGTCGTTGGCCGGCGCGCCGTTGACGAGTGTCGGCGGTTGCGGTTTGACCGCGAGGTCGTTGGCGGATTGCTTCTCGCGGGCCAGGAACGAGCCGAGCTCGCCGATCGTGCTCATCAAGGGCGCCGGGAAGACGACAGTGGAGTTCTTGTCTACCGCGACCTCAACCAGGGTCTGGAGGTTGCGCAGCTGCAGCGCCAGCGGGTGAGCCATCATGACGTCAGCGGCGTTCGCGAGCTCGCCGGCGGCGAGCGATTCGCCTTGCGCGGCGATGATCTTGGCCCGCTTTTCGCGCTCGGCCTCGGCTTGGCGAGCCATCGCGCGCTGCATGCTGTCGGGCAGCTGGATGTCCCTGAGCTCGACGACCGTGACTTTCACTCCCCACTCCTCGGTTTGCACGTCGAGGATCTCGCGGATGTTCTGGTTGATGCCTTCGGTCTCAGATAGCAGTTCGTCGAGCGTGTGACGTCCCACCACCGAGCGGAGTGTGGTCTGGGCGATCTGGCCGATCGCGGTCTCGATGTTCTCGATCGCGATCACCGAGCGGATTGGGTCCTCCACGCGGTAATAGGCGACGGCGGACACGTCGATGCTGACGTTGTCCTTGGTGATGATTCCCTGTGACTGGATGGGCATCGTCACGATTCGCAACGACACGCGACGGATGCGTTGGACGAGCGGCACGACGAAGATCAGCCCGGGTCCGCGCGGCGAATCCTTAACCTTCCCGAGGCTGAACACCACTGCGCGTTCGTACTGCTTGATGATGTAGGAGGCGATCATGGCCTTACCTTTCTTGATGGGATAACTGGGGGTGTGGGCGCCAACGGACCAGCAACCTGGTAGTCACGCGCGCGCGGGGTGCGAATGGATTCGTCGCGCTCACCCGGAGCCCACGAGTGTGGCGGCGACATGCCGGACCGTGTTGCTGTCGATCGCGAAGCCGATGCCGGGTGCCTCGGCTCCCATTTCGGGATCGACCGCGGCGAGGGTAGGAATCCCGATCACGTGACCGGAGAGGTCTACGAGCGCGCCGCCCGAGTTCCCCGGGTTGATCGCCGCGCTGGTCTGGATGACCGAGGAAAGAGTCACGCTGTCTGTCTCCGGCACGCTGCGCCCGACGGCCGAGACGATCCCCTCCGTCACGCTGGAGCGCAGCCCGAGCGGGTTCCCGATCGCAAGCGCGAGGTCACCGACCTCGACCCGCGCCGAATCGGCGAATGTCGCGGGGCGCGGTCGTGCTCCTGCGATACGTATCACCGCCAGGTCCATTCCAACGTCCCTGCCGACCAGCGTTGCGGGATGTTCGTCGCCCGAGGCAAGCATTACCACGAAGCGCGTCGCGCTGTCCACGACGTGCGCGTTCGTTACCACATCACCCCGACCGTCGAAGACGACACCCGAGCCAAGGGCTACCGGCGTCCGGATCTGAACGACCTCGGGCGACACCGCCTTGACGATGCTCACGAATTGCTGCTGCAACGAGCTCGCCTTCTCCGTGGACGCGACCGGAACGCTGGAGTTCGGGTCGCCGGCAGATGCGGCGCTGCCGCAGCCGGCCGCAAGGGCCGCCAACAGAGCAATCAAGAAGAGGTACGGGGGTGTCCTCACGCGGCTCATCGTGACCTCGCGCGGATCTTCTGGTTCGCGAGCAGGAAGGCGAGGAGGAACGCGATGGCGGCAACCTCTGCCACGATCGCGACGACGAAGTACTGGTCGATGTGGGCAATCCCGGTCGCCAACACTGCCAACGCGCCGAGATAGCGCGAGGTCTGAGCGACGATCGAGCGGCGTCGCGTGCCGAGCCATGCGAGGCCGGCTAGATGCCTGGGTGGTGAAAGTGCGGTCATGGTGATAGTCCAGCGAGGTCGTGGATCTGTGGTCTTACGCAGCGCCGCGAGGTCACTCGCTTACGCGACAAAGCTCGACACGGCTCGCTCCAGCGTGGCGGCCTGCCGGTCCCACAGCGCGGTAGGCGCCGCGGCGACCACCACCGCGCTCGCGCCTGGGCCCGACACGAGGCAGGCGATCTCGCGGTAGCTGGTTTTCGAGGTCGTGTAGGTGTCGATCACGCAGGCCCCACGTCCCGAGCGAAAGCGCCCGTTGGTGGTTGCCGCGAGGAGCCGTTCCCTGCGATCGCCCTCGCCTTGATTGTGTTGCGGGCGAAATCGGCTCCAGTCCGCGAGCGTCTCGGTTCCCTGCGTGGGTGTCGCGTTGAGATAGCCGTCGATCTGCTCGCCGCCGCCGAGAAGGGCTACCGAAGCCGTACCGGGATCAGTCTTTATCGGTGTCCATCGCGGCGGGTAGGCGAGCACCGCGCCGCCCTGTGTGCGAGCGACGGTCCAACCGCTCGGCGCCGCTGCCGGCCTCAGCCACGCGAACGGGCCGGACCCGCGGCCGCGGGTCGATCCCCCGCAACCTGCGAGAGCGAGGAGGAGCGCCGCTCCGACGGCAACCACGACCAGGCCCACGGTCACGCGCGTCCGTCTCATCGGTCAGACGTTCCCGTCGCCGTCACTCGGCCCGCCGTTGTTATCCGAGTCACCGTCACCACCGTTGTTCTGCGGAATCCCGTTGCTGGCAGGCGGCGCCGGCTTCGCGGCGGCGGGAGGCGTCGGTTGTGGTGCGGCCTTCGGAGCGGGTTGGGACTTCGCCGCGGGCGGGGTGGCGGGTGCGGCCGCGCGCGACGACGATGAGCCGCCGTGCCCTGATGGCTTGCTCGAGATCTGATTCCCGGCAGGAGACACGGCGAACCACGCGGCGCCAAACGCGGTCACGCCCTCACCAGTGACATCGCCGGGCTTGTGGTCCTTGACGAACAGGTAGAGCGGGTGGCCGTTATAGGTGACCTGCCGGCTGCCGCCCGAGCGGGTGATCGTTCCGAGCTTTGACGCGGTCAGTCCAGTTCCGGCGGTCGGCGCGCCGGTGGCCAGCAGCGGCGGCCACGCGGTCGCGCACGCGCCCGTGCACGCGCTGCTGGTGCCGGAATCGGCCTTGAACAGGTACAGCGTACGGCCGGCGGAGTCGACCAGGATCCGCCCCAGGCCGCTATTCGCGACCCGGACGGTCGCGGTATGGGTGGGCGTGGGCGTGGTCGTGCTCTTGGACGGCGCCGGGGCTTGCGCTGCGGTGGCGGCGCTGCCTCCGCCGCAGGCCGCGACGGCCAGCGCGGTGAGCGGTATCACCGCCGCGCTAGTGAGGAAGGCGATCGGTTTCTTGCGAGTCATGTCAGTCCTTCGGTTGGGGAGACCGACAGTCGCAGCACCCGGCGCTTGTCGAATCACGCAACGCGTAGTCCGCCTCCGGGAGACCTCGTAGTCGCGGGGGCAGAACGGCGGCACGCGGCTAGCTCGGAAGTCCGGTACGCGCGCAGCCGGCAGAGCTGATGCTCAGGCGTGCTAACGGCCGCGTGCGAGCCGCTCTTGGCAGGGCTGTGTCAGCTCAGACAGCCGTTGCAGGTCGCGAGCCGCCGCCTCCTCGCGGTCGACCGCTGCGCGGTATGCCAGGTACGCGCCCGCAGCTTGTCGCGGGCCCGCGCCGAACCACGCGCGCAGTGCGTGTTCGGATTGGACCTCGGCCGCGACCCAGGTCATATCCGCGTCGTCCAACACACGGACGGCGATCACCGACAGTTCGCGGCTGGTGTCTTGGTTGATCCTCGTCGGGACGGCCAATGTGATGTTCCTAAGGCTTGGTGGACTCGTCGACGCGAGCCTAGGTGCGCTCCGGGTCGCTCGAATCACTGAACGCGTAGTCCGCGACCGAAAGACCTCGTAGTCACGGGTTTCGACACGGGCCGGGGGCGCGGTATGGTCGTCGCTGCCACGGTTTCTGAGAGGCCGGCGAAGGAGGTGTTGCACGGCCGGCGCGAGGAGCGCGAGGCGCTGGGTGGGCTGCTTGCGGCGGTGCGGCGCGGGCAGAGTCGAGTGCTGGTGGTGTGCGGCGAGGCTCGCGGACCAACCGCCCGATGAGCTCTATCGGAGTGGAGACGAGTTCGACCGCGACCCCGAGGGGTGGCCTGCGGTCTGGCGCGATCGCGCCCGGCTGTCGGAATGATCGAGATCCGGCCGCGCGCGCTTTCTACGCAAAGGCGGTCGTCAGCTGTGGCGGCGATGGCGGCAGGCCTGGGCGCCTGCGTGGTCGCGGCTGAGCGCCTACGCGAACGGTCGGCGTGGGCTCAGTTATCGTGGCGATGTGAGCGATGGAAGGGACAAGGGCGGTGAAGGTGTGACGGGTCCGTCTGATCGGGGCCCGCGAGTTCGCGGCTGCGTTTCGGGCGTTCCTCGACTGGGTTCACGTTGAGGAGGGGAACAGCGCCGGGCGCAATGAGGTTGTTGCGTTGCTGGCAGATTTTCTTGGTGTCGAGGCGGCAGGGCGCTCGGTGGTGACGCGATCCCTGTCGGCGTTTGAGCACGTGAATCTTCAGACAGCGTTGGACGCGTGGTCGCGAGAGCCGGGTCGCGAGGTCGCGGTCCACGGTTCCCGCAACAGCTCGTGACGACGTGGTCCTGCCGGAGTCGGTTCTCGCGCGGGTGGAGCGGCACGCGCTCGGGGTTGCGGCCCACCGCGACGCACTGCTTCGGGCGGGCCAGCACCTCAAGCGCGGTCTGCTGCTCTACGGGCCTCCGGGGACGGGCAAGACCCACACGATGCGCTACCTGATCGGACAGCTGTCTGGATATACCCGGCTGCTTCTGACCGGGCGGGCGTTGCAGGCGATCGGCTCGGCAGCGGAGCTGGCTAGAGACCTTCAGCCAGCGGTCCTCGTGCTCGAGGATGTCGATCTTGTCGCCGAGGAGCGCGGGTTCGGCCCCGGCACGAACCCTGTCCTGTTTGACCTGCTCGACGCCATGGACGGCGCGGCCGCGGACGCCGATCTCCTGTTCGTGCTTACTACGAACCGTGCCGATCTGCTCGAACCCGCGCTGGCAGCGCGGCCAGGCCGCGTCGACGTCGCCGTTGAGATTGATCTCCCAGACAGCGACGCCCGCCGGCGCCTGCTCGCGCTCTACGGAGGCTCGCTACCGATGCAGCTCACAGACCCCGAAATCGGCGAGATCATTGAGCGCACCGACGGTGTGACCGCGTCATTTTAAAGGAACTGTTGCGCCGGGCTGTCCTGGAATCCCTCGCCGAAAACAGCGCAGAGCTGACAGTCACCGCCGCTCACGTGGCTCGAGCGCTCGATGACCTGCTCGACAGTACGCAGCGAGTAACGCGCAGCTTGCTCGGCGTTGGCAACGACCCGACCAGCCTCCCCGCCGGCGGCGGCGCGGGAACCATCCCCCCGCCACACGTGGGCCGAGGATGGATGATGGCGCAGGCACGCAGATCATTCCGCCCAGGTCGCTAGCCCAGCCAGATAACACAGCCCGTGGCGCCGTCCCCGCGACCATCGGTTGCTCCCACGCTTCCGCACCGGATGTCCGATCGCTGTGGCCCAACGGAAAGCCCCCGTCTGGCCGCCAGCGCCGTCGTCGCACGATGGCTTTCGCCATGAGCAATCGCTTTCGAATCTCGATCATTCCGGCAGCGAACTGAGTGTCCCGGGTGTCCCCCTGGGTGGCTCTTGTGAAGCGTCTCGCACTGCCTTGACGATGCTGCAGACGAAGCGCTCCAGGTTGTCCCGTCCTGCGTCCGAAGTCGCAGCGATCACCTCATCCCGCAGGTCGTCATCAGCCGACTCGACGTCGACCAGCTCCGGACGCAGCGCGAGCATCACCGAGGTGAGCCACCTCCCCGAGTGTGCTCCCGGATCGGTGCCGACATCCCCCCGAGGCACGCACACAGCGACATCGAGATGCAGCCGTTCGAGTTCCTGTGCAGCCTGCTCAAGGGCCGCCTGGTTGCCGCCATGGGTTGAGAGCAGCGCGATTACCCGGAAGCCGTGGTCGATCAAGCTTCGAGCCATGTGCAATGCCACCTCACGCAGCGTCTCGAGGGGCATCGTGACCGTTCCTGTACCCCGCATGTGCTCATCGGCCGATCCAACACGAACCGTGGGCGCCAGCACCGCATCCAGACGGTCAGCGACCGCCGCTCCAACGACATCAGCCAGCAGCGCGTCAGAGCCCAGGGGCAGATGGCGCCCCTGATGCTCCACTGATCCGAATGGAATGACCACAGTCCTCGCACCGCGCTGGACCAGCTGCTCCAGCTGCCGACTCGTCAGCTCCTCCAGCACCACCATGCCAGCACAGTACGTCGCCGCAGATGCACGCTGCAACCGAGTGCAACATCAGCGCCGAGAGTGTCGCGTCGGGCTCCGTCCGGCGCTGTTAGAGATCGATCCAAGCGGCGGCGTCTGGGGTTGCTGTCAACGCCGCTGTTTCATGCATGCGGGGGCTTAGGATCCATGTAATGGCCGACGGAGTCTTGCTCGTGACAGGCCCGCCGGGCTCGGGCAAGACGACAACCGCCGAGCTGATCGCGACGTCGGTCACGCTCGGGGCTCACGTCGAGGCGGACTCGTTCTTTGACTTCGTCCGGGGCGGTTACCTTGAGCCGTGGCGACCCGAGTCCCATCAACAGAACGTGATCGTCATGGAAGCGGTCGCGTCCGCTGCGGCGACCTACGCCGACGGCGGTTACACGACGGTCGTGGACGGGATCATCAGCCCGAGGTGGTTCCTGACGCCGCTGGGTGAAGCGCTTGCGGCTCGCGGGCACGCGGTGTCCTACGCGATCCTGAGGCCGCCGGTCGCGACCTGCATCGCGAGAGCTGCTGCCCGCTCTGGTGGCGAGCTGAGCAACCCAGAGGTGATCACCCAGCTCTGGAACGACTTCGCTCATGTCGGCGATCTTGAGACGCACGTCATCAACGTCGGCGACCTCGTTCCCGAGCAGGTCGCCGACATCGTGACCAGCAGGTGGCGGTCAGCGACGCTGCGCATCTGACAAACACATCCCGCGGCGGCGCTGGGCGGCCCCGATCCGACAGCCGTGTTGAATGTTGCCGATTTAGACGAAGCAGCAGTCATTGGTGGTCGGCAGCGAGCTGTCGCCGGGACCGAGTGCTCTGGGCAGTTTGCGATTGGACCGTGGCGGTGGGTGGGGGAGTTCGCTCGCAGGCGTCGAACCGGTGGGCCATGGCCGACAAAGACTCGCCGGACGCGAGTCGTGCTCCGCGTCCGCGCGGGGTGCGCGCGCGGTTGGTCTGTGGTCTTGGCCAGTCGCTAGGTGGAAACGCGACCGCGTTCGGGTACTCGGTGACGATCACGGCCAGCTTCGGCGCCGTCGAGCTGGGTCGCGGTTCTCCACGGTTTGGTGATCTGATCGTCTTCGGGCTGGGCGCCGTGGTCGCGTTTGGCGGCTTGGAAGGCGTGGCCAGCAACGGGTTTCGGTCTCCCCTGGAGACGGGCTCAGATGACGTGATCCTGCTCGGGACCGCGCTAGCGTTCGTCTCGATCGTGCTCGCGATCGCAGCCGCGCGCGGTATCGCCGCGCTGCTTAGTGGCGGGTGGGCATGGTTTAGTGCCGCGTTCGCTGCCTCGCTTGTGTTCGCGCTGGTCGAGAGCGTGGAGTTCATGTTTGCCGAATGGCTGCAAGAACGCCGCGGCGAATCGGTTGAGCCTGACCAATAGCCCCGGGCCCATCCGCAGCTGCGATTTCCCACGACCCGTCAGGTCGTCGCCGGCAAGAACGACTCCGTGTCGGGCGTGCTGCACGTCGTCGGCACCCCAAAGCATCGGACGTTCCGTCGGCCACCGGTGCTAATTCGCGCTGCCGCTCATCGCCAGGACGGCATCCGACGCTGGCCCAGCAAAGCTTCTGCCTTGATCGAAACCGATCAGTCTCGCGCGATCACTCCGCAAGACGCTCGTGGCTGTCGGTGACACTCCATGTCGTTCTGCTGGCCGGCTTGGTGCGCGCGACGACGATGCGGCGCTGCCGAACGCTGTCGCGGATGTCGTCTTCAGCTCAGCCGCGGCTCAAGCTCGAGATCGGCTGCCATCCGATCCAAGTCCGCAACCACCCTGCGCAGGCGGTCGCCTTGGCGACCGATCGCGCCGACCTGTTGCTGCTCCTCGCGCAACCGCTCGGATCGCCAGCTCACCGCCAGCAACGCGACTGCGAAATGCAGCACATGAGAGAGGTAATCGAAGATCTCGCTGAGCGCAACCACATATGGCTGCAGCTCCGGCGACTGGATCTGGTTCAGCTCGCGCCGCATCTCGCAGTAGCGGCTGACGACCTTTCCGCTGGCGATCGCGACCTCGTCCAGCGGCTCGTCGTCACGGACGGCCCGCAGCATCGTCGCGACGTCGTCCTCGCGATACAGCCCCTCCCACGCCAGGCGGCGAAGGTCGCGGAGATCGCCCTCGAACGCGTGTGGCGACTCCTTGAATTGCGGGATCTGGTGAAACACCCGCCAGATCTCTCGCGGCCGTCGTCTGATTGTGGTGACGATCGACATCGGCGCCCGACGTTAGGAACGGCGCGGCGATATGTCAAACCAGGCGTAGACCGGCAGGTTGAAGTGACTGTTGTTGGACCATCGATGCGGCCGCTGCTCCTAATCCGCCGGTGACGATGCGCGTTTGTGTGCGGCGATTCGGGCGCGAAGCACAAGGATCCGCCACCGACCCGCCCTGCCTGAGCGTCTCCTCACACCTCGCCCAATCTTTCATACGAGCTACCGCGCCGGCGCTGCCGCTGCTCGATCGTTGCGATCGTCTCGCCAGCGCGGCCAACGCTGTCGCTTTCGCATCGGTTGGTGCTTGCTGGGCGGCTAAAGCAGGGTGCGATCGCCGCAGATCGTCGAGATGCAACTCGGCGCGCGATGTAGGTCGCTTCTCCAGTCGGCCGAGGTGTGCCACGCGGCGCATTGAGGCGCCGCGCCACTCCCACCGCGACCGCGTCCATTTCGCCTTGAGCTGGATCCCGGGCACCGCCGCCTCGTTTTCCCGCATCCGAAGCACTTCCGCGAACATTTCGATGCTGCAGGCGGTCCGCGATCACGATTCGCGCTGGCTGTGACGACGCAGGCCCAAATCTGCTCGTGGCCTCTCCCTGGACCTTGAACCGTGGCCGTGATCTTCGTGACGTCGAGCCCGGCGGCGCAGCGACTGGTTCCGGGAGGTCCAGCAGACCCGGAGACCCGCAGGACGCGCGAGGTCCCGTCGCCCGAGTGGCGTCCCGCGCCTTCGACCCACCGGTCCCTGCGGTCCTCGTCGCCCACGTGCCCCGGTGCCGCCCTCACCTGGGCACCCTTCGGGCCGCGTGGCCCGACGGGAGGCCCTGGACCAGCGTCACCGGCTTGCCGCGGACCTCTCGAGCACCGGGAGGCCTGTTAGGAGCCCCAGCGCCCGGGTCGCGACGGGTGGCCGAGGCTGGACTGTCCCTGCGTTAAGTCCTCGGGCGGTCCCGGGCCGGAGGCCCCGCTCGATCCCGCTCGCGCCGCGCCTCGCCTTTCGACGCGGAGCGGCGACCCGGCGCACGCGAGCGGCAGACGCACGTCTCCGCGGTGTCGCTGACGCAGGCTGAACCGGGGGACGCCGGCCCCGAGCGCACGCCGCCGGGAGGAACAGCGTGATCGCGGCGGCGAGCCCGGGCATATACCTGACCCACCTAGCGGCGGTCGGCCGTTGCCCGCGATCGCGCCTCGGGCTAGGAGCGGGGTGCTGGTCCTAGCCCGAAGGAGACGCGGCGCTGTGGCTTCTTTGGGCATCTCTCTTATCCGGGCGACTTCTAGGTTTGCTGCTGCCGGAACCCACCTGAGCGGCGCAAACGCTCTATGAGCGTCAGCGGCAGCGGCTGTCCGGCGACCTTGAAGCTTCCAACGGCAATGCAGGAGGTGCGCGATGTGCACGACACTCCGTTCAGCGCGCCGCCCGTCGCGCCGGGCGGCATCGCCACCGCCAGTAGCGAGCCCGTGGATCCGTCAAGGCGCTCCGCCAGCAGCTTCTCCGCGCCCGAACTGGCGGCGAAGCTCCCAACCGCGATGCAGTGGCTGGCGGACGTGCACGACACTCCGTTCAGAGCAACGTTCGTCGCACCCGCTGGTGTGGCGATCCTGCGGCTCGCCCAATGCGACCCGTTCCAGCGCTCCGCGTGGAGGCCACCCCCGAACCGCCCGACGGCCGTGCACGATGTGCTCGACGCGCATGACACGCCGCTCGGGCCCGCGCTCCTTTCACCCCCCCTGTTGTAGATCCGTTGGAGAGACCACCGGTGGCCATCCCAGCGCTCCACCAACGGGAAGCATGGACTCCCTCCGAACACCGACGACTCGCAGAAGCCTCTATCGAACCCCCCGACGGCGGTACACGCGGTAGCGGACGTGCAGGAAACGCTGCTGAATCCGGTATCCGCCCACGAAGGAGGCGTGACGATCTGATCCCCGTCACGGTCTGACCACCGGCGGCCATTCCAGCGGTACACGCGCAATGATCGAGTTCCAACACTCTTAGTGAGGCGACAGCAATCGTCCGAGCGCCTGCTACCCGCCCGAGCGGCGCGTGCGCCTTGTCGCCAAGGCAGTCGTCGGGTCTGACGCCTGTTTGGTGACGGATGTAATCGTCCGGCCGGGCCTAGTGCAGGGCTACTCTGAGTCGATGTCGGGCACCGGGAGTCAATCCGAATGGGTGCAGCACGCGCCCCACAACGCGATGGATGACGCCGGCGAGATCGAGCGCTTCTACGACTGCTGCAGCGTCTTTATGCGTGAACTTCTAGACGCACTTGCTGCGGCGCCCGATCAGCCGCGCTGCTTCCCAGAGATTGAAGACTCCATCGGGTGGCCACGCCGGCGCATCGCAAGCGTCTTGGGCGGCGTGTGGCACCTGCGGACCACCGAGTTCAGCGGGCGCCGCCCATACCGCTTCATAGACGAGCAGGAGTCGGCGTCAGGGCGGTGGGAGATGTGGATGGACGCCTCGCAGGCGCTCGCCGTTCGCGCCGCGTCTCGCCGATAGCGGAGGTCGGTCGCGGCCGTAGGCGGCGTGCCCGCGCACATGCGAAAGCTGGAAGGCGGCTCCAGAGCCGCAGACTCGTCGCTCGATCAGGCGGTGGTAAGTCGCTCCTCCATCCGGTCGAAGAAGCCGCCCCAGCCATCGGTCGCGCGCTCATATTGCTCGGGCGACATCGACCCGCGCTGCTCGAAGAGCATCTCGGTCTGTTCGTCGCCGAGAGGAGTGAGCACGACCTTGACGAGTTCATAGGCGTCGTCGCCTTGCTGGTCGGACACAGTGAAGATCAGCCGTTCGGGTGCCACGACCTCGAGGTACTCGCCTTTCCAGTCGATCCGGCGCCGATCGGGAGGGGCGAACATCGTCAGCCGCCATTTGCCGCCTGGGCGGACGTCCATCGACACGCTGTCTAGCGGCACGTCGCATTGTCGGCCGCCGTACCAGTCGGCGAAGCGCTCGGGCTCGGTCCATTCCCTCCAGATCCGCTCGCGCGGAGCGTCGAACACTCGGCTGATCCTAATCCCGTATTCACTGGCCCCTTCAGTCATTGTGGCCGAGTCGCTCCTCGAGTCGTCCGAAGCCGGCCTCCCAGAACCGCTGATAGGACCCCAGCCAGTCTGCGGCATCCTTCATCGGAGCCGCGCGCAGCTGCGAAGGACGCAGCTGCGCCGACCGCGTGCGCGTGATCAGGCCGGCGCGCTCGAGAACCCGCAGATGCTTGGACACGGCCTGAACGCTAATGGGCAGCGGCTCGGCGAGTTCGCTCACGGTTGCGTCGCCTTCGCTGAGCCGCGTGAGGATCTCGCGTCGAGTCGGGTCGGCGAGGGCCGCGAACGTGAGGCTGAGCCGGTCTGAGGGATTTGTATTCATCTGATAGGTTGCTAAACCATACGGTTGAATAGCCTATCATCGACATGGGAGGTAGCGGATGGGACGGATCGTTGTCACGGAGTTCGTTTCGTTGGATGGCGTGATGCAAGATCCGGGCGGAGCGGAGGATTTCAAGTACGGGGGGTGGGTGTTCGAAATTGAGCGCGGGGAGGAGGGCGACAAGTTCAAGTACGACGAGGTGCTCGATTCCGAGGCGTTCCTGCTAGGCCGCGTGACTTACGACGGCTTCGCCGAAGCATGGCCTCAGCGCGACGGCGACTTTGCCGACAGGTTCAACAAGATGCCCAAGTACGTGGTCGGCTCTAAGGCGGACGCGTCGCGCTGGACCAACACGACCGTGCTCGACGGCGACCCGGTCGAAGCGGCCAGACGCGTCCGAGACGAGCACAGCGGAAACATCTATGTCCACGGCAGCAGGCAACTCGCGCAGACCCTGTTGGAGCACGACTTGGTCGACCAGTTGAACTTGATGGTCTTCCCCGTAGTGCTCGGGACGGGCGACCGGATGTTCGGGGAGACGAGCGACAAGAAGAAGCTTCGGCTCGTCGACTCGAAGGTCGTAGGCGACGGCGTCGCGATCCTCATCTACGAGCCGGCTGCAGGGGACACCGCATAGGCGGCGCGGTGCGCGCTGCCCGCAGAGCTGGTGCCCGGACCATCGAGCAGCCCAAATCGCAGGACGACGCCGCGTCGGCTGTCACCAGCGAACCGTTCAGCATGCTGCTCGGCGACAAGCGCGGACCGAAGGATCGCCGCCGAGACGCCAGCGCGAGTCGCCAGTCGCCGCGGGAAGCGTTTGAGTCCCGCCGGGGGGTGCTGGCCGTTGTCAGGGCTTGGCGTCGGGCGACTTGCTCCGCTTGCGAGAGCGGCTCACCACTATGCGATCGATCCCGGCACCGATCAGGACCGAGAGAGCGATGACGAGGATGAGCGGACTGTGCGCGCTCCCGACGATCCAGTCGACCTTGACGTTGCGCAGATTGACGAGTGCGAATGCGAGCCCTACCGCGGCGAGGATGAGGCCGGCGACCAAACGTGCTCGGTCGCGGCGCGCCTCGACCGGCGGCTCGTCCTGCTGAGTGGAAGGGCTGGTCGGTTCGCCACTCATCCAACGAGCACTATTGCATCTCACGTGCGATTGCCCGCGGTCAATCGGCTGACGCCCGCGGAGATGACATAGGGTGGCGGCATGGACGACCTGCTCGCGGCGCTCGCGCGGTACGACTCGCCGACGCTCGCCAACGCGATCGAGACGTTCGACATTCGGCCGCGTGACGTCGGCTTTGCCGACAGCCGGATCCGCTGCATGTTTCCCGAGCTCGGCCGGATGGTGGGCTTCGCCGCCACCGCGACGATCGTCGCTCGCGGCGCACCCGGGCCGGACTGGGCGGGCGCCGGTAACGACGGCCTCTACGCCTACGTGCGGACGATCGCCGCGCCGCGCATCGTCGTTGTCAAGGATCTCGACGACCCGTCGGCGCACGGCTCGCTGTGGGGCGAGGTCCACGCGACGATCTTCGGGGCGCTCGGCTGCATCGGATGCGTGACCGACGGCGCCGTGCGCGATCTCGACGAGGCGCGCGGGATGGGCTTTCACTTCTTTGCTGCCGGGCCGTCGGTGTCGCACGCGTACGTCCGCGTCGAGGCTGTCGGCGAGCCGGTCGAGATCGGCGGCCTCGTCGTCGCCCCGGGTGACCTCCTGCACGCCGACCAGCATGGCGTGCTGAAGATCCCGCTGGAGATCGCGGCCGAGTTGCCGGCTGCCGCCGACCGCGTCATCGAGACCGAGCAGGCGCTCCTGCGATGGGTGCGGTCGGATGACTTTGACCCGGACCGGCTGGCCGAGATGCGCGCCCGGCACTGAACCTGTCGGCCCCTCCTCGCACGCATCGCCGGTGTGAGTGATCCGTTTCCACAGCCGCAACGTAGAGGGCGGTAAGAGAGTCGAGAGCCCGGCCTCCAGACGGATGTCACGTCGAGGCGGGAGACGCACAAGACGAAGCTGACCGGTCCTCGGCGCAACCGATCAAAGGAGGACTCCATGAACGCCCTCACTAGGCGTGGATTCGTCAAGAACTCTGCGGCTGCGGCCGCCGGTATGACCGCGGTCGGCGCAATCGTCGCGCAGCAAGCGGATGCCGACGTCGTCTCCGGGGCTGAGCCCGTGGTGGCGTACGTCAGCAACCCTCGCAAGGGCGAGATCTCGGTGATGACCGGCAAGCGCGAGGTGACAGTTCGCGATCCGAAACTCGCCGCCAGCATCGTACGCGCTGGACGCTGAGGCGCTGTACATCCGGGGGCGCGCGACTCCCGCACGGGAGTGACTGCCCCTGCCCGGTCACAGTCCAACCCTACAGCCGACTCAACTACTCGGAGGTCAAACCATGTCGTCTCACCGTGAGGCGCCGGCGATCAGCAAAGACCCTGTCGCCGACAACACTGACACGTACGCATTCGTGAGTCCGGACGACCCGGACACCGTGACGATCATTGCCAACTACCTCCCGCTGGAGGCGCCGTTCGGAGGTCCGAACTTCTTCGAGTTCGGAGATGACGTGCGCTACGAGATCCACATCGACAACGACACCGATGGTAAGGCGGAGATCACGTACGAGCTCCGGTTCACGACCGAGGTGCGCAATCCGGACACGTTCCTCTACAACACGGGCCCGATCAACTCGATTTCGAGCCCCAACTGGAACCGGCGGCAGTTCTACTCGGTGACGCGCGTCGAGGGCTCAAAGCGCACGGTCCTGGGCAGTCATCTGGCCTGTCCGCCGTGCAACATCGGTCCGGCATCGACACCCGGCTACGAGACGCTCGCGGCGCAGGCCGTGCACCAGATCGGCGCCGGCCACACGGTGTTCGCCGGCCAGCGCCTCGAGGGCTTCTACGTCGACCTCGGCGCGGTCTTCGATCTCGGCGACCTACGCCCGTTCCAGAATCTCCACATCGCGTCGATGGCGGCCGCTCCCGGCGTGAACGCCACCAACGACTTCAGCGTGCATTCGATCGCGTTGAAGGTGCCCAAGACCGAGCTGACCCCGAACGGCATGAAGCCGACCAACCCGATGAGTAAGAGCGCAGTCATCGGCGTGTGGGCGGCGGCGAGTCGACAGCGGACCTTGATCCGCGGGACCGGGACCGGCACCACGTTCGAGGCCGGGGACTGGGTCCAGGTCTCCCGGCTCGGCAATCCGCTGTTCAACGAGGTGATCGTTCCTCTCGGCGACAAAGATCGATGGAATGCGCTCCCCGCAGCGGAGGACGCTCAGTTCCTGAAGTACGTGCAGCACCCCGAGCTCGCCGGGTTGCTGCCGGTGCTCTACCCGAACGTGTTCCCCAATCTCGCCGGGCTCACGGCCGCAAGGGCGGACCTTGTCGCCGTGCTGCTGACGGGCCTCCCGGCTGGAATCGTGCCTGGATTCCAGAACTTCACCGGCAAGCGGTACGCCGACCAGTTGCGGCTGAACATGGCTATCCCGCCGGCGAGCGACCCCAAGGCATTGGGGCTGATCGGGGGAGACGCGGCTGGTTTCCCGAACGGCCGGCGCGTGTTTGACGACGTCGTCACCGTCGAGTTGCGCGCGATCGCCGGGGCGACGTATCCGCTGGTCAACCCGAGCTACACGCCCGACGCGGCGGCGTCGCTTATCACCGACGGCTTGGACCAGAGCAGCACGCGGTACTTGCCCAATTTCCCGTACCTCGGGACACCTGTCAGCGGCTATGACACCAAACCGCTGGCGGCCTGAGGGGAGTGGAAGCATGACAACCACCAGTGGGGGCACGACCGAAGTGGGCCCCGCCATCAGTACGGCTGCGAGTGCGAGTCTCGCGCTCGACATCGGAACCGAAGCGGGCGCGCTCGTGATCTATCCGGCCGAGCGTTTCCGCGGCCGGGAGATAGAGATCAGCCGCGAGCACGGCCACGGACATCGAGTCCACACCGGCGTGCACGAACGCACAACCCAGGCGGGATCGATGCTCACGGCGGTCTTCGGCAGCCTCCCGGCCGGCGACTACCTCGTGTGGGAGACCGATACCCAGCCCGCCTCGACGGTCGCAGTTCACGCAGGCGTCGTCACCGAGATGCGTCTGTCCTGAAAGATGAGCGAGGGCGCCCGGCCGAGCGCCGGGCGTCTCTCGCTCGGCAAGCACTCAACACGAGCGGAGTTCTGACATGCGAGCGAACCGAAGGTCGTCGCTGCGCCACCGCGTGCGTGGCGCTTTGACAGGTCCCGAATGGCGCACCGTCGCGGCTATGGCAGCTGTCGTCATCGGGCTGCACGTAGTCGGGTTCTTCATCCTCATCGCGGTAATCGCGCCCCGTCACTATCAGCTAGGCGCGACGGGTTCGTTCACGGTCGGGCTCGGGGTGACCGCTTACATGCTCGGCTTGCGCCACGCGTTCGACGCCGACCACATCGCGGCGATCGACAACACCACGCGGAAGCTGATGGTCGAACGCAAGCGACCGCTGGGAGTCGGGTTTTTCTTCTCTCTTGGACACTCGACGATCGTGTTCCTGCTCGCGCTGCTGTTCGCGGTGGGGATCCGTGCGGTCAGCGGCCAGGTCGAGAACAGCACATCGGCGCTTCACAACGTCACGAGCTTCATAGGCACCGGGGTATCAGGCAGCTTCCTCTACCTGATTGCTGTGCTGAACCTGCTCGTCTTGTTCAGGATTGTGCGCGTCCTGCGAGGAATGCGTCGGGGCGCTTTCGATGAGGCGCAGCTCGAGCGCCAGCTCAACAGTCGCGGCGCCATGACCCGCGTATACGGTCGCTTCACGCGAGGCGTCACGAGGTCGTGGCACATGTACCCACTCGGCATGCTGTTCGGTCTTGGGTTCGACACGGCGACCGAGGTCGCGCTGCTGTTCCTCGCCGCCGGAGCAGCAGGGGCGGGCCTGCCGTTCTACGCGATCCTCTGCCTCCCGATCCTGTTCGCCGCCGGGATGTCACTGCTGGACACGATCGACGGCTCGTTCATGAACTTCGCTTACGGCTGGGCGTTCTCGAACCCGGTCCGGAAGGTCTACTACAACATCATCATCACCGGTCTGTCAGTGGCGGTGGCCCTCGTGGTTGGCACCGTTGAGCTGCTCGGTCTCGCCGTCGACAAGCTTGGGCTCAGAGGCGTGTTCTGGAGTTGGGTCTCCGGCATCGACATCAACGCGGTCGGCTACTTAATCGTCGGGTTGTTCGTCGTGACGTGGGCGATCGCATTGCTGATCTGGCGCGTCGCGCACATCGAGGAGCGCTGGAGCGCGGACATGGGATGAGGCAATCATCGGCCCGGGCTCCCCGAGCCAGCAGATGCCAAAGAAGTGCTTGACATCTCTCCGCATAGCCATTTACGATCCCAAGCATGTCCTTGGAATCAGCCGCGAGCCCAGACGACCAGGAGCGACCCGGCCAGCGGCGCCGGCTGCTGGACGACCCGCTCAGCATTCGCGCGCTCGCCCATCCGCTGCGGTTGGAGTTGCAGTCGATCGTGGGCCGCTCAGGAAAGATCACGGCCGCGGACGCGGCGCGCGAGCTCGGCATCAGCCACGCGTTGGCTTCACATCATCTGCGCCAGCTCGCCAAGTACGGCTTCGTCGAGCAGGTGCAGGGCGCCGACGCGCGGGAGCGCCCGTGGCGCGTCGTCCACACGTCCTACAGCGCGGAGGGGATCGAAGAGCAAGCCGGCGGCCCGGCAGCGCTGGCCGTGCTCGAGCAGGTCACGGCGGAGCGAGCCGTCGAGGACCTGATCGAATGGCACGAGCGAAGGGGGGAGTGGTCGGAGGGCTGGCGCAGCCACACCGGCGTTGGGCGCAGCACGCTGTACCTCACAGAGCAGGAAGCCATCGAGCTGACCGACGCCATGGATGCCCTACTGGCCGAGTTCGCCGAGCAGCGTCCGCTTGACGACATCGCCTCGCGCCCGGAGGGCTCGGTGCCGGTCGAGTTCACGCTGATCGTGGTTCCGCGCAAGTCGACCACGGAGGGAAACTGACGTGGCCAGGCTACGCGGCGCGGTCGCAGAGCCTGGGGTGCGCCTGCTACTCGGCGCGGGGCTCATCTCGTTGTCCGGCGACTGGGTGCTGCGTGTCGGGCTCGCCTACTACGTCTACGCGCTCACCGGGTCGACGGTCGCCTCGGCGGGGATGCTGCTTGCCTCGTTCATCCCACAGATCGCGCTGAGCTCGCTCGCCGGTGTGTTCGTCGACCGATGGGATCCGAAGCGGACGATGGTCGTCACCAATCTGGCGCTCGCCGGCGGCCTGCTGCCGCTGCTGCTCGTCAGACATCCACGCGACGTATGGGTCGTCTTCGTCGTGGTGGCGTGGGAGGGGGCCGTTCAGCAGTTCTTCGCGCCCGCCGAGCAGAAGATGCTGCCGCTGGTGGCCGATCCCGCGCAGCTGCCTACCGTCAACGCGCTCTACGGCCAGAACCGCGACGCGTCCAGACTGCTCGGCGCGGCGCTGGGCGGCGCCCTCGTGGCAGCCGGAGGCCTCGTCCCGGTCGTGCTCGCCGACCTCGCGAGCTTCCTGATCGCCGCGGCGTTCTGCCTGAGCCTCCCCCTGGTCGAGTCGGGCCGGCGTCCGGCACCCACCGGGAGGGGCTGGACCAACCTCGGCTCCCGCGTCCGGGAACTGCGCGATGAGTGGGCGGACGGCCTGCGACTGTCGACGCGCGAATCCGTTCTGCGGGCGCTGCTCATCTTCCTGGCGATCGTCTCGGTCGGGGAGGGGGTCATGGGCGACCCTGTTTGCGCCGTTCGTTCGCTCCGTGTTGCACGGCAGCGGCGGCGACTTCGGCTTGATCAACGCCGCGCAGGCGGCGGGCGGAATCGGCGGGGGTCTTGTCGCTGCGTCGCTCGGGCGCCGACTCGACCCCGTCGCCACCCTTTCCTATTGCGCGATCGCATTCGGCGCCATCGACCTGGTCCTGTTCCTGTATCCGCTGGCCTGGCCCGCCGTGTGGCCGGCAGCGGTGCTGATCGCGGGCGCGGGCGTCGCCGGAACCTTCATGCTCACCGCTGCCATGACGCTGATGCAGGACCACACCACCGACCGATATCGCGGCCGGATATTCGGCGCGCTCGGTGCGGTCGAGGGTGTGGCGATCGTGATCGGCACGGTGGCCGCGGGGGTCCTCGCCCACGTCCTCGGGATCGTCGCGGTGCTCAGCGTGCAGGGCGCCGGCTACGTCGCCGCCGGAGTCCTTGTGCTGGCGCTCTTGCAGGCTCCTCACCGGTTCGCCGCCGCGACCAAGTGAGCCGCGGCCGGCGGTCGCCGGGACCGTGTCCGCGGGCCGCGGCGAATATGCTCGACGCGCAAACTTGGATCGGAGGGCTGAGCATGACCGACGACATCCTTGCTGTCGCGCGCACGCAGGTGCTCGGGGACGGTGTTGGCCTGAGTGAGGCGCAGACGCTTGACGTTCTGCGGCTCGGGGATGGGCGGGTGGCGGACGCTTTGGAGCTTGCGCACGAGGTGCGGATGCGGTGGTGTGGTCCGGAGATCGAGGTTGAGGGGATCGTCAGCGTCAAGACGGGCGGGTGTCCGGAGGATTGTCATTTCTGTTCGCAGTCGGGGCGGTTTGACACGCCGGTTCGCGCGGCGCGGTTGGATATCCCGTCGTTGGTTGAGGCGGCGCGGGAGACGGCGGCGACGGGCGCGACTGAGTTTTGTCTGGTCGCGGCGGTCCGCGGGCCTGATGCGCGGTTGATGGAGCAGGTCGGTGAGGGGGTGAAGGCGATCAAGGATGCGGTGGAGATCAATGTTGCGTGCTCGCTGGGGATCCTCACGCGCGCGCAGGGTGAACAGCTGCGCGATCTTGGGGTGCATCGCTACAACCACAATCTCGAGACCGCGCGGTCGCACTTCGGCTCGGTGGTCACGACGCATACCTGGCAGGAGCGGTGGCAGACGCTTGAGCTGGTGCGCGAGCTGGGCATGGAGGTGTGCTGCGGCGGGATCATCGGGATGGGCGAGACGCTTGCGCAGCGGGCCGAGTTCGCCTCCCAGCTGGCCGCGCTTGAGCCCGACGAGGTCCCGTTGAACTTCCTTGACCCGCGCCCGGGAACACCGTTTGCCGATCTCGAGGTCACGCCCAGCGCCGACGCGCTCAGGGCGATCGCGGCGTTTCGCCTGGCGCTGCCCCGGACCGTGCTTCGCTACGCCGGCGGCCGCGAGCTCACGCTCGGAGACCTCGGCACCCGCCAAGGCGTGCTCGGCGGCATCAACGCGATGATCGTCGGCAACTACCTCACCACACTCGGCCGCTCAGCCCAAGACGACCTCGCACTACTCACCGAGCTCAAGATGCCCGTCAAGGAACTATCCAAGACACTGTGACGCACTGCGCCGGATGTGGGCGGCCGGCCGACGAAGGCGACCACACCGCCTGCGAGCGCCGGCAGCAGGCGACCGACCCTCCGCGCTACTGCGCGACCTGCGGACGCAAGCTGCGCGTCCAGGTGCTCCCGCTCAGCTGGCGAGCCGAGTGCGTGAAGTGTGGACCCGTCGTGCCGGCGCGTTAGGCACGACTACGGGGTCGTCGTCGTGTCCGCGCTCGGCGATGCCGTTGTGGTCGCGGGTCGTCGTGGTTGGGGTGGTCGTCGTCGTCGTGGTGGGCGACGTAGGGGTGGTGCCGCCGGACGATCACGATGACGACGGCCGGGTCAACTTCAGGAGACGAGCGGCGCGAGTGGGGGCAACAACCGGTCACACGCCGTGACCGAGATGTTCACACGCGACGTCCAGGCGTAATGCCAACCTGGCGTCCAAGGGAAGGACTTGCGGCTGCCGCCGAGCCAGTCGGCGGGAAACCAACACTGGGAGGCTCTTGGATGCTGGGTGCACGGCTTCGGCACGTCCGAAGGATCGTCCTCGCGCTCGCCGTGGCGATCACGGCGGCGGCGATAGCGCTGTCATTGAACGACGAGCAGGCGTCGGCAACGGCGTCGTCGACGCTCGTGATCAACGAGGTGTACGGCGGCGGGGGCAACTCCGGCGCGACGTACACGAACGACTTCATCGAGATCGCCAACCGCGGTAACACGGCCGCGAGCGTCGACGGCTGGTCGGTGCAATACCACTCGAGCAGCGCCTCAGGCGCGTGGCAGGTGACCCAACTCAGTGGCTCGATCCCCGCGGGAGGCTTGTACCTCGTCGGTGAGTCTCAGGGCACCGGGGGCACCCAGTCCCTACCGCCGACGCAGGCCAGCGGCTCAATCGCGATGTCGGCGACTGCCGGCACGGTTGCGCTCGTGCACGGCACCGACGCACTGACCTGCGCGGACTCGGCCTCCTGCCAGAGCGCGTCACAGGACCTGGTCGGCTACGGCACCGCCGCGATCAACGAGACGTCGCCGGCGACCGGAGCCTCCAACACGCAGTCCGAGCAGCGCTCCGATCAGCCCGACAGCGACAACAACTCCACTGATTTCACCGCCGCAGCCCCGACCCCCGGCGCCGCGAACAGCGGCAGCACTGGCGGCGGCGGTGGCGGCACAGGCACGGGCACCCCAGGCCCGCTTCGCATCCACGACATACAGGGCACGAGTTGGATCTCGCCGCACAACGGCGACCAGGTGACGAACGTGCCCGGAATCGTCACCGCGATTCGCAGCTCCGGCGCCAGCAAGGGCTACTGGATCCAGGATCCAAGCCCCGATGACAACCCGGCCACGAGCGAGGGGATCTTCGTGTTCACTTCGTCCCCGGGCGTCGCCGTCGGTGACTCGGTGCTCGTCTCGGGCACGGTCAAGGACTTCTATCCACTGGCCAGCGGTGAGACGACGTCGAGTACCGCACAGCTGTCGGTGACCGAGATCGACAGTCCCACGGCAATCGTGCTCTCACACAGCAACCAGCTGCCGGCGCCCGAGGTGATCGGGGCCTCGACGGTTCCTGACACCTACGCCCCGGATCTCGGTGGCGGCAACATCGAGTCGACTCAGATCACGCCGAGCCGCTCGGCGCTCGATTACTGGGAGTCGCGCGAGGGAATGCGCGTCGAGGTCGACGATGCGAGGGTGGTCGGACCCTCCAACAGCTTCGGGGAGCAGTACGTCACGTCCAAGCCGTCCCAGGACGAGACGTTCCGCGGCGGCACCGAGCTGCTCGCCGAAAACGCGATCCCGTCGGGCCGAATCGAAGTCGTTCCGGCGGACGGGAGCAATCCGCACGCCGACGTCGGCGACGTTTTCCAGGGGCCGACGGTCGGGCCTGTGGACTACTCGGAATTCGGCGGCTACACGGTCGCCGCGACAACGCTGGGAACCGTCCAGCACAACCACCTGGCGCCAACGGTGGCCACCGCACAGACAAACAAGCAGCTCGCGGTGGCGACCTACAACGTCGAGAACCTGGCTCCGAGCGACCCCGACTCGAAGTTCCAGCGGCTCGCGACCGACCTGGTGACCAATCTCGCCAAGCCCGACATCGTCGCGGTCGAGGAGGTGCAGGACAACGACGGCGCGACCGACGACGGCGTCGTCGCCGCCAACCAGACGATCAGCAAGCTCACCGATGCGATCGTCGCGGCCGGCGGCCCTCATTACGACTCGCGTGAGATAGACCCCGTCAACGACCAGGACGGGGGCCAGCCCGGCGGAAACATCCGGGTGGTGTTCCTCTACAACCCCGCACGCGTGACGTTCGTCGACCGGCGGGCCGGCATCGACCAATCGATCGACCACCGGCGCGCAGGTCGTCAAGAGCCACGGCGGGCCCGACCTGACGTTGTCGCCGGGCAGGATCGACCCGACCAACCCGGTTTGGAACTCGAGTCGCAAGCCGTTGGTCGGCGAGTTCACGTTCAACGGCAAGCCCGTGTTCGTGATCGCCAATCATTTCGACGCCAAGCTCGGCGATCAGAACGCCGACGGGCGCTTCCAGTTCCCGGCGCAGTCGTCGGCGGTGCAGCGCTCCGGCCAGGCTCAGGCGGAGCACGATTTCGTCGAGAAGATCCTGGCGATCGACAAGAAGGCCGACGTGGTCGCGCTCGGCGACCTCAACGACTACCAGTTCAGTCCTGCGCTGTCGGTCCTGCGGACCGGCACGGCCGACGGATCGGGCGACTCGATCCTGACCGACCTGATCAGCACGCTGCCGGTCGATCAGCGCTACACCTACGACTTCGACGGCATCTCGGAGGTGCTCGACCACATCCTGGTCACGCGCGGGCTCGCCAGCCCGCAGTACCAGGTCGTGCACATCAACTCCGAGTACGCCGACCAGGTCTCAGACCACGACCCCCAGGTCGTGCGACTCAAGCCGTAGCCCGCTCTGGCCCCGGTGGCCGGCTCGAGCCAATGAGTCGGCCACCGGCAGGCCCCACCGTTGCTAGATTCAGTCCCCTCACGGTGGGCGTAGCTCAGCTGGTAGAGCTCCTGGTTGTGGTCCAGGCGGTCGGGGGTTCGAGTCCCCTCGCTCACCCTCCTAAAGTCCCTGCTATACGCCGATTTTCTAGATTGGCGTGGTTGGAGGAAAATCACGCGAGGGGACTATTGGGGGACTAAACGTCCAGCCGCGCGTTTGTGGATGGCCTCATCAGAGGCCCGCGCTGCTGTGCCTGGCCCGCCAGAAACGCGCCAGCCGTGGCTGGCGCGTCTAACCGTTCCGTCAGGGAGGGCTAGGCAGTACGGCGGAGGGGCGACGGGCGATGCGCGGCCCTAGCGGTGGCGCCGCCGGTCTCGAGCTCGCGCAGCCACTCCTCGACGGCTGACTCACGGAAGCGGCGGTAGCGGCCGAGCCGCACGTGGGGGATCCGGCCGGCGCGGGCCTGCGCCCAGACCCACTCGGTCTTCATCCCGAGACGCTCGGCGAGTTCATCAGCGGTGAGCAGCCTGTCCATGCCCCTGTCAGCCGGCGGTCGGCGCCACCAAGCCGCTCTCGGTGATCCCCGCCAGGCGCGACCGACCGCGCGAAACGCCTGGATGCGGGTCCCGGGCGGCACCCGGCCGCGGGGAGCGGGACGCGTCGGGCGTTGGGTATCGGTGCGGCATCGACGTGGTGGTGGTCACGGTGGGCGCGATGGGAGCTAGGTATTGCGTCGGAAGGGCGGAGTCCCTGGCGACGAACAAAAGGCCCGGCGTCGCGGCGAGATCGTCCAGGTGAGGTGGGACCATCGCGACGTGGCGCCATACCTTCGTCTTGCAGTGCCCAACTACGCGCGCCGTCAGCAATATCGCCGGCTCGTCCACGCCGGCGAAGCGGCCCTGGGCAGCGTCATCGTCACGCTGCTCGGGCTCGTGATCCTGAGCACGGGAGCGGCGGCGCTCGCCGGACTGCTGTTCCTCAGCGCCGTCGGACTTGGCTACTACGCTCGTCACTGGCTTTCGCTCGCCAGTCGCAGCCGAGTCGGCGCCCGCTCGGAGGACGAGGTGCAGCGCGTGCTCGCCTCGCTCGAGGCGGAGGGGTGGCGGCTGCGGCATTCGCTGACCTGGCAGGGTCGGCGGCGACATTGACTCGGTGGCGATCGCGCCCGACCGGGATCGTCGTCGCGATCGAAACGAAGACGCGGACGTACGAACCACGTCACGTCGCTCGAGTGCGGGAGCAGGCCGACTGGCTGTCACAGCGGTTGCGGCCAGTGCTCGCCGCCTGAGTGTTGATCCGGGCTCGACCTTCCGCGAACCGGGCGTCACTCCAGGCGCGGATTGACTCGAACCGCGGGTCAAGCAGGTCCGCGAACGTGGAATACGAGGGTTGCAGCGCATCCGCGCCGACTCGCCGGCGACCAGAGGATGCTCGTGGGCGAATGGACTCGTACCCCGGCGCCATCGGCCGGCCGGATCGTGACGACCGGATCGTCGCCAACTCGGTCGTCAGGTCAGCGGCGTCCCCAATGAGCAAAGCGATCGTTAACGTGCCTGGATGTTGGTTTGAGCAAGCATCGGTGGCGGTCGATCGCGCTCAGAGGCGCGATGTAGGGTGCGCCGGTGGTCTTGCGTACCGAGCGTGGTTGATGCGAGGGTTCGGGGATGTTGGTCGCGTCCCGCCTCAATCACCAGGTCAGCCTGTTCGAGCGGCTGGGCCGCCAGCTGCGCGGAGCATCACGGTTCGATGTTGCCGTGGCGTTTGCTCGTGCGACGGGCACGCATCGCCTGCTGGAAGTGGGCCTTCCGCCAAGCACACAAGTCGTGATCGGCCTGGGGTTTGCCCTCACCGAGCCCGCGGCGATCGAAGCGCTGGCCGACGCGGGCGCGGACGTGCGGGTCGTGTTCGACCGCCCAGAGACCTTTCATCCGAAGCTCTACCTCGTCACCCGTCCCAGGGAACTGGTGGTCTTCTCCGGGTCGGGGAACCTGACCGGCGGCGGTCTTGACACCAATGTCGAGCAGTACGAAGAGCTGACGTTAACCGCGGCCGCCGCGAGACGCAGCCAGCGCGCCCGGTTCGCCACTCTGTGGGAACTGGGAGAACCGTTCGTGGCTTCCTCGGCGGCATGGGAACACTACCGCGCCAAACACGGCGAACTGGCCCGGCGCCGAGCAGAACTCCAGCAAGAGCCGATCGCGCTTACCAGAGCCGTCGCGCGCCGCGCTCGAGCGGGGTCGTCACGGCCCGCGCCAAAAGGCCGCACACCGCAGTGCGTACCCCCGAAGCGTCGCGCACAGATCGCTAGGCGACAGGGCGGCAAACTCACCACGCGGGAACTGCACGATCTGCTGATGACTCGCGGGGCAAGTAAGCGCGTGGCGGTGACCGGACGCGTCGACGGGACCACACAGACGGCCTGGCTCGAGCGCCTGGCGCGCGCTTATCCCGCGATCGTGCTCGTCAACTATGGAAGGGTGCGCGATCTCGACGCGCTGATCGTTGGGCGCCCTCCGTCCACCGGTAAGGGGCCGAGCAACAAGCGCCGCAATGCGCGAGCCGACGATGCGAACTGGATCCCGTTCGCGGATGCCCGCAACCTGCCTCGGCTGCAACGCGCTGCCCGGTAGCAGCGCTCTGGTGGCCAGGCAGGCCCTTCGTCGGTGAGGTTCGTTTTCGAGGCTTGTGTCTGCTTTAGGATCACCCTGGGACCATGGAGATTCGTCGCGGCGCACCAGGGCGGCGGTCGGCCCTGCGCGGTCGGGCCGACGAGTGCGCGCTGCTTGACAGATGGGTCGATGCGATCCGGCGGGGAGAGGGCCGGTCGCTGGTACTACGTGGAGAGGCTGGGATCGGGAAGACGGCCCTGCTCGAGTACCTGGTCCAGTCGGCGTCGGACTTGACCGTGCTCCGGGCGGTGGGGGTGGAGTCGGAGATGGAGCTTGCCTACGCCGGTCTTCATCAGATCTGCGCTCCGCTGCTCGATCGACTAGACAGGCTGCCGACTCCGCAGCGCCAGGCTCTGGAGATCGCCTACGGTCTGAGCGTCGGCGGAGCTCCAGATCGGTTCCTCGTCGGGCTTGCCGTTTTGAGCCTGCTCTCGGAGGCTGCTGATGAGCGACCGATCTTATGCGTGGCCGACGACGCGCAGTGGCTGGATCGGGCCTCGGCGCTGACCCTCGCATTCGTCGCCCGTCGCCTGCTGGCAGAGCGGGTTGGGGTCGTTTTCGCAACACGCGAGCCGGGCGGGGAGCTTGCGCACCTTCCGGAACTGGAGGTACGCGGCTTGCCCAGGGACGACGCCCGTGCGCTGCTGGGCGCGACCGTGTGGCTCAGGTTGGATGAGCGGGTTCGCGACCGGATCGTCGCCGAGACGCACGGGAACCCGCTGGCGTTGCTCGAGCTGCCGCGGGGGTTGACGGCAAGACAGCTGGCGGGCGGCTTCGGCCTAGTCGAAGCGCAGGGGCTCGTCGGGCGGATCGAGGACAGTTTCGTTCGCCGGGTTGAGACGCTGTCCGACGATTCGCGACGTCTGCTGCTGGTCGCGGCGGCTGAGCCGGTCGGCGATCCGCTGCTGCTGCTGGCCGCGTCCGAGCGACTCGGGATCGCGGTCTCCGCCGTGGACGCGGAGACGGACGGGTTGCTCGCGCTCGGAGAGCGGGTGACCTTCCGTCATCCGCTGGTGCGCTCCGCTGTATACCGGACAGCGACCAAAGAGCAACGCCGGGAGGTCCATCTGGCCCTGGCCGAGGTGACCGACGGCGGCGTCGACCCGGACCGTCGCGCGTGGCATCTGGCCACAGCCGCAGCGGGGCCCAGCGAACCGGTCGCCGCGGCGCTCGAGCAGTCCGCCAGCCGCGCGCAGGCGCGCGGCGGCCTGGCCGCGGCAGCCGCGTTCCTGCATCGCGCCGTCGCTTTGTCGGGCGATCCCAAGCAGCGGGTGCGGCGTGCGCTTGCCGCGGCCCAAGCGAGCTTGCATGCCGGCATCTTCGAAGGCGCGCTCGAGCTTCTGGCCCTGGCCGAGGCCTCGACGCCAGACGAGCGGCAGATGGCGCAGGTGGAGTTGCTCAGGGGTCAGATCGCGTTCGCGTCGAGCATGGGGACCACTGCGCCGCCACTGCTGTTGAAAGCCGCCCAACGCCTTGAGAGGCTCGACCCCGAGCTTGCGCGCGAGACCTACCTCGACGCATGGGGAGCTGCCTTCTTCGCAGGTCGGTTGGCCTGCGCCGGCAGCCTGGTCGAGGTATCCCGCGCTGCCACAGCGGCTCCGCGGCCGACCCGCCCGCTCCGCCCATCCGATCTGCTGCTCGATGGGCTCACGACCCTGATCACAGAAGGACGTGCGGCGGCCGCGCCAGTGCTGAGGCGAGCAACCGCCACGTTTGCGGACGACGCGTCACCGGGCCAGGAGAACTTCCGCTGGGGCTGGTTGACAACAACCCCGCCCAATGTCCTCTGGGATGAGGACAGCTGGCACGCCATCAGCGCGCGCAACCTCAAGAAGGCCCGCGACGCGGGCGCGCTGGCGCGACTGCCGATCGACCTGGCCGACTGGGCCATCTTCCTTACGTCGTGCGGCGACTTTGGCGCTGCTGGCGTCGCGATCGCCGAGGCCGAAGCGATCACAAAGGCGACCGGGACCCACATGGCACCCTATGCCCAGCTTCTGCTCGCCGCGTTCCGAGGCCAAAGGGCCGCCTTGCCATTGATCGAGTCGACGATCAGTGACGCCGGAACAGGCGGTCAGGGGCTCAGCGTCCAGTGGGCCGAGTGGGTGAGCGCAATTCTTTTCAACGGGCTTGGCCGCTACGACCGGGCGCTCGCCTCGGCCCAACGAGCGGCCGACGAGACACCGCAGCTCCAGTTCTCCCCCTGGGCACTGACTGAGTTGACCGAAGCGGCAGTCCGCACCGCGAGGCCCGACGTCGCGGCCGATGCGCTCGAGCGCGTAATCGCGGCCACCGCGCCCTCCAGCACCGACTGGGGCCTGGGGATCCAAGCGCGCTGCCAGGCACTTCTAAGCAAGGGCGAGAATGCCGAGCGCCTGCATCGCGAGGCGATCGAGCGACTCGCAAGGACCCGCCGGCGTCCCGACCTCGCCCGGGCTCATCTGCTCTACGGGGAGTGGTTGCGCCGCGAGAATCGGCGGGTCGACGCACGTGTCCCACTCCGTGCCGCCCACGACCAGTTCGCGTCGATCGGGATGAACGCATTCGCCGAGCGAGCCAGGGGTGAGCTGCTTGCGACGGGCGAGAAGGTGCGCGAGCGGACCGTCGCGACGCGCGACGATCTCACCGCCCAGGAGCGTCAGATCGCGCGCTTGGCCCGCGAGGGCCTATCGAATCCGGACATCGGTGCCCGGCTCTTCCTCAGCCCGCGCACCGTGGAGTGGCATCTGCGCAACGTGTTCACCAAGCTCGACATACGTTCTCGTCGCGAGTTGGCCGATGCGATGCCTGGCTCCTAGATGGAGCAGGCCTCGACCTAACGCTCAGGCATCGGAACCACGCGACCACCCCAGGGTGCGATCCACGCACAGAACCCCGGGTATCGACGGGCGCGACTCTCAGCGGAGACGGCGACGCTTCATGCCACATCCGTCACCCAGCCAAGGAGGACCCAAATGGCTGTCAACACACAAGAGTCAGCGGGCGCCACAGCGATCCGGCCGTTCACGGTCGCGATCTCCGAGGCAGAAGTCGAGGACCTGCGTGCGCGCATCGCGGCAACGCGTTTGCCTGACAAAGAGACCGTCGAAGACCCCTCGCAGGGCGTGCAGCTGGCCACGATGGAGGCACTCGTGCGGTACTGGGGCAGCGAGTACGACCTTCGGAGGACCGAGACGCGGCTAAACGCCCTTCCGCAGTTCCTGACCGAGATCGACGATCTCGACATTCACTTCATCCACGTCAAGTCGCATCATGACAACGCGTTGCCCGTGATCCTCATCCACGGCTGGCCTGGCTCGGTAGTCGAGATGCTCAACGTCGTCGGCCCGCTCACCGACCCGACGGCCCACGGCGGCAGCGCCGAGGACGCGTTCGACGTGGTGATTCCGTCCATCCCAGGCTACGGGTTCTCCGGCAAACCGACCACAGGTGGCTGGGGTCCCGACCGCGTCGCCGCTGCCTCGCTTGAGCTGATGAAGCGCCTCGGCTACACACGCTTTGTCGCGCAAGGCGGCGACTGGGGCGCGGTCATCGTGGATCTAATGGGCGTGCAGGCACCTCCCGAGCTGCTCGGCATCCACGTCAACATGCCCGGCATTCTTCCGCCCGAGGTTGCGAAGCGGTTCGCGCCGCTGAACGTCGCTCCGGCGCCGGCCGGGCTCTCGGACGACGAACAACGCTGCTACGTGGACGTGAGCGACGTGTACACGAAGGGCATCGGCTACGCCATCCAGATGCTCCTGCGTCCGCAGACGCTCTACGGAATCGCAGACTCGCCCGCAGGCCTGGCCGCCTGGATGCTCGACCACGACGCCCGCAGCTACGAGGACATCACCCACGCGTTCGTCGACGGACGCCCTGTCGGGAACCTCACACGAGACGAGGTCCTGGACAACATCACCCTCACCTGGTTCACGAACACCGGGATCTCCTCGGCGCGGCTATATCACGAGAACGCGTACGGGTTCTTCGACGCCAAGGGCGTCCCGTCGTCGGTGCCGGTCGCCGTGACCGTCTTCCCCAGGGAGCTCTACCAGGCACCGCGGAGTTGGACAGAGCAGGCATACCCCAACCTCATCTACTACAACGCGGTCGACCGCGGCGACCACTTCGCGGCGTGGCAGGAGCCGCAGCTCTTCTCCGAAGAGGTTCGCGCGGCGTTCCGGTCGCTCCGCTAGGGAC
>CAVSAY010000020.1:0-28815 GCA_963725925.1 uncultured Solirubrobacterales bacterium
CGCCTGGCGCCGATCGAGCACCGCGCGGGGCAAGAGTTCGGCGTGTCCGGCGGCAACGAGACGGCCGGTCCGCAGGCGTGAGAAGGCTTCTCCTCGGGTTCCGTGTCGTGCACGGGGCCGCGCTCGACCTCAGCTTCGGTGCGGCCTACCGGGTCCGTGGCGGGTCCATCAGGTTCGCGTAGCCCCATCGGCTGGCGTCACGCCCGCACAACGATGGCGTAACGTGGGCGCAACCCTGGTTCCCAGCCTCGGCGGCTCTTGCAGTGCCCGCACGGATCGGCGACCGACGGAGCCCCACCCGGCTCACCCTGCGCTGTCGACGTGGTGCACGCCGCTAGCGGGGCGGCATCGCTGAGAGGATGTCCGACCGAACGCCGGCCCCGGGGCCGTAGGCCTCGACGAGCACACCCGACTGCTGAGCCACACGGTGTCGTGGATGTCTCCCTTCGACTCGTGGCGACGATGTGGGTCAGCGCCCTGCATCGTCAGATGCGCGGATACTCTCGTACCCGCAGCTGGCCTTCCTACGTGTGGGGGCCGTTGTGGCCAAGCGCAGGACAGCTCCGTACACGCCTCGGGCGGGTCCGCCGACGGGCCCCGAGAGATCGGCACGCCCGATCAGCCTCTCAGTCCATCGGACGCGCTAGCAGACGTGCAACCTCATCGCCACGCGGGCTGACGAAATCGGAGAACGGGGCTGAGCGCCGATGCCTTGCAGAACTGAAGGATCAGGGTCTCCATGCATGTTCCACGACCTCGCGATCATCACCGTGACCGGCGAACTCGACTTGGCATTGTGCGTCGAGCTCACCCCCGAGCTCAATGCCGCCCTGCGCTCCTCAGTGCGAGCGATCGTCATCGACCTCGAGGCCGTCTCCTTGGTGGACTCATCGGGAATCGCGCTGCTGCTCAACGCCATTCGGCACCTAGATCACACCGGACGCCAACTCGCGATTGCCTGCCCACTAGGATCGCCGCGCCGCGCTTTCGAGCTCACCGCCCTCGATCGCCAGCTGCCGATGCACGAGACCCGTCAAGGCGCACTGGCTGCCGTCGGCGCCAGCTAATCGGCGGCCCGCCAATACGCGTCCGCCGGACCAGGCGAGCGTGCCTGTCTACCAGGACACCAAGCTGTTCGCCATGGGTGTGCGACAGCCTCACGAAGTGCCAGACGCAGGCAGCGGTCACGGCTTCTCATGACCCCGCGCAAGAAGGGCAGCCGCTCGTCACAGGCCAACAAGCAGCGCGTTGCCCGACTTCGGGCCGCGGGACTCATGAGCTCAGCCGGCGAGGCCGCCGTTCACCGCTCAATGCTCGACGCGACGTGGAACGCGCTCAACCAGGTCGAGGCTTTGGAGGAACCAGACGATCTCCGCCGCGCCCTCGACGCCCAGCCTGTCGCCCGCGAGAACTGGGACGCATTCCCACGCTCCACACGCCGCGCGATACTCGAGTGGATTCAGGCGGCCAAGCGACCCGAAACTCGGAGCAGGCGAATCGTCGATACGGTCGAGAAGGCAGCTGTCAACGTTCGCGCCAACCAATGGCGAGACCGCAGTAGGAACGGCGCCCGGTGATCATCGGCGGCTGAGTCATTGATTCGTCATCTTCGCCACCTCGTGGGCGGCCTCGATCACGTCATCGTCGAGCCGCCGGACGCGCAGCTGGCCCGTCAGGTCAGGGGAGGCGCCGGGACCGCTGAGGAACAGCGGGGCGATCCGTGCCAGCCGGCGCAGAGCGACCCCCTCCGCCTTGACCAGCGCGGTATCGAACGTGACGAGCACGATCATCGCTGGCGCGGTCGTTCTCGCGGTCTCGTGGAGGGTCGAGAGCGGAGTATCGGCGCCGAGGAAGAGGATGCGCCAGCCGTGGGAGCGCAGGATGAGGCCGAAGGCGAGGAGGCTGATGTCGTGCTGCTCGCCCGGTGCGCAGGCGAGTAGCGCGAGGGGTCCCCCGCCGCGCCCCCAGAGCCGGGCCAGCGCGAGCAACCGCCCTCGGATCAAGTTGCTGGCGAAATGCTCTTGGCTGATCTCGACGTTGCCCTGTTCCCAACCGCTGCCGACGGCAGCAAGCGTGGGCAGGATGAGCTCGCGGACAAACGCCTCGATTCCGAAGGCGGCGAGTCCGTCATCCAGGACGGTCTGAACGGCGGCTTCGTCGTATGACTCGATCGCGCTCATCAAACGCGTCCGGGCGTCCTCGATCGGGCTGTCGGGCGATGGCGCGCCCTCGAGCGCGATGCGCGCCGCCTCGGCCGCGGACAGGCCGTCATCGAGTGCCCGGCGCATGCGCGCGACGCGTTCGGCGTCTTCTTCGCCGTAGAGGCGAAAACCACCGGGCGTGCGCTCGGGCTGCAGGAGCCCATAGCGCTGCTCCCATGCGCGCAGCAGCTCGGGCGCGACGCCGACGCGACGCGAGAACTCCCCGATCCGATGTCCGCCGCCCACTGACACAGCACGGGACTATACACACCTTCTACAAACCCTTGACAGAGTCCTGGTCCAGCCGCTACCTTTGTCGAGAGCTTGTAGAGAGTCTGTCGAAGGATGGTGATGGAAGTGGAGAAGGTTCATTCATTGGTCGGCGCTGCCCCCGAGGTCGGGGCGAGGTTTCTGGTTCTGTTGGCGGCGTTCATCTCGTTCGTGATCTCGGTCGTCCTGTGGTTCGGCGGCCACCATGAGCAGGGCATCTTCGTCGGGCTGTGGGTCCCCTCCATCCTGTCGCTCGGCGCCGTCGTCCTCCCCCGGAGCGAGCGGTGAGCGCAGCAGGCCTCTTCACCGTCGGCGTCCTCGTCACGCTGATCGTCGCGGCGGCCATGGCGCTGCTCGTGTACGCCGCGATTCTCGACGGCCGCGACGCCGCGGCCCGCCGGGCGGCCGACCGCGAGCCGCCGCCACCCCAGAGCGCGGTAAGCATCCTCCAGACGGCGCAAGCCGCGGGAAGCCTCGACACACTGGTCGCCGCCATCGACCGGGCGGGCCTGAGCGACGTGCTGGAGCACGAGGGTCCTTACACCGTCCTCGCGCCGAGCGATGAAGCGTTCGCGAAGCTTCCGTTCGGCGCCGTCGAGTCGTTGCTGGCGGCTCCCGAAACGCTCGCCGACGTCATCAACTATCACCTCGTGCCGGGACGGATGACGGCGGCCGATATCGCCCGCCGGATGTCCGCCGAGACCCTTCAGGGCGAGGCCTTGTCGATCTCGAACAACGGCGCGATGCGGATTGATGGTGCCCGCCTCGTCGCGAGCGACATCCAAGCCTCGAACGGGGTCATCCATGTCATCGACCGCGTGCTGTTACCAGCACGCATTTGAAAGGAGCAACAAAGGTGAATGCAATCAAGCGCTACATCGCGCTAGTGGCCATCGCCGCCGTTTCGGTGGCGGCGCTGGTACCGGCGGCCGGAGCGGTGACGCACCGCGAGGGCAACATCGTTCAAACCGCCGCCGGAGCAGGTCAGTTCAAGACGCTGCTCAGGCTGGCCAAGCAGGCTGGGCTGGCCGGCGCGCTCGAGGGCAAGGGCCCGCTGACCGTGTTCGCGCCGACAGACGCGGCGTTCGCGAAGGTGCCCAAGGCGACCTTGGCGGCGCTGGCCCACGACCGCAATAAGCTGCGCGCGGTCCTGCTTTACCACGTGGTCAAGGGCAAGATCACCGCGGCCCAGCTCGTCAAGCGCCACTCCGTCAAGACGCTCAACGGGCAGTCGCTGACGGTGCGGGTGAAGAACGGGGTCGTCACGGTCGGAGGGGTACGCGTGATCAAGACGAACATCGCGGCCTCCAATGGCGTCATTCACGTCATCAACCGAGTCCTGATCCCGCGCTGATCCCATGACCAGCTCGCTGCTCGATGCCGCACTCGACCTCTCGGTGGTCGGTGGCTACACGAACGTCGGCTACCGGATTCGCCGCCGCGGCTGGAGGCCTTTGGCGCGGATGGAGGGCAAGGTGGTGTTGATCACCGGCGCGTCTTCGGGCATCGGGCTAGCGGCGGCGGACGGCTTCGCCAGACTCGGGGCTTCTGTCTGGCTGGCCGTCCGCAACCGCGCACGCGGCGAGACCGCCCGGGCGAAAATCCTGGAGCATCGAAGCGACGCGGACGTCCACGTCGAATTGTGCGACCTCAGCCGCCTGGAGTCGGTGCGCCAGTTCGCCGAGCGCTTCGCCGCCAAGGCGCCACGTCTCGACTGCCTCGTCAACAACGCCGGCGTCCTCACCCAGGAGCGGGAGCTGTCGGCTGACGGGATCGAGCTCACGCTCGCCACCAACGTGGTCGGTCCGTTCCTGCTCACCCAACTGCTGACCGGTGTGCTCGAGCGCAGCGCTCCCTCCCGGGTCATTAACGTGTCCTCCGGCGGCATGTACACCCAGAAGCTCCGGGCCGACGATCTGCAAAGCGAGCGGGGAGAGTTCGACGGGCCTACCGTTTACGCGAGGAGCAAGCGCGCCGAGGTGGCCCTGACCGAGATGTGGGCGCGGCGACTCGCCGGCACCGGCGTCACCGTGCACGCCATGCACCCGGGCTGGGCCGACACAGCCGGAGTCCAGTCCTCGCTCCCCCGCTTTCACCGTGTGACCCGACCGCTGCTGCGCAGCCCGGGTCAGGGCGCCGACACGATCGTCTGGCTGGGAGCTGCCGCGGAGGCGGCAGACACCTCGGGCGGGTTCTGGCACGACCGCCGACGCCGACCCACCCACCTCCTGCCGGGAACCCGAGAAACCGAGGCGGACCGGCACCGTCTGTGGGCGGAGTGTGTGGCCCTGAGTTCAACCAGTTCAAAGTGAGGGGATAGGCATGGCGCGATACCGAGCCAGCATTGAGACCCAGTGGATGCCGGAGCAGGCGTTCGCATACCTGAGCGACTTCTCCACGAGCGCCGAATGGGATCCTGGCGTCGTGGAGGCCAAGCGCGCAGGCGCCGGCGCCGTCGGCAAAGGGACCGAGTTTCGCCTCGTGGCCAAGTTCCTGGGGCGAAAGACACCGCTCACCTACCGGGTCGTCGAGTACGAGCCGCCGAGCGCGGTCACGTTCGTGGGCGAGAACGAGGCCGTCGTCTCGCATGACCGCATCACCTTCGACACGGTCGCCACCGGGACGCGGGTCACCTACGACGCAGAGCTCAGGCTGAAGGGCTTGCTCAGGGTCGCCGATCCGCTCCTCGCCCTCGCCTTCAATCGGGTCGGTGACCGTGCGCTGGGCGGCCTGCGCGCTGTACTGGGACGTCCCACCGACGGGGCGGTCGAAGCCGCGGCATGAGCGGCCGCGTCCTGATCACCGGCGCCACCGGGTTCATCGGTGGCATGCTCGCGGCCCGGCTGGCCGCCGACGGCTACGGCGTGCGTTGCCTGGTCCGAGGCGCTGCCGGCAGCCGCGCGCAGGCGCTCGAGCAAGCCGGCCTCGAGCTGCATGTGGGTGACGTGCTGCGGCCCGAGACACTTCGCGGGGCGGGGCGCGGAATCGACGCTGCCTACTACCTCATCCACTCAATGGGACGGGGAAGCCCCCGGGATTTCGCGCCGCGGGAGCGCGCGGCGGCCGCGAGCTTTGCCCGGATGGCTCGGGACGAGGGGATCGAGCGGGTCATCTACCTCGGTGGGCTAGGCGACCGTCCCCACTCCGAGCATCTCCGCAGCCGCCACGAGACGGCGCTGCTGCTCCGCCACCACGGGCCGCCACTGACCTATTTTCGCGCCGGGATGGTCGTCGGCCCGCAGAGCGAGTCCTACCGGACGCTGCGATACCTGGTCCAGCGGCTGCCCGCGATGATCGCGCCGGCTTGGCTGCAGAACCCGACCCAGCCGATCGCCGTCGCCGACACCCTGAGCTACCTCGCGAAAGCGCTCGAGGTGGATGCATCGGTGGGCCGCGAGATTCAGATCGGCGGTCCGGACGTGCTCACCTACGCCGAGATGCTCGACCGGATGGCCGAGGTCCTCGGACTCCCGTACCGCCCCCGGATCCCGGTGCCGCTGATCACTCCGTGGCTCTCCTCCCTGTGGATCGGCCTGGTCACGCCCGTCGATCCGGGCGTGGCCAGGCCGCTGGTCGAGGGCCTGGCGACACCGACCGTGGTCAGCGATCCCTCGGGGATGAAGCTGTTCGACGTCGAGCCGGCGGGGTTCGAGGAGGCGCTGCGCCGGGCAGTGGCCGAAGACCTGGACATGATGCCCGCATGAGGTTCCTCGAGCGCCTGTTCGCGTCGCGAGCCGCCCGGACCGGGATCGTCCTGGTATGGCTGGTCTTCGGCGGCCTCGCGGCTCGTTCGCACAGCGCTTCCAGAACATCCAGAAGAACGAGGAATCGTCGTTTTTGCCCGGCTCTTCGGAGTCCGTGAAGGAGCTGACGTCGGCCAAACGGTTTCCCTCCGGCGATCGCTTCACGGCGGTGACAGTCGTTCGCCGCGCCGACGGGCTCTCGGCTCGGGATCTCGCCGCGATCAAGGAGTTCGCTCCTCGCCGGAACCTTCACGATGCTGGCGACGTTGCCGCTCAAGACGCTCACCGAGCTTGGCTTCACGATCGCCTTCGGCGTCCTGCTCGACACCTTCGTCGTGCGATCGGTGCTCGTGCCCGCGCTCGTGTTCGACGCGGGCGGGCGCGTGTGGTGGCCGAGCACGCTGGCCCGGCCCCGACAGGCTCCGCATCCGCGCGACGCCGAGATCGCGGCAGAGCCAGTGCCCGAGATCCCAAGGAGGTGAGATGGTCGTAGAGAACGTCTGGGACTATCCGCGCCCGCCGGCCGTCGAGCCCTGCCGGCGTCAGGTCCGCGTCGATTTCGCCGGCCAGACGCTCGCCGACTCGAACCGCGCCCTGCGAGTGCTCGAGACCAGCCACCCGCCGACAATCTACGTCCCGCGGGATGACGTGCGGGTGGACCTCCTGGTGCCGAGCCGACGGCACTCCACCTACTGCGAGTTCAAGGGCACGGCCCGCTACCTCGACGCCCTCATCAGCAACCGACGTTACGAGGCCGTGGCCTGGACATACCCCGAGCCCTTCCCCGGGTACGACGCGCTCAAGGGCCATTTCGCCTTTTACCCCGGCCGGGCCGATGCGGCCTGGCTCGACGAGGAGCGCGTCCTAGCGCAGGCGGGCGACTTCTACGGCGGGTGGATCAGCGCTGGGCTCATCGGCCCCTTCAAAGGCGCGCCGGGGACATCGCGCTGGTGAGCTGATCGGCCTCAGCGGTCGTTCCGAGACCAGCACGGCGGGGAGGAATCATCGGTCAGGCCACACCGAGGGCCGGTTGACCACCACGCCAAGCGGGTGCTGCGTACGGAAGGGACGCTCGACCGCGTCCAGGGCAACGCCCACCTCGCCGAGGCGCCACTGGCCGAGGAGGCCGCCGCGGCGCTCGACGCGACCGACAAGGACGTGCAGATCGGCGGCGCCGGCCTGGCCGCGGGAGCGATCGAGCTCGGCCTCGTCGACGAGCTGCACATCTTCCGCAACCCGGTCCTCGTCGGCGGCGGCACGCCGCTCCGGCCGCCGGTCACTAAGCACGTTCCGCTCGACCTGATCGAGACCAGGACGTTCGGCTCGCGCGTGATCTACGAGCGCTACGAGCGCGCACGCGATGAGTCGGACTGACACCGAGGCATCTTCTGTTCCGGCGGTTGCACAGGCAGAGCGCGGGCGGTCTGACCAGCCGCCCCGCGTTCCCCTCACGACCCTCACTTTCGCTTCGCCTGGAAGGAGAAGTCGCGTAGTCGTAACCGCCTCAGGCGCGTGAACCAGCCACGCTCGGCTGGGCGCGCTACGACCAGGCCCAGACCCGCTTTTGGTGCTCGGACGCGCGTCTCAGCCTCCAAGACGAGTGACCCGGATTGCGCGGATACGAAGGCGCTCGCGTGGCTCCCGCCCGAGCTTCACCGCCTGACGCGAGGTTGGCGCGAGCTCGAGGTCTCGCCGGCGCTGACCGGGATACCCTGATCGCCAGCGATACTGGTGCCTTGGACCGGGTGGAACAAATGACGGGGTCGTCGGCTCGGCGTGCGGCGGGAGGGCTCTTGCGCGGCAGGGAGAGTGAGCTGGCGGTGCTCGGCGAGTGTTTGTCTGGCGTGGCACGTGGAGAGGCGGGCATGCTGCTTATCGAAGGTCCGGCGGGGATCGGAAAGAGCAGCTTGCTTGCGGAGGCGCGGGTCATGGCGGGCCGGATGGGGGTGCGTGTGTTATTCGGTGAGGCGTCGGAGACCCGCGAGACCGTCCCGTTCGCGCCGCTGCTTGATGCGACGCTACGGAGTGATCCTCCGATTGGGGAGCGCGAGTCCGCGCGGATGCTGAGCCAGCAGCCGTATTGGATGCTTCATGAGCTCCAGGGCGCGCTTGAAGCCGCCGCGCTCGAGCGGCCGCTGGTGTTGGTGATCGATGACGTCCATTGGGCCGACAGCGGGACGCTGGGGGCGCTTACTGCGTTGCCTGCGCGGTTGGTGGGGTCGCCGATCCTTTGGATACTCGCCAGGCGCGGCGACGAGGGTAGAGCCCGAGTCCGCGAGTCGATGGCTCGGCTCGAGCGGGACGGGGCCGGTCGTCTGCGGATCCCGCCATTGTCCGAGCAGGCGGTGGCGGCGGTGGTTGCGGATACCGTGGGCGCCGAGCCGGCGGCGGGTCTGTTGGCGGTGGCGTCGGGCGCTTCGGGCGTCCCGTTCTTGTTGGTCGAGTTGCTGGAGGGTTTGACGGAGGAGCAACGGCTGCGGGTGGAGGGTGGGCGTGCGGAGGTGGTGGGACAAGGTTTGCCGCGTCGGTTGACCGACTCGATGCGCGATCGGCTTGATCGTCTGTCGGGTGATGCCGCGCAAGCGATCCGCGTCGCATCTGTGCTGGGTCCGCGTTTCTCGGCCGGGCAGCTCGCGGCGATGCTGCAGCGTCGGCCGTCGGCGATCGTCGCGGCGGTCGACGAGGGGATGCGGAGGGATTTCCTGATCGAGGCGGGTGATCGGCTCGGCTTTCGTCATAGCCTGTTGCGCCAGGCCGTCCGGGAGACGTTGCCTGCTTCGCTACGGCGGGCGTTGCAGCGCGAGGCGGCGACGGTGCTGCTGGAGAGCGGCGCGGCGGCGGTCGAGGTTGCCGAGCAGCTGGCCGACGGCGCGGAGCCTGGCGATCGTGAGGCGATCGAGAAACTGAGCGAAGCCGCGCGCAGTGTCGCCGCGTCAGACGCGGATGCGGCCGCGGATTTGAGCGTTCGCGCGCTCGAGCTGATGCCGCGTGGCGATGAAGGTCGTGGCCCGCTGGTCGCTCAGACGGTGATTCTTCTGAGTGCGGCGCTGCGGTCGGACGCCGCGAATGCACTCGGCGCTCGCGAACTTGAGGGGACGCTCCCGCCCGATCAGGAGGCCGAGGTGCGCCTCGCGTTGTCGGGCGAGCTGAGGCGGTCGCTGATGGCGCGGACCGAGGACAACCGCCGCGCGCTGCAACTGGGAGGGCTGACGCCCGAGGTGCGTGCTCGGCACCTTGGCTGGCTCACCTACAACCTGTCGGTCACCGCCCAGAGCAACGAAGCGGCGTCCGTCGGCGAGGTCGCTATGCAGGAGGCGATTGGCGTGGGCGATTTGGAGGCGCGGGTCATCGCTACGGTCGGGCTCTCGTGCGTGGATGGGACTCTTGGTGCGTTCGGCAGCGCGGCCCGCCGGGTCGAGGCGCTGCCGTCGTTGGAGGGGCTATCGGGACGGGAGTCTTACGTCCATCTCGTTGGTTTTCACTACGCCAACGCCCTCGTTCACGTTGGACGGCTCGACGATGCACTTCGGCTGCTGGACGACGGCGTGGCACGCGGGCGACGCGATCGCAACGCCTACCTGTTGGAGAGCTGGGCGCAGTACGGAAGCCTGTTGCGGCTCGCGGCTGGCCGACTGGCGGACGCGCGCGCCGAGGCGGAGTCCCACGAGACGATCTTCAAGGAGGCAGCCGCAGCCAATTTCACCGCAGTTGCGGGCGTTGTGGCGCTGGCCGAGGTCGCGACACGGACCGGCGATCGGAAGCTGTTGAAGGCGGTGGTCGAGGTGGCCCGGCGGATGCCGACGGACAGCACCCCGCTGGTCAAGCGCTACGGCGAATGGATCCTCGCGCTCGCCGCGGTCATGCGAGACGACCCCGGCGATGCGGCCAGGCGATTGAGTGGCGACTATCCCCCGTACAGCAGCGCCGTTCCTGCCCGGTGACGCGGCGCACCCGCCGGCGGTTGCGCGGATCGCGGTCGCGGCGGGAGACCGGACGCTCGCCGCGGGCGCGGTCGACGCGGCCGAGTCGTTCGCCCGCCAGAACGAGGCGGAGCCGCTCGTCTCCGCGGTCGCTGCGCACACACGCAGCCTTGCCCAAGACGACAGCGCAGGACTCGTGGACGTTACGCGTCAGCTACGGCGGAGTCAGCGGCCCCTTGCTGTACGCGGACGCCTGCGAGGACGCCGGGCTGGCGCTCGGGCGCGAGGGCTTCCAGAGCGACGCGATCACCCAGCTCACCGCGGCACTCGACGCCTACCTTGACTGCGAAGCCAGCGCGGACGCGCGACGAGTGACCCGCCGGTTGCGCGAGCACGGGCTCCGACGCCCAGCCCGCTCTCGCCGCCGTCCCTCCAGTGGTTGGCAGAGCCTGACCGACTCGGAGCTGCGGGTCGTCCGTCTGGTCGCCGACGGCAGAACAAATCGCGACGCCGCCGATCGACTGTTCCTCTCTCCACACACGGTGAGCTCGCATCTGCGTCATGCGTTCGCCAAGCTCGACATCAACTCCCGTGTCGAATTGACGCGGATCGTGGTCGCCCAAGATCGCTAGGCGAGCCAGATCGCCTGATCTCCGGGCGGATGTGAAAGCGGGCGAAGATCGCACAGTCGGCCGGCGGAAGATCCCACGATCAGGCGACGACGAGCACGTAGCACGCTGCGATCGTGGACGGCCGTCATTTGCCTTCGCCTCGCCTGCTGGGGCCAACCGCAAGGAGCACGTATGGGCATCGTTACCGTCGGGCGGGAGAACTCCACATCGATCGACCTCTACTACGAGGACCACGGAAGCGGGCCGCCGGTCGTGTTGCTGGCCGGCTGGCCGCTGGACAGCCGCTCCTGGGAACCTCAACTACCGCCGCTGCTCGACGCCGGGCATCGCGTGATCCTCTACGACCGCCGCGGCTTTGGGCGATCAAGCCGCGCAACCGACGGCTACGACTTCGACACGCTCGCCGCAGACCTCGACCAACTGCTGTCCCGCCTGGACCTACGCGAGGCCACGCTGGTCGGGTTCTCGCTCGGCACCGGGGAACTCGCTCGCTACATCGGCACATACGGGACCGAGCGTCTGAAGGGCTGCGTCTTCATCGAGAGCCTCGCACCCTCGTTCGCCAAATCCGCTGAGAACCCCAACGGAGCCGACCGGGAAACGGTCACCTCCGTCCAGCAGGCGATCCTCGCGGACCGGTTTAGGTGGTTGACCGGCCTGCTCGGCGACCTGTTCAACCTCGACGACTATCTCGGTCACCGCATTAGCGAGGAAACCGTTCGCAGCACGTGGAACGCCGCCGCCGACGCATCGCCTGTCGCGACCTGGGCGTGCCCACCCGGCTGGCTGGCGGACTTCAGCGACGACATCAAACGAATCGATGTCCCGACGCTCATCCTGCACGGCACCGCCGACCGGATCCTGCCGATCGACGGCCAAGGCCGACGCCTGCACGCGGCACTGCCCGACGCCCGCTATGTCGAGATCGACGGCGGACCTCATGTCATGTGCGTCACCCACGCCGACGAGGTCAACCGCGAGCTGCTCGCGTTCCTACGCCAGCCGGCCCCGGTCGTCGCCGCCGCCTGACACCCCACCCGCGCACCCACCAGCAAGGAGCTCAACCATGGCCGTTCAGTCCCGAATCGTGCTCGAGCCGTCCGCCCAGGGGATCGTGGACGCAACCTCGACCCCGCCATTCCTCTACGAGCTCGAGCCAGCACAGGCGCGCAAGGTGCTCGACGACCTGCAAGCCGCACCGATCGAGAAGCTGCCCATCGAGGAGGAGTGGATGACCGTTTCGGCTGCGGTCGGCGACGTCCCCGTTCGCATCGTCAAGCCAGCCGGGAGCTCTGCGCCGCTGCCGGTCATCGTCTACATGCACGGCGGCGGCTGGATCCTGGGCAACGCCGGCACGCACGACCGTCTCGTCCGCGAGCTCGCCGTCGGCGCACGCGCGGCGCTGCTGTTCGTCGAGTACCCAAACTCGCCCGAAGTGCACTACCCGGTCGCGATCGAACAGGGCTATGCCACGGCCCAGTGGGCGATCCGCGAAGGCGCGGACAAAGGCTTGGACGCCAGCCGCATGGCCGTGGCCGGAGAATCCGTCGGCGGTGACATGGCCGCAGCGCTGACCCTGATGGCAAAGGACCGAGGTGACGTGACGTTCGTGCACACGTCGATGTATTACCCGGTCACCGACGCGGCGATGGACACCGACTCCTACGACGAGTTCGCCGAGGGCTATTACCTCACCCGCAAGGCGATGGAGTGGTTCTGGGATGCGTACACCACCAGCCCCGTCGAGCGCGCGGAGATCTACGCCTCTCCAAACCAGGCAACGACCGAGCAACTCAAAGGGCTGCCCGCGACACTGCTGCTGGTCGACGAGGTCGACCCGCTGCGCGACGAGGGCGAGGCCTACGCCGCCAAGCTGCGCACCGCGGGTGTGGCGGTCACCACCGTGCGCTACGACGGCGTCGTGCACGACTTCATGCTGCTCAACGCGATGAGCGAGTCGCGCGCCACGCGAGCGGCGATCGCGCAAGCGACCGCGCACCTGCGCGCGGCACTGGGCACCGGCGAAGGTCCGAACGGAGGCTGACATGTCGTCCACCGATGAGCTTGCGAGCAAGCTCAAGCGCACCGAGATCCAGCACGTCGGCTCGTCGATCCCTGGTCGGGAGATAGTGCAGGTTCTGACCGAGATCCCAGCCGGCGTCGAGTCGGGCTGGCACAGGCATCCTGGCGAAGAGGTCGGGTACATCCTCGCCGGCACAGTCGAGATGCGCATCGAGGGCAAACCGACGCTGACCCTCCACAAGGGGGATGGCTTCCTGATGACACCGAATACCCCGCACAACGCGCTCGATCTCGGGCCGGACACGGGACTGATGCTCTCCACCTACATCGTCGAATCCGGCGTTCCGCTAGCGACGTTCACCTGAGCCGCCGATGGCCACCGAAGCAGAGGCGCCCAGCGGCATCGTCGAGTCGGTCAACGTCGGGGAGCCGCGCCGCGTCGACGTCAACGGCGGAACCGTGCTGACGGCGATCTGGAAGCACCCGGTCGCCGGCCCGGTCGCGGTGCGCGGCGTGAACCTAGACGGGGACGAACAGGCGGATCGGACCGTTCACGGCGGCCCGGACAAGGCGGTCTACGCGTACGCCCGCGAAGACATCCAGTGGTGGGAAGAGGAGCTCGGGCGCGCGCTCGGCGAGGCGCCGTTCGGCGAGAACCTCACGATCAGCGGCCTGCCGGTATCGGAAGCTGTGATAGGAGAGAAGTGGGCGGTCGGCAGCGCGCTGCTGCAGGTCGCGCAGCCACGGCTCCCATGCTTCAAGCTCGGTCTGCGGATGGGGGATCCACGCTTTCTCAAGCGGTTCGCGGCCGCGCAGCGTCCAGGCGCGTACCTGCGGATCCTGCGCGAGGGTGACATCGCCGCGGGCGAACCCGTCGGAGTCACCGGCCGCCCCGCACACGGCGTGACGAGCGCCCTTGTGTCCCGCGCGCTGCTGGGCGAGCGGTGGCTGCTGGAGACCGCGCTAGCGGCCGAGGAGCTGCCGGCGGAACTCCGCGCCTGGATGCAAGAACGAACACCTCGACCGAGGCACTAAGCCTGCCCGAGCCACTCCGGCACGTCCGAGCCAACCCGCCCGATGCTGCCTACTTCGAAGCCGGGCCACCCGCGCGATCGCCCCGACCAGACCACCTGAACCCCCCGACGGTCCGACGGTCCACCCGCAGCACAGCAGAAGCCCATTGTTCTTCTTTCAGAGCGCGACGAGCATCCACTCGGGCGCAGGCAACGTCCCCCTTCGCGCGGCAGAGAGGGTGGACGCCGCGGCGCTGGCGATTAGTGGAAGTAACGGCCGTTGCGTTGGTGCCCGACGGCAGGCGATCCAGCGCCGCCCTGCTTCATGGTCGGGTTGTACTGGTGGGCGGGATCTGATCTGAAGGTGACTCCCGATCCGATGCGCGCCGCGGTGAAGCTGATTGTCGCCGGGCCAGTGACGTAGCTGCCCTCGAAACCGAACGTCGTGTCTCGGATCTTGCGGTGCTTGCCGTGCCCGTGCCAGCGCACGTCGAAGCTCACGTGCGAGGGGATCGGTTTGCGCTTCGCCCCGGTGACCGCATTGATGATGTCGTGGAAGTCCTTGACGCGCACGTTGCTCGACCGGAAGCGAGCCTCGCCGGTGGAGGTATCGAAGCTGATCGCCGAGGCCGGGACGGGAACCGTCCAAAACAGCCCCGAGCGGGCGATCCCCGGCTCGAAATCGTGGCGCTGATGTGAGGGGTTGCCGACCGCACCCTGGTCGAACAAGTCAATTCAGATAAAGCCGAAGGCGCCCTGTCGCGAGCGTCCGTTTAGATCGACATACGATCCGCGCATGAAGCGCATGTCCGTGTCGAAATCCCACCTGCTGCCATCGCTTCCGTGAGCGGCGCCGCGGATCTCCGAGCCCGCGACGACCCCCTTAAAGTCGGTGATCGTCGACATCTCAAAGCCGATCCCAGGTATCAGCACGTGCACGAACGGGTTCTTCGGCACGGGCATCTGGCTCTGATCAAAACCGCCCGGGATCGGACGCGGACCGCTGCTGCCCAGCGCCAACGCGAGCCTCGGGTCGAGCAGCCCTCCGCTCGCCAGACCCGCAACCGCGAGCGCCCCGCGACCGAGCGCCTGGCGCCGCGAGAACCGTGCGGTCGCGCGCTCGATCAACGTCATTTCCCAGATCCCTCCACGACTAGCTCGCCAAGCCCAAGGGCTTAGCAGCAACCCTAACCCGGTCGGCGACGCCAGTGCAAGCAGAATCGGCGTAACTCGCGCTAAACGACCGCCGCCGAGCGGAAATTCGCTTGCGCATCGCGGTGGCGACACGTCCTCGCGAGCCACGAGCCACGCCCCGCACGCCACAGCGAGACCTGCCTTGACTCAGCGAGGAGCACCGCGGTACGGACGACGACTGTCCCGCTTGGCGCGGTAACCACGTCGCACAATGGGTCGGATCGTCGCGACCTCCGGCTCCGCTCCTTGAGCACGTCGATGGTAAGGAAGGGGTCGACGGTTCGAGTCCGTCAGAGGGCTTGGGGTTTGTCCTGCTTAGAGGCTGATTTGGCGCAGTGGCCCGTGGCGTGAACCTTTCTCGCGCGTCCACAGCGTCGACGTCGTGGACGCTCTGAGCGTCGAGCAGGTCGATCGCGTCCGCGCGCGTGTGTGGGTTCGGGCGGATGCACTTCCCCGCGCTTCCTGCGCCGGAGCGTAATCCCAGAATCCTGGGGTGGTCACGGGGCGACTCGCGCCTCACGCTCTGGCCGGTGCGCTTGCCGATTGGGCGGCTCGGGTGGTCGCAGCCGTTGCCTTGTCGCGGTGTCGTGAAGGGCGACGGCGAGCTTTTCCAACAGGCGTGCTAGGTCTCTCCGCTCGCTTGTGTTCAGGTCCCGCAGCAGCCGTTCCTCGTTGGCAATGTGGTCGGGCAGCACGGCATCGACGAGGTGCCGTCCGTGCGGGGTGAGTGTCACGGCGCGCAGGCGCCGGTCGCCTGTTTCGGCCTCGCGACGGACGAGCCCCCGGTTCTCGAGGCCGGCGAGGCGTTTGGTCATTCCGCCGCTCGACAGGAGGAGCGCTTTTCGCAGCGATGTCGGCGTGAGGCGATAAGGCGGCCCCGAGCGTCGAAGGGCGGCGAGCACGTCGAACTCGCCGCCGGTCAGGCCGTACTCGGCGAAGACCAGGTCGAGCTCGGGCTCGAGGAGATCGGCGAGGCGCGAGATCCTGCCGATGACGGCGAACGCTGATCTGTCGAGCGTCGGGGTCTCGGCAGTCCACTGCTCGATCACTTCCTGGATGTGATCTGTGCGTGCCAGGCCGAACATGATACTCTCCAGATCTCTTTCTAGAAACCTTTCGAGAATACAATTTGCCTGTCGCTTACGCTGCCGTTGCCGGCCTCGCCTTCGGGGCGCTGAGCGTCGCCGTCCGTGCTGGACTAAGCAGCGGTCAGAGCCCTGAGCTCGGCGCCTTCGCCGCGACCGCGTTCGGGGCGGCGCTCTGCGCGACGGTCGCCGTGCCCGGAACGGTGCAGGGCGGCTTCAGAGTCGCAACGCTGTGGCCATACGTCATCGTCGGCGGGCTGGCGCCCGGCGTGTCGCAGATCTGCCTGACGTTCGCAGTCCGCTCGGCCGGAGCCGCCCGGACGGCCATCGTGATGGGGTCCGCGCCGATGCTGTCAGTGCTGATCGCGTTCGCCGTGCTCGCGGAGCCAATTCAGCCGGACCTGCTCGCCGGGACACTTGCGATCGTCCTGGGGGCGTCCGCCGTCGCATCCGAGCGGGGCCGACCACGGCGCTCGCACATGCGCGGGGCGCTGCTTGCGGCCATCTGCGCAACGCTCTTCGCGGTCCGCGACAACCTTTTGAGAACGCTCGCCACCGGAGGACACGCCGCGCCGTTCGCGGCAGCGACCGCCACGCTGGCCGGAGCCACCGCGGTGATCGGCCTCTACATCCTCGTCGCCAGGCCGACGGCAGCCACCGCGCAGATAGGGCGGACGTTCGTTCGGTTCGCGCCGGCGGGTGCGGCCTTGGCGGTCGGGTACGGCTTTCTCCTGACCGCATTTGCCCGCGGCCGGGTGAGCGTTGTCTCGCCGCTGAACGCGACCGGAGCCCTCTGGGCAGTCGCCCTTGCCGCGCTGACCTTCAGACGCACCGAACAGATCACCCGCTCCACACTCGTGGCAGCCATCCTGATCGTGATCGGCGGAGTCACAATCGGCGCCAGCAGCTGAGCGTGAGGACGTGTCTTGACGGCATCGTCGCCGGGTACGGACGTGGTCCCGTGTCGGCCGATCCTAATGCGCGGCACCGGGCTCGACGCGGGCTTGGAGCTGCTCGGTGATTGTCAGCGTCTGGCGCGTGAGGTCGAGCAACTGCTTGTTCTGTTCGCTCTCGCTCGCGATGGTGTCTCCGAAGGCCCGGACCTCCTTGGTCAGCTGCAGGATGTGGTTGGAGAGATTGAGCAGCTCCTGGTTCTGGCGGTCCTCGCGCTGCACTGTCTTCCATTGGGCGTCGGCGATCACCTGTCGCTTGGCGTCCGCTCGGTTCTGGCTGATCATCACGAACGTCGATAGGAAGATCGCCTCGAGCGAGACGATCATCGTCAGCAGGCCGAACGGGTACTTCTCGACGCCGAACCCGATCCAGCATGCGAACCAGACGATGTGTATGTACACGAACGCCATCGAGCCCGAGAACCCGGTGATGCGGTCGGCGATTCGGTTCTGGGCCGCCTCCGCGCGCTGCTCTTGATGCTTGAGCAGCGCAGGATTGATCGGCATCGGAAGCTTCTGCGGCACGACCCACCGGCCGAGCCGGTCTCCCAGGGAATGGCCGTCTGCGGTTGTGTGCACCTCGTTCATTGACTCTCCGTTCGCGCGGTGTTAATGCGCAGCACGTGCTGCCGTGGTTGTCGCTATCGCGCGCAGCCGTTGAAGCGCCTCGCGCTCGATCTGGCGACTGCGCTCCTCGCCAACGCCAAGCCATGCCCCGACCTGCTGGTGGGTCTCAGATCCTCGACCTCGACAGCGCTCACGGCTGGATCGAGCGCGTGCTCGTCGGATAGCAGCTCGCCCAGGCAGGCGCCGTCTTCGGCGACCGGCTCGTCAAGAGACGCGGTAACGCGCGGCACTCTGCGCAGCGACCGCACGATATGCACCGGCAACCCAGCCCGCGCAGCGATCGCCTCATCGGTAGCCGACCGGCAGGCCGCACGCTCGAGGTCCGCTGCTATGCGCCGGACGGCGGCCAGCTGCTGCCCGGCCTTCACCGGGATACGGATCAACTGAGCGTTGGCAACCGCGTCCGGCACCGAACGCCGAATCCACCAGGTCGCGGACGTCGAGAACCTGCAGCCGCGACGATAGTCAAACCCCTCCACGGCGCGTGCGAGTCCGACCGTCCCCTCCTGCGCGAGATCCGCCAGCGGCACTCCGCTACCGCGATACGTCCGCGCGACCGCGAACACCAGACGTAAGTTGCTCTCGATCATCCGCCGCTTGGCGTGCATGTCTCCCCGCTCGATTCTCTTGGCCAACTCGACCTCCTCGGCCGCCGACAGCAAAGCCGTCGCCTTCACGCGATGCATGAGCACACCGAAGTTGCTCTCGTCCTCAGCGATTGCCGGAGCGAAGCTCATCGGCTCCTCCCATGAGTCGACGCGGACGGGTAGCGACCGAAGACCGCCCGCCGGCGCGCCGCGCCGAAGCCCGGGGCTTGCGGTGCCTTCTTTTCTGCGCCAGCTCCGCGAGTATCGATTGCAGAAGTCGGGAGCGATCGGTCATGACATTCGCGCCATCACGCGACCGCCACGAGCTCTCGCCGCGACGGGCGCGGACGATCGCGCATTCCCGCGGCGATCCGCACAAACTCGCGCACCACGGGCGCTGGCATCTCACACCGCCACAGCAATTCGAACCCAAGCGTGCGCCGCGGGACCAGCGGCCGCGCCCACACGCCTGCCGGCTGCGGATCGGGCGCCGTTGTCAACACGACCGCGCTGCCCCGTGCGACGCTGGCATACAAAGCGGGGCTAGGCGGTCCGGGCACCAGCGCCGCGGTTACCTCGAGGTCGCCGAGCAGCCCGGCCACCGCACGGGCGTCGCCGGCGCCGTCGCGATGCGCGCTCACCGCTACGTTCTCACCGTTGAGATCCTGCGCGTCCAGCGGCCCACGGCCGGCGAGACGGTGACCCGCGCCCACCAGGACCACCCACGGCTCATCGCCAAGGTGGAGAACGTTGAGATCTGGGGAGGCAAAACCGCGAGGTGCGGCGACGGTATCGACGTGACCGTGGCGAAGATCGCGCCACAGCGTCGCGCCGTCTCCTTCCAGCACAGTGAGCTCGACGGCATCGCGTTCCCGGGCGAATTGCTCGAGGATCATCGAGGTGCGGCCCCAGCGCATCGGCGTCGCAAGCCCAAGCCTCAGGCTGCCTGCAAGCCCGAATTCGAGGTCACGGCCCGTCGAACCAGCGGCCTCCACCGCCGACAACGCCACCCGTGCCCGGTCCAGAAACAGCCTTCCGGGGCTGGTCAAGTTCACCCCCCGGGCGTGACGCTCGAACAGCTGCACGCCGAGCTCGACCTCGAGCCGCCTGATCTGGGCGGACAGGCCAGGCTGCGCGATCCACAACCGCTCGGCCGCGCGCGTGAAACTGCCCTCCTCTGCGATCGCGACGAAATACCGAAGCTGACGAAGTTCCATGACCTCGACCTCAAGCGGCCCTGAGCGCGGCCACCGAGAGACGAACTTCTTCCTTGCGCAGCTCAATCGCTGTCATTGGGCGGGCCCTCGGTTGGGTCAGCGGTGGTCGGTGCTACGGCGATGAGCAGCTTGCCGACGTTGTCGCCGGCGAACAGCTTCAGCACGGCGGCTGGGAAGGCGCGAACGCCGCCTTCGATGATCTGCTCGCGGGAGATCACTCGGCCATCACGCAGCCACCTCGCTAGGTCCGAGCGCGCCTGCGGGTATCGGTCGGCGTAGTCCGGGGTGACGAACCCCGTCATTGAGGCTCGCGCCTGGATCAGCCGGAGGTAGTTGGATGGTCCGCGCGTCTGGTCCGAGTTGTACTGCGAGAGCCCGCCGCTGAGGACCACTCGTGCTCAGCGTCTAAGCCGCGTGAGCACCGCGTCGAGGATCTCGCCGCCGACGTTGTCGAGGAACACGTCGATGCCGTCGGGGGCGAGCTGCCCGAGCCTGCTGGCGACATCCTCGGTCTTGTAGTCGATTGCTTCGTGAAAGCCGAGCTCATCGAGAAGCCAGCGGCATTTCTCGGGGCCGCCGGCGATCCCGATCACCCTGCATCCCGTGATCCTTGCGATCTGGCCCGCGATGCTGCCGACGCCGCCCGCCGCGGCAGAGACGACGACGGTCTCGCCATCGCGCGGATGGCCGACGTCGAGCAGACCGAAGTAGGCAGTGAGCCCCGGGATACCGAGCGCACTGAGGTAGGTCGTCAGCGGGGCGAGCAACGGGTCGAGTTTCGTCACGCCGGCTCCGTCGGAGCGAGCGAACTCCTGGACCCCGAAACCGCCGTAGAGGTGCTCGCCAACCGCGAAGCCGGGGTGTTCTGAGGCTGACACGCGCCCGAGCGCGCTGGCTTCCATCACGTCGCCGATTGCCACCGGTTCGCCGAAGGGGCTCGGCGCTATCCACCTGCGCATCGCGGGATCGATCGCGAAGTACTCGACGGCGATCACCAGCTCGCCTTTGGCGGGAACCGGGACGGGCTCGGTGGTCAGCTCCCAATCAGACGCCTTGGGTAATCCGGATGGGCAGGCGGCCAGGCGTATCTGATGGTTGTTCTCAGTCATCACGCCACGAATTGGTGCCCACCGTCGATGTCGTACGTCGCGCCGGTGACGGCCGTGTTGAGCATGAGGTGAACGGCGAGCGCGGCGACTTCCGCCGGGCCGACCACGCGTCCGATGGGGCGCCTCGCTGGCACCGATCCGGCTCCATGCTTTCGGTCGTGATTGACATGTAGAGCTCAGGGGTGGATGACGAACGAAGCCTGGACCTCCCACGACCAGGCAGCACCAGTAAGGACCCTGGTCGATTCCCTGGTCTCGAGCGCAGCACACGAAGACGGTCCTTCGGCGCGTCCCCCGGCGCTGACCAGTGAGCCGACCAGGGGGTCCCCTGGTGCGCGCACGCGGCCAAGCCGGGAAGCTGAGCGCGACTCAACCTCCAGGAGGCAGACATGAGCGCCACAGAAGTTCATGGGACCGATCAGGGCCCAGACGCGGCCGTGACCAACGTTGACTTGAAGCTCGAGGTCGTCGTTATCCCCGTCTCGGATGTCGACCGCGCCAAGGAGTTCTACGGAAGACTCGGGTGGCGACTCGACGCGGACTTCGCGTTCGACAACGGTGTCCGGGTCGTCCAGTTCACACCGCCCGGCTCGCCCGGCGCGATCCAGTTCGGCGCGAAGATGACGTCGGCCGCGCCGGGCTCGGCCGAGAACCTTTACCTGATCGTCTCGGATATCGAGGCCGGCCGTGATGAGCTCATCGCTCGCGGGGCGGACGTCAGCGACGTATTCCACGCAGGAGCGCCAGGGGCGCAGTTCAAGCCCGACGGCGCGAGCGATCGACTCACCGGACCCGACCGCGATCGCGCCAGCTACCGCTCGTTCGCAACTTTCAGCGACCCGGACGGAAACCGCTGGCTGCTGCAGGAGATCACGACCCGACTTCCCGGACGAGTTGACGCCACCGAGACGGCGTTCGCCTCGACGAATGAGCTTGCTGGCGCGCTGCGGCGTGCCGAGGCCGCCCACGGCGAGCACGAGAAACGCACCGGACAGCACGACGCGAATTGGCCCGACTGGTACGCCAAGTACATCGCCGCGGAGCAGGCCGGCGAGGCGCTGCCGGCGTGACGCCCGCCGTGTGCCCGCCATTTTCCGATCTGAGGAGTTCGCTATGAGTAACACTGACGCCGGTCCTTCCAGCAACGGCCGGGTTTCCGACGCGTGGTCGCAGTCCTGGACACATTTGCGCGTCGACCGGCGTAGCGCGAGCTACTGCCGAGTCACGTTCGACCACCCACCGATCAACACGATCACGGCCACCACCGTCGCGGAGCTCGCTGAGCTTGTCGGCTTGATCGAACAGGACCTCGATCTCAATGTCATCGTGTTCGACAGCGCTAACCCCGCTTTCTATTTGGCTCACTACGACGTGGAGAACGATCCCGGCAAGACCGCGGCGCTCGGAGTCGGTCCGACTGGAATGCCGGCATGGCTCGACCTCCTCGCTCGCCTGTCTCGAGCGCCGGTGGTCAGCATCGCCTCGATTCGCGGACGCGCCCGAGGTGCCGGAAGCGAATTCATCCTCGCCTGCGACCTGCGGTTCGCCTCGCGCGAGAACACGCTACTCGGCCAGTTCGAAGTCGGGATCGGCGTCGTCCCCGGAGGCGCCCCGATGGCTCGACTGTCGCGCCTGGTAGGTCGCGGCCGGGCGCTTGAGATCCTTCTCGTCGCCGACGACCTCGACGGACCGCGCGCGGAGCAGTACGGATACGTCAATCGAGCGATCGCCGACGATCAGCTCAACGACGAAGTCGACACGATCGCGGCCCGGCTCGCACGCTTCGATCATGAAGCGATCGCGCGCACGAAATCCCACGTCGACCGGGTCACGTTGCCTCCCGACAGTGAGCTTCCTCCCGCGACGGCCGATTTCCGTGAGCTGTTCGCTCGTCCCGCCCAGCAGACGCAGTGGTCGCGACTCCAAGAGCTCGGCCTCAACACCGACAGTGACCTCGAACGCTCCCTAGGTCGCCGCGTTGTCGAATCGCTCCCCGACGCCTGAACTCAGGCCGGCGCGACCACGGACTCAGACCCGGCCAACGCGCCCGCCAGTTCCAGGCGGGATCGGATCCCAAGTTTGGTGAACACCTTACGCAGGTGCCACTCCACCGTTCGCGGGCTGAGGAACAACCGCGCACCGATCTCCGGGTTCGACAGCCCGTCACGGGCCAGCAGGGCGATCTGCCGCTCCTGCGGAGTCAGATCGTCTCGTGTCTCCACGCTACGGTGCGTCACCTTCTCGCCCGTGGCCTGTAGCTCGCGGCGGGCACGCTCGGCGAACGCCTCCATCCCGATCGACGTGAACTGGTCATGCGCGGCGCGCAGCTGCACGCGCGCGTCGACGCGGCGCTTCTCTCGTCGCAACCACTCGCCGTAAAGCAGGCGCGCGCGGGCGAGCTCGGTGCGGAACCGCGTGCGTCCGAAGTGCTCGATCGCGTCGCAGTAAAGGTTCTCCGCATCGCCGGCGCCCGCCACGAGCGCGCGAGCGCGGGCGTCGACGCCGCGGACCCAGTCGGTGCCGCACACGCGCGCCATCTCGGCCAGCCGCTCGAGCGCGTCGCTTGCCGCCTCGGGCCGGCCGCAGCGCGCCGCCGCCTCGACGAGCTCCGTCAGCGCCCAGCTCGACACGTGTAGGTCGGGCGGATGCAGGGCTCCCAGCTGTGCGGCGGCGAGTGCATCGTCGTATCGACCCAGGCCATTGCAGAGAACGGCAGTCGACCAGTGGAGCAAAGCCACCCATGGCCCATCGCCACGCGCGACGGCATCGCGAGTCGTGGCCTCGTCGAGCTGCGCGACCTCGCCCTCGCGCCCACGAAACGCGGCGAGAGCGATCCGCGACCCCGGGGAGCGGTCGCCGCCGATCGCTTCCTGAACCGTGTCCTGTTCGGCGACGAGCACCGATGCGGCGGCGAGATCACCGGCGAACAGCTCCCAGCCGACCCGTTGCGAGACTGCCATCGGCAGCAACGCGAGCACGCCGCCCGCGCGCACCAGCTCGAGCATCCGGCCGCTGAGGGCATCCAAAGCATCAGGGTCCCAGAGGTACGGGGCCAGCACGCGGCTTGCGAAAAACAGCCAGTGCAGGTCGAGGTTCTGCGAGTTCGTCGCGACACAAGCGGCAAGCGCGCGCTGTGCCCGCGCCGCGCCCGCCGCCCAGCCGGCATCGATGAGCAGCGCGGCCGCGTCGAGCAACTCGTCGGTCACACTCGGGGGCTCAATCGACGTTGCCGCCGAGCGTGCCGCCGCCGCGATCTCGGGCAGCCCCGTATCGCCCGCCAGGCGTCCAGCGTAGACGGCGGCGATGAACGCATCGCGATAGGTCTCGCGAGCAAAGCGGCGATCGAACGGCTCGAGCCGCCGGGCGGCGGCGAGCAGCAGCGGCGGGGCGTCGCCGGCACGTCGCCGCATCGTCGCCACCCGACCCCGCAGCACGTCAAGACGTGCGCGGTGGAACTGGTCGAGGGGCCCGCGCTCCGCAACAAGGGCCAGACGCAGCGCGTCCTCCGCAGACCCGGCGAGGTATTTCGCGTCCGCTGCGGCGAGCGCGCGCTCGGCGCGGCACGTGGGATCGAGCGTCAGATTCGCCGCCCGCTCGAGGAACGCGGCCGCAGCACCCTGACCACCCCGCGCTCGCGCGCGCACGGCCGATCGCTCGAGCTCATCCGCGACCTCGTCATCCGGACCCGCCGAGGCCAGGGCGCGATGCCACGCCCGGCGGTCCGGGTCAGCCTCGGCATCCGTCACCTGCGCGATCGCCGCGTGCGCCCGCCGCCGCTCATCCGAAGGCCCGGCCGCATATGCCGCGGCGCGGACGAGCGGATGCCGGAACCGGACACGAGCGCCGAACTCACACAGCCCCGCCTCTTCCGCAGGCGCCCCCGCCTGCCGGCTGATCCCGTGCAGCTCGGCCGCCCGCCACACCACGATGGGCTCGCCGAGTGGGTCGGCTGCAGCAATGAGCAGCAGCCGGCGAGTCTCCTCGGGCAGCGCCATGAGCCGGCGGCGGAAACCCTCCTCAATCCCGTCGGAGAGCGCTGGGACAGCGGCCGTGCCGAATCCGGCGAGCTCGGTCGCGCTCAGGGCCCGGGGGAGCTCGAGTAACGCCAGTGGGTTACCCCGCGTCTCAGCGACGATGCGGTCGCGCACCTGCTCGTCCAACCTGAATCGCACCGCCGAGCTCAGCAGCGCTCGCGCCTCGCCATTACGCAAACCCTCGACCGGGAGCTCGGGCAGGTGCCGGAGCTGATCGCCCGGTTCGCGTGCGGCGAACACCAGTCCGACGGGTTCGGCCAGCAGGCGACGGGCGACGAACGCGAGAGTCAGCGCCGAACTCGTGTCGAGCCACTGCGCATCGTCGACGACACAAAGCACCGGCCGCTCCTCAGCCGCCTCCGACAACATGCTCAGCGCGGCCAAGCCGACGAGGAACCGATCCGGCGGCTGGCCCGCACTCAGCGCGAACACGATCCGGAGCGCCTCACGCTGTGGAGCCGGAAGCCGATCGAGCCGATCGAGCAGCGGCGCGCATAGCTGATGCAGACCGGCGTAACCGAACTCCATCTCCGACTCCACGCCCACCGCACGCACGACCGTCAGATCCGACGCCGCGGCGATCAGATACTCCAACAAGGCCGTCTTCCCGACGCCGGCTTCCCCCCGGAGCACCAATGACCGGCTCTCGCCCCGGCGGATCGACGAGAGCGCGTCATCGAGGAGCGCGCACTCGCTCGAGCGCCCTAACAGGCCCGTGCGCTGGCCCGATCCGGGAACACGATCCATGTAGAGGAGGCAGCCTAAACGACAACGTGACGCCCGACCCGGCGCGAACACGAATGCGGCTCCCGTCCCGCGCATCGCGACGCACCCGCTTGTCGCGGTCCGCCCACCTGCCGACTCTTCTCTAGATTGACAGCCGTGCCTGGTAGCGGAGGTCCCCCTGGCTGGTGCGAGGATGGCGGGGGTGAATTGTGGGTAGCTTGGGAGCACCGATGCAGATCGGGGGTTTCTTTGCGGGTTGGGGCGTGAGCGGCGCGTGGCTGGGCTGATCCTCGGTCCGATGCTGCGGTACGTGGACGCATCTGCAGCGACGGTGTGGGTGGAGACGGACGCTGCGTGCGAGGTAGAGGTGCTTGGGCATCGCGCGCGGACGTTTCACGTCGACGGTCATCACTACGCGGTGGTCCCGGTCACGGGGCTCGAGCCCGGCTCCAGCGTCGAGTACCAGGTCCACTTGGACGGCGAACTACGCTGGCCGGCCCCGGATTCGCCGTTTGCTCCCTGCCGGATCCGGACTTTGCCCTCCGAGGGCAGCGTCAGGGTTGCCTGGGGGTCCTGTCGCGTCACCGCGCCGCATGAGGGACCGTACACGCTGGACGAGGAGCAGGATCCGCTGGGTGTGGGGGTTGATGCCCTCCACGTGCTCGCGCGCCGGCTCACACAACAGGACTCGTCGGCGTTGCCCGCGCTGCTGCTGTTGATCGGCGATCAGGTGTACGCCGACGACGTCTCGCCACAGACCAAGCGCTACATCCAGGCGACGCGCGCGGCGGCGAGCGCGCCCCAGGATGAGGTGCTCGACTTCTCCGAGTACACGATGCTGTATCGCGAGGCGTGGTCGCAACCCTCGATTCGATGGCTGCTGTCGACGGTCCCGAGCGCGATGATCTTCGACGACCACGACGTCCACGACGACTGGAACACGTCGGAGTCCTGGGTCGATGAGATGCGCGCGACGAGCTGGTGGTCAGAGCGCATCACCGCAGCCATCGCGACGTACTGGATCTACCAGCACCTCGGCAACCTGTCGCCACGCGAGCTCGCAGACGACCCGCTCTACGCCAAGGTGCTGTCCGCAGACGACGCGGCGCCGCTGCTTCGCGAGTTTGCGACCACGGCCGACCAAGAGGCCGGGGGCAGGCTGTGGAGCTTCTCGCGCCAACTTGCCGGTACGCGCCTGGTCGTAATCGACGGCCGCGAAGGGCGGGTGCTCTCCAGCGGTCGGCGAGAGATGATCGACGAGCACCAATGGGCCTGGCTCGAGGAGCAGCTGACCGGCGATTACGACCACGTGCTGATCGCCAGTACGGTTCCGATCCTGCTAGCGCCAACCCTGCACTACATCGAGGCGTGGAACGAGGCAATCTGCTCGGGCGCGTGGGGGTCGGTGGCCGCGAAGCTCGGCGAGCGGATGCGGCGCGCGCTCGATCTCGAGCACTGGGCCGCGTTCCAAGAGTCATTTCACCGCATGGTGGCGCTGATCACCGAAGTGGCCGCCGGTCGCCGCGGCCGGGCGCCCGCAACGATCGTGATGCTCGGCGGCGACGTGCACCAGGCTTACCTCGAGACTGTCGGCTTCAGGTCATCAGCCGGCGTCTCGAGCGCGGTCTACCAGGCGGTGTGCTCTCCCTTCCGCAATCAGTTGGGCCAGCGTGAGCGAAGCCTCTTGCGGGTTGTCCGGCGTTCCCGACTCGCCCGCTGGCTCACACCACGCCTGGCCCACAGCGCCGGCGTCCGAGACCCGGATGTCCGCTGGCGCGTCCTACAGCAGCCCACCTGGCGCAACCAGCTCGGATGGCTAGTGATCGACGGACGACGGCTCCGGCTGACGATAGAAACGACGCCCGGCGGAGCCCGCCCCGAGCTGTACACCAGTCTTGACCACCAGCTCGCCTGACGAGGGACGCAACAGCGCGAGGCACCCCTGCGCCCGCGACCATTCGACGCCAACAATCCCGACGCCAAGCGGCTCAGGACATGTAAGTGCTAGTGAGTGTGACCTGAAGACGCCCAGTCTTGGTGTTGAACGCGCCGCTGTGTGTGTATGTCGACTTCAGGCCCTTCGCCTCGCCCCTGCCACCGACGCCTTGGCCGAACCCGGTCAACGTCGCGATCCCACGAGACTCGCGTCTCCGATCCAACCGCCGGCGAACCGGCCCCATCTGCCCATCCGATCGTCGCCGAGGCGATCGTTCCCAGCCGATTGCTTGTGCTGTCCGCCGCGAACGAGGACGAAGCCCCCGGACGGCGCCTGAGGGCCGCGGCGAGCGCGACCCTCAGGCCCGTCTAGGGCGCTCGCCGAACTACAACGCGCCCAGCAGCGAGGTGAGGCTGGTGAGCGTCGCCGTTAGCTGCGAGACGTTGCTGTTCAACTGGCTGAGAATCCCGGGCAGGTTGAGGGCACCGGTGAGGTTGCACAGCAGGTTCCCGACCAGGTTGCCATCACCGGGAACCCCGGTGATCAACAGCGTCACCGGCAGCGGGCCTGCCGGGTTCGTACCGCCGAACAGCTGGACGCGCAGCCCCAGTAGGTTCAGGTCGATCGGCCCAAGCTGCAGTTGCAGCACCGTGCACGCGACCGCTGCTTTCCTGACGTTGGAAGAACCAACTGCAGGCGGTCCCGCAAGCGTCGCCGGCATCATCACGTTGTACCGGGTGACGTGGCGGCCCTTCAGTGTGCCCTTCAGCGTTCCAACCGCGTAGGCCTTGTTGCCCCGCGCGACGTAGCGCTGAATGGCGTAGCTGCCGTTGAACTGCTTGCCGTTCTTCGCGACGCCATGAACGGGCACGGTCTTCAGCGCCGGGAGACTGCTGGTCTTCGGCGGCACAGCCGTGCCGTTTGATGCTGAAGCAACCGGAACGGCGGTAGCTCCGAGCGCCAGGGTTGCAAGCCCGGCGAGTACGGCGATGCGGAATCGTGTCATTCGATCCTCCTATGAGGACGTGCACAAGCATCCGAGACCCGGCACAAGTCGCGACTGCGCAAGCAGCCACGCCGCGACCTGCGACCGGCGAGTCGGCCCTCTTGCCTGTCCTGAGTGGTGTACGGGCGGACTCTCCGGCCAGGGAGCCCACAAGTCGCCTACCCGCCCCAAGCACGTCGAACCCGACTGGACGGATGTCGTATCCCGCGATCGATAGGCCGAACCGCCGTGCGGACGGGGGCTCAGGAGCAACTGCGGCAGTTTGCTGGACGACGCATCGTCAACAGCGGTGGACGGCCTTGCCCCTTACGTAAGAGAACCGCCCCCGTCGCGCTCGCGACCGGCTGCGGCGATCACTCGACCGGCGGGCCGTCGACCGCTGGACGTTGCCGTCCCAAATGAGATCGTTGGCCGTCCGTCGGCTCGCCGCGGAAGCTGCCCCGGCCTCCAAAATACGGCGTCCTTGGTCGATCGCCTCGAAGCCGGAGAGGACGGGAGCGTAGCGGGGCTCCGCTCGGACTCGCTGCCTGGTCGGGCCTT
>CAVSAY010000021.1:0-26343 GCA_963725925.1 uncultured Solirubrobacterales bacterium
CGCCTCCGCGGCGACCCTCCGGGCGCTCGCGAATCACACCCACAGGCCGGCCCTGCACCCGGCTTCGCCGCCGAAGCGCAGCTCGGCGCCCGCGAAGCCCAAGGCCAAGCACAACCCCACGAACACCAGCCCGGCGCCCTCACCGGCCCAGCCGGTCGTCCATGGGCCCTCGAGCATCCCGTGGACGATCCTGCTGCTGCTCGGCGCGCTGGCGATTGTTGCGCTGGCGGTATTCGCGGTCGTGAGCCGCCGGCCTAAGCGGCTGGCTGCTGAGCCGCAGACCGTCGCCCCGCAAGCCGATGAGCCTCCTGTCACGGCGGCTCAGGCTGTCTCGCGGGATCCCACCAGCTCGGCGGCGCAGATCGCGGCGGTGCAGGCCGCGGTCGCGATGCCGTCGGCCGGATCACCCACAAATGCCGGAAATAGCGGCACAGTCGACATGCCCGCTCCCTTGGTCGTCGATGAACCAGAATCGTCCGGGGAAAGGGTCGAGCAGGTCAAGGCGCTGCAGCGCCAGCTGACCTGGCTGGGCTTTGACCTGGGCCTCGTCGACGGACGCTACGGGCCACAGACCACCGAGGCGGTCCGCCGCTTCCAGGAGGTCCGCGGCCTGCCCGCCGACGGCGTCGCTGACCCCCCCACGCTGACCGCGTTGCGGGCCGGCACGCCCGACCGGCCGTTCTCCGGACGCGTCCAGCGAGTCCAGGAGCTCCAACGCGAGCTCACCGGACTGGGGTTTGAACCCGGACCAGACGACGGGCGCTACGGACCACGGACGACCGAAGCGGTCAAGCGCTTCCAAAACGCCAGACATCTGCCCGACGACGGGATCGCCGACCAGGCCACGCTGGAGGCGCTGCACGGACAAAAACCCACCCGGCAGCCGTTTGGGCGCCACGAGCAGCGCGTCAAGGAACTCCAGCACCAGCTCGGCGCGCTCGGCCTCGAACCCGGGCTGGTCGACGGACGCTACGGGCCGATCACGACCGACGCGGTCCGCCGCTTCCAACACGCGCACGACCTGCCCGTCGACGGCGTCGCGGACCCGATCACGCTCAGCGCGCTACAGGCCAGCGTGAAGGGCAGCCCGTTCATCGTCCGCACCGAGCGGGTCAAGGAGCTCCAGCGCCAGCTGCACCGCCTCGGGCTCGACCCCGGGATGGTCGACGGACGCTACGGCCCGCTGACCACCCAGGCGGTCAAGCGATTCCAGGAGGCCCACAACCTCCCCGCCGACGGGATCGCCGACCCCGACACGCTCGGCCGGATACAAGGACAAACCCCCGCCGCTGGTGCAGAGCACGAGGTTTATCGATGATCGGCTATGAGAACGGTTCTCAGCGACTGGCGGACGACAAGCTGCTGGCCGCCGGCGGCGAGCGCTTGCGGGTGCTGATCGTGGATCACGACGGCCTCGCGCGGCGGATGATGCGTGCCGCGCTTAGTGAGATCAGTCGAGTCGAGTACCTCCTGACCGCGGGCGACGGTCGCGAGGCGTTAGACCTCGCGCGCTACTACCGCCCGACGGTCGTGATCATCGACACGGCGCTGCCGCCCGACGGTGGTCTCGAACTGATCGCCAAAGTGCTCGCGGTTACACCCCGAACTCGGGTGCTGACAGTCTCCGTCGATGATCCCCAAGCAGCGATCGCGGGATTGCGCGCGGGCGCTATCGGGCACATCGGTAAGGACACCGAGCCGGACGAGCTCGCGCGCCTGGTCGTGCGAGCTGCCGACGGCGAAGCGATCGTCCCTCAACGACTGATCAAGCCCCTACTGGAGCTCGTGCGCGAGGTCCCCGACGCCGGATGGCGGCCACTCCATAGCCGCCTGACCTCGCGCGAATGGGAGATCGTCGAGCTGCTCGGCGAGGGCGCCACAACCCATCAGATCGCAGAGCGCCTCGTGCTCTCACCGACCACCATCTACAGCCACGTCAAAAGCGTGCTGCGAAAGCTCGGCGTGCACTCGCGCCACGAAGCGATCGGTGCCGCCCGAGCCCTACGCAAAAAGGAGGCCACACGGACGCTGAGGGGAGAAACATCCTCACTCGGAGGGGAGAAACATCCTCAATCGACTCCCGCCCAACTCCTCGCCACCGGCCACGCATACCAGCCAAACTAACTCCCAACGAGGCACGATCCGAGACGAGCGTTCGCGAAAACACCTGAGCTCGTCCCAAGAACAGACCACGTGGGGGCACTGGAAATCGAGGGCGGGGTGGGCAATGGACTTGCCGCCCCCCTTTGACCAGATGAGCTGGGAGAGTTATGAGAGCACCTCCGGCGGACGACGGCGCGACCTCGGGAAGGAGCTCGTCGATAGAGGCCCACGAATGGAGGCTCAGGAGCCGGGTCTGTGGCTCGGGTCACGTTGTTGTCCAAAAGCGTGACGACGACCGGGTCTCGGGGCGGGCTGTGCACAAACGTGACTGAAACGCGCGAGAGGGCGTGCTGCTACTGATCGCACAGTTTGAGCGCGTGATCTAGGCGGTCAGGGACGGTTCAGCGAAAACCGGCTGGCGGCGGGATATCGAGCTGTCGGCAGATTGCGCGGACGGTGCCGGGCGCGATCTCGTTGTGGCGGGGCACAGCCGGGTGCGCCGCTGGGGCCTCGACAAGCACTCGCTCGGGCCGATGAACCCCGCGCTTCTGGTTTCACGAAAACTCAGGACTGTCGATGGCTCCGTAACTCGATCGTCACCCTTCTGCTTCCGGTGGGATCCGGCAGCGAGAGCCGTGGCGTGGCGTGCGCCTTGCTTTCGTTCCGCGAGGAGCGTTGGCGGCGACGCGTCCGGAGTCTCGGATGGCGCGCGGGTAGGAGGTCCAGCCGGTGCGTGACACTTGCGCGCCGACCTCGACGGAAACGCCAATTGAGCGAGGTAGCGTGACCCGGTGTGACGGCCAAGGCGTCAATCGCGGGAACGGGTCGGGTTCTCGAGCGTCGCCGGGCGGTCGCCCTGGCGCGGCATTACCGCGAGTTCGAGGGCCTCTCGATCAGGCAGATCGCCGACCGTCTCGGTCGCTCTCCGGCGACGGTCAAGGCGTACTTCTACGACCCGACGGGCGAGAAGGCGCGGGCGGTCAAGGCCCGCTACCAGGGCGTGTGCCGCGGGTGCGGCGCCTACACCCAGTCGCGGAACGGGAAGGGGGACGCCTACGCCTATTGCAAGGCGTGCCACCCGGGCGCGATCGAGCGCCGCTGGACGCGCGAGGAGGTGCTTGCGGCGATGCGTGCGTGGCGAGCGCTGTACGGCCGGCTCCCGTCATCGTACGACTGGTCCTCAACCCACGCCCGCGGGCGTGGCGGCGAAGCGATGCGGCGGCTGAGAGCGGGCGATTGGCCGTCCGCGAGCGTCGTTGGCGCTGTGTTCGGTACCTGGCGAGCAGCGCGTAGCGCGTATGAGGACGAGGGCCGGTTCGGAGGCGTGGCGCAGCATGGCACGATGTGAGAGCGCCGGCGCGGAGGTCCAACCCTATCGGCGTCCCACGCCCTGATCAGGAGAACGAACGCCTGTGTCGCCCACGCCCTACAGACGGCCTCGAGGCACCGGAATGGTGTACGCGAAGGACTCGATCTGGATGGGCAAGTGGTACGTCAGGGGCAAGCCGGTCAAGCGTTCCCTCGGGCCGATGCGTCAACCCGGCAGCCGCGAGGGAATGACCAAGACCCAGGCTGAGGCCAAGCTCCGGGACCTGATCAGCGAGACCTCGACGGCACCGCCGCCAGCCGCGGAGGGCATGACCGTGGAGCAGGTCGGCTCGCGCCTCATCACCCAGTTGAAGGCGAAGAACCGCAAGCCGTCGACGGTCGAGAACTACGAGAGCTATCTACGCGTTCATCTGGCGCCGCACTTCGGCGAGACGCCGGTGTCCGAGATCACGGTCGACGACGTCGAGGATTTCATCGAGCAGTGCCTTGCCGAGCATTCGATCAAGAGCACGCACAACTACCTTGGACTCCTGCACGGGATCTTCGACTTCGCGATCCGCAAGCGTTGGGCGTACGAGAACCCGTGCCGGCTCGTCGAGAAGCCGGAGCCGGACGGCGTCGATCGCGACATCCGCTTTCTCGACGCCGCGGAGCTCGAGGCGCTGCTCGAAGCAGCCGGCATTCGCTATCGCCACAACCCTGAGACGCTGCAGCGTGCCGCACGCGTCAGAACCCTGAGGGACGTGCAGAAGCTGCCGTGGAAGCAGGTCGCAGCCACGATCGGCGTCGCCGAGTCGACCGCGATCTACCTGTACCGGTGCGAGCCGGACGCGGCCTCAGACGCGGACGCGGACATGCGGCGTGTCGAGCGCGCGATGTACCTCACGGCGGCGATGACGGGTCTCCGTCAGGGCGAGCTCTTTGCGCTGCGGTGGATGGACATCGACTGGTTGGCCCGAAAGGTCCGGGTGCGGCGCAGCTACGTTCGCGGGAGCTTCGGCACGCCGAAGTCCAAGCGCTCCTCACGGGCCGTCCCGCTCGCCGACCGAGTGGCTCGGGAGCTCGAGCTCCTGTCCCAAGCCTCGGAATTCCAGGGGGAGGAGGATCTCGTCTTCGGGCACCCGCACACCGGGGGACCGCTCGACCGCTCACAGGTCTCGAAGCGCTTCAAGTCCGCGCTGAAGCGCGCTGGCGTGCGCGAGGTCAGGTTTCACGACCTGAGACATACTTTCGGTACACGCTGCGCTGCGAACGGCGTCGCGATGCGGACGATCCAGGAGTGGATGGGTCATCGCGACATCAAGACGACGCAGATCTACGCCGACTACGCGCCGGACGCGAACGAGCTCGACCTCATCAACGCTGCCTTCGCCGGGGGGACTTACGAGGGGACTAACGTGAGCAGAACTGAGAGGAACTCAGAGCAAGAAGACCCTGCAAATCCCAAAATAGGTGGGTGAGCCCGACCCATTCGATCTGGTTGTGGTCCAGGCGGTCGGGGGTTCGAGTCCCCTCGCTCACCCTCTCAGAAAGGCCTCGATTAGCGGGGCCTTTCTGGCGGGAGAGGCAACTCGGGGCTGGTTCGCGTCTCGCTGGGGCATCAATTGGGCATCAGTTTCGAGTCGGACGTGAGCTCTCCGCTCCTTTCGGACCGAAGTACAACGCCTTGGTCCACTCGCCGAACGGCAGGTTGGTGGTCGGTGAACGTGTCGAGCTAAGCCAGGCGCTGCGTCACGGGCCGGTGGCACCGGGCGTTGTCACGCCTACCACGGCAGACGCCATCTCGTCCGCGACATCCTCGGCTTCCCAGCGCAACAGGTCGCCCGGCTGGCACTCGAGCGCCTCGCAGAGCGCGGCGAGGGTTGCGAAGCGCACCGCCTTGGCGCGGCCGTTCTTGAGGACCGCCAGGTTCGCGGGCGTGATCCCCACGCGGTCCGCGAGCTCGCCGACTGCTCAGCTGCTGATCGGCGGGGGTGCGTTCACGTACCGTCGATCGCGGCCCAAGAGTCGGCCCACGGCGCGCAGGATCGGGAACACCAGCACGCGGACGGGCGCGGGGATGTCGCCTTGGGCGAACTCGGTCCGGTAGCGGCCCAGCAGGTACGCCGCGTCAAACGGGTTGGGGCGGCCCCCGCCGCGCCGCGTCGATGCGAACACTTCGGTCAGGAAGTACTCGAAGTTGTCGGGAGGACTGACCGATCCCGAGCAGCGCAACACCACGTCGCCGGCGTTCCAGAAGCGATGCATCTGGCCGGCGGCGAACGTGACGGTCTCGCCCGGTCCGGCGAAGCGGTCCGGCTCACCGGCGATTCGGTAGCCCATCCGGCCCTCCTTGACGATCAGGCTCTCTTCCTGGAGGTGGTGAGCATGCATCGGCGGACCGCTGCTGGGCTGCACCTCGTTTTCGACGTCGAGCACCTGGCGACCATCGGCATCGGTGCGCACGCCGAGAAACGTCAGCAGCTCGCCCTCGCCGTTGTCGATCATGCGGGGGTACCGCCCAATTGCGGTCGTGCCTGTCGTGGTCATCGTCGTGTGTCCATCGGATCCTCCGTTAGAATGAGAAGCGAATGAGTAGAACGATGTTCTAGTAAGCGGTACAGTAGTCTAGTAGAGCGTCCCATGTCAAGTTCGACCCCCGATGTGATTCCGCTGCGCGAGCAACACGCTGCCGTGACCAGGCGGGCGATCCTCCAGGCCGCCCGGGAGCTGTTTGCCGAACAGGGCTTCGCCAACACGACCGTGAAGGGGCTGGCCGAACGCGCCGGTGTCGCCGTCCAGACGATCTACGCGACGTTCGGGTCCAAGGCCGGGGTCGTGATGGGGCTCGTCGACCTGCTCGACGAAGAAGCAGGCGTCGAGGTGATTCACGCCGACATACGACGCACCGACGACCCGCGCGAGATGCTGCGCCTGACCGCCCGCATCCTGCGCCAGATACGAGAGCGGTGCGGCGATATCGTCCACATGGCCCGCCAAGGCGCGAGCACCGACGAGCGGCTCGCCGGCGCGCTGGCCGAAGGCATCCGCCGGCGAGACGCGGCACTAGCGACGATCACCCAAACGCTCCACTCACAAAAAGCCCTCAGCGACGGCCTGAACGCACAGACCGCCGCCGACATCGCCGCGGCACTCCTCAGCGACGAAATCTGCGACGTCCTCGTCGACCAACGCCACTGGAGCTACGACCGCTACGAACGCTGGCTAGCCGACGCACTCGCCCAACAGCTACTGCGCTGACCCCAAGCAGATCACGCCGCGGAGTCCGCCGAGGTCCCGACGTGAATCCTCCAACCGGCCAACAGCTGGCGCGGCTACTGTATCGCCTCCGGGAGGAGTTACGCCCGTCGAGGCCGTGGGTCGGATCGCGGCGTAGGCGAGCGCGAGTTGCGACGGCGTCGCGGTCGTCGGGGGCGAGCGACTGCCGCGACACTGACCGCTAACTCCCGGTTTCACGAACAACCAGCATTCTCACCAACTCCGAATCCGACGGGGCGACACCTGCGTTCGTGTTCGCGCGGGTGTTCGCTGCTGACGGCAGCGAACGGCGGGTCGCCAACGGCATCGGCCTGCTCGCCAATTCTGAGATCAGCCGGGTCCGGGCGTTAGTTGATGTCGCGCCGGACGGTTAGGGCGATGCCGACGGCGGCGAGTGCGGCGGCCCAGGCGATCAGGATGACGGCGCCGGCGCCGGGCGATAGTAGGTGATGGACTTTGAGGCCCATCGTCGCGTCCGCGGCGCGTGTGGGCATGAACCGCCCGACGGAAGGCGCGAGGCCGAATAGGAGGTTGTCGACGACTAGCCCCCAGGCGAGGAGGGTGATGACGGCGCCGACCTGGTTGTGGATGATCGCGCCGAGGCCGGCGCCGATCGCGCCCCATAGCGCCACGCCGGCGAGCCCTCCAAGTGTGAGCAGCACGATGTCGCTGCTGTTGAGTGCGACGGTGATGCCACGCCCGTCGAGGATTGCGTAGCCGATCGCCCAGCCGATCGCCTCGCCGATGACCCCGAACGTGATTCCCGCCAGCGCGCCGGCGATCGCCTTGGCGCTGAGGACGCGTGAGCGCGCCGGGTTGAAGAGGACCGTTGGGCGGATCGTGCCGTAGCGGTACTCGCTGGTCACAAGCAGTGCGCCCGCGAGCGCTGAGAACACGCCCGCGAGGCTGGCGAGGCTCAGCAACGAGCGCTGGTCCTCCTTGCTCGCCAGTCCGCTTGGGTGGCTGAGCAACCCGGTCAGCAGCGTGAACAGAAGGATCAGCGCGATCATCCCGAGGATCAGCCCGATCGTGGTTCGGGTGGAGCGAATCTTCAGCAGCTCGGCTCTGGTCTGCGCGATCATGCCGGCGCCTCGGAGGTCAGTTGCAGGAAGATGTCCTCCAGCGAGCCGCCGTCGGTCAGCAGCTCGTGAACCGGGACGCCGGCGGCGAATGCGATCTCGCCGACCCGCTCGCTCGGTGCACCTTGCACGAGTAGCGAATGGTCGCCACCGGTCGTGACCTGTAGATCGTTGCTGTGCAGTGCGGCCATGAGCCGCTGCGGATCGCCACTGCGGACTCGAACTGCGCCGCCGGCCCGGGCGGTCAGCTCTGCCAGCGAGGACGAGAGCACGAGCCGCCCGCGACTGATGATCAGCACCTGGTCAACCGTCTGCGCGACCTCCGCGAGCACGTGACTTGAGACGAGCACCGTGCGGCCCTCCGAGGCCAGCCGGCGCAGGAAGTCACGCAGCCAGCGAACGCCCTCCGGGTCGAGCCCGTTGGCCGGCTCGTCGAGGATCAAGAGCTCCGAGTCGCCGAGCAGCGCCGCCGCGAGCCCGAGTCGCTGACGCATCCCCAGCGAGTACCCCTTCACGCGCCGGTGGGCCGCGTTGCGTCGAGCTCCACCAAGCTCAGCACCTCATCGACGCGTGAATCGGGAACATCGACGGCGCGCCCGAGCATCCGCAGGTGATCGCGGCCCGAGCGACCGGGATGAAAATCGGTCGCCTCGAGCACCGCGCCGATCCGCAGCGCCGGACGCTCAAGCTCGGCGTACGGGCGGTCGAACACGAGCGCGCGTCCACTCGTCGGCGACGCGAGCCCCAGGACCATCCGTAGCGTCGTCGTCTTGCCGGCGCCGTTCGGTCCAAGGAAGCCGGTGATCGTGCCCGCTTCCAGCACGAACGAAAGGTCCGTGACCGCCGAGACCTCACCGAAGCGCTTGGTCAGCGACTCGGCTCTGACGACCGCTGTCACCCGCGGCCTCCTGTGTGGTCAGGTTGAGCGAACGCGGATGCGCCCAGACGTTGCCGTGCGGCCGCGCGATCGACGCCGAGCGCGTCCAGCAGCACCGCCGCAGGATCTGGTGGTTGGAGAGTGAGGATCTGGGCCAGCACCTCGGGGCCGGTGACCTGGAGCTTCCGATGACCCTTGGGCTTGTACGCTGCTTCGAGCACTTTCTTTGCCGCGGGCGTCATGCGGAAGCGATCTTTTTTCGCGACGTCTCTGATCCTCGGTTTCTTCGGCACGGCGCGCATCGGCAGTGGGGGAGCGTCGGTGCCGGCCCCCAGGCCCAGGGCGCCTAGGGCTTCGTGATCGAGCGACTCGAGGGCTTGGCGAGCTTGCTGCAGGTTCACGCCCAGCACGGCTTCGATCGAGGGATCCTCGAACAAGGCGAGCAAGATGTGATCGGTGCCAGTTCGGCGATCACCTCGGCGACGAGCCTCCTCACTGGCCCGCAGATAGATGGCCCAGGCGTGAAGCGTCTCTGGCGCAGCGGATTCGGTGGTCATGATGAGTCCTTGTTGTATTTGGTGTGCACGGATTGGCGGGTGATGCCCAAGGCGTCTCCGATCTGCTGCCACGACCAGCCCTTTTCCCGGGCCGACCTGACGTGGTCGGCTTCGACCCGCTCAGCCAGGCGATGGAGCGCCAACGAGGCGCGGAGCCCCACCGCCGGGTCGTCGGACGCGATCGCGGAGGCGATGTCTTCAGCGTTCATAGGGCGTCAGTCTAGACTGACAACAGACACTTGTCAACCCAAACTGACGCCGCGTGGTCTATGTGCGATCGGTATCCAGTCCCGTGCATCGCGCGTCGCTCTCGCGGGGCGTGGACCGGACACGTGTGCCCGCATCGAGTCCGGCGACACGCTCCCCCTTTGACGCTGGGACGCGCCTTTGACCCCACACAGACCGGCGGTCTCGCTTCGCGCGGCGAGGAGGGGGCCGCCGTCGCTCCGCCGCCATACGTGGCGGCCGTCGCGCTCGCGGCGAAACTCGGGCTTTTCGCCCTCTGCAGCTGACCCGCACCGCCTTCGTGTCCGCGCGGGTATGTCGAGTCGCAGCGCGTGGCTGCGTCTGTCCAGCCGGCTGGTATCCGGCTCGACCACGCTCCCGCGAAAATGTGCGGGGGGTTTCATCTCACCGGGATTCGGTGTAGCGTTTGTGAACCGTTATCAGCTTCGTTGAGGGGGGTCTCGTGCAACGAAAATTTGGGGGACTCGCACTTTGCTGTGCTGTCGTGGCGGCCATCGCCCTGCCGGCCGTTGCTAGGGCTCGCACGAAGACGGTCTATGCCGGCGGCCCAACCGCGTTCGCCACCAAGCTGCAGAACAAGTACGGAGCAGGCGCGAATGCGTTCCTGCTGCAGAAGGTCACAATCAACGCTGGCGATACCGTGGCCTGGAACGGCGCCAGTCTCGCGAAGGGTTTCCACGACGTCGACATTCCGGCCAGGGGCGGCTCCGACCAGCCGCTGCTGCTTCCCACCGGAACGACCGTGAGCAGCGTCAACGACAACAACGGCAACCCGTTCTGGTTCAACGGACAGCCCAATGTGGGGTTCAACCCCCAGGTGGCCGCGCCGTCAGGCGGCAACACCTACGACGGCACCACGCGCGTGGTGTCGGGGCTGCCGCTCGGTCCTGCGGCTGATTTCAAGGTCACGTTCACAAGGCCAGGCACGTACAAGTACTTCTGCGATGTCCATTACGGGATGAGCGGCGTGGTCGTGGTGCGCCCTTCGGGCAAGCCCGTGCCATCCACGAAGCGCGACGCCAACGCTCTCAAGGCTCAGGAGAAGCGCTTCGCGGCAGAGGCCAAGGGCCTGCAGCACACGCATCCCGGGAAGGACACGGTAAGCCTCGGAGCCTCGCGCGGTGACGGGCTCGAGGTGTTCAAGATGTTCCCCGCGACACTGAACGTCAAGAAGGACACGGTCGTGACATTCCTGATGTCCAAGCGGACGCGCGAGACGCACACCGCCACGTTCGGCGACACATCGCCGAACGGCTTTGTGACGAACCTCGGCAACACGGCATTCACGAGCGACCCGATCGATCCGATCGGTATTTATCCGAGCGATGTCCCGATGCCGATCGCGGTCACCTCGACCAGTCACGGATACACGGGCGGCTTCTCGAATTCGGGCGCGCTCGACCGCGACGCCGACACACCGCCGGTGCCGCCGTCGGCGCAGCTCAAGTTCACGGAGGCGGGCACGTTCAACTACATCTGCCTGATCCACTCGTTCATGCACGGGACGGTCATCGTCCACTGACGCGCTGGAGCATGTCCGGGCCGCCCAACTTGGGCGGCCCGGCCTCCGTGCGGACCACGGACTGTTGCGCATGCCTCACAATTCGTCGTAGGGTCGCGCCACGGCAGCCGCCATTGCTTGACTGCAGGAGCCCGGTGGCGTTGGCCACTCGTGAGTGCAACGGCGACGCCGCCAGATCTGAACCCGTAACGTCTTCAGAGGGACCGCGAACGAGTCGCGGTCGCCGTTGCGCTGAAGGCAATCCCGTCGCGCGTGCAGCACGCTCCGGCCGCCAGTCCGATCGCGACCCCGCCGGCGGACACGCCGATGAACTTGACGATCCCCAGGCCGGGCGAGAAGTGGCCGGACACGACCGCGGCGACCGCGAGCTTGTACACGTGGTCGTTGCTCTGTTGCTTGCCTCCACGGTGCTAGCGGGCATAGCCCGCGCGATCAACGTTCATTACGCGATCGTGCTCGTGCTCGGGGGTCTGGTGGTCGGGCTGGTGTCGGGCACGTCGGCTCCGCGGGTGGACCCCGACGTGGTGCTGTTCGTGTTCCTGCCGCCGCTGGTCTATGCGGCGTCGTTTGGCTCATCCACGCAGGATCTCCGCGCCCACGCCCAGGCGATCGGGCTGTTGGCGGTCGGACTCGTGCTGGTGACGATGGGCGCCGTGGCGGTGGTCGCGCACGCCGTGGCGCACATCGGTTGGGGGCCGGCGCTGGTGCTCGGCGCGATCCTTGGCCCGACCGACCCGATCGCGGCCACATCAGTCCTCCGACGGCTGGGGGCGCCGGATCGGATCTCGACGATCCTCGAGGGTGAGGCGCTGGTCAACGACGGTACCGGCGAGGAGCGGGGAAGGCGTGGCTGCGTGGGTCGGACCTGCTTGTTCGCGGTGCGAGCGTCTTGGCGCGACCTCGGTTCAGCCTGCTCAACCCGTGGGTTGAGTTCTGAGATCAACCCACGGGTCAACCCTGAGGCCGACGACAGACGGGCGCTTGAAGCAGATCATGGCGCTTATGACCATTACCGATTGCCTCATCAACGCAGTGTTTGTCTTGATCGTCTTCCGTCAGGCTCGCGAGCGCGAGCTTGATCGCCGTAGCGTGATCATCCCGCTGGCGATCGTCGCCTACGTCGCTCATCTGTATGTGCACTCGATCCCGACCGCTGGGAACGACCTGGTGCTGATTGGCGCGCTCGGGGCGGTCGGCCTTGCGCTCGGCATTGCCAGCGGTTTCGCTACGCACGTCCGTGCCGGCGAGAATGATCTCGCGGTCGCGCGGGTCGGCTGGATAGCCGGCGCTCTGTTGATCGCGGGGATCGGCTCGCGGATGGTATTCGCGTTCGCTCTCTCGCACGGGGCGCACCACGCGGTCGCCAGCTTCAGCATCGCCCACCAGATCGGCGCCGCCGCCTGGCCGGTGGCGCTGGTGATGATGGCGCTCCTCGAGGTCAGCACCCGAATCGCGATCGTCCAGCTCCGCGGCCGCCACGCGATGCAGTCCAGCCTCGCGATCCCCGCCGCGGCATGACCAGCGACCGTCCCGCGTCCCACTCTCCGGCCCGCCACTGGCGGGCCGGATCGCGTTCTATCGTCCCCAGCACGGTGACCGAATCAGGGCTAGGCTCGGGGCCGGACAGCGAGCGGGTTGTTGAGGCTCGGGCGCGGGCTCAGGAGCGCCTGCATCGCCAGCGACGGTCGATGCGTCCGCTCGGCTGGGCGGTAATCCTCGTGGTGTTGCTCGGCAGCGCCAACAGCCACCCGGTGCCTGGACTGCACGGTAAGGGACTGGCGGTAACGCTCGCGCTGTGTGTGTTCGCCGCGACGCTGCTGATCGCGATCCGCGACAGCTTTCCCGAGCGCAGCCTCAGGCTGCAGGCGGCTGTGATCACGGTGATGGGCGCCGCCGGTGTCGCGATCGCTGGGCTTCAGCTCAAGGGAGCCACCGGCGTCGCGGCAGGGGTCGCGGCGTTCTGTGCGCTCGCTCGGCTGCCGTTCAGGACCGGCGTTGCGCTGGCTGGTGCGGTGACCGTCGCGCTCGCTGTCGTCACGGCGATCGCCGGCAGCTCGTCGTCGTCCGTAGCTGCCGAGGTGCTGTTGACGGTGCTGCTGGGGGTCGTGGCGCAGTTCCTCAGGCGGTCGCGGGACAGCCAGGACGAGACCGAGCTGTTGATGGCCGAGCTCGAGGATGCGCGCGATGAGCAGGCCCGTACGGCGGCAATTGCCGAGCGCGCCCGGATCGCGGGCGAGCTGCACGACGTGCTCGCGCATTCCCTGTCCGGCGCCGCGATCCAGCTGCAGGGGGCGCGCAAGCTCGCCGACCGCGAACACGCCACCCCGCGTCTCAGTGGCGCGATCGACCGCGCCAGCGAGCTCGTCAAGGCCGGACTTGCAAACGCCCGCCAAGCCGTCGGCACACTGCGCGGAGACCCGCTGCCTACCCTCGCCCAACTTGCATCGCTGATCGAGAGCTACAAGACCGACATGAACCTCGACGTCACGCTGCGGATCGAAGGCGAGTCCCGGACGCTCCCGGCCGATCCAAGCCTCGCGCTATATCGCGGCGCGCAGGAAGGGTTGACGAACGTCGCGCGATATGCGCCGAGCGCGTGCACGACGGTCACTTTGCGCTACGAACCTGACAGCACCACGCTGTCGGTCGACAACGGATTCTCGGCGACTCCTGCCCGTGCGAGGATGGGCGGAGGCCGGGGACTTGCGGGGCTGCGTGAGCGCGTGGAACGCGCCGGCGGCACCCTGTCGGCAGGCCCGACCGGCGAGGGGTGGCGGATCGACATCGAGATACCCGGATGACAATCCGCGTCCTGATCGCAGACGACCAGCCGGTCGTGCGCGACGGGCTGGCGATGCTGCTCGGCTTGATCGACGACGTCGAGATCGTCGCCACCGCTGCCGACGGAATCGAGGCGGTCGAGCGGGCCCACGCTGAGCGGCCCGACATCGTGCTCATGGACCTACGGATGCCGCGCCTCGAAGGCGCGGATGCGACCCGCCAGATCCTCGCCGCGCACCCGCAGACGCGGGTTTTGGTCCTAACAACCTACGCGGATGATCAGTTCCTCTTCCCGGCGCTGCAGGCCGGCGCGCGCGGCTACCTGACCAAGGACGCGACCGCCGAGGAAATCGAGCATGCGATCAGAGCACTCATCGCCGGCCAGACCCACCTCGATCCCGCTGTCCAGCAGCGACTCGTGGCCGCTGTCCTCGATCAGGCTGCGCGCACGCCCGTCGGTGAGCCAATACCGGCGTCAGCGCCCAACCTCCCGGACGAGCTCACGCCACGTGAGATCGAGGTGCTCAAGCTAATCGCTCTCGGTCTGTCGAACAGCGAAATCGCCGACAAGCTCGTCCTTAGCAGTGCAACCGTCAAGACCCACATCAACCGGATCTTCTACAAGACCGGCGCCCGAGATCGCGCCCAAGCCGTGCGCTACGCCTATAAACACGGGCTGGCATAGGGCCAAATGCCGCGACACGTCGGCACGCACACCTGCTTCGGCGACGGCACAAGCATCTCCAAGGTCGCGGGGCGTTCCGCGCTCTGCGCGGAAAGCTCTCATCCGTCCGGCGATCGCTCTTGTGTTGATGAGAAAAGTTGAGCCCGGACGACCTGCCTGGCGGACGGCCAGTGCGGTTCCGTATCGGTACTTCTGGCTACTGCCGTCCGCAGGAGTCGTGATCGGACTGGCTGTCGCGAGCGCTTTCGGAGTTCCTGTGTGGCTGGGCTTCATCTGCGCCGAGGCCCCCGCTCTGGCGGTGGATGGTGGTGGCGTCGGGCAAACTCGCCGTCGGGCGACTCTTCGTAGTCGGAGCATGGCCCAACCCGCCGGCAGGGGCCGTTCAGGGATCTCTGGCCACGGCGTAGACCAAGTGGCACCGACTGGGCGCTCGGCGTCGAGGCCCGCTCGCGAGCCCTGCTGACCGACGGGAAAGCGGCCGAGCCGCTCTATCGCCGGGCGATCGAGGCGCTCGAGCGGACCCGCGTCCGCGTGGAGCTTGCCCGCGCCCACCTCCTGTACGGCGAATGGCTGCGCCGCGAGCGCCGCCGGCTCGACGCGCGCTAGCAGCTACGCATCGCCCACAAGCTTGTTCACGGAGTTCGGCATGGAAGCGTTCGCCGAGCGCGCCCGGGTCGAGCTCGAGGCCACCGGTGAGCACGCCCGTAAACGGACCGTCGAGACACGCGACGAGCTGACCCCCCAACGAAGCACAGATCTCTCGCCTCGCGGGTCCTGCTCTGGTGTCGGTGCCTACTTCGGAGTCGCGCGGATTGGAGCGGCGACTGATGGAATCACGTTGTGCGGCGTCGAGCACAAACGTGACGGAGTGATCGGGCGCGAGGTGGCCAACATCGCCCTGCTCATGTTCGCCGAGAAATCCTGCGCCTCGGCCACAAGAATCCTTTAGCAGCGATCCGGGTGGAGCGGCCCAGTGAGCCGGAAGACCTGGATCGCGCGGTTCGGGGAGAGCACCAACCTGGCCGCGGGGTCGGTCCGGGTCCAGTCGACCTCCGGCGAGTGCACGAGCCGCGTGGTGAAGAACACCCGGTTGGCGGTGGTAACCACGTACTGGTAGTGCCCCTGGTCTAGCGCCATGCGCCAGGCCCGACAGCTGGTGATGGGTCGGAACGAGCCGTGCGGACCGCGCTGGCCCATGTACGCGACGCGATTGGAATCGTCGAGACCCCAGAGGGGATAGCCGAAGAACCAACCGAAGTTGCCCACCAGGGCGATTTGCGCGTGGTGCAGGCCCCGAGCCCAGCGCCACACCTTGTAGACGGCGAGCGGCTCGTACTTGTCGGTATATCGGCGCCTCAGGTAGTCCCGGGTACCCGAGTAGCCCACTGCGACCCCGGCCAGCACGAGCGAGAGAGCCAGCGTCACGGCGGCGGCGCGGACGAGCGGGCGCCGGAGCGGGATCAGCGACCACGGTCTGAGGACGACGAGCACAACCACCACGAGAACCAGGACCACGGCGGCGTGGGCTCCGCCCAGGTTGTAGTCCGGTGTCCATTGGCGGCGCAGGGCCACCGTGGCCACGAACAGCGTCGTGAGTCCTGCCGCCGCCGCCAAGCGGCCAAGCTGGCTCCTGAACAGTCGGGCCAGCGGCGTGACGGCCAGCGCCACCGTCAGTGCGGGAGCTCCGTAACGCATGTTCAACGTCAAGCCGTAGGGATGTCCCCAGGGCCCGCCCGCCGTTAGCGGAGTGAATGAGTACGCGACCAGGGACGCCAAGGCGATCAGAGCCGCGGCCATGACCACTCGGTCGCGCTTGGAGAAGAAACACATCAGAGGACCGACCACGGCAGCGGCGACCAACGCCGGCCACCAGGGCCCGAGGTTCACGTTCAACGCCGGAACCAGCCAGTGGCGGAGGATCCCGGGATAGGTGGCGTAGTCGGCCAGGGAGTAGTTGTTGTCGTGTTGCAACGGCGGTGGGTGAGGCGTCGGCAGCACGCCGAAGCTGAACCACGGGAGCGGGTTCCCGACCGCGATGAAGTTACGGGCGTACCAGTAACCGCCGGCGAGGACCAGACCCCCGATCCACCACCCGGTCGCGCTCCGGCGCCGGCCCCCGGGGGTCAACGCGATCGCGGCGAGTGTGAGTGCCCCCACCGGACCGAGCAGGTTCAGTTTCACCGACAGCGCCAGCCCGGCCGCGACGGCGGCGACGATGATGCCGCCGCGGTACGCCCGCGTGTCGGTCGTGGGCATGTCGGCGGTGCGCATCCACAGAGCGAGGGCCGCCATGACAAAGAACACGCCAAGAAGATCGTTGTCGGCGGTTCCGGCATTACTGTGGAACATCATCGGCGTCGCCATGACGATCGCCGCCGCCAGCATCGACGTGGGGCCGAATCCCCGGACAGAACCGATACACCAGGCCGCAAGCAGCGTGAGCGCAAGCCATATGAGGTTGATGCCCGGCGAGAGCACGTCGTTGCCCATGAGCACGATGCCGAGCGCGTGGAAGAGCTCTGAGGTGGCTGGGTACAGCCCGGTCAGCCAGGCGTAGTCGGTGTAACGGATCGCCCGGATCTGGCCGGTCTGGGCGTACGACGCCGCGTGCGGCAGGTGGTACGCGATCGAATCAGCGCCGGTGATCCCGTTCCCGAATGACCGGAGGCTCGGTCCGGTCCACTGGAGCAGCACGACGACCAGACCGGCCACCGATATGAGGATGAGGACGGCGGCGCTAACCCCCGGCCGGGCGGCGTCGGGGCCGACGACCCGCGCACTGGAGCGCGACGTCAGCCCGAGTCTCAGCGCCGCTCCGACCGCGATCGAACCCACGAGCATCGGTACCAGCCTGAACAGCCCCACGGTCCCAAGAACCTCCATGATCCCGACCAGCAGCGCGCACCCGGTGACGATCTCGGCCAGGCGGGCATGGGCGCCGCGCCAGTCCGGGAGGAGATACCGACGTACGGCGGCCGCGCCGACGCCCAGCGACCCCAGCACGCACAGCAGCGCAGCGACGCCGATCAGGTAGCGGCCAAGACTCATCTGGCATCTATCCGGTCTGTCAGTCGAGCTCGCCGTCGATCGACATGCCAGAGCTCAACCGGGTGAAGGGGTGATCAGCCGTGCGCTGGGCCCTCCCGAAGCTCCGACTGGGTCCGCTGCGGTGGTCGGTCCCGACGGGCCTCTGCTGCTCGCTTTCGAAGCGGCGGTTGGGCCCGCTGCGGAGATCGGTTGCGACGCAGCCAGGCGATGACGAGTACCGCGGCGCCTGGGAGGCTGGCCACGAGGACCATGACGCCGAAGACGACGGCGGTGGCGACCCCCTGTCGCGCGCCGAGGCCGGCCGCGACGAACGCCCATGCCGTCACCCCCTCCCGGGGACCCCAGCTACCGGCGCTTGGCAGCACCATCGCCGCCATGACGAGCAACGCGATCGGCAGCATCTGCGATAGCGGCGCGCTGACGCCGGCCGTCCGCGCAGCGATCAGGAAGGTGGCCACGTGGCCACCGACGCCCAGCGCAGATGCCAGCGCGATGCCCAGCCACGCCCGTCGGGCGAGCAGCCCGTTGCGGATGTCGCTGGAGGCTCCGCTCAGGAGCCGCGCCCACGCAGACTCAGTGACATCAGGTCGCGCCCGGGCCACGAGCACGACGCCGAGCACCCCGACGACGACCGCGATCGCTACCAGCGGCATCAACGAGTGCACGGGCGACGGCAGGACGAGGAGAACGAGCACAGTCAGGAGGACCTGAACGAGCTGCCCGGCGAAGCGTTCCCACGCGACCGAGCGCATTGCGCGGCCGACATCGTGCACGTCGCGACCGTGGCTGACCCCGCGGTGTACGTCGCCCACGATCCCGCCCGGCAGCGTGGCGTTGAGGAACATCGACCGGTAGTAGGCGGCCACCGCAGCCGGCAGCGACAAGTCGACGCCGAGACCCCCGGCAACGATCTTCCACCGCCAGGCATAGGCCACCGTGGACAGCACGGCGAGGCCTGCGGCTGCCGCGAGCGCTCCGCCATCGATCGTGCGGAACCCGTTGAGGAACGGACCTGTGCCCAGGCGCCAGACCAAGACCGCGAACACCAGGGCCGAAGCCCCGAGGCGGCCCCAGGCCACCATCCTCCGGCTCATGGTGAGCTACCTGTGGCCGGCTGGGGTCCGTAGGCGGTGAGGAAGCGGTCGCGGAGTGCGCTCATCCGTAGGGCCGGCGCGTGCGGGTTCGGCAGCAGGCCCGATTGCCAGTCCCAGCCTCCAATCCGCTTTAGGACCGATGGGTCGTGGGCGATGATCGAGATCGGGACGTCGTGACCGGCGTGCTGCCCGCTCACGATCGCCAATGGCTGCTCGTCACCCACGACGACGAGCACGAGGTTCTTTTTGCCGTAATGCTGGACGAATGAGATCAGCGCGGTCAACGAGTACTCGAGGGACCGGGCGTAGGCGGCCTTCACCTGGTTGGGGTGCCACCAGAACGAGCTCGGTTCGCGGTACATGGGGATGCGGTTGAAGATTGAGCCATTGCCCAGGTCGTTCCAGGGGATCATTCGGGGGATGCGGTCCCAGGGCATGTGGCTCGATACCGTGTCCACCTCGGCGAACAGGGGCCGGTGGGGCCTTGCGAGCTCGAGGCGCTGGAGGGCGCCGAACATGTATTGGTCGGGCATGGGGGCGTAGTTGAAACCAGGGCCCCTGTAACCCATCGCGCGGCGGTCGTAGAGCTTGTCGTAGTGGTAGAACGAGGATCCCTCGGGCCAGGCGCGATCGTCCGCCGGGGCGAAGTTGATCGTTCGCCACCCGGCCCGGTTGAACGCGTCGGAGAGCGTGAAACGGTTGGTGGCGACGAGCTGGTCATAGCGGCGCTGGCTGTTAGCCCAGACGCCGGACTGCAGGGTCGAGTGCGCGAGCCAGCTGATCCCGCCGAAGCCCGGAGCGTTCACGAAAGCGCTGCGTGCGGCGAATCCAGCGCTCCGCAGTTGGTTGGTTCCCTTATTGAGTAACGCGTCGATGGCGGGGGAGAACGAGGAGCCCTGGACCGAGACCCGCCCGTAGGACTCGACGAACACGAGGAGAACGTCCTTGCCCCGCAGGGCGGTCAGTAGCCGGCTGCCGGGCGTGTCGCGGAAGGGGTCGTGGTTGATCTGGTTGGCGAAGACGCCCTCGTCGTGGATGTCGGCCTGTACCGCTGCTACCTCGTGGGCGAGGTAGCCGGCGGCGCTCGCGGAGGCGATCGGGGTGTGGGACAGGAGCTGGGCGCCGGAGACCGAACAGAGCAGCCAGACGGCGCCGAGCCCGGCTGCGCCGGCGAGTGACCGTCGGCGGTTGTCGACCGCGAGGCGGGTGAGCCGAAACACGGCCAGGGTCATGCCGACGAGCAGCGCGACGGCGAGCGCCACCCCGCCGTACACGATCAGGTTCGCCTCGGTATGACCGAGGGCACCGCGCAGCGTCTCGATGCCGATCCCGGCGTCACCTGCGTCTCCGATCAGATCGAAGGGCCGGGCAAAGGCACTGAAGAACGCGATGTCGAGAATCTTCAGGATGACCAGCAGCGCAAGCACCGGACCGAGGACCCCGGACAGGATGCGTCGCGGGATGGTGGGCAGGACGGCGGCCAGCGCGATGAGCACGAGCCCCTCGATCGGGACCCTGAGGAACGCCGTCACTGTGAGATCATGCGCCTGATTGGGCGCCACCAAGGCCGCCCAGACGAACAGTACGGCCAGGACCGAGAACGCGGCAGCGACAGTCCTGCGCAGTCCGCCGTGACCCGGTGCGGGAGCGGCTACCCGGACGTCGGAGCCCGTGGTGCCATTCGCCTGACGGTGGGTCCACAGCCTCCAGACGTCGCGCCCGAACGACTCAGCCAGCAGGAGGAAGGCCCCGACCAGGATCGCCTGGTTCACCCGCAGCGGCAGGACAGCCGCGGCCGCGGTCGTCAGCACGATCCCCTGCGTCGCCGCGACCACCTTGCGCCAATAGCGCGGCGGCAGCCGCGCCCGCAGCCACGGCAGCGGCCACCCGGCCGCGAGAAACGCATACTGTGCGGCGCCGATCGCGAGCACCCACACGCCGGACGACCGTGCGACATACACGCTGAGAACGAGGATCAGGAACGCGTCGACCTCACCGTCGAACAACGCGCCGAACGTCGCGGTCGTCCGCGTCCGGCGAGCGACCCAGCCGTCCACGAAGTCGAGGGCGAGCGCCAGCGCGCTGATCGACACCAGCAGCGTGACCGGAGCGCGGTGGGCGAACGAGTCCGCGACCAACCCGGCAACACCCACGGCGAGCGACGCCCGGGCAAGCGTCACCCAGTCCGCGGCTGTGAGGCGGTCAGAGCCGTGGCGGGACAGGCCGCGCGCCAAGGCCGCGTTCATCGTTACTCCGCAGATGAGTGCGATGGCCCAGCCCGTGACGCTCAGCCCGACGGTCCCGCCGAGCACCGCCAGCAGCAACACCTGCGCTATCAGCCCGGCCAGCGGCCCGGCCTGAACCACCCGCGTCACGCGTCCAGAGCGCGGCGCCCTCAGTGGCCGGGCGCTTGCCTCCATACCCCCCATGACGCTGGCGCCAGACCAAGTCTTCCCAGCCCCGGGTGTCATTCGCCGGAGGGTGAACGACGGGAACCGGCGGCGAGGAATGCGGTCCCGAAGAACAACTCGATCCAGGAGAGATCAGCGAGCTCTTCCTGCATGGCTGCGCGGATCGCATCCCACGGACGGCGCAGGATCCACTCATCTATGGACGCGAAGGGCCGCACGAGCGCGGTCCCGACGTGCGCTAGCCACCGAGGCGTGTCGGCGGGAACCTTGAGATCGAGCACGACCCAGCGTCCGCCTCCGGACAGCGCCGCGGCGCCGTGGGCGATGACCTCTGCGCACTCGGGCACCTGCGACAGGGCGTACGTGGACAGGATCGCGTCGACCTCGGTTGGGAAGTCGAAGTCGGCCGCGTCGGCTTGCACGAGGCTGATATTGCTCCAGCCGTTCGTCTCTATCCGAGCCTGGGCCTGGGCGAGCATCGCGTCGGTCAGATCGACGCCCACGATCCGGCCGGCGGGACCGATCGCCTCCTCGATCAGCGGGAAGTTCAGACCCGTGCCGCATGCGATGTCGACCACGCTGTCACCCGGGCAAAGGCCAAGTGCCTGTACGGCCCGGAGGCGCTGCGCCCGCTGGGGATAGCCGGGCGCGGGATAGAACCGGGAGGTTATGTCGTAGTGCTTCGCCTTCTTGCGGTATGTCTCGATCAGGTGCTCTCGCGTACGGTCGACCTGGCTCACGGGTGCTCCTCGATCCCGGTAGTGTCGCGGTAGAACCGCACGCCACCCTCCATCTAGGAATCCGAGCCGCCCGGCGTACCGGACTCGACCGCAGCCTTGATTGCCGCCATCTCGCGATCGCTGACGCGCTGGATCCTGCCTTTGAGAATGCTTCCGGGGATCGCGCGCATGATGCCCCTGAGGTCGACCTCGATCCACATCTGGGCCTCGGTCTGCCTATCGCCCATCGGCTCGAGCTCCATTCCCCAGCGCGCCGCGGAAGTGCCCATCGGTCCGGCGAACTCCACGTAGCTGGGCGGCTCAACGGCGGTCACCTCCTGGCTCCGGTCGCGACTCGACCAGAGAATCCCCTTCGCCCGCTGGTCCAACCGCGATCCGGGCTGAAGCGGAGCCCCTCCGCGAACCCGACATTCGAGAACCGTTGGCGCCCACTCCGGCCAGCGTCCGACGTCACAGACATACGCCCACACCTCTGGGACGCTGCTGGCGATCGTTATGCGGCTCTCGGTCCTGACAGCCATCGCGCGTACCTGTTGTTGAACAGTTCCGGTTGCGTCTGGTCGCCCGCGACGCTACATCCCGACTGAGACGCCTGCAAGTAGCTCCGATGGCGGGATGATCAGGCGAACAGTCAGGTCTTGAGCTCTTGTGCGACGTTCATCGCATCCCCGAGATGAGCTACGCGCACTGCCACTTCAAGGCCCCGACGTACGCGTCTAGGTGCTGCGACCAAGCCATGCTTCACCTGGGGTGTCATCGACGGCAGTCCGTGAACTGATGTTCGTCATCTAAGAATCACAGTCAGCACCGCCGTACGACTGAAGGACACCTCGACGACGGGGTTGGCTCAGGCTGCCGCCGCAGTCTCGCCGTTCAGTTCGCGCGCGACCTGCTGTCGTCCGCGGTGAAGGCGTGTCGTGAGCGTCGCCTCTCGGATGCGCAACGAGCGGGCGGCCTCGCGATAGGAAAGCCCGACGAGGTCGACGGCAATCACGGCGTCTCTGAATAGCGGGGGGATGTTCGCGATTGCCTGCATGATTTCGCGCCCATCGATGCTTGTGTCCTCTGGTGCCATCGCGTCATCTTCAAACAGTTGGCGTGTTGCAGGTCGTCGCGCGGCGGCGCGGTATCGGTTTGCGTGCGTGTTTTTCAGCGCTCGCAGGAGGTAGCCGATTTCGTTGTTGTCGCGCAGCAGCCGGGGGCGCTTGAGCACATTCACAAAGGTCTCCTGCACGAGATCCTCTGCGTCGTGTCGGGATCCGCACAGCGCCCACGCCGCGCTGTAGAGCCGATCGATGTGATCCGGCAGGCGTTCCGGGTCGAGCACGCGCCGGGTGAGGGCCGGACCAGGCGTACTGCTCCTCGGGGATCGAGGCTGCGCGCCGGTGCAAGCCTCGACTTCGCAAGTCATCGGAGTTCTCATGGCTCGGGGATGGCCCTAGTAGGCTCGGGCGAGCGCCCTGACGTCGTCTGCGGTGAGTGTCCGGCCGCCGATGCCCCACTCCCCGCTGGCGACTTCCTCGACGATGCACCAGATTGTTCGGCGCATGTTCTCTCCTTCGATCGCGACCATGGCGTCGGTGAGACGCTCGACGATCTCCTGCTTCTGGGGTGCCGTGAAGACACCCGCGATGACCGTCACCTTGATTAGCGCCATGCCGTCCTCCTCGTGATCGCCGTGGTGGCCATCGTCCGCCAGATCGCGGCGGGCCACATCGGGCACACCCCTGACATCCACCCCCGAACATTGCGGGGTACCCCGCACGGCGCGTACGATCGAGCGGCGCATGGACGGGTCCATCTTCGCCCTGCCGGACGCGCTGCTCGAGCGCGAGCACGAGGTCGAGCGCATCCGCGCCGCATTGCGCTCAGCGGGACAGCGGGCCGGGCGTGTCGTGATCGTCGAGGCCGCCGCGGGACTGGGAAAGTCACGACTGCTCGAGGAGGCCCGCCGACAAGCGCCGCAGCTGGGCGTGTGCAGCCTCAGCGCGCGGGCGACGGAACTCGAACAGGGGTTTCCGTTCGGGGTGATGCGCCAGCTGTTCGAGCGTCGGCTGCTGGAGGCCGAAAGCGGCGAGCGCGATCGCTGGCTGGCGGGAGCCGCGGCGCTGGCGGCGGACCTGCTCATCGCTGCGCCGGCGCAAGCGTCTCGTGCTCCGGCGGCTGGTGCACCGCTCAGCGATCCAGGCTACGCGTGGCAGCACGGCCTTTACTGGCTTGCGTCGAATCTCTCCGCCGATTCGCCGCTCGTGCTCATCGTCGACGATTTGCAATGGTGCGATGCGCCGTCGGCCCGCGCGCTGGCGTTCGTCGCGCGCCGGCTCGAGGGGCAACCGCTTGGCCTCATCCTGGCGACCCGGCCGCTTGATGCTGAGTTGACGCCCGCGGCAGCAACGCTTGTTGCTGACCCCAGTGTGGAGCTGCTGCTCCCAGCGCCGTTGACGGAGACAGCAATCCACGCGTTGGCTTCCGAGCGGTTGTCTGGCGAGCCTGACGACAGCTTCGTCCGCGCCTGCCGCGAGGTGACGGGTGGAAACCCATTCCTCCTCGGTGAGCTGCTGAGCGAGGCGGCGGCTCGAAGCCTCGCTCCGGTCGCGGCGGCGGCCGCGGAGGTCGGGGTGATGGTCCCTCGCGGCGTCGCCAACGCGGTGTTGCTTCGTTTGGCACGGCTGTCGCCGGCAGCGGCCGCGCTCGCCCGGGCGATCAGTACGCTCGGCGACGGGGCGCGCATCGGCGACGCTGCGCGCCTGGCTGGACTGGCCGGGGCCGAGCCGGGGACGGCGATGGCGGCACTGGTCCTCGCGGGGATCGTCGAATCCGGCGGTACGGTCCGTTTCACCCATCCGATGCTGCGCTCGGCGATCTACGAAGACTTGTCGCCCGCAGAACGCGAGCGGATGCACCGCGCGTCAGCAAGGATTCTGCGCGAGCGCGGCGCCCCGGCCGGACAAATCGCGACGCACGTCATGTATACCGAGCCGGCCGCGGACACGGAGGCGGTGACACTGCTGCGAGACGCAGCTCGCGACGCCTTGGCCCTGGGGGACGCAGGAGGCGCGGGCGCCTTACTCGCCCGAGCCCTCGCCGAGCCTCCGAATGAAAGCCAACGGGCCGAGGTTGTTCTCGAGCTCGGCCAGGCCCATGCTCGCGCCGGCGCGCCGGAGGCGATCGCCCCGCTTTCGGAGATCGTCGAGGGCGCCCAAGACGCGGCCGTGATTGCTGCGGCGGCGATCGAGCTGAGCGGCATGCTCTTCTTCGCCAACCGTACGGCCGAAGGAGCAGAGATTCTGCGCCAGGCTCGGGGGCGGATCCCTGTCGGGGAGCCAGCACGCAAGCAGCTCGAGGTCGCGCTGCTGGGCCTCAGCTCCACCTCGGCGTCGGCGCGGCAAGCGGCCGAACCGGCGATGGCCGCCCTGCGAGACCCGGGCGGCCCGGCACGCGACGTGCTAGAGGCGACCACGCTCGCCACACTGGCGATGAACGAGGTGTTGCACCTGGGTTCGGCGGCTACCGCCGCTGATCTCGCGGAGCGCGCGATTGCAGTGGGCCTCCCCGTCGAGCCCCACCGCGGCGAGAACTGGGCGAACTTGGCCCTGGCCGCCCTTGGGGTGGCTGGTCATTTCGATGCTGCCCGACGGGGTGCTGACGAGATCCTCGCCCGGGCGCGCGCGCGCGGCGCTGCGCTGACGGTGGTGACCATCTCGTCGCTTCGAGCGCTCATCGCGGTGCGTCAGGGAGACTTGGCGGTGGCCCAGGCGGACACGGAGGCGGCGATCGAGCTCGCCCCGGAACTGCTGGGCGCCAGGTTTCTGGTGCTGGCGGTGTCGGCGGCCGTGCTCGCGGGCCTCGACCGCGACGAGACCCCCGACTCCCTGCGTCGGCTCATCGACCGGACAGGCGTTCGCTACGACAGCGAGTTCACGTCGAGCTCGCAGCTGCGCTACGCGTCGGGCGTCCTTCGCGCCGCGGCCGGCGACCACAAGGCCGCGGTCGAGGAGCTGCGCGGGTGCGCGCTGTACGACCCGGCGTTCGGCAAAGAGAACCCCGCCCTGCTCCCGTGGCGCTCAGCGACGGCGCTTTCGCTGGCCCAGCTTGGCCGCGACGACGAGGCTCGCAGGCTGACCGCCGACGAGTTGCGCCGCGCCGAGTCGTTCGGCGCGGCGTATGCGATCGGCATCGCGCTGCGCGCCCATGCGCTCGTCGGTCCGGCTGCGGAGCGGGCGAACACGCTGAGCGCGGCGCTCGAGGTGCTCGCGGCCTCGCCGGCGCGGCTGGAACATGCTCGCGTACTGGTCGATCTCGGAGCGACGTTCCGCGCGGCCGGACAGTGCACCGTGGCACGGGAGCCGCTGCTCGAGGGGCTCGCGCTGGCCGCCCGCTGCGGCGCCCGAGCCCTGGAGCGGCGGGCGCGAGACGAGCTTGCCGCGATCGGCGCCCGGCCCCGGGCCGACGAGCACACCGGCACGAACTCGCTGACGCCAAGTGAGCGACGCGTGGCCGAGCTGGCCGCGGCCGGCGGCACCAACCGCGAAATCGCCCAGACGCTGTTCGTCACCGAGAAAACGGTCGAAACCCACCTCGGACGGACGTTCCGCAAGCTCGACATCTCGTCT
>CAVSAY010000022.1:0-35647 GCA_963725925.1 uncultured Solirubrobacterales bacterium
CCGTCTGGCGGAAGCGGTCGGGTCCGCGAGCCTCCAGCGCCCGGACCGATCCGACCGCAGCCACCGCCGAGCCGTCGCGATCGGGCTGCTCGAGGCAGAACCATGGCTCGCCCGGCCTGCGCGAGGCCGCCACAACCGCCGTCGGATCAGTCTCGGAGTCGACGTCCGAGGTGACGCTCACCAGCACCGGTGCGCCGCCGGACCGGGCGCGCGCCAGCGCGCGATCGATGTGCCGCAGCAGCCGCTCGGAGGCCCGCTGGTCGAGCCATTCGCGTTCGGGCGAGGTTCGCTGGGCGACGTCCGTCATCGCCAGCGCAGGCTACCGGTCCGGGCGTCCCGCGCTCAGCCGGACTCGGATTCGAGCACGCGCTCCAGTGCGGCGTCGAGCAGACCGTGGACGTGACGCTGGACCCAGATCGCCCGGAACATGTGATCGCTGGTGGGGAGCTGCTCGATGCTCAGGTTCGGCCATCGATCGATCCGTTCCAAGAAGCCGAGGCGCACGAGCTGGTCATACAAGCCTTCCCCACCCGAGAACAGCATCAGGCCGTGCGTGCCCTGTTCGCGCAGGCGATCGAAGGCGCGCTCGATCTCCTCGCGCTGTGAGCGCTCCACCGGATTGCCGGCGCTCGAGCGCAGCTGGCTTGGCCTGATCGCAGCGAGCGCCGTCTTTGCCTGGGCGGCGGTGAGGTCGCGATTGACGAGCCGGCGCCAGGCGCGGCCGCGCAGAGCGCCCAGCGACTCCTTCGTGTCGCGCTCGGCGACGAGCTCGGCGCTCCAGAAGACCGAGTACAGGTTGATCATCAGCGCGCCCCTGACGCGGGGATCGGCCAGCGCGGCGTGCAGCGACCAGTACGCGCCCGAGCACAGGCCACCGAGCACGAACCGGTCGGGCAGGCCCCGCTCGGCGAGGCGGTCGAGGATCGCCAGCGTCTGCTCGGTGCGTTGCGGGGTGTAGAAGCTTGCGTCTGGCACGGGCTCGCTCGCGTCGCCGTCGGACTCGCCGATCCCGGGCATGTCGATCCTCACGGTCGGCACGCCTCGCGCGGCCCAGCGACGGGCGATCTCCACCCACGTCCGGCTCGGGCCGATATGGCGCAGCGCGCCGCCGTTGAGCAGCACCGCGCAGACCGGTGCGCGCTCGGATCGCGGCGACTCGCTCACCACGCCGAACAATCCGCCCAGCTCGCCGTCGAACAAGATCGGCGTCTCCTCGATCGGGTTGCCGCCGTGCAGCAGCTTCATCGCCACTTGCCTGGTCGCCGGAGGCGGCGGCGCCGCCTGCGGGGCGCCCGCGTGGCCATCGTCGAGCCAGGCGATCGTCTTGGAGATCGTCTGCACCGGCGTGCGCGACTCCTGCGGGCTCTCCATCAGCGTCGCGTAATCGTCGGTGTCCTCGACGGCCACCGAGGCGCCCGTGTGCTCGAGATGCGAGCGCAGCCCGGCGTCGACCGCGAGCCCGTCGCGGCCGAGCATCAGGACCCGGCTACCCGGCGCGTCGGGCAGCGTCAGCGAGGTCAGCTCGAGCTCCGAGAGAGCGCGCGCCGTCTCGGAGCTCAGCAGAAATCCGGTCAGCTCCAAGTCGCCGTGGGCGAGCGTCTCGGGCCTTGAGTCCTCGGGCCGGCGCGCCGAGACGACCGCCGCGTACGCCCGCATCTCGCGTACCAGCAGCCGGCCCTTGGCGGGCACGGCCCACAGCACGAGGTCGTCGATCTCCGCCCCCTCGGACAAGGCGAGCACCGCGAGCATCCCACCGAGGCCGATGCCGATCGCCGCGATGCGAGCCGCGCCGGTGCGCTCCCGCAGCCACGCGGCAGCTCCGGCGACCGCACCGGTCCACGCAGCGAGCCGGTCGGGATCGGACGGCAGGCCGCCGCTGTTGCCGGTCGAGGGCAGGTCGAGGCGCGCCGTCGGGTAGCCGAGGCTCGCCAGCATCAGCGCCCACGCGCGCCGGCTGCGGTGCGAGCACATCTCCTCCCAGCCGAACGGCGGGCACATCAGCACCGCGGTCTCCTTGCGGACGCAGTCGGCCGGCGGCAGGTGCAGGATCGCGTGTACCGGATCGGGCTCCAGCGACAGCACCCCGGGCTGCAAGCGCCCCTCGCACACCGTCGAGCTCATGCCGGGACCACCGCTTCGATCGGGACGCGGCCATCGAGGTTCAGGGCCGTGATGCTCCCGTGCACCGCCTCGCCGCCGGCGATCCGCCGCAGCGCCAGCACCCGCGGCCGGCCCGGCTCGACGCTGAAGGCATCGTCGGCGGACCAGAAGCCGGGGATGCTCGCGCGCACGCAGTAGAGAAATCTCTCGCTAGACACAGTCAACGACGCGGAATCCTCGCCTGTCGGCTGGGCGTGGACCTCGACCCCGAGCTGCTCGGGCGTCTCGCGCCGCAGTGGTCGCCCGACGGGCAGCCGGAAGCACTGCGACTCAAGCTCGCCGTCCGCCCGCTCCAGACTCGCCACGATCAGGTCCTGCGCGGGCGGCCCGAACCGGTAGGCCCACGACACGTCGGCGAACCGACCGAGGATCGTCTCGACGTCGTACGTCGTCGACGAGTGCGGCCCGAGCTCGACGTCGTGCCGCGCCTCGTCGACGCGGAGCTCGAGATCCCGGTACAGCGCGATGCGCAGCGTCGTGCGGAGCGGCACGGGCAGGTCGTTGGCGACGTGGACGGCGACGCCGTCAAGCCCCTCGTCGGTGCTCCAGACCGAGACCGGCGCCAGCGCGCGGCGAAGGTGGTGGTAGGCGACCTTCGGTTCGCCGCGATGGTCAAGCACGCCCCAGCCGGCGCCCGGCATCAGATCGGTCAGCCACAGCACGAGCCCACCGCCGCTCGGGGAACCCGCGCGGCGCCACTCTCCGAACACCTCGGCCATCACCTCCCCGCTCACGGCGCGCGACAGCTCGAGATACCGCTCGGCGTCGGTGCTGCGCAACGCCACCGGATCGACACCGAACAGCTCACGCAGATAGTGGTCGCGGACGTCGTCGAAGTCCCACCCGGCGCCCGCATCGCGCGGCACCCCCGCCTTCCAGCGCGGATGATGAACGGGGCTTGCGACGCCCCCGCCCAGCGGCTCGAGCGCCTCGTCGTCGGGCACGTTGGCGAACGCCAGGCACTCCCCCGCGAACCGCACACCGGCCAGCCGGGCGTCGGTCAGCGGGCGGAGGTAGGCGCCCACTCCGTAGTAGTTGGCGACGCCGGCACCGGGGCGAAACGGGAGCTCGCCGCCCCACGGCGTCGACGGTATGTACGGCGCGTCGACACCGGCCTGCGCTACCAGCGACGGCAACAGCTCGCCGTACAGCGGGCCGTTTGCGAGCTGCGGGTCCAATCCGAGCATCGCGACCTGCTGGGCCACCTCGCTGCCGCCGCACAGCACCGCGAGGCTCGGACGACTTGCAAGCGCGTCGAGCACCTGGGTCGCCTCGCGCCGCACGCCCTCCATGAACTGCTCGTCGGACTCGGGGTAGTCGAGGTTGGCGAACATGAAGTCCTGCCAGACGAGGATCCCCAGCCGGTCGCAGAGCTCGTAGAACTCGTCGCTCTCATAGCAGCCGATGCCCGGCACCCGCAGCATGTTCATGCCCGCCGCGGCGACCATCCCCAGGGCTCGCTCGAGCTCGCCACCGCGCGAGCAGGGAAGCGCCGGATCCAGCGGCGTCCACACCGCGCCGCGAGCGAACACCGGCACGCCGTTGACGGCCAGCGCGACCCCGTCGCGTTCGAGCTCGCCCCGGCTCTCCAGCGCGCGGAACCCGACCGTTCCGGCGTCGAGCCGATGCTGCTCTCCGGCGTCGACCAGCAGGCGGGCGTCATACAGGGACGGCTCGCCGTGCGTGTGCGGCCACCACCGCCTGACGTCGTCGATCACGAGCTCACCGCTCGCCGCGATCGTCCCGTCCTCGAGCGCTGTCAGCTCGAGCCGGGCGCGATGCGACTCTCCCTCGCCGGACAGCTCGATCGCCGCCGCTCGGATCTCGCCGGCGCCGTCGAGCGCCTTCAGCACCACGCGCACATCCAATCGCCCGCGTCCGCCGTCCAGCCGCGGGCGCAGCTCCAACCGCTCCGCGGCCACTCCCCGCCGCCGCTCCAGCCGCACCGGCTTCCACGGCCCCACCGCGGCCGGCCCGGGCGCAAAGCCCGGCGCGCGGCCGAGCAGCATCGTGCGATAGAAGCGCAGGTTGCCGTTTGAAACGAGGGCGGTCCGCCAGCGCGCTCGAGGTCGTCTGGAGACCTCGAGCAGCGGCGCCAGCGCCCGGCAGTGGATCGCAAGCTCGTTTCGGGGCTCGATCAGCCGTCCTACCTCGAGCCGATGGCCGGCGAACATCGAGTCGCTGCTCAGCACGCGCTCGCCGTTGAGGTACACGTCCGCCACCGTCGCGATCCCGTCGAGCGCCAGGATCAGCTCCTCGCCGGCGCCCGCCGGCTTGGCGTCAAACCGGGTGCGAAACCACCAGTCGTCGGCGTCAAAATCGCGCGCGTCGTGCCAGTCCCAGCGCCCCGCGGCGCGGAGTGCGCCGGCCGCGGTTCCGGGGACGCGCGTGGGCAGCCACTCGAGGCCGTCGAGCTCCGCGATGTCCGCCGTCGCGCCGGGCGCCGCGCACGCGACCTCCCAGCCTTCCGACAGCTCGGCGGCTTCGAGCGTCAACCAGAGGCCTCGAGCAGGCCGTCGATGGCTCGCGCCCACGCGTCGGCCAGCGCGCCGGTCAGCGGCGCGGAGTCGAACTGGCGGCGCCTGGCGAGCCGGAACGACAGCGCCTTGCATCCATCGACGATCTCGCGCATCGCGTCGACGGCCGGCTGCGCCCGGTCGTCCATCAGCCAGCGCGCGTGATCGGCGAGGATCTCGAACGCCGACCCGGCCATCCGCACGGTCGCAAACGCGTAGGCGTGGTAGCGCTCGAGCCCGCCGTCGAGCAGCGCGGGCAGCTCCTGTTCGAGCTGTTGCCCGAACCGGTCAAACGGGTTCTCGCGCGGGCGCCGGTCGAGATGGCGGCGCAAAAGCTGTGCGGCGGCGCGGCGCAGATCCTCGCCTTCCAGTCGCGGGCCGGCGTCGAAGCGAACGAGCTCGGTGTACGGGGGCAGCACGTCGTCGGAGAACTCGCCGATCCGGAACACGCCGCGGTAGTCGTCGCCGCCGAGCTCGAACAGGCCCGGGCCGTGGAAGTACCGCAACGTCTGGCCGTCCGGGTCGATCGCCTCCGCGGCGATCGAGCTCTTGACGTGCTCTGAGCGGTAGCTCGTCGACGCCGTGTCGGGGAGGTACCAGGAGTCGAGCTCGACGATGATCGTGCGTCCGACGCGGAGCTGCTCGGCGATCTGCTCGGGCAGCGGCCGATAGGGCTGCATCTCGTGGATGTCGACGCCGAACAGCGACTCGAGGTCCTCGGGCGGAGGCTTGAAGAACGTCCACTGGTCGCCTTCGAAGTCCATGCGCACCAGGTGCCCGAACGCCGCGATCGGCTCGTAGCCACACGCGTGGAGCAGCTCGATGATCACGTCGCTGTAGCAGTTGCTCTCGACGTAGGTGCGGTCATCGCCGTGCAGCAGGTGCCGCTGGTAGCCGGCGGGATCGGAGCCCGACAGGCTGTGCACGCCGATCGCCTTCGACGCGCTCATGAGCCCGACAGCTTGTGCTTGACCTCATCGGGCCACGACGTCGTGTCGAGCCCGTGGGTCCGCATCAGCGCCAGCACGATCCGCTCGTGGCCGAAGCCAAGGCATGCGGTGTGCGCCGTCCCACCATCCGCAAGCTCGATTCCGTACGTGCCGCCGAAGTGCTCGCGATGGTGATTGAACGACGCCAGCGCCGTCGGCTCGGGCCCCGCGATCTGCACGAGCAGCTCGAGCTTGAGGCGCTCGTCGCGCTGGTTTGTGGCGAGCATCCGCCCCCGCCGCCCGAAGAACGGATCGTTGGCGTTGTCGAGCTTCGCGTCGAGGCCAAGGCCGCGCAAGAGCTCCAGCCCGCGCTGCGCCCATTCGTCGCGCCATTCGAGCACGGCCTCGGGCTCGGCGATCCGGACCAGCTCGTGCTGGTGAAACATCTGGCGCCGCGCCGGGTCGTTGGAGGGCTCGTGGCGAAACACCCACGCGCCACCGGCGTCGACGAACACGCCGCCGGGCGCCAGCCGGCCCTTGGCGGCGATCGCGGGATAGACCGGGTAGCAAGCCGCCGGCATCAGCGCCAGCTCGGTCATCTGCTGAAACTCGCCCCAGTCCTCGTGTCGGCCGGCGCGCTCGCTCTGCATCGCCGCCTGCGACTCGCTGCCCTCGAACGCGTAGATCGTGCCGGCGAGGTGCGGGAACGAGGCGAGGTATCCGCTTGCCTCGAGCTGGCGCCGCGGCAACACCGGCGGGAACCGCAGCCGCACGGCGCCGCGCGTCGACGCCTCGCGGGTCAGCAGCGCGTCGAGCCCAGACCGCACGTCCTCGAACTCGGCGCTATGCCCGTAGATGCCGGGAACGCCGGACTCGAGCAGCAGGCCGCGGTCGATCAGTTCCGCCAGGAACTCGGCCTGGTCTGCCGATGCGGGACCCACCCCCCACACCCGTCGCGGACATCAGACTTCCTTGGCGATCATCAGCAACCCGGCGTCGACGGAGTGGATCCGCTCGTTGGCGACCATCAGCCGCGCCGACAGCGAGTCGCGCAGATGACGCCCGACGCCGAACGGCGAGTCGTTCTTGTAACCGACGATCCCGATCACCTCGAGCACGCCCATGCAGACTCTCGGGGCCTGCTCGGAGGCCGCGAGCTTGAGGTTGTTGAAGCGCAACACCGAGCCCATTGTCGCCAGCCGCTCGCGGCCGGGCTCGTCGCTGGCCTCGACGAACTCGCGCAGCGCCGACTGAACCTCCGCTCGCAGCATCGTCAGCTCGCTCATCACGCGCGAGAGGCCATGCGCGGCGGGCACCGGCTCGCCGGGGTTGCGGCGCGCCGCCGCGCGGACGAACGAGCGCCCTCGCTCGAACGCGTCGGTCGCGATCCCCAGCCACACGAACGACCAGAAGATGTGCGAGAGCGGCACCAGCGACTCGTTCATGACCGTCGAGAACGGCGCCGCCAGGACCTGCTCGGGCGCGAACTTGGCGCGGACGACGAATCCGGGCGAGCAGGTGCCGCGCATCCCGATCGTGTCCCAGGTACCGGCCGGCTCGAGCTCGGTCTGGTCGGCGCGGCTGAGCACCAGCACCTGATCGCCGGCCTCGGCGTCGGGAGAGCGGCGCGCGGTCGTGAACAGGTCGTCGCAGTGCGCGCCGTAGCTGACCGTCGGCGCGCGCTTCTCGAGCTCGAGCAGCGGGCCGTCGGTGGGCGTCACGGCGGCGATCGAGCGGCCCATGTCGCCGCCGGTGCCGATCTCCGAGGTGACCGAGGCGATCAGCCGCTGCTCCTCGCACAGCCCCCTCAGGTATGCCTCGAAGCCAGGGGCTCCGTCCAGGTGACGCACGATCGTCCCGACCTGGATCTGGTGCATCGCGAACACCATCGCCGTCGCCGAGCAGCGACGGCCAAGCTCGAAGCAGGCGCTGGCGATCCCGGGGACCGAGACGCCGCCGCCGCCGAGCTCCTCGGGCACCTGTGCCGACAGGGCGCCGGCCGCCCGCAGCGCGTCGACCGCCTCGCGGGGAAAGCGCGCGTCGCGGTCGACCTCGTCGGCGTGAGCGGCAGCGACCTCGTCGGCGATCTTGCGGACCCCGGCGACGAATGCCGCGTCGCGATCGACCGCGATGCTCATGCCGCTCGCTTCTGAAGCTCCTGGACCGCCGCGTCGATCCCAGCCACGCTCTCGAACACGCTGCGCTTGAGCATGCTGTCGGGGAACTCGATGTCAAACGCGTCCTCGAGCGCCAGCATCACGTTCACGCTCGCGTGCGAGCTCATGCCGGCCCTGAACAGGTCGGCCTGATCGTCGAGCGAGTCGACGTCGACCGGAAGCCGCGCGTGGTCGCGCAGCACGCGGCGGATCTCTTCTGCCAGCGCGCTCATGACAGCTCTCCGGTGCTCGCTAGCACGACGGCGGCCGCGCTGTGGCTGCCGTGCGTGACGCTCACCGAAAGACCCGTCACCCCGCGCTCGAGCGCCAGCGATGCCGCGGCGCCGGTGAGCTCCAGCGACGGCTGCGAGCCGCGTCCCGCATGCGCAGCTCGATCGAGCGCCACGGGATCGGCTCGTCGGTCCTAGCTCAAAGCTTTCATGGTTGCCTCCTTAGCCGCGAAACACGCGGCCAGGAGCCTCGGAGTGGCCCCACAGACATCGAGTTCCTCATCGGTATATATCCGTCTCAGGTAACTATCCCCGCGCCGGACTGCTTCTTCGATCTCCTCGTAGCCGACGAGATCGATCCCTACTGCTATCGGCATTCCGACCGGTTCAGTTTACGCCCGCTCACGTCGATTCTTATACGCGCGACATAATGCAGCCACGGATCCGGATGCGGCTCGCCGGGGCCGACCGGTCGCCCGTCGGCGTCGAGGCACTCGACCAGCTCATAGCCGGTCTCGCGCAGCTGCCGGTCCTGGTCGTCGCGACCGATGTAGTAGTGCAGCAGCGCGTAGTCGTGGGCCGAGTCGTTGATGATCGCGTAGCCGTCGCCGCGTCGCTGCAACGGTCCGAGCCGCTTTCGATTTCGCCTGCGGCCGGGGATCCGCGCGACGGCGCGCGCCACGTTGGACGGCGGCCGGGAGGTCAGGTCGCTCAGCAGGCGGCGGGCGCGTCCTTGCCCGGCCCGTCCGCTCCGATCCCCGTCGCCCGGCGCGGCCCGGTCGACGTAGGCCAGGTTGTGCGACGAGAAAATCAGCAACCCATCGGGAGCGAGCAGCGCTCTGAGGTCCGCGAGCACCCGGCGACGCTCGGCGTCATCGAACACGTCGAGCACGTTGTCGAGCGCGAGCACCGCGTCGAACGGCCCCTCGGCGCTGCGGCCGATGTCGGCGAGGTCGCCGACCCGCGTGTCGGCGGCCGGATACCTGCGACGGCAATGCTCGACCATCGCCGGGGAGATGTCGATCCCGTGCGCCTCGCCGCCGAGCTGCGCGACGTATCCGAGGATCCGGCCCGCGCCGCAGCCCACCTCGAGCGTGCGGCGCGACAGGACCTCCCGGTAGCGGACCAGGATCACCACCTCGACCGGCAGCAGCCTGCGGTTCGCGTATTCGGCGACGTGGTCGCCGCGCTGCCAGGCCGAGGCGTTGACCTGGAGCTGATCGGACGGTGTCAACGCAGCGGGACCCCCGAAGAACGAGCTAGGTCTCGCTGCGCCCGCGCGAAATCGCGATCTCGCCGGTTCTCGCCATCTCGATCAGCCCGAACGGCCGTACGAGCTGCTCGAACGCGTCGACCTTGTCACACGTCCCGGTGACCTCGATCACGACCGAGCGCTTGGTGACGTCGACGATCTTGGCGCGGAAGATCTCGCAGATCTGCATCACCTCGGCACGGCTGACGCCGTCGGCGGAGATCTTGAAGATCGCCAGCTCGCGGGCCAGCGTCTCCTGGGGCTCCAGATCGCGGATCTTGAGCACGTTGACGAGCTTGTGCAGCTGCTTGGTGACCTGGTCGATCGGATGCACAGCCCCGTCGAGCGTCAGCGTGATCCGCGAGATCGCCTCGTCGTCGGTCGGTCCGACCGCCAGCGTGTCGATGTTGAACCCGCGGCGTGCGAACAGGCCGGCGATCCGCGTCAGGACGCCGGGCTTGTTCTCGACCAGAATCGACAGCACGTGCTTGCGGCCCGTCCGCAGGCCCGCGACGGCCTCGAGCTGATCGAGTGAGAGGACTTCCTTTGTGCCTGGTTCACCCATCGCCGTCACCCCCTAGCCGACCATGTTCCGGGCAGGCTGCCCCGCCGGGATCATCGGGTACGTGTTCTCCTCGCGGGTGACGCGCACGTCGACGAGCACGGGACCCTCGGTCGCGATCGCCTCGCGGATGTCGTCGACGAGGGTGTTCTTGTCCTCCAGCCGGATGCCCGTGGCGCCGTAGGCGTCGGCGAGCTTGACGAAGTCCGGGTACTGGCCCATGTCGACCTGGCTGTAGCGCTTGTCCCAGAACAGCTCCTGCCACTGGCGGACCATCCCGAGGTAGCCGTTGTTCATGATGAACACCTTGATCGCGATGCCCTCCTGGGCGCAGGTCGCGAGCTCCTGCATGTTCATCTGCACCGACCCGTCGCCGGCCACGCAGACCACCGTCTCGTCGGGGCAGCCAACCTTCGCCCCCATCGCGGCCGGCAGCCCGAAGCCCATCGTGCCCAGCCCTCCCGAGTTGATCCAGCGGCGGGGCTTGGGGAAATGGAAGTACTGCGCGGTCCACATCTGGTGCTGGCCGACGTCGCTGGTGACGATCGCATCGCCGCCGGTGGCCTCGTACAGCGCCTGGATCATGCGCTGGGGCTTGATCTCGGAATCTGTGGAGTCGTCGTAACGCAGCGGGTGGCGGTCGCGCCACGAGTTGATCCGCGTCCACCACTCCTCCAGCCGCCCGGGCTCGGGCTCGAGCGCCCGGTACTCGGCGGTGAGGCGCGCCAGGATGTTGCGTGCGTCGCCGACGATCGGGATGTGGGCCGGGACGTTCTTCGAGATCTCGGCCGGGTCGATGTCGATGTGGATGAACTTCGCGCGCGGCGCGAATTCCGACAGCTTGCCGGTGATGCGGTCGTCGAAACGGGCGCCGATCGCGACGATCAGGTCCGCCTCGTCCATCGCGTAGTTGGCGGAGCGGGTCCCGTGCATGCCCAGCATTCCCAGCCACTGGTCGTGCGTTCCGGGGAACGCGCCGAGGCCCATGACCGTGCACGTGACCGGGAAGCGGTCAGAGGTCGCCAGCTCGGTCAGCTCGGCGCCGGCGTTGGAGGCGACCACGCCGCCGCCCGCGTAGAGGACGGGACGCCGCGAGTTGGCCAGCGCCTTGGCCGCGAGCCGGATCTGCTTCTGGTTGCCCTCCGTGGTGGGCTGGTAGCCGGGCAGATGCACGTCGGTGACCGGCTCGTACGGGATGTCCGCGCGGCTGAGGTCCTGCGGTATGTCGACGACGACCGGGCCCGGCCGGCCCGTGCGAGCGATGTGAAACGCCTCGTGGATCGAACGCGGGATCTCCAGCGGGTGCTGGATCATGAAGCTGTGCTTGACGATCGGCATCGTGATGCCGATCGTGTCGGCCTCCTGGAAGCCGTCGGTGCCCAGCAGTTCCGTCCGCACCTGGCCGGTCAGGAACACGACCGGGACCGAGTCCATCATCGCGTCGCAGATCGGGGTGACGAGGTTCGTGGCGCCGGGGCCGCTCGTCCCCAGCGAGACGCCGACCTTGCCCGTCGCCTTCGCGTAGCCCTCGGCGGCATGGCCGCCGCCGGCCTCGTGGCGGACGAGGATGTGGCGGATCCCGGCGTCGTAGAACGCGTCGTAGGTCGGAAGGTTGGCGCCGCCCGGGAGTCCGAATACGACATCGACACCTTCTGCCTTAAGACATTCCATCAGGGCGTCGACTGCACGCATGGGCCTTGCCTCCTTCCTGCAACTGGCGGTGATTGAGCACGCGCGGCCGCACCGCGCGCGCGGGGAAAGGCGAGTCTAACAAGGGGTTTCGCTCCCGGGTGATCGCCCACGGCCGCAGCGGCCCGACACTAGTATCCGGCCCCATGTCGACCGCGGGCGCACCGCTCGTCATCGAGTCGCTCGGTGATGCGGAACGTCTTCGTACGCGCTGGGCAGAGCTCGCGTCAGCGAGCCAGAACGTCTTCTCGACCTGGGAGTGGACGTCGGTGTGGTGGCGCCATTTCGGGCTGGGACGATCGCTGGCGCTGCGCAGCGTGCCCGACGCCGACGGGCAAACGATGGCGCTGCTGCCGTTGACGAGCGAGCGACGCGGCCCGCTGCGACTCGTGCGCTTCGCCGGTCACGGCGTCGCCGACGAGCTTGGCCCGGTGTGCGCTCCCGAGGACCGGGTCGTCGCCACCGCCGCGCTGCGCGACGCCGCCGACGGCGCCGACGCGCTGATCGCCGAGCGGTTGCGGTCGGACTGGCCGCCCCGCTTGGTCGGTGGCCGGATCCTGAGTGACGAAGACAGCCCGGTGATCTCACTGGCAGCCGAAGGCGACTGGGAGGCCTACCTCGGCGCTCGCAGCGCCAACTTCCGCCAGCAGGTCAGGCGCCGTGAGCGCAAGCTCCAGCGCAGCCTGGACGTCAGCTTCAGGCTCGCCGACGATCCCGCCCGCCTCGACGCCGACTTCGACACGCTGCTCGCGCTGCACCGGGCCCGGTGGGGTGAGCAGTCGAGCGCGTTCAGCGGCGCCCGGGAGACGTTTCATCGCGAGTTCGCGGCGGTCGCGCTGTCGCAAGGGTGGCTGCGGCTGTGGCTCGCCGAGTCCCAGGGCGTGCCGGTTGCCGCCTGGTACGGCTTCCGCTTCGCCGGCATCGAGTCCTACTACCAGTCCGGACGCGATCCCGAATGGGACCGCCACGCCGTCGGCGCCGGGATCCTCGAGCATTCGATCCGCCAGGCGTTCGCCGACGGGATGCAGGAGTACCGGTTGCTGCGCGGCGACGAGAGCTACAAGCGGCGCTACGCCAGCTCCCCGCAGAGCGTGGTGACGGTCGCGCTCGCCGGGAGCGCGCGCGGGCGAGCGCTGGTGGCGGGCGTCGAGATGCTGGCGGTACGCCCCCGCGGCCGCCGGCTAGTCGCGCGACTCGCCCGCTGAGCCTCAGCTCCTGACGCGTTCCCGCAACCGCTGCGCCTCGGCCTGGGCGCGCTTGGCCAGCGGCCGCCCGTACGCGAACGCGGCGTGCAGGGCCCGACCCGCCGGCTTGGGCGAGAACGCCTGGAACAGCAGCCGGTCGTAGGCGTCGTTGGCGAAGCGCAGCTTGTAGGCGTCCGCCGTCCCCATGAACTCAAAGCGCTTCAGGCCGATCGCAAACGCGCGCTCCAGCGACGCCTCGACGATCAGCCTGCCGGGTGACATCGCCCGGAACTCGGGGTCAAAGCCCGACTTGAGGCCGAGGTGGGCGGCGCCGTCCTCGAGCGCAAACTGAAACGCTACCGCTCGCTCGTCCACCCGTAGGAAGATCAGCCGCAGCCAGCCCCGAGCCGAGGCCCAGTCCGCGACGTCGGTGTAGAACCGTTGCGTCTCCGGACGCGAAGCGATCGCGGTTCCGGCCTGCTCCTTCCAGCCCAGCCGCTCGAGCTCGAGCGCCTCGCCCAGCCTGCTGACGTCCTCGTGGACGTCGAGCCACACACGCCCGTGCTCGCCCAGCCGGCGCCGGCAGCGGCGCAGGTCGCGGCGCAGGCTCGAGCTCAGGCTCTGCTCATAGCTCTCCCAGTCGCCATCGAGGACCACCAGCGGCGAGCGCTCCTGGGTGCGCACCAGCGTCCTGTACCGGTGCGCGTGGGCGCTGTCGCAAAACCGCCGCACCTCTCCCGTCAGCGAGCTCAGGAAGCCAAGCGCGACCTGAGGCGCGGACGCGAACAGGTCTGCGACCAGCCCCGATCCGGCTACGTCGGCGGCCGCCAGCAGCCCGTACTGCGGCGTGTGCCAGTTACTGGGCGCGTGGATCCCGCCGTGCCGGTGCACGACCGGCAGCACCGCGTCCAACCGGCCGCCCGACCCGGCCGTGAGGATCTCGAGCCGGCCACGGCCGAAGGCGCGCCACCAGGCGGCGATCCAGCCCGGGCGCAGAAACGGCGCCGCTCCGGCGCGGTCGGCAAGCGCATCCCACTGCTCGCTGTGGCGCTCGATCTCGGCGAGGCCCGCGCCCGCGTCGGACGGCGCCGGCAGCACGCTGGTCCGGCGCCGGCGAACCCGGCGCCGCCTGGCGGTCGTCAAGCGGCCCTCCTAGCGCCGCTGCATCGCGGCTTCAGGCGCGATCGCGACGTCTGGGAACTCGAGCTCGGAGCCGCAGTTCATGCAGACGGCGTCGTGAAGCTTGAGCACCTGGCCGCAATCGGGGCACTGTCGCCGCAGCTCCTGGTTGTCCCAGCGGTAGCAGATGGCCGCGAGCAGGCCAAAGAACGGGATCGCCCCCGAGATCAGGAACCACATGAGGAACGAACTGCCCTTGGTGCGGCCCACTATGCCCCCGGCCAAGCCGAAGAAGAACATGATCACGATGAGACCCATGCCCTCCATTCGGGCTGGACCTCAGAGGATCGTCTTCAATGCCCAGAGGACCGCGACGACCGCTGCAATAACGACGACGAACCAGAAGATCGCCATGACAAACCCGACGACGATCTTGATGGCCAGCGCGGCCGCAACGATCAGCACGACCCCCGCGAGTGCCCGCTTCACTACCGGCGGGCGAGAGCGAGTTGCCTCAAGCTGAGAATCCATACTGAAAGCGTAGCGCGGCGACTACTCGGGTCGCCAGCGCCACACGGATTTCAGTCGTAAACGCGCTTGAGGTACTCGTACGGGGAGTCCGTGCCCGCCGGGCGGCTGTCGAACCGCAGCCGCGCCAGGCGGTAGCGCCGCACGACGGCGGCGCCGGACTCGGACTGCTCGCTGCGCCGATCCTTGACGAGCAAGACCTTCGATGAGGAGGCTGGGCGGGTCATGGACAGCATGATCGGCTGTTCGGCACCCGCAGCCATTGGCCATCGGTACAAACTTCCCGCTAGTCGATGCGCCGCGCGGCCGCAACGGCCGGCGCAAGCGCATCACGCACGGGCGCCTTGAGCCGTCGTGACAGGCGCCAGCGAGCTCCCGAGAACGCGAGGTTCGCGACCGTGGCAAACCCCATCTCGTCGGTGCGCAGCGCAAGCAGCAGATGCGCCACACGGTCTCCGGTCGGGAGCTCTGGCGCCGGGACCTTCACGCAGTAGCAGTGCACGCGCCGGCCGCCGGGGCGCACGAGCACGGCCCCGGCCTCGCCGATCAGCCACACCCCGAGCGCACCCCGCTCGAGCACCACGCCGGTCGCTCGATGCAGGTCGCGTGCGCCGTGGTCCACGAGGTCGCAGAGCAGCCCGACGGACAAGCGCTCTGCGTGCTCGTCGACCGGTGCTCGGGAGCGCAGCACGTTGGCGCCGCGGGCCGCGTACAGCTCCGGAATGATCCAGGCCTGGGCGAGCGCCATCAGCGCAACTGCCGCGGTCACGGGGTTGAGCACCAGCAGCAACCCGGCGACCGCGACGAACGGCACCGTGTGCGCGACGGTGATCGCCGTCCAGATCCGCCCGGTGCGCCGCAGCGACGCCTCGCTCACGCGCGGTCGCCAGTAGACGCTCTCGAGCTCGGGCAGCGCCCCCTCGGTGGGCAGCGTCCCGTGCGTCAGCGCTGACATCGGCTTTGCTCGCGACCCGCTGGTCCCGGGGGCCGCTGCTCAGCCTCCGGCGATCGGCCGGCGGAGGATCACCAGCGGAGCGTCGACCGGCAGCTCGCGGACCTGCTCGGCGCGGCCCTCGCCGTGGGAGACGACCGCGAAGTAGCCGAGCTCGAGCTCGGCGCGCAGGGCCGCGACGGCCGCTTCGACGCTCGCGGGATCGTCCGCCGTCCACTCGGCGAGCGTCGTGTGGCCGCTGCTGTCCATCCTGATCAGCTGGGACATCCTCAACCTCCTACGAGCCGGGGCCCCAAATGCTACGCCCGCCTTGCCAAGACGCCGAATTTTGCCGATAAAGCTATAAGAAGATACGCAAAGCTCTCACATGGGTAAGAAACAACAAAGACAGCGCGCAAATGGTCGGCTTTCGACCGTTTTATTGGATATGATCGACTTCACAGGGGCAACGACGGATCGCGTGGGGAGCCCAGCCTGGGCTTCTGGTAGGGCCGTGGACTACAAGGAAACTCGCGTAGGCCGTCTCGAAAACGGGGCTGCGTCCAGCCCGGAGAAATACGCATAGCAGAGTTATGACGCCGCCTTACGCAATCGAACATTCTTCGGCGCGCCTGAACGGCTTTGCCGGGAGGCTCGCCTCAGACGCCACGCTGACGCGTGTGTTTGCCCACGCCCTGGGCGGACGCTCGTGGTCGCGCCTGCGACTGCTGGTGGACGTCGTCGTTCTGTACCTCGCCTCCAGCGCAGCGCTATTCGCCGCCCCGGACGCCGATGGATCCTTGTCTCGCTGGCTGGCGGCCGCATTCCCGCTGGTCTGCCTCGGTCTGCTGCACGCCCGTTCCGGGCCTGACGACCGGCTCCATGGGTCGGTGCTCGACAGCGCGGCCTTCGTGATGGGCATGGTGTCGCTGGCGGCGGTGCTGACGATCGCCACCGCGGCGGTGCTGGGCAGCTCCACCCCGATCGATCTGCCGCTGAGGCTATGGCTGTTCGGCTCGGTCTATCTCGGCGTCGCGCGGGTAATGCTGCTGTCCGTGCGCCGGCAGGCCGTCCGCAACCCGGCGCTCGCCACGCCGACGCTCGTGATCGGCGCAGGCGCCGTCGGCGAGCACCTGGTCAAGCGACTGTCAGCAGACCCACGCTACGGCCTGCGCCCCGTCGGCTTCCTGGACTCCGACCCGCCCCCGTCATCTGATCTTTCAAGCACGCCCGTCGCGCCGCTGCTCGGCGGTACCAAGGACCTTGCCGACACGATCGCGGCCACCGAGGCCAGGCACGTGATCCTCGCGTTCGCATCTGAGCCCGACCACCACCTGCTCGACGCGGTCAAGCAGTGCCACGATCTCGGCATCGAGGTGTCGCTGGTGCCGCGACTGTTTGAGGCCGTCAACGACCGGGCGACGCTGGACCACGTCGGCGGCCTGCCGGTGGTGTCACTGAAGCCGACCAACCCGCGCGGGTGGCAGTTCGCCGTCAAGCACACCGTCGACCGCGTGTTCGCGTTCGTCGCGCTGGTCGCGCTCGCGCCCGTGCTGCTCGCGATCGCAGCTGCGGTCAAGATGGACTCACCCGGTCCGATGTTGTTCCGCCAGCGCCGGGTGGGCCGGGATGGGCGCACATTTGACCTTTTGAAGTTCCGCACGATGCGCCAGCCGAGCAGCGGCTCAGCGCGGTTCAAGCCGATCTACGGCAGCGCCCCCGGAGGGATCGAAGGCGAGGACCGCCGCACGAAGCTGGGACGCTGGCTGCGAAGCGCCAGCCTCGACGAGCTGCCGCAGCTGCTCAACGTACTGCGCGGCGAGATGAGCCTGATCGGCCCGCGCCCGGAGCGGCCCGAGTTCGTGGAGCTGTTCGCCGCCGAGATCGACCGTTACCAGGATCGCCACCGCGTCAAGTCGGGGATCACCGGTTGGGCACAGGTCAGCGGCCTTCGCGGGCAGACGTCGATCGCCGATCGGGTCGAGTGGGACAACTACTACATCCGCAACTGGTCGCTGCGCCTGGACCTGCGGATCGTCGCGCTCACGCTCGCCGAGGTTTTGCACTTCCGCGGCTGAGCTAACGGCGCCGCTCGTCAGCCCGGATCAGCTGCCGACGGCGTCGCGCTCCGCTGCGAGCGACGGCGCGTAGACCGGCATCGGCCGGGGCCAGAAACGGGCCGCCACGCCGGGCAAGCCCAGGGCCCGCGCGACGGCGGCCACCGGTGCGCCGTGGCGCACCACGCCCCTCAGCATCCCCACACCATGCCCGAAGTGCATCGCCGCCAACGCAACCGGGACCAGCGCTGCTGCGCTGTGGTCATCGGTGCCGCGCTGCGCGGCCGCCCCGGCGGCTGCCAGAGCGGCCGCGTAGACGGCGAGCCCGCCCCGCGCGGCAAGGCGCGCCGGTCGGGGGCCGGCGACTGCGGCCGCCGCGGTGACCACGAGCCCTGGGGCCAGCAGATGCGAGCGCCGCATCGTGTGGGGATGGCGAACCGCGGTCCACTCGCGGAAGTCGCCGTAGTCGAGGTATTGACGCCACAGCGACGGGATCGAGTTGCGCGGGGTGTACTCCGACGCCATCGCCGGCAGGCACACGAGCCGTTCGTCGCGCTCGAGGAACCGGCCCGCCATCTCCGAGTCCTGGTTGCGTGACCAGCGCTCATCCCAACCGCCGTACGCGAGCAGCGTCTCACGCGCCCACACGCCGGCGAATACGCCGGAGTCCAGGTCGTACTCGCGCGCTTCGGAGTCGCGATCGCTCGCCCACTTGCGCGAGCCGCCGCGGCCCAACGGCGACCGCAGCGCCAGAGCCACCGCGCGGGACACCGGGCCGTTGCCCGTCGCGATCGGCGGGCCGCTGACCCACCGCGTGTCTCCCTGGCCCAGGCGCTTGACCCCGAGCGCCACGTAGTCGGCCGGATACGAGGTGTGAGCGTCCATCCGCGCGACCCAGCGCCCGCGCGCGTGCGCCAGTCCCACGTTCAGGCCGCTCGGCGTGGTGCGCAGCGGGTTGGTGAGGATCCGGATGCGCGGGTCCTCGGCGGCGAGCTCCCGCAGGATCTCGAGCGTTCGGTCGGTCGACCCGCCGTCGATCACCAGGAACTCGATCGACCCGTCGAAGCTCTGCCTGCGCATCGCGGCCACACTCGCCTCGATGTGCAGTTCCTCGTTGAGGACCGGCATCAGGACCGAGCACTCAACCCCATCGCGTGCGCCTGCCATCTACGCTCGGCATTATGGCCAAACGCCGGTGACCAACCGTGAGCCGCGAGCGCATCAAGATCCTCTATCTGATCGGCTTCCTGTCCGACAACGGCGGCGCCGAGCGATTTGCGCTGGGCCTTGCGACCCATCTGCCGCGCGACCGGTTCGACGTCTGGGTGTGCGCAACACGCGGCGCCGAGCCGCTGGCGACCGCCGCGCTGGCCAACGCAGGCATCCCGCTGATCGGGTTGGGACGCAAGGCCAGATGGGATGTCCACCGGCTCGGCGCGCTCCCCGGGATCGTCCGCCGCCACCGCTTCGACGTGTTGCACGCGCACATGTTCGGCTCAAACCTCTGGGGGACGCTGGTGGGGAGCGCGTGCCGAGTGCCCGTCGTGGTCGCGCAGGAGCACACTTGGTCCTATGAGGGCGCTCCGTGGCGCGTATGGCTGGACGGACACGTGATCGGGCGCTTCGCAACCCGTTTCGTCGCGGTCTCCGATGCCGACGCCGAGCGCATGGTGACGATCGAGCACGTCCCCAGGCGCAAGGTCACGATGGTTCCCACCGCGTACGTGCCCCAGGCCGATGGCAGCACGGACACCGACCTGCGCGCCGAGCTCGGGCTGGCGCCCGACACGCCGTTGTACGGGTCGGCGTCGAACATGCGCCCGCAGAAGGCGCTCGAGGTGATGCTCGAAGCGCACGCGAAGCTGCTCGAGACGTGCCCCGGCGCCCACCTCGCGCTGGCCGGCGACGGAGCCTCGCGTCCCGACGTCGAGCGGCGTATCAGGGAACTGTCGATCGGCGACAGCACGCACCTGCTCGGCGTTCGCACGGATGTCGACGCGGTGATCCGTTGCTTTGACGTCGCGGCGATGTCGTCCGATTTCGAAGGAATGCCGTTGTTCGCGTTCGAATGCTTCGCCAACCACACCCCGTTGGTCGCGACCGCTGTCGGAGGGCTCCCGCAGATCATCGTCAACGGGCGCACGGGCATCCTCGTCCCGCCCCGGCGCCCTGAGCTGCTCGCGGCGCAGATCGAGCTGCTGCTGCGCGACCCCGGCTTGCGCGAGCGGCTGACAACCGCCGCCCGGGCCGAGCTCGACGCCTTCAGCATCGATGCGATCGCCGGGCAGTGGGCCGATCTCTACGAACAGCTGCTGCGGGAGCGCGCCGCCACGGCTGGAGGTGCTCGTGCCTGAGGTGCTCGTCCTCTGCTACCACGCGATCAGCCCGACGTGGGCGGCGCCGCTGGCGCTTGGTCCCGAGCTGTTCGAGCGGCAGATGACGATGCTCGTCCGCCGTGGATGGCAGGCCACGACGTTTCGCAACGCCGTGCAGGATCCCCCGTCCCCCAAGACGTTGGCGGTCACGTTCGACGACGCCTTCGCCTCGGTATACGAGCAGGCCTACCCAATCCTCTCGTCGCTGGGGATGCCGGCCACGGTGTTCGCGCCGACGTCGTTCATGTCCGAGCGCCAGCCCCTGCAGTGGAACGGGATCGACCATTGGCTGCAGACCGACGCGGCGCCGGAGCTTGCAGGGATGTCGTGGGAGGACCTCGGCGGCTTGCAGGAGGCCGGCTGGGAGGTCGGATCGCACACCCGCACCCATCCGCGCCTCACCAACCTCGACGACGACGCCGATACGCGACGAGCTCGCGGAGTCGCGGCACGAGATCGCGACGCACCTGTCGTCGCCCTGCGAGAGCGTCGCCTACCCCTACGGCGACGTCGACGAGCGAGTGGCCGGCGCCGCCCAGAGCGCCGGGTACCTCGCGGGTGCCGCGCTCGCCAGCAACCTGCGCGCGCTGGGACTGCAGCGATGGCCACGCGTCGGGATCTACAACGGCGACCAGATGTGGCGCTTCCGGCTGAAGATCAGCCGCAGCACCAGGCGGCTGCGTGCCTCGAGGTTCTGGCGCAGCGCGACCTCGCGATGACGGTCGCGCTCATCTACCACGACGTCGTGACGGCGCCGCGGCAGGACGAGTGCGGGTTTCCGGGCCCGGTCGCCGCGCGCTACAAGCTCGAGCCCGAGCGGTTCGAGGCCCACCTCGACGCGATCGCCGCGACGGGCGTCACGGTCGGCCTGATCGGCGACGGGTCCCAGACGGCGTTGACGTTCGACGACGGCGGCGCGTCGGCACTGCATGCCGCCGAGGCGCTCGAGCGGCGCGGGTGGCGTGGCCACTTCTTCATCACCACCGGCCGCATCGACGCGCCCGGATTCTTGACGGCGGCACAGGTCCGTGAGCTGGCCGAGCGCGGGCACGCGGTCGGAAGCCATTCACACTCGCACCCGACCTACATGGGCTCGCTGAGCGCGGCAGAGCTGGCCACCGAGTGGCGGTCAAGCCGCGAGGCACTGGCGCAAATCCTCGGCGCTGCGCCCGAAACCGCCGCGGTTCCCGGCGGCTTTCTGTCGCTCGACGTGATCGCGCAGGCCGCAAGCGCGGGCTACCGGCTGCTGCTCACCTCGCAGCCCACCACCAGGCCATCCTCCCACGACGGCATGCGCGTGCACGGGCGCTTCACGATCTGGGCCGCGACCACGCCCGCACGCGCAGCGGCGTACGCGCGCGGAGATCGGCGCGCGCTGGCGAGCCTGTGGATCGCGTGGCAGGCCAAGACCGCCCCCAAGCGGATCAGCCCCCGAGCCTACGAAGCGCTCAGGCGCCGGTGGGCCGGGCGCCGTTCGGGCTCGAGATGAACGCGGCCACGCGTGCCGTCTCGGATTCGAGCGTGTGACGCAGGGCCAGCGCGAGACCGCGCTCGATCAGCCCCGCGCGGAGCTCCGCGCCGGCTGCGATCTGAGTCAGCGCCTGCACCGCCGCCGGCGCGTCCCGCGGCGGGATCAGCAGCGCCGCTGCACCGGCGGCCTCGGCGACGCCGCCCACGGCGGTGGCCACCACCGGCAACCCGGACGCGAACGCCTCGATCAGGACCTGCGGGACCCCTTCTGTGAGCGACACATGCAGAAACGCGTGCGACGAGCGATACAGGTCCAACAGTCCGCCGTCGATCGGTACGTATCCACGGATCTCTGCGTGCTCCTCGAGCCCGAGCTCCACCAGCCGCGCCTGCAGCGCTTCGGCCAGCGGCCCCTCTCCGCAGACGACCAGGCGCCAGCGCGGGTCATCCTTGCGCAGTTGCGCAAGCACGTCGGCGAGCAGCAGTGGGTTCTTCTCGCTGTCGATCCGGCCCACGCTCAGCACTGACAGCTCGCCGTCGTAGGAACGGCCGGCGGCGCGCTCGCCCTCGGCGACGTCGCCGGCCGTGACCAGCGACACGGCGATCTGAAGGACGGCAGGCGCGTGGCGGTAATGGCGCTCGAGCTCAGGCCCGACCACCACGACCGGCGCCCGTCTCGCAAGCAGCCGCCACGACAGCTCGAGCAGGTCTGCCGAGAAATGCATCCAGCGGCGGGTTGGCCTGCGACTGCGGACGTAGGCTGGGAAGTCCTGGCGCACACCAAGGACCAAGTGCTTGCGGCGGATCAGGGCGAGCAGCGCGAACGCGACCGCGTGCGGGTACGGGCCCAGCAACCAGACCGCATCGGCGTCGTCGATCGCTCGCCAGAAGCGTTGCAGCGACCGGATCAGAGATGAGGAAACTGAGAGCGGTTTAGTCAGACTTGAGTAGTGAGGGAGCCCGACGAACCGAACCGACGCCGGAAGGGGGTAGTGAAACGTGCTCGGTTCCTGATTGAGCCTTCCGACGATGGTCAATTGCTCTACATGCGCAGTTAGAGCCACCAAAAACAGCGCAAATGCACGCTCCCCGTACAGGATTTCTCCTCTTTGGGAATAGACATAGTCAGTGAAGGCGACGAGCTTCACCGGCTCATCGTACTTGCGGAAATTCGCCTCTAGGTAAGCGCAGGCCCAGGCCTCGAGGTTCACCAGGCGACAGGGAGAGGCGCGTGCTTCGGAAGCTCGCGATGATTACTGCTGCGCTCGTTTGCGGTGCCGCAGCGAGCGCGCTTGCTGCAGATACGCCGCACATCGCGCCATCCCAGCAGAAGACGCGGACCTGCCAGCGCTTTGCCTCGCCGCAGGGCTCCGACCGCACCGGCCGCGGAACTCGCGCAAAGCCGTTTCGGTCGATCATGCGCCTAGACCGCGCCTTGCGCCCGGGTCAGACCGGCTGCCTGCGAGCCGGGACCTACGGCAGCATCCACACGCTGATCCTGCTGCGCAAGAGCGGCCGCCACGGGCACCGGATCACGATCCGATCGTTCCCCGGCGAGATCGCACTCGTCCGTGGCTGGGTCGATCTGGAGGGCTCCTACACGACGCTCTCGCGACTGAAGATCGACGGCTCCAACACGTTCTACCGGCAGGTCCGCCAGGACACGCACTGCCCCGCGCCCGTCTCGCAGGCGCTCATGATCGCGGGACGCAACGACATCCTGCAGTACGACGACTACTTCCAGTCGATCCCCAGCCTGCGCGGTAACGGGATCGGGATCGGGTTCTGGGGTCACCCCGACAACACGATCATCCGCTACTCGAAGATCCACGACGTCGGCCAGTGCGAGGCGTATGACCACCTGATCTACCTCTCGCACGGCAACAACGTGCGCATCTACGACAACTGGTTGTGGAATGACCTCCACGGCCGCGGCGTGCAGCTGTATCCGGCCCCGACGAACGCGCGCGTCTTCAACAACGTGATCGATCACGCCGGCGAGGGTTTCGTGATCGGCAACGAGCCCGGCGACACCGTCTCGGGCAACCAGATCTTCAACAACATCGTCACCGACTCCACGGGATTGCCCACAGAGGACATCCGCGGTGAGGCGATCCACGACCTCTACGGCGGCCGGCCGGGCACCGGCAACACCTTCCACGACAACGATTCGTTTGACAACCCGGGCGGCATGGGACGCCTGACCGCAGTCAGGGCGTGGGGCAACACGCACACCAGGCCGCCGTTCATCGACGCGGTGCAGCACGACTACGCGCTGCCTCGCCACAGCACGCTCCACAGGCGCCATCTCGGTACCAAGACGCATCTGAAGACGCCTTAACGGTCGGCGAGAGACATGGAAACCGGGGGTGGACAGATGGTGGACGGGCGTCGCGACTTTCGTCCAGTGCAGGACGGCGCTGCTCGCGCCGGGCACCGCCGAAGCCGAAGCGACCGGAAATGAGAGCTTTCGGTTGCGCTTGTCGCGTGCACGTCCACGCTTCTTCTGGCCCCGGTCCCGGCGGCGCTCGCGAGCACCGGCGCCCACCGGCCCGCCAAGGCTCAAGGCAAAGCATCATCGCCACACCACCCAGAGGGCCAAGTCGCGCTCGCACCCGGCCCACGTCAAACGCAGGCCGGCGCCTCACCGCACCCCCAAGCCCGCGCCCAGGCCAACTCCGCAACCGGTCACGCCGGCCCCGGTCGTCATCACGCCGCTGCCCGTGGTCACCACTCCCCCGGCCACTCCCCCGGCGTCGACCCAGCCCGTCACCTCGCCCACGCCCCAGCCGCCGAGCACACCGCCGGCCGTGCACTGTGACCTGTACGCGTCGCCCGCAGGCTCTGACTCCTCGGGCAACGGCAGCATCGGGTCGCCGTACGCGTCGGTCGGCAAGCTCGACGCGGCGCTTCATGCCGGACAGACCGGCTGCCTTCGCGCCGGCTCCTACGGATCGACCAGCACCTGGGTGAAGGTCTACACCAACGGGTCTTCGAGCGGGCAGATCACGATCACGTCATACCCCGGCGAGACGGCGACTGTGCGGGGCTATGTCGACATCGAGGCGAATTACACGACGCTGTCGCATCTGAGCATCGACGGCTCCAACACCTTCTACACGCAGGTCCGCAGCGGGACCAACTGCCCGGCCCCCGTGTCCCAGCCGCTGGTGATCGGCGGCCATGACGACGTCCTCGAGTACGACGACTACTACCAGTCAGTCGCGAGCCTGCGCGGCAACGGGATCGGGATCGGGTTCTGGGGCGACGCCGACAACACGATCATCCGCTACTCGAAGATCCACGACGTCGGCCAGTGCCAGGCCTACGACCACCTCATCTACCTCTCGCATGGCAACAACGTCCAGATCTACGACAACTGGCTCTACAACGACGCCCACGGCCGCGGCGTCCAGCTTTACCCCGCCCCGACCAACGCGCGGGTGTTCGACAACGTGATCGATCACGCCGGCGAGGGCTTCGTGATCGGCAACGAAGCCGGCGACACGGTCTCGGGCAACCAGATCTACAACAACGTGGTCACCAACTCGACCGGCCTGCCCACCGAGGGCATCCCCGGCGAGGCGATCCACGACCTGTACGGCGGCACGCCGGGCACCGGCAACACGTTCCACGACAACATCCAGTACGGCAACCCGGGTGGCCTCGGCCGTCTCACCGCGGTCAGCGCCTACAACAACACGAGCGCCAACCCGATGCTCGTCAACGTCCCCCAGCAGGACTTCGAGCTGCAGTCCGGCAGCCCGGCGGCAAGCTGGGGCCTCTGGAACGGCTCGCTCTAAGACGGCTCTAAGGCCCGCGAGCTCGGGTGCGGCCGGCCAGCGTCAGCAGCGCCGGGCCCATCGCAAGCAGCACCCAAAGCCGCACGTCGTTTCCGTCTGAGATGAAGAACAGCGCGACGAGCATCGCGACGGTGCCCATCATGACCGCACGCGCAAGGTCGGCCAGCTCCGGGCGTCCGCTGGCCTCGAAGCGCTTTACCGCCGACCACGTGGCGCGCAGCGAGCCGAGGATCACGAGCAGGTAGAGAAGCAGGCCGATCACTCCCGTCTCCGCGAGCAGCTGGAGGTATGTGTTGTGCACGAGGTGGGGAACGTCGACCAGGTACTGGATGCGGCTGATCGCTCCAGGCCGCAGCACGAAATGCGACTCGACGGCCTCGAAGTTGCCAGCCCCGACGCCCGCGAGCGGATGATCGTGGAACACGTCGAGCGCGACCCGCCACAGGTCGCCGCGGCCGCTGGAGCCGCCGCCGAAGTTGGTGATCCGCGACAGCGCGCCGGGTGTTGTTGCAAGCAGCACGCCGATCGCGGCGCACATGATCGCCCCCAGGCCGAAGATGCGCCGGCGATAGCGCGGCGCCACGATCAGCGCGACCACGGTCGCGGCGATCAGCGCCAGCAGCCCGCCGCGCGACTGGGTCGCCAGGAAGCCGACGGTCACGAGCGCGAACGCGCCCACCAGTGAGAACCTCATCGCCCGGCCGCGGTAGATCGGGATCAGCCCGATGATCAGGAACATCGCCGCCACATATCCGGCGGCCTGGACGTTGGGATCGCCGCCGCCGCCGGTGAAGCGGCCCTGGATCGCCGTCTGGTTGACGGCGTCGGCGGACGCGTGCAGACCGCCGGTGGCGATTCCGATCAGCACCGAGATCACCGATCCGATCACGAACGCCAGCGCCACGTAACCGACCTCGCGCGCGGTGGTCAGCGCCGTCAGCGTGATCAGGAAGCCGAACGCCGCAAGCCACCAGTAGCCGACCTCGGTGCCGGCCGGCCCCGGGTGCCCGGCCCACGTGATCGACAGCGTCAGCCAGCAGCAGAACAGGATTATTCGCAACAGCAGGCCGCGGTTGTCGCCGATCGCCGCGAGCTGACCGCGCCGGCCCAGGAACGCGCCGATCCATCCGAGTCCGACGAGCACGCCGATCGCGTTGGGGCCGGAGCTCAGAACCGACAGGTCCTGGAAGAACAGAATCGCCACGTACACGGCGAGCGCCGCGGCCAGGTTGAACAGGACCAGTGGCATGAAGCACGCGGCCATCACCAGCGCCAGCCCGTACTTCATGCGGCCGTCGGCCATCAGCCGTCCGGCCAGGCTCGCGGCCAGCACGGCCGCTGCGATGATCAGCCACGGCGGCGGATGCGGGATCGCACGCTCACGGATCCCGGGGCCCTCGGCGATGCCGCTCAACGCGCCCTCACCTCCCGCGCTCCAAAGCCGCGCCGGCGATCCGCCGGCGGCCTGCCCTGCCCGATTTGGCAATCACGGAGTCATACACCGCGCGGGTCCCGGCCACCCACGGTGCTGTCGTGAGGCGCTGTTCGTATTCGACCCTCCCCGCTTGGGCAAGCCGGCGACGCTCGTCGGGATCGTCGAGCAGCGTCCTGAGCGCATCGGCGAACGCCTGCGCACGCGGCGGCGCCGGCACGAGCACGCCGGTCTCGCCGTCGGTGATGATCTCGGGGATGCCGTCGACCGCGGTCGCGAGCACCGGAACCGACGCGGCCATCGCCTCGATCAGCGTCGTCGGGAACGCATCGGTCCGTGACGGCTGCAGGCACACGTCGGCGGCGTCGAACACGCGCATCACGTCGTGGCGCATGCCCGCCATCACCACCCGGTCGCCGAGCTCGGCCGCCTGCGCGGCGATCTGGTCGCCAAGCGCTCCGCGGCCGACGATCAGCAGCCGAAGCCTCGGGTAGTCGTCGCGCAGCGACCGCACGACGTCGATTGCGATGTCGTGTCCCTTCTCGGGCCGCAGCGCCGAGATCATGGCCACGACGAGGTCGTCGGGCGCCAGCCCCAGCTCGCGCCGCACCTCGGCGCCCGCACCGGGAGCCGCGGGCGCGTCGATCCCGTTGTGGACCGTGACGATCTGGTCCTCGCGCGCCCAGCCGTGGCTGATGTACTCCCGACGGGCGCTGTCTGACACGGCGATGATCCGCGTCGCGCATGCCCGCACGAGCCGCCGCCTGGCGTTCGCGCCGCGGCCCCAGCTCGAGGCATGGATCGTGCTCACCGCGGGGACCCGCAGCGACCGCGCTGCCAGCCCGCCCAGCATGTCCGAGGTGCCCAGGTGGGTGTGAAGGATCTGAGGGCGGACCGCTGCGATGTGCCGGCGCACCGCCTGAACCGATCGCGGGCCGTGGCGGCCCGTGAGGTTCAGGTTCACCGGCGCGATGCCGTGCTCGACGAGCGGCGCCGCTGCCGGGTTGCCGTCGCGTTCCTCCAGACAGGCGATCGAAAGCCGGATGCCGGATCCCGCTGCGGCCAGCGCGAATCGCGTCAGCTGCGACTCCGCTCCACCCATCACGAAATGGTCGATCAGGGCGAGGACCGAGACGTCACCCGGTTTACCCGGGTTCGACTCCACGGACCTTCTCCGAGCTCGCGGCCGGGACCTCCGCGTCCTCTACACCGTTCTCATCGAGCATCGAGCCAAGGCCCGTCGAATATCCATAGCCGTAGTCGCCGCCGACCATGCTGGCGTCCTCGCCGACGAGCACCATGCCGACGGTCGGGGCGTGTGCCCGCTCCAGCAGGTCGCGCGCCATCCGCAGGCGACGCCGGTCGGTGTGGCGCGGGCGCGCCACCACCACGACCTGGTCGCACACCGCCGCGATCTGCAGAGCCTCGCTCACCTCGCCCACCGGGGCGGTGTCGACGATCACGCAGGCGCCCTTGCGCTTGGCCTGGGCGATCTGCGCGGGAAGAGTCTTGATGATGGCTTCGAGCTTGGCCAGGTCGCCCTTGGGCGCCGGCACGAGCTTGACGCCGGGCAGGGGCCTGACCGGAACCGTCCCATCGCCGCCTCCGTTGGCGAGTTCAGGGTGCCCGCGGCCGTCGACGGTGGCGTTCGGACCCAGCAGGCGCGTCATCTCCGGCCTGCGCATGTCGAGGTCCATCAGCACGACCTCTTCGTTGACCTCGGCGAACGCCGCGGCCAACGCCGCCGCAACCGTCGTCTTGCCGTCTCCGGCGCCGGCGCTGGTCACCATGATCACGCGACCGCGCTTGCCCAGCGAGAGCTGCACACGGAGCATCCGCATCTGCTCGAACGCAATGGGCGGGAGGTTCCAGGGGAGCAGGTCGAGCCCGCGCTTCTTGCGCACGCGCGGAATCGCGGCCAGCACAGGCAGGTCGTAGATCGCCAGCACCTCGGCGCGATCCCGGACGGGCCGGATGAAAGTCTCGAGCGCGAGCGCCGCGACCGATCCCAGCACGAACCCACCGGCAAGCGAAAGCAGCACGATCAGCCAGGTGGATGCTCCTGTCGGTCCGCCGGGCGGCGCCGCCTGCTGCGACAGCGACAGCGTCGGCTCGCGGTCCGTCCCCTGGATCGTGCGCAGCTGCGACACCGTCGCCCCGAGCGCCTGGGCCTCGGCCGAGTTCGCGGGCAGCTGTGCCAGGCGCGCGTCGAGCGATTTGAGCTCAGCCGCGATCTGCCTTTGCACGATCGAGCCGCGGTAGGCGATCGAGCCCTGTGCGAACGCGTTGGCCACGCGAGCGGCGTCCTGCGGGTTTGAAGCTTGAGCGGTGACCGCCACGACGTTGCTGGCGCCGAGCGGGCTGACGCCGACGGCGCTCTTGACCGCACCCGCCGTCCATCCGTTACCGAGGATCTTCGCGGCGGCCTGCGCCGCCTGCTGCGTGTCGATCAGCGCCGCGGCCGTCTGGATCGTGCGCGCCGGGTCGCCGGTGTCGACCACCGTGTCGATGCCGAGCGTGCTCGACTGGCCCTCCGGCAGCGGGCTGACGAGGATCGAAGAACTCGCCTCGTAGGTCTTGCCGCCGTGCGACGCGGTGTAGCCCGCGATCACGCCCGCCAGCACCGTGACGACGGCCACCAGGATCCAGTGCCGACGGATCGCGCGCAGGTACGGGCCGATGGCCTGCTCGGCCGAGCCAAGCCGTTCGCCATCCCTGCCCACGCTGTCAAAGGCCATAACACTAAATCTATCGGCAGTAGCCGGGCCGACCGACAGGATTTCCACAAGCTGTTCTCGCAATCCAAACAAACTGGGTCGCGAAGGTCGCCCGAGAACCGTGTTATAGCCTCGTCCCGTGTCCCCCCCGAGCGGCCCAGGCCGCATAGTTCACTGCGCGGACTACGGCGGGCCGTATTCCGGTTCGTTCGTCCCGATGTTGTCCGCTTCGGCGGCGGCGGCACGCGTGGAGGGGTACGAGACGACGATCTGCTTCTCGGACGTGGCGCGCAATCGCCCCTGGCTTGAAGAGCTCGACGGTCTCGCCGATATCAGGTTCATCGAACGCACCGGCATTCGCGGAGTCATGCGGCAGCTGTCGCGCGTGTTGTCGGAGGGCAACGGCTCCCCCGTGGTCCTGCACACCCATTTCGGCACCTTTGACGAGGCGGCGGCGCTGCTCGGGATCCGGCGGCGTCACACCGCCGTGCTTTCGCATCTGCACTCGGGCAACCCGCGCCCGGTGCGCCTGCGCAGCAAGGCCTATGGAGCGGTCATGGGCCACCTGGTGGACGGCGTCATCTGCGTGAGCCGGGAGGTGTACGACCAGGCACGCGCGCGCGCCGTCCCGGCATCGAAGCTGATCCTGCTCCCGAACGCCATCGATCCGGACCGCTTCCCGCCGATCACGTCGGACGAGCGCGCCGAGGCACGGCGAGAGCTGAACCTGGCACCCGAGGCCGAGGTGGTCGTCCACTTCGCCTGGGACTGGCACATCAAGGGCGGCGATCGGCTGCTCGCCGTCGCAGACGCGATGGCGACACGGCCCAACTTGACGTTTCTGACGGTCCTCAGCGAGCATCGCGCCGGCGTCCCCGCCGACGAACTGGAGCGCCGGCCCAACGTGCGCGCACTCGGCCCCCGCGACAACGTCAACGAGCTGTACGCGGCAGCCGACGCATTCCTCAATTGCAGCCGGGCCGAAGGCGGCCTCCCCTACGCGGTGATCGAGGCACTCGCCCGCGGGCTCCCGGCCGTGGTCACCGACCCGCCCGTGCGGCCCGAGCTCGTCGAAGGCCTGCCCGGTGGCCGTGCCGTCGATCCGCAGATCCCGGCGATCGCGGGCGCAGTCGGCGAGGTCCTGGGGCTGACGCAGGCAGAGCGCGAGGATCACGCCGCCGCAGCCAGGGCCAGGGTCTGCGAGTCCTACGCGCTTGCGCCGTGGGCGCGCCGGCTCGTCAGCGTCTACGACCGCGTACTCGAGCGATAGCCGGCGACAGTGTCCGCGGGCGCCAAGCAGAGCCTCGGCACGCGCACCCTGCGCGGCATGTTCTGGTCCTACGGGTCCTACGTCGGCACGCGCGGGGCAACGCTGCTCGCCACGGCGATTCTGACCCGCCTGCTGGACCCCAAGGACTTCGGGCTCGTCGCGCTCGCCGGAACGTTCATGACGTTTCTCGACATGTTGCAGGGGCTCGGCGTCGGCAACGCCCTCGTGGTGGTCAAGGAGGAAGAGGTCGAGGCCCAGGCCGAGACGGCGTTTGCGGTCTCGGTGGCTGTCGGCGTGGTACTGGCGCTGGTGACCGCGGCGATCAGTCCGCTCGCCGTGTCGCTGTTCCACGAGCCGCAGCTGTACACGGTGATGCCGGCGCTCGGGCTCACGTTCTTCTTCTACGGGCTCGGCTCGACGCATTACGCGCTGGCGACCAAGCGGATGATCTTTCGTTCCCGGACCATCGCCGAGCTCGTCGATGCGTTTGTCCGCGGTGGTATCGGCGTCGTGCTCGCGATCGCGGGCGCGGGCGTGTGGAGCCTGGTGATCGCCTACAGCGCCGGGAACATCGCGATGGACATCGTCCTCTGGCGGCTGATCCCGTGGCGACCGCGACTGCGTCCGCAACGCAAGCACCTGCGGTCCCTGCTCAGCTTCGGCGGAGCGACCACGGCGGTCGGGATCATGGCCGCGTTCCTCGCCGAGTTCGACAACCTCGTCGTTGGTCGCGTGCTGGGCGTCACGGAGCTCGGCTACTACTCGATCGCCACCAAGCTGCCGTTCCTGTTCATCATCAGCATCGCTTCGGTGTCCGGGGACGTCCTGTTCCCCGCGTTTGCGACGCTCGAGCTGTACCAGATGAGCGGAGCCTTCCTCACCGCGCTCCGCTACACGGCGGTCGTCGCGCTGCCGCTGACGGCGATCTTCGCGACGCTCGCCCAGCCGATCACGCTGGCTGTGTTCGGGCCGCAGTGGCAGCCGGCCGTGGCCGCGGCCCAGGTGCTCTGCCTGTGGGCGGTGATGTCGCCGATCAGCATGGTCTGCGGCAACGCGTTCAAGTCACGCGGGCGTGCGGACCTGGTGCTGTACCTGGCGATTCCGCAGGCTGTCGCCGTGGTTGTCGGATCGCTGCTGCTCGTGCACCAGGGCATCGTCGCGATCTCCTGGCTGCAGGCCGGTATCGCCGTGCTCGCCCAGATCGTGACGATCGGCATCGCCCAGCGCATGTTCGGGATTCGCACGCGCCGCGTGGTGACGGCCGTCCTCCCTCCCCTGCTCGCGTCGGCCGGACTCGCCATCGTCCTGTACGCCGTGCACAAGCTGATCTCGGCGCCGTGGCCCGCCGTGATCGCGGGCGGGCTGGTCAGCCTGCCGGTGTACCTGATCCTCCTGCACCTGTTCTCGCCGACGCTGCTGCCACAGCTTCGCCGGACGGCGTTCCCGGCGCGCGCGTCGCAGGATCCGCACCCCGGCGAGTTCGAGTCGGCGATCGCGGCCCACGACGTGGACGCGATGGTCCGGCCGGCGACGATCGGCCCGCGCGAGACCGGCTAGCCGCAAGCGGATGCCCGAGCCACCGCCCGACCCCCGAGTGACCGTCATCACCCCGGCCTACAACGCCGGAGCGACGCTGCTCGAGTCGGTTACGAGCGCGCTCGCGCAGACCGTCGCCGAGATCGAGGTGATCGTCGTCGACGATGGCTCTGACCAGCCGGCCGCGGACGCGCTCACGAGCGTTGACGATCAGCGGCTGCGGGTCTTTCGGACCAGGCAGAACCAGGGCGTGTCGGCGGCGCGCAACGTCGCGCTCCGTGCGGCCCGGGCGCCCTTCGTGGCACAGCTCGACGCCGACGACCTGTGGCGGCCGGATCACCTCGAGGGCGTCCTCCCCACGTTCGAGGACCCAACCGTCGGGATGACCTACACGAACGTCGAGATCATCGGCACGCCGCTGCTCGACCGCGCGATCGCCGTCCGGACGCCCGACGATGGCCTTCCGCGCTGGGTCAGCGACCGCGCGCAGCACCCGGTCGACGACCTCCAGCGTCTGTACAGCGTCAATCCGATTCCGGCGCCGGGGGCGGTCATGCGCACCGGCGCCGTGCGAGCAGTCGGCGGCTATCCCCGCTGGCTGAGCGTCGGCGAGGAGTACTTCGTCTACATCAAGCTCAAGCGCGCCGGCTGGCGGATCACCTACGTCGACCGGATGTCGGCCGCGTACCGATGGCCAGAACCGGGACGGGGGGTGTCGTTCGACGCCCGGCGCGGCGCCAGGGAGAACCTGAAGCTGTTCTCGGTTCTGATGCTGGCCAGCCCCGGCGAACCGGCGATCCGCCGGCGCCTGACGGGCGAGTTGCGCAACGTCGTCAAGACGCACGTACCGGCGTCGGTCCCCGTCGCGCGAGCCGTGTCCGGCGCGCTCGGCCGCGGGCGCCCGGATCGCTGATCGGCTAGGAGCGCCCGCTCCAGATCCCCCAGTTGACGGCCGGGCTGGCTGGTAGCGGGGTGTAGTCGTGCTGCACCGGATCGCTGAGACGCGGGTTGGCGCTCGTGTTGTCGTGGTGGTCGACCGCGGTGAGCGGGCCGATGCCGCCGGGGTTGCCGTACTGGATGTTGTCGTAGAAGGAGTTGCCTGAGCCTGGCTTGCCGCCGTACAGGTCGTGGATCACCTCGCCCGGGATGCCCTGGGTGGGCAGCCCGGTCGAGTTCGTGATCACGTTGTTGTAGATCTCGTTGCCCGAGACGGTGTCACCGGCTTCGTTGCCGATCACGAACCCCTCGCCCGCGTGATCGATCACGTTGTCGAACACCATCGCATTGGTCGGAGCCGGGTAAAGCTGCACGCCGCGGCCATGCGCGTCGTCGTAGATCCAGTTGTCGTAGATCTGGACGTTGTTGCCGTGCGAGAGGTAGATCAGATGGTCATACGCCTCGCACTGCCCGACGTCATGGATCTTGCTGAAGCGGATGACCGTGTTGTCCGCGTCGCCCCAGAACCCGATCCCGATCCCGTTGCCACGCAGGCTCGGCACCGACTGGTAGTAGTCGACGAACTCGAGCACGTCGTCATGACCGGCGATCACCAGCGGCTGGGACACGGGCGCCGGGCAGTTGGTCCCGCTGCGGACCTGCGTGTAGAAGGTGTTGGAGCCGTCGATGCTCAGATGCGACAGCGTCGTGTAATTCGCCTCGATGTCGACCCAGCCTTGCACCACCGCGGTCTCAGCCGGGAACGACGTGATCGTGATCTGGCTGCCGGGAGCGCCGTCGTTGTCGAGCTTGATGAGCGAGCCCGTGGACCCGTAGGAGCCCGCTCGCAGGCATCCGGTCTGTCCCGGCTGGAGGGCCTGGTCGAGCTTGCCGACCGACGCGAACGGCGACCCCAGGCTCCCGTCGCCCGAGGAGTCAGAGCCCGACGGCGATGCGTACAGGTCGCAGGGCGCCGATGAGGCATCGGTGCCCGACAGCGCCGCGGGAACCGAGAACAGCGTGAGGGCCGCGGCGCAGACCGCGAGCTTGACGGCGCGCTTTACGTAGGAATGGCCAGAAAGCACTCGAATCCGGACTATGCCGGATTCAGTTCGGGCCCGGCGCCAGCTGCCCGCCCCGGCGCGTCTCGTAGTCGTGGCGCGCCGTGTTCAGGAACTCCGGGTCCCTGGTTGTGTTGCCGTAGGCGCGCACCGCGGTCAGGTCCCCGAGGCCGCCCGGGTTGTTGAACAGGACGTTGTCGCGGAACGTGTTACCGGTGCCGGGCCGGCCGCCGTAGATGTCGTGGATGGCCTGACCGGCGATCCCCTCGGTAGCGAGGCCGGTCGAGTTGGTGATGATGTTGTCGAAGATCTGGTTGCCGGACACCGTGTAGCCGGGCTCGTTGCCGATCACGAACCCCTCGCCCGCGTGGTCGATCACGTTGTCGTAGACCCTGGCGTTGGTCGGGGCGGGATACAGCTGCACGCCGCGGCCGTGGGCGTCGTCGTAGATCCAGTTGTCGTAGATCTGGACGTTGTTGCCATGCGAGAGGTAGATCAGATGGTCGTAGGCCTCGCACTGTCCGACGTCGTGGATCTTGCTGTACCGGACGATCGTGTTGTCGGCGTTGCCCCAGAAGCCGATCCCGATCCCGTTGCCGCGCAGTCGCGCGACCCCCTGGTAGTAGTTGTCGTACTCGAGGACGTCGTCGTGTCCGCCGATCACGAGCGGCTGGGACACCGGCGCACGGCAGTTGGTGTCCTCCCGGACCTGCTTGTAGAACGTGTTGGAGCCGTCGATGCTCAGATGCGACAGCGTCGTGTAGGACCCCTCGATGTCGACGTAGCCGCGGACGGTCGCGGCCTCGCCGGGGTACGACGTGATCGTGATCTGACCGCGTGCCGTGCCGTCGGTGTCGATCCGATGCCACGTGCTGGTGCTGCCGTAGGAGCCGGCGCGCAGGCAGCCGGTCTCTCCCGGGCGCAGGACCGCATCCAGCTTGTTCAACGACGCAAATGGCAAGCCCACGCTCCCGTCGCCGGACGAATCCGAGCCCGAGGACGAGGCGAACAGATCGCAATGCCCCGAGGCCGCGTCCCGCGGCTTGTGGTGCCGGGTGTCGCTCACGCGTGCCATCGCGGTCGGCGCGAGCGCGGCAGCCATGGCCAACACCATGGCAACGATCGCAGTTTGCTTGCCCATCTGGACGGGATCGACAGATCCGCTGAGATCCCCCGGTGGGGTACGGGGGACCCGTACGAACGTCCATCTTCCGTCCGACCGCCCCAGCGTCTACTGTGGGGGGAGGGATTGCACGGTTTGCTGTCAGGCTGTTAGGGCTACAAGACCTGCTGCTTGCTGCCGAATCTTTAGCTACCATCCTCTGTCGGGACAGACGGGCCTTAGGTCCGTAATAGGGGCGCATATTCAGCTCAACCGAAGGAACGAATGAGACGCATCACATTGTTGGGGGCGATTTTGGTCGCGCTGGCTCTGCCGGCGACGGCGCTCGCGCAAGGAAACTCCACCTGCCAGGCATACAACCCGCAGCTTTGCTCGTCGGTGTCGAACACGACCTCGACCAGCACTGGGTCGCTTCCGTTCACCGGGCTCGACGCGGTCTTGCTGGTCGCGGGCGGCGGAACGCTGCTGGCTGCAGGGTTCGTCGTTCGCCGGCTCTCGCGCCGGCTCGACTGAGTCCAGGCTTGGACCTATAGAGCAGGATCTGCCGGACGACGCCCGGCTGGTCGACGACGCCCTTACCCTGCCTGCAGGCGTTCCAGGATCAGCCGCGT
>CAVSAY010000023.1:0-78878 GCA_963725925.1 uncultured Solirubrobacterales bacterium
CGATCTCGACGTCCTCTCGCGCCTTGACGACGAGCGTGCTCACGTTCGCGGTCGCAGCGGAAATGTCTCGGTCCCCCCCGCCGCCGGCGTTGGCTGACTCGTTGATTGCGGCGCCCAGAAAGCCGAGGCCTTCGACGGCGGCAGTGCGGATCTCCTGCGAGTGCTCCCCGACGCCACCCGTGAACGCCAGCACGTCCAGTCCTCCGAGCGCCGCGGCCATCGACGCGATCCCGGATCGCAGTCGATGCACGTAGACGTCGAGCGCGAGCCGGGCCCGGGGCTCGCCTTTCGCCGCCCCGGCAACCACGTCGCGCATGTCCGCGCTGCCGGCGAGCCCGAGCAGGCCGGAGTCGTGCTCGAGCGCGCCCGCGAGCTCGCGCTCGCTCAGCTCGGTGCGCTCCAGCAGCCACAGCAGCAGTCCGGGGTCGACGCTCCCCGAGCGAGTCGCCATCACCAGGCCCTCGAGCGGCGTGAACCCCATCGTCGTGTCGACCGAGCGCCCGTCCGCGATCGCGCACAGCGAGGCCCCGGCGCCGAGATGACAGCTGACGATCCGCAGGCCGGCGGTCGCGGCGCCCAGCATCTCCGGCACACGGTGCGCGATCCACGCGTGCGAGAGCCCGTGAAATCCGTAGCGGCGAACGCGCCACCGATCTCGCCATTCGGCCGGAAGCGCGTACGTGGACGCGGCCTCGGGCAACGTGGCGTGAAACGCGGTGTCGAAGCAGGCCACGGCCGGCAGGCCGGGAAGCGCGTCGCTCACCGCGCGCAGTGCGGCCAAGGACTTCGGTTGGTGCAGCGGCGCGAGATCGACGAGCTCGCCCAGCTCATGCTCGACCGAGCTGTCGATCAGGACCGCCTCGCGGAACCGCTCGCCGCCGTGGACGATCCGGTGCCCGACCGCGTCGGCATCACTCAACCCGGCTTTCAGCGCCGCCTCGAGCGCCCCCGGTTCGATAACCGACCGCGGCGCGTCGAGCTCCTGCTCGGCCAGCGGTCTATCGCCGTCGCCCAGCAGCGACAGCTTGACGCTGCTGGACCCGGCGTTCACGACGAGGACCCGCACGGCTAGCGGCCGGCGGCACTCAGGCGCTCGGCCATGTCCAATCGCGCACGTCGGGTGGGTCGTCGCCGAACTCGCGCGTGTAGGCGCGGTGACGCAGTCGCTCGTCCTCCATCTCCTGGCGCAGGTGAGCGGCGCGCTCCCCGAGCTCGGGCACCCGGTCGATGACGTCCATCACCAGGTGGAAGCGGTCGAGGTCGTTGAGCATCACCATGTCGAACGGGGTGGTGGTCGTGCCCTCCTCGATGTAGCCGCGCACGTGGATGTTGTCGTGGTTGGAGCGCCGGTAGGTGAGGCGGTGGATCAAGCGTCGGGTAGCCGTGATAAGCGAAGATCACCGGCCGCGCGGCTGTGAACAGCGCGTCGAAGTGCGCGTCCGACAAGCCATGCGGATGCTCAGAGTCAGGCTGCAGGCGCATCAGGTCGACGACGTTGATCACGCGCACGCGCAGGTCGGGCAGTCGGCGGCGCAGGATCGACGCTGCGGCGACGGTCTCCAGCGTGGGGATGTCGCCCGCGCAGGCGAGCACCACATCAGGCTCTACGCCCTGGTCGTTGGAGGCCCATCCCCACACGCCGATCCCGCGCGTGCAGTGCGCGACAGCCTCGTCCATCGTCAGGTAATCGAGCGCCGGCTGCTTGCCGGCGACGATCACGTTGACGTAGTGCCTGCTGCGCAGGCAGTGATCGGCCACCGACAGCAGGCAGTTGGCGTCCGGGGGCAGGTAGACGCGAATGATCTCGGCCTTCTTGTTGACGACGTGGTCGATGAACCCAGGGTCCTGGTGAGTGAAGCCATTGTGGTCCTGGCGCCACACGTGCGAGGAGAGCAGATAGTTCAGCGACGGGATCGGCCTGCGCCATGGAATCTGGCGGGTGACCTTCAGCCACTTGGCGTGCTGGTTGAACATCGAGTCGATGATGTGGATGAACGCCTCGTAGCAGTTGAACAGGCCGTGGCGACCCGTCAGCACGTAGCCCTCGAGCCACCCCTGGCAGAGATGCTCGGACAGCACCTCCATCACGCGTCCGTCCGGCGCCAGATGGTCGTCCCCGGGGATCCGCTCGGCGTCCCACGCGCGATCGGTGACGTCGAACACGGCGGTCAGGCGGTTGGACACCGTCTCGTCGGGGCCCATGATCCTGAAGCGATCGCGGTTGGCGCTGACGACGTCGCGAAGCCAGGTGCCCAGGACGCGGGTTGCCTCGCTCGTCGTTCGCGCCGGCTCCGGCACGTCGACGGCGTAGTCGCGGAAGTCGGGCAATTCGAGCGGCCGGGTCAGCAGGCCGCCGTTGGTGTGAGGGTTGGCGCTCATCCGGCGCTCGCCTTCCGGAGCCAGCGCGGTCACCTCGGCCAGCACCTGCCCGGACTCGTCGAACAGCTCCTCCGGGGCGTAGGAGCGCATCCACGACTCCAGCTGCGCGAGGTGCTCGGGATTGGTCCGCACCGCGGCCAGCGGGACCTGGTGTGAGCGAAACGTCCCCTCCGCCGGCAGGCCGTCGACCTCCTTTGGTCCGGTCCACCCCTTCGGGAGTCTTCAGCACGATCATCGGCCACCGCGGTCGCTGCGGTTGCGCGCCGGCGGCACGCGCGTCGCTCTGAATGCCGGCGATCTCGTCGAGCACGGAGTCAAGCGTCGCCGCCATGAGCTGATGCATCGTCTCGGGGTCTGAGCCCTCGACGAACCGGGGCGCATAGCCGTAGCCCTCCAGCAGCGCCCGCAGCTCGTCGTGCGAGATCCGCGCGAGCACGGTCGGATTGGCGATCTTGTAGCCATTGAGGTGCAACACGGGCAGCACCGCGCCGTCGGTCGCCGGGTTGATGAACTTGTTGGAGTGCCAGCTCGCCGCCAGCGGGCCGGTCTCGGCTTCGCCGTCGCCCACCACGCACAGCGCCAGCAGATCCGGGTTGTCGAGCGCGGCGCCGTAGGCGTGCAACAGCGAGTAACCGAGCTCTCCCCCTTCGTGGATCGAGCCCGGCGTCTCGGGCGCGACATGGCTGGGGATTCCGCCGGGGAAGGAGAACTGGCGAAACAGCCGCCGAAGCCCCTCGGCGTCGTGGCCGATGCGTGGATAGACCTCGCTATAGGTCCCGTCGAGGTAGGCGCTGGCCACCAGGCCCGGGCCGCCGTGCCCAGGTCCGGTGACGTAGATCACGTTCAGATCGCGCGCCCTGATCGCGCGATTCATGTGCGCGTAGACGAAGTTCAGCCCGGGCGTCGTGCCCCAATGCCCCAGCAGGCGCGGCTTGACGTGCTCGGGCGTGAGCGGCACGCGCAGCAACGGATTGTCGAGCAGGTAGATCTGGCCGACCGAGAGGTAGTTCGCCGTGCGCCACCAGGCCTGAATCGCGCTCAGCTCTTCGGCCGAAAGGGGGTTTTGCTCCGATCCGCTTCCCGATTCCACACCGTAGATTTATGCACACGACCGGCTACTCGTGAGGGGCGATTCTGTGACCACGACTCACCGGTCCGCGATACTGAGACGGGTGCGGGGATCTTCAGCGCAGCTGTGCCGGGCCCTCGGTGAAGTCAGGCGACCGCTGACGTGCCGGCCAGAGACGTAGCCGGGCGAGCGGCCGGCTCGGCGCTGCGCGCCACGCGGTGGACCGGCCGCACGGTCCGTGGGGAGATCGTCAAGCGAGTCGGGGGGCCTGCCCGGGCCCGGGTGATCACGATTTTCGGCGCGGTGCTGGCGTTGAACGGGGCCGACAACGCCACCGTCGGCGCGGTCGCTCCACAGCTCGAGCACGCCTTCCACATCGGCAACACCAAGATCGGGCTGCTCAGCTCCGTCGCGCTGCTGGTCGGGGCTGTGTTCACGATCCCGGTCGGGATGCTCGTCGACCGCATCAAGCGGGTGCCGATGCTGTCGTTGAGCATCCTGCTGTGGAGCATCGCGTCGCTGCTGAGCGCATTTGCGGGGAGCTACTCGTCGCTGCTGCTCAGCCGCCTGGCGCTGGGCGCCGTGACCGCCACGGCCGGGCCGGCGATCGCTTCGCTGACGGGCGATTACTTCCCGGCGCGCGAGCGCGGCCGCGTTTATGCCTACATCCTTGGCGGCGAGATCGCCGGTACCGCCGTCGGCTTCATCGTCAGCGGGTCGGTCGCGGCGATCACCTGGCGTGCGGCGTTCCTGCTGCTCGCGATACCGGGGTTCTTCCTCGCTCGCGAGCTTTACCGCACCGTCCCCGAGCCCCAGCGCGGCGGCCACAGCTGGCTCGAGCCGGGCGTCATGGACCTCAAGGAGGCGGTCGCGTCGGGCCCGACCCAGCCCCCGCCCGAGACCGAAGGCGAGCAGCTGCCGCCGGACGAGGTTGAGGACCTCGCCCGAGAGGCGGTTCGCCGCCTGGGCGTGGAGCCGGACCCGGAGCTGGTGCTGACCCGGGATCCGCGGTCGATGGGCATCGTCGACGCGGTCCGCTACATCCTCTCGATCCCGACGAACATCCTGATGATCATCAGCTCCTCGCTCGGCTACTTCTACTTCGCCGGGCTGTCGACGTTCGCGTTGCTGTTCGTTCGCGGTCACTACCACGCCAGCCAGGCGGAGGCCGAGCTCGTGCTCGCGCTGCTGGTCTCCGGAGCGCTGGCCGGGACGCTGATCAGCGGGCGGATAACCGACCAGCTGCTGCGCCGGGGTGTGATCGAGGTGAGGGTCTGGGTCCCGGCGCTCTGCTACCTCGGTGCCGCAGCGCTCCTGATCCCCGGCATTCTGGGCAGCCACCTGACGCCGGCGGTGTGGTTCGACGTGGCTGGCGCGTCGCTGCTGTCAGCGGCCAACCCACCGCTGGACGCAGCGCGCCTGGACATCATGCCCGCCGGCTTGTGGGGCCGCGCGGAGAGCACCCGGACCGTGCTGCGGTCACTGGCCCAGGCGCTTGCACCGCTCGTGTTCGGCGGCCTCGCCGACCTGATCGCGGGCATCGCACCGGAGCAGGCGCCGATTGGCACCCATCCCGGAGTGATCTCGCCCGGCGCCGCCCGGGGCCTCGAGATCAGCTTCCTGCTGCTGCTGGGGACGCTGGGGGCCGCGGGCGTGTTCCTGTTGCGCGCCCGGCACACGTATCCGCGCGACGTGGCGACCGCCGCGGCGTCGCATCAGGGCTCGGACGATCCCGTCACCGAGCCTCAGGCCTCGGCCTGAATCAGCTTGTGATCGAGCGCATAGTGCACGAGCTCGGCGCGCGACCCCAGCCGCAGCTTCTGCTGGATGTGCGCACGGTGGGTCTCGACCGTGCGCACCGATAGATACAGCTGGGCGGCGATCTCGGCGTTGGTGTAGCCGAGGCTGATCATCCGCAAGCACGTCGACCTCGCGCTCGGACAGGCCGTCGGGCGGTCCCGGCGGCGGCTCGGCGGCGACTCGCGCTCCCAGCCGTGGGTTCAGGTACGTGTCGCCCACGGCCGCCCGGCGCACCGCTTCGACGAGCTCTGTCTCGGCCGCCTCCTTGAGGACGTAGCCGAGCGCGCCGGCGCCGAGCGCCTCGCGCGCGTACGCCGGCTCGTTCTGCATCGTGAGCACGACGATCTGGGTATCCGGGGATTCGGCCCTGATCGAAGGGATGTGCTTGAGGCTCGACCCGCCCGGCAGATTTAGATCCAAGACGAGCACCTGCGGGTGGTGGCCGCGCACGTAGCGCCGGGCGTCCTCGATGTCGCCGGCCTCGGCCAGAACCTCGACGTCGGGCTCTGCTTCAAGCAGCTGCTTGAGGCCGCGACGCACGACCGCGTGGTCGTCGGCGATCACTACCCCGATCATGTCGTCCTCGCCGCGACGCGGCCACGCTGCTCGAGAAACGGAGCAAGGTACTTGGCGTCGATCTTGCCCACCGCCGACCAGCTCGGCGTGTCGCTGATCTCCGAGCTCGATCCGTGCCCGCCGGTGATGTGCGCACTGAGGTACTTCGGCTTGTCGAGGCTGATCAGCACCGCCCGGATGATGGGATGAAACGGCTCCGGCTGCACGGGCGCCCCGGCGAGCGATGCGATCGCCCGCGCGGCGGAATCGGCCTGCTGAGCCGCGATCCCGCCGTGCTTGACGGCGAAGTCGGTCGCGTCGCCGGCTGCCCAGACGCGCTCGAGGCCGCGGACCTGGCAGTGCGAGTCGATCGGGATGAAGCCGCCCGGTGACCCCTTTGGCACGCCCGGCGTGGACGGGCCGAACAGCTCCGGGAGCGCGACGATCCGCTCGAAGCTCAGCGTCCGTCCACCGGGATGAAGCGTCAGCTCGCCCGGCGCGGGCGTCTCACAATGGGCAGCGGCGATGGTCAGGATTCCATTGTCCTCGAGCAGCCGCTGCACCTCGTTGCTCACCTCGTCGCCGAAGATCGCCAGCGGCGCGTCCTCCGGCGTGACGAGCGTGATCGAGGTCTGCGCATTCATGTCATACGCCCGCTGCGCGGTCATCAGCGCAAGCTCGTAGATCGGAAGCGGCCACGGCATCCGGCTGGGGACCACGAATGCGAGCTTGTGGACGTAGCCGCCCTCGACGTCCTGGATCAGCCCGTGCAGCTGCTCGTCGAGCCTCGCGTCGTCGATCGTCTCGGCGTGGCTCAGGGCCGGGCGCTGAGCGGCGCCCATCGCGAGCAGCAGCGCGTCGTACTCGAGCTCTTCTCCGCCGGCGGTGTGCACCGTTCGTTTGGCGGGGTCGAGCCACTTGAAGGCGTCCTGCCTGTACTCGAAGCCGACCTCGCGAGCGATGTCCGCCAGCGGATACTGCTGCGCGCCGCTGTAGGCGAACGGCTCGCGCACCCGCATGGGCCGGTAGACGAAGTCGGCTTGGGGCGAGAGGACGGTGGTCGTGATCCGGTCTCGGAGCGAGGTCCTTCAGGGCGAGTGTCGCCTCGAGCGCCGCGACGCCACCGCCGGCGATCACGACGCGAAATCTGTTTTCGGTGGTGGAGGTCATGCGAGGCACACTACGGACGGGATTAGACCGCGCCAGCCGCGCCAGGCCGAGCTGTTGCTTCGGAAAACTACGTAGGCCGGGCGGGCCGGGCCGAGCTGTCTGCGACGGCGACGATCCGGCGTCCGGAGATCGTCCGTGCCCGGATCCGAACCCAGTGACTGCGCGGCCCCGGCGCCCACACCTCTAGGCCGAGCTGCTCGAGACGGCGGATCTCGCTCGGGTTCGTGACCTCGTCGGCCACGCCGATCGCCACCACGCTCCAGCCGGTGCGTCCGCCCGGCTCGATGCCGTCGATCTCGAACGCCGCCTCCTTGGCCCGCAGCAGCCCGTGGAGCTTCGACCCCTGCGCGGTGCGAAACACCACGCTCTGCGAACGCGGGTCAAACACGTAGTTGAGGGGCCGGATGATCGGCGCCCCCTCCCCTCTGCTCACCCCGAGACGTCCGAAGTGGGTGCGGCGGAGCAGGTTCAGGCATTCGACGCGCGACAGCTCGAGCAGCTTGCTCGCAAGCTCTGTGAACTGCGGGGTCTCGGGTGGTCGGGTGGCGGATTCTGGGCTCATGCGCCGACCATAGGCACGCGCTCTCAGTCGGGTTAACCGGGCATTCCCGGCGAACGTCGGCGCTTAATTACTGAGGGCGCGCCCGGCCGCCCGAAAAAGACCCGACCGCCGCGTTCGAGGTCTCCGGTGGGTCCTTTGCGCCGCTCAGCGGGGGTTAGACCCACGCGGCATCAAGGCCTCGCCGCTCGGGTCTTTTTCCGCAGCGTCAGAGCGGTCAGCCGTTGCGGCGCGAAACCACGGGCTTTGCGAGCAGCGACCGCGGCGTCCCCGACCGGCGCGCCCAGTCGTGACCGAGCGGTCCTTGCGGGACCCACACAACCAGCCCGAGCGCGAATCCCACGACCCCGACCAGGCCGGCCGCCCGGATGCCGCCGGTGAAGCGCGACCCCAGCACGGTGAGGTGCAGGATCGCCGCGACCAGGACCGCGGTGACGCAGCCCACCACGGCCAGCATCAGCCACCACTGCTTGGCGTCGCTGCCGGTGCCCAATCCGTGCAGCACGGCAACCGGCCAGCACGCGTACGCCAGCCAGTGGATCGCGCGCCACTTCTCGTATCCGACTCTGGCGCGCGCCAGGCTGGTGATCAGGACGGCGATCAGCAGGTCGAACGCGAGCGCGCCGAGCCCCAGCCAGAACGGCCGGTAGGAGCCGTGGAACGGGATCACCGCGTCGAGCAGCCCGATCGGCGCAAACGAATCCAGGACCGCCGTGAGGATGTGGATGACGAGGAACGCGACGGCAAGGATCGACACGCGCCGGTGGATGCCGTCGATCACGAACCGCGGCCAGCGCCGGGCGGACGCCCGTGTGACGTTGACCATCCCGAACATCACGGACGCGGTCAGGAGCACGAGTGCGACCGTGCCGCTGGCACGCGTCAGGTACCAGTAGGCGCTCGGGCCGACGGTTGATGCGGCGGCGACCACGTGGTCACGAGCCGCCGGACACCGGCGCTGACGAGGGCGCGGGTGCTGGCGCCGGCGCGGGCGGGCGGCGCCGGCGCGGCGCGGGTGCCGACTGGGTCGGCTGCGGTGCGGCGGCCGCCGGCGGCTTCGTCGACCGCAGGGGCCGATCGACGTGGTGGTGGTGCACCGGGGCGACGTGTCGGCGGCGATGCCGGACCCGGCTCGCCGGCGCGCGACCGTGCGTGCTCGGGGCAGCGGGAGCGGCAGCATGCTTGGCGATCGCGTGACCCGGCGCGGCGTGCGCGACGACATCGGTCAGCGCGCCGACGGCAACGAACGCGCCGGCGGTCACCCACCGGTTCACCTTGACCAGGCGAGCAACGGCGATGTCGCGCGCAATCTGTGCTCGGTCGCGCCTCATCCGTGATGGTGGTGGTGGAAGTGCGCGGCCGCGGACGTCCAGGCGCTGAAGTCGGGCAGCAGCACGATCGCGACCACCGCTCCACCGGCGATCGCGGACGCCAGCGCGATTGCGCGCCCGGCGCCACCGCCGGTCGAGACCGGGCCGGCGGTCCGCGTGAGGCGCAGCGCCGGCGGCAGCTCCACGAGGTGGCCGAGCACGTGCGGTGCCATCGCCACCAGCCACACGATGAAGCTCACCTTGTGCCACAGCAGCAACTGGTCGCGCGAGCCGGGGCCGTCGACCAGCAGCAGCACGCCGGTCGCGAACACCGCGAGCGTCGTGACCACGAGCACCGGCGCCAAGCCGCGGAGCAGCGGATGCGGCGGCCCTTTCAGACGATAAGCCGCGGTCGCGACGTAGTAACGGGCGAAGCGATATCCGGTGCTGGCCAGCTTGAGCACGACCGGGCCGATCAGCAGCAGCCCGAGGAACAGGTGCAGCCACAAGAGCTGCCCGATTCGGATAATCGTCACGCCGAGCACCGCGAACAGCGCCAGCAGCAGTACGCCCACAATCGCGGTCAGGCGTTCGTTGCCGTCGGTGCCGCCGCCGAGGAACGGCCGCCCGCGGCGTGCGGGCATGGTTTCTGAAGCGCGCTGGATCACCGCCATGCCAGGAGTGTCGGAACGGCCGCTTAAGAAGCGTTTACCAACTCATGAGAAAGCTCTTGAACTCGCGCCGACGTCGTGTGGCTTTGCAATGATCGCTGCATGATCCTCGTGGTTGAGGACGAGCCCGGGATCGTCGACTTCGTGGAGCGCGGACTTCGCAGCCGCGGGATGGAGGTGGTCGCAGAGACCGACGGCGAGTCAGGCCTGGCCCGCGCGCTGGACCCGGAGGTCGAGCTCGTGGTCCTCGACCTGATGCTGCCGCGCCTGTCCGGGTCCGACGTACTGAGAACGCTGCACGACAGACGTCCCGCCCTGCCGGTGATCGTGCTGACCGCCAAGGGCGAGGTGCACGACCGGATCGAGGGGCTCGACGCCGGGGCGGTGGACTACATCGTCAAGCCGTTCTCGGTGGCCGAGCTGGCCGCGCGAATCCGGGCCCAGCTGCGCTCCGCGACCCGCGACCTGGGAACCGAGCTGAAGATAGACGGGCTCGAGATCAACCTGATCTCCCGGGCCGTAAGCGTCGACGGCACCCCCGTGAACCTCTCCACGACCGAGTTCGAACTGCTCGTGTATCTGGTCCGCAACCGCGGCCAGGTGCTGTCGCGCGAGCAGATCCTGCGAGCCGTGTGGGGATATGACCACGACCCCGGGACGAACATCGTCGACGTCTACGTCGGCTATCTGCGGCGCAAGCTGAGCATCGGGGATCGAACGGCGCCGATCACGACGATCCGCGCGGTCGGCTTCCGGCTCGACGCCGGCGACGCATGAGGCGACGGCCGCTCGCGTTCGACAGCATGCGCGCCCGCCTGACGGCGTGGGTCGCGGCGGTGGTCGTCGTGTGCATGGCGGTGACGTTCCTCGTCGTCTACGACGCAACCGGCAGCCGCCTGCGTTCGGAGATCGACGCCGACCTGCACAGCTCCGCGGTCGACTTCGCTCATGCGCTGTCTTCGCAGCAGGGCTCCAGCCCGCAGGCGCTGCTGGCGTCAGCCCGCGGGTACGCCACGGCGCAGCCCTACAAGCAGGCCTCGACGCTTCTGTTTGCGCTGATCCCGGGCATCGGGAGCGCCAGCAACCATCCCGAGCAGTTCGGCTCAAACCGCCCCGACGACGGCGAGACGTCTGGTCATCAGGCGCAGGAGAACGTGATCGGCCGCCGCCTGCTCCAGCCTCGTCCCGGGTACTCGACCAGGGAGGCTCCCGACGTCGGCAAGGTCCGCTTCTATGAGTTGCCGATACGCGCAGCGGGCACCACCGTCTACGTCGGTGCCGGCCAGGCGCTGACGGCCGTCTCGCGCTCACAGGCCGGCGTCGCGCGCGCGTTCCTGCTCGCGGCGGCGATCACGCTGGTGCTTGCCCTGGTCGCGTCGTACCTGGTGGGTGGTCGGGTATCGGCGCCGTTGCGGCGCCTTGCTGCGCTGGCCACCCGCGTCGACGGCGGCGACCTGCGGCCGCGCATGCAGGCCGCCGAGGCCAGCTCCCGCGAGGTCCGGGTGCTGAGCGAAGCGCTCAATCACATGCTCGACCGTCTCGAAGCCGCGTTTGAGGCGCAGCGCGAGTTCGTCGCCGACGCCTCGCACGAGCTGCGGACGCCCTTGACCGTGATGCAGGGCCAGCTCGAGGTGCTCGCCGCCGACCCGGACCCCAGCCCCGAGGAGCTGCAGCGCGTCGAGGCGCTGCTGCAGGACGAGATCTCGCGGATCTCCCGTCTGGTCGACGATCTGCTCGTGCTCGCCCGATCCGAGCGCACCGACTTCCTGCGCACGCGGCCCGTCGACCTGACCGACGTTCGTCCCGCAGCTCTGGGGCGGCCTCACGCTCACCGCCGAGCGAGATTTCCAGCTCGGGGAGGTGCCGTCCGTCACCGTGTCTGCCGACCCCGACAGGCTCGCTCAGGCCCTGCGCAACCTCGCGCGCAACGCGATCGAGCACACCACCGAGCCCGACGGCCTGGTCCGGCTCGAGGTAGAGAGGATCGGGCCCGACCGCGTCCGCTTCGTGGTCATCGACGACGGGCCCGGAATACCGCCGTCCGAGCGCGACCGCGTCTTCGAGCGCTTCCACCGCACCGATGCGTCGCGTAACCGCCTGGCCGGCGGCGCGGGCCTGGGGCTCGCGATCGTGCGGGCGATCGCCGAGGCCCACCACGGCACGGTCCGGGCCGGCGCCGGTTCGAACGGCGGCGCCCGGATCGAGATGGACCTACCCGGCGTCGTGGCGCCGGCGGCCGCACAGCACCTCACCCCAGTGCGCGCAGGAGCGCCGTCGCCACCGCGGCACTGAGTACGACGACGATCAGCGGTGCCCGCAGGGCGATCGCGACCGCCGCCACCACAAGCCCTCCGGAGCGTGCGTCGATCACGATCGAGCGGCCCGAGCCGCTCACGGTCTCGGTAACCACCAGCGCCGTCAGCAGCGCCGGCGCCAGCATCGGGATGACTCGCGCGAGCGCGCGGGGAAGCTCGCGGGCACCGAACACGACAGGCCCGAACGCCTTGATCGCCGCGGTCGTCAGGGCGAGGCCCGCGATCGTGATCCATACCGTGGCGTTCATCGCCGCAACCCGGCCAGTGCCGCCAGCGCGGCGGCGATGATCGGGACCCCCGGCGGCGCCACAGGGATCAACGCGAGCGTGATCACGACCGCGAGCGCACAGACCAGACGGGCTCCAGGGCGCTGCAGCTCGATCGCGAGCAAGGCCAGGAAGAACGCGGGGAAGATCGCGTCCAGGCCCAGCGCGCCAGGATCGGTGATCACCCCTCCGGCGAGCACCCCGGCGATCGTGCCCAGCACCCAGGCCGGGTATTGCGCCAGTGTCGACCCGAGCAGCAACGGAATGTCAAAGCTCCCGTCGCCGCGATTGGCGAGCGCCCAGGATGCGTCGACGAGCGCCTGGCCTCGCATCGCCCGGGCGACCGCACGATGATCGAGCGACGCCGCGATCGCGATCCCCATCGGGATGAATCGCAGGTTGAGCAGGCTGCCGGCAATGATCGCCGGGAGCGCGCCGCCGCCGGCTGACAGCACCGCGAGCGCGGCGAACTGGGCCGAGCCCGCGAACACGATCACCGACATCACGATCGTCGCGACCGCCCCCAGCACTGGGCGCGCAAGCACGCCAAACGAGAGGCCCAGGAGAAAGGAGGCCATCGCGTAGGGGACGCCGATCCGCAACCCCTGCGCCACAGTGCCGGCGGGCGGCTCCCCCGTCTCAGCCGGCGGGACGCTCAAGATCTTCAAGGTTATGCAAGAGCTCCGCCGACCGTCCCTATCGCGGACCGCTCCCGCCCGAGGAGGCATTGGGGATCATCGACCGGGACGTCCCCGACCGTCTGGACGCCGACGTGCGAGACGCCCTCGAGGAGCACCTGGAGCGGACGTCAGGGCGAGTAGTCGACCGCCCGGAAACCCCAGGCGTCGTCTAGCCAGCGGGGCACGAACTCGCCCAGCTCCCGGTCGAGGTCGGAGTCGACCATGCGATCGACCACCCACCACGACACGACCGCGTCGGCGGGGGCCTGCGATCCGGGCGGATCGATGTAAACGCAACCGAGCAGCTCGGTCTCGGCCTCATCGAGGATGGCGTAGTTGAACGTCTCGTGAGCGGCGATCTCGGCCTCGTGGTGAGCGAGGTCGTCCCGGTCCTGCTCGAGGGTCATCGTCGCCGGCGGCCAGCCCCAGGCCTCGCCGTACTTGACCCACAGCCGCTCGCGGGATCCCATCACGGCGGGAAAGTCGATGTCGACGTCGCTCTCGCGGATCGGTCGCAGGTGATGCCCGGTTCCGAGCTCAACACGTTCGGGGTGCGTGAAGTCGTCAGGTAGCCATGCCATGGCGGCCGATCCTAACCGGACTGTTCGGTCAGCCGGCGGCGACGGCGTCTCGTCGCGTCCGGGCCGGCTCACGTCGCCCGCGCTCCCGCAGCTCATAGGCGAGCGCGAGTAGCACTGCGGCGGCGCAGCCGATCGCGCCGACCCACAGCGACGCACGCGGGCCGAACACCTGGCCGACGACGCCCACGAGCGGGCCGCCGACGGCGGTTGACCCCATGAAGGCGATGATGTAGAGCGCGACCACCCGGCCGCGCATCGACGGATCGGCACGGATCTGGAGCGTGCCGTTGGTGCTCGACGAGTACACGACGCTCGCCGCGCCCGCCACCGCCAGGCAGATCGCCGCGCCGGCGGGGGTTGGAACGAGCGCCGCCGCGCCGAGCGCGATCCCGAACGCCGCGGCTGAGATCGCCAGCGTCCGCACGCGACCGGGCACCTTGCCGGCCAGTGTCACGCCGGAGACCACCGCGCCCGCGCCCATCGCCGCGTACAGCAGGCCGAAGCCCGTGGCGCCCAGATGAAACGCCGAATGCGCCATCAACGGGATCGTCACCTGGAACTCGAACGCCAACGTCCCGACCAGCGCCATCATCAGCAGCGGGATCAGGAGGTCGCGCCGGTTTCGCACGTAGCGCAGCCCGGCGCGGACGGCATGCGGCTTGCGCGTCGGCGGGATCTCGGGCCGATAAAGCTTGCTCGCGTCCATCGCCAACAGCCCGATCAGCGGTCCCACGAACGAGACCGCGTTGAGCAAGAAGCACCATCCGACCCCCACCGCGGCGATGATCACGCCGCCGGCCGCCGGGCCGATCATGCGCGCCGCCGATACGACCGTCGAGTTGATGCCGATCGCACGCGCGAGCGATGGGCCCTCGACGAGCTCGGACACGAACGCCTGACGCGTCGGCGTGTCGAACGACCGGGTGATGCCAAGCCCCAGCGCCAGGATCCAGACCATCCACAGCTGCACCACGCCGGTCAGCGCGAGCGTGCCGAGGATCGCGGCCAGCAGACCTTGCGTGGCCTGGGTGCCGATCAGCAGCTTTCGCTTGTCGATCCTGTCGGCGACCGACCCCGTCCACGCCCCGAGCAGCAGCACGGGCACCGTTTGCAGCGCCACGGTGACGCCGAGCGCGCTGCCGCTCGAGCTGAGCTCGAGCACCAACCACGCCTGCGCGACGGTCTGCAGCCAGGTGCCCGGAACCGAGATCAGCTGGCCCGAGAAGTACAGCCGGTAGTTGCGGGTGCGCAGCGGGGTCGGAGCGGACGAGGTGAAACCAAGCACACCACTATGAATAGCGCGTCGCGCGGCACAGGACCGCTGTACCGCCGAGCGGGTGCGGCGTTCGCCCGGTCCGAACGCTACCTTCGCCCCGATGGTGGACACGCTTGAAGTCGACGATCCAGAGCAGCGCTTCGCCGCCGTCCGGCTGTGCTCGGACCTGCCGCTGCCCGAGCGCGACTTCGTCCGCGACAACGGAAGCTGGGTCATGCGGCTGCCCGACAACCGGCTGGCCCGGCTCGAGTACCAGCTCGAGCTGTTGGATCACGACGGACACGCACACGTCGTATGCGACCCCGGTAACCCCCGGCGAGCTCCGGGAGCATTCGGCGAGAAGTCCGTCCTGTGGGCGGCTGACTACCAGCCGCCGGCGTGGCTCGAGGAGCCCGGAGTGCAAGGAACCGTCGAGCAGGTGGGAATCCGCGTGCTCGGCCGCCGTCTGGAGATCGGCGTCTGGTCACCGGGCGGCGGCGAGCTGCCGATGCTGGTCGCCCACGACGGTCCCGAATACGCCGAGCTCGCCGGGCTGACGCGATACGCAGGGGTGATGATCGAGCGCGGCACGCTGCCGCCGTTCCGGGTGGCGCTGCTTCCACCCGGAGACCGCAACGAGTGGTACTCGGCGTCGGCCGTATACGGACGGGCGCTCTCGTCGCGGATCCTGGCCGCGGTGCGCGATGCGGTCGGCGTCGCCGGCCTGCCGGTTGGGATGGGAGCGAGCCTCGGAGGACTCGCGATGCTCCAGGCCCAGCGGACCTGGCCCGGAACCTTTGCCGGGCTGTTCCTTCAATCGGCGAGCTTCTTCGTGCCGCGCTATGACCGCCAAGAGTCGGGATTTCCGCGCTACCGGCGGATCACGCGGTACGTGGGCGGCGTGCTGCGCGCGCAACCCGGCGCCGAGACCGTCCCGGTCGTGATGACCTGCGGCGCCGAGGAGGAGAACATCCACAACAACCGGCTGATGGCGCGCACCCTCGACGCCCTGGGCTACGACGTCGTGCTGCACGAGGTGGCTGATCTGCACAACTACACCGGCTGGCGCGACGCGTTCGATCCGCACCTGACGGGTCTGCTCGAGCGACTCTGGGTGTCGACGTGAACGGCGTCGCGGTCTACGGGCATTGGGGTCGCCCGGTCCTGGCGTTTCCAGCCGAGCGCGGCGACGCCGGCGAGTTCGAGCGCCGCGGCATGGTCGCCGCGGTCGGCGACCTGCTCGCCGCCGGCCGCGTGAAGCTCTACTGCGTCGACTCGTTCGACGGCGAGTCGTGGTCGAACCGCAGCATCCCCCTGGAGGAGCGCGCCCGCCGTCATCAGTTCTACGAATCGTGGATCCTTGGCGAGGTGGTGCCGTTCATCCGCGACGACTGTGCCGGCGCGGCCGAGGTGATCACGTGCGGGTGCAGCCTCGGCGCCTATCACGCCGCCAACTTCGCGCTCAAGCGGGCCGACGTGTTCCCACTCGCAATCTGCATGTCGGGCAGCTACGACCCCGCCGCTTGGGACGGCTGGGGTGAGCGCGGGGAGACGACGTACTTCAACAACCCGATCGACTACGTCTCACACCTTGAAGGCGAGCACCTCGACTGGCTGCGCTCGCAGCTCAGCCTGCTGCTGGTGTGCGGGCAGGGGCAATGGGAGGACACCACCGGCGCGCTCGAGTCCACGCGCCGGCTCGCCGGGCTGGTGCAGTCCAAGGGGATCCGGTGCGAGATGGACCTCTGGGGGTATGACGTACCCCACGATTGGCCGTCATGGCGCGCCCAGCTGGCGCATCATCTGCCACGGTTCTGCTGACGACCCTGCGATGACCGAAACCACACACCTGATCGGCCTGCTGCTCGGCACCGAGGAGGACTGGCCGAGGGCGTTCGAGACCCTGATCTCGCGCCTGGGGACGATCACCGACGACTCCGGACACCGCCACCGGCTCGTCACCGAGCGGATCACGATGGAGCCGTTTGATCTGCGCGACCGCCCCCGGTACGAGCTCGTGATCGATCGGCTCGCCTACTGGTACTACCTCCCGCGCGAGTGGCTCAAGAAGGTCGCACTGATGGACGACGTGTACCTGCTCAACAGCCCGTTCACGTTCCAGTCGATGGAGAAGCACGCGGCCTACTGCGCGATGATCCGCCTCGGGCTGAAGGTGCCTCCCACGGTCCTGGTCCCGCACAAGGACCCGCCCGACAACTCACGCTTTCAGTACACCTCCGCCCGCTACAACCTCCCGTTCGACCTGTCCGCGATCGCCGACAGGATCGGCTACCCGCTGTTCATGAAGCCCTACGACGGCGGGCAGTGGATCGGGGTGAGCAAGGTCCGCGACCGCGACGAGCTCGAGCGCGCCTACGACGCCTCGGGGAGGCGGCTGATGCACCTGCAGGCGTCCGTCGAGGGGTTCGACGTGTTCGCGCGGTCGTTGTCGATCGGGCCCGAGACGATGGTCATGAAGTTCCGGCCGGAGCTGCCGATGCACGACCGCTACGCCGTGGCGCACGACTTCCTGTCGCCGGAGCTTGGCGACGAGGTCCTGACGATCAGCCGGCTGGTCAACGCCTTCTTCCGCTGGGAGTTCAACTCGTGCGAATGCCTCGTCCGTGGAGATCAGGTGCACCCGATCGACTACGCCAACGCCTCGCCCGACGTGGCGCTGACGAGCCTGCACTACTACTTCCCCTGGGCGATCAAGACGCTGTTGAAGTGGTGCACCTTCTGCACGGTCACCGGCCGCCGCCCGCCGCTGGACCTCGATACCCGCCGATATTTCGAGATCGGCGACCGCGAGGACCTCAGCTACGAGGACAAGCTCGCGGGGTACCGCGGCCTGATCGATGACTACTTCGAGACCGACCGCTACCGCGAGTTCTGCGACACCCACCTGTCACACGTCGACGAGCTGATGCTCGATTGGGTGAGCTCGTCCGACTTCGACGGCCTGCTCCTCGACACCGTCCGGGCGACGTATCCGCCACACGAGCAGGAGCGCTTCGTCGCCCACCTGCGTGGGCTGCTGGGCCAGTGGGTCAGCGAGCAGGGCCGCCAGCCGGCCTGGGACTAGTCGGCGGCGATCATTCGCCGGGCCAGTCGTGGACCGGCACGTTGGAGTGCATGTGCTCGCGGTACAGCTTGGTCATCCGCCTGAGCGCCTGCGTCCGGTCCATGCCCTTGTCGTAGAAGTTGTGAAAGACCTCGCTCTGCCATGCGGCGCCGTTTCGCAGCGTCACGCAGCGGCGCTCGATGATCTCAAGCAGGCGATCCGCGTCGGCCGGGTCGATCGCCGTGCGCTCCAGGCCCTCGCGCGCGATCGGCAGCAGGCGCCTGACGACGAGCTCGGCCGCCGGCACCTCGCCCAGCCCCGGCCAGTACACGCGGGCGTCGATCCCGCCGCGCGCGCCCAAGTGAAAGTTCTCCTCGGCAGCCGAGAACGACATCTGCGACCACACCGGGCGCTCCTCCTCGGCGATCGCCCGCAGCAGCCCGTAGTAGAACGCCGCGTTGGCCATGATGTCGACGACGGTGGGACCCGCCGGCAGCACGCGGTTCTCCACCCTCAGGTGCGGCTGATCGCCGACGACGTCGTAGATCGGGCGATTCCAGCGATACACCGTGCCGTTGTGCAGTCGCAGCTCCGCCAGGCGGGGGACGTCACCCCGCTCCAGGGTCTCGAGCGGATCCTCGGCCTCGCAGACGGGCAGCAGCGCCGGGAAGTAGCGCACGTTCTCCTCGAACAGGTCGAAGATCGACGTGATCCAGCGCTCGCCGAACCATACGCGGGGCCTCACCCCCTGGATCTTCAGCTCCTCCGGGCGCGTGTCGGTGGCCTGTTCGAACAGGGCGATGCGCGTCTCGCGCCACAGCTCCTTGCCATAGAAGAACGGCGAGTTCGCCGCGACCGCGACCTGGATCCCGGCGATCGCCTGCGCCGCGTTCCAGTGCGCGGCAAACCCGTCGGGCTCGACCTGCTGATGCAGCTGGACGCTGGTGCAGGCAGCCTCGGGAGCGATCGTGTCGGCGTGGATCGCCAGGCGCTCCACCCCGTCGATCGAGATCTCGAGGTCCTCCCCGCGCGCCGCGAAGATCTGCTCGTTCAGCAGCTGGTAGCGAGGATTGGAGCTGAAAGACTCCGCGTTGAGGTGCCGTGGGCCGATCGTCGGCAGGATCCCGATCAGCACCATGTGCGCGCCTACCGTGCGCGAACGCTCCTCGGCGTTGTTGAGGCTGGCGCGGGCATCGTGCTCGAGCTCGGAGAACACCCGGCCCTCGAGCAGACGCGGCGGGATGTTGATCTCGACGTTGAACTGCCCCAGCTCGGTCTGAAACGCCTCGTCGGCGATCGCCTCCAGGGCGACGGCGTTGACGAGCGCCGGATCGCCGTCGTCGTCGGTCAGATTGAGCTCGATCTCGAGACCGAACGACCGCTGCTCGGGATGAAACCGCGCCTCCGACAGCATCCGCGCGAACACGTCGAGGCTCAACCGCACCTTGCGCCGGTAGCGCTGGCGGTCCTCCCGGCTGAAGGTCCTGGCGGTGACCTGCTGACCCACGCGCACAGTATCCGCAGACAACGGCGTGACGTTCAAGTCCCCGCTGCCGCGGATCCCGTTTATCCCCCTGGCAGGCGGGGAGCAGGCAGGAAACGAGCTTCGGAGGGCACGATCAGCATCAGCGCCTGCGCGGCGACCGCGCACAGCGTCGCCACGCCGAACGCCACGGCGGTGCCCGCCGGCACCGCGAGCAGCGCAATCGCGGCGCAGAACGCGACGAAACCCGACATCCCGGTCAGCATCCCTCCCAGCAGCCCGATCGTCGCGTCGGAGCCGTGCTCACGGTGGGTGAACACCGCAAGCACCGATGCGAGCACGGGGAGTGCGGCGAGCATCCCCCCGACCACGGGCCCAAACAGCTCGGAGGCGATCGTCAACAGGACGATCAGCGCTGCGGTCAGCGCCATTCGCACGACAATGTCCCCGCGTGGCCGGCGCAGCGGCGAGCCAAGGTGGAGCTGCTCCGCCGGGCGTGGCAATGCGCTTCGCGCCGCAGCGATCGAGAGCACCGCGGCGGCAAGTGCGGCGGGTAGGCCGGCGCCGGTGAGCGACCACGCCGCAGCCGCAGCCGCCGCGATCGCACAGGCCCAGCCGGCGGCGAGGCTCGCCGGCCACGGCGTCCCCCGAGCGGTCCTCCCGTACGCCAGCGCGAAGCCGCTGAGCGCGACGAGACCGAGAAGCGTCGCGCCGGCCGCGCGCTCGACGGCAGCCTCGCCGCGCTGCTGGGCGATGATCAGCAGCACCGGCCCGACGACCGCGGGAAAGGCGCTGACCAGCCCACCGGCGCGCGCGCCCCAGCGCCGGCCGACCAGCGTCGCCATCGCCACCAGGACGGGCGCGATCAGTACCTCGAGAAGAGTCTGCCCCACGCGCCGCGACGTTAGCGTGGTTGCCGACCGCCGAAGAACTCGATCAGCAGCTCCGTCACCCGCTCGGGCTCGTCGTGGTGGACCCAATGCGAAGCCTCGGGAAGCTTGACCACGCGCTCGAGGTTCGGAACGTCGGCGCGATCGGGCTCTGCGAGCTCGACGCCGAGGTAACGGTCGCGCTCGCCCCAGATCACCAGCGTCGGCGCGACGATCGGCCGGATCCGTGCCTCCGCCCGCCGTGGCGACTGGCGGAACACCGCCCGGTAGTAGTTGAGCATTGCGGTCACGGCGCCGGGCTGCGACCACGCCTCGACGTAGCGCTCGATGTCGTCGCGGGTGAACGCGCCAGGCTTTGCGTCGTGCTCGAAGCCGGATCGGAACGCGCGCCAGCGCTGAGCGCGCAGCAAACGCTCCGGAAGCCACGGGAGCTGGAAGAAGAACATGTACCAGGACTTCAGGATCTGCCTCGGGCGACGCAGCCCTTGCAGCATTCGCCGCGGGTGCGGGACGTTGAGGATCGCCAGGCGCTCCACCGCCTCGGGATGCTGCGCCGCCGTAGCCCACGCAACCGCCGCGCCCCAGTCGTGACCGACGAGGAACGCCCGCTCGGCGCCGCGCTCGCGGATCAGGTCGCGGATGTCGGCCGCCAGCAGGTCGATGTCGTAGTCGGCGACCGATTGCGGTCGCGACGACAGGTTGTAGCCGCGCATGTCGGGCGCGACCGCCCGAAACCCGGCCGCGGCCAGGGCCGGGACCTGGAAGCGCCAGCTCAACCAGAAGTCGGGAAAGCCGTGCAGCAGCACGACCAGCGGGCCGTCGCCGGCCTCGACGTAGTGAAGCCGGGAGCCTGGAAGGTCGGCATAGCCGTGGCGGAGCCCGGTTTCGAGCGCGTTCGGATCATCGGACATGGCCCTCATGATCCCATCGCGGGTTCGAGCGCGTCAGGGCGCCAGGCGCTCGACCTGCCAGCCACCGTCGTCACGGGGCCGGTAGCGAAGGCGGTCGTGCAGCCGGTCGTCTCGGTGCTGCCAGAACTCGAACGTCTCGGGAGCCAAGCGAAACCCTCCCCAGAACTCGGGCAGCGGCAGCTCGGCCTCTGCGTTTCGTGCCGCGATCTCCGTGAGCCGGTGCTCGAGCCATCCCCGATCCGGGATCGGGCGGCTCTGGGGCGAAGCGAGCGCGCTCAGCTGACTGAGCCGCGGCCGGCTGCGGACGTAGTCGGCCGTCTCCTGCGGGCTGATTCGCGCCACGGTGCCTTCGATCCGCACCTGACGCCCGAGGCGATCCCAGTGAAACAGCAGCGCCGCCCGCGGGTTGGCCTCCAGCTCGCCCCCCTTGCGGCTCTCGTAGTTGGTGAAGAACACGAACCCGGCGTCGTCGTAGCGCTTGACGAGCACCATGCGCACCGAAGGAGAGCCGTCGGCGGATGCCGTGGCGAGGGCCACCGCTTCCGGCGCGCGCACACCTGCGTACACCTCCTCGGTAAACCAATCGGCGAACTGGCGCACCGGATCGGCGTCGACGTCCTCCTCGCGAAGCTGCTGGCCAATGTCCGCCACGCGGACATTATTCACCGGGCTGCGGGCGCAGGAGCGCGCGCAGGTTCGCGACCTGCCCCAGGTGCGAGAGCTTGTCCGGGTTGACGATCGAGCTGATCGATCTGATGTAGCCGCCCTCGATGTCGAGCGCCAACACGCCGATCAGCCGTCCCTGGCCGTCGACGAACATCGCCCCGGGACCGCCGTTGACCTCGACGGGGCGCATTCCCGCGCCCGGGATCCGGGCGCCGAGCTTGAACCAGTTGTGCAGCGTCCGGGCGACGCGGTTGCGGCCGTGCAGCGAGCGAGCCAGCGCCGGCGCCTTGCCACCGCCGTCGCCCGTCAGCGTGACGTCGTGGGCCAGCAGCGCTTCGAGGCCGCTCAGGTCGCCGTCCTGAGCGGCCGCGTAGAACTTCTGCGCGAGCTCGTCGCGCTGCTCGCGGGTGCTCTGGAACCGTGGCCGCCGGGCGTCGACGTGCTGTCGCGCACGCGTCGCGAGCTGGCGCACGTTGTCCTCGCTCTTGCCGACGATCCGGGCGATCTCGTCATAGCCGTAGTCGAACACGTCGCGCAGCAGCAACACGGCGCGCTGCTCGGGAGACAGGGTCTCGAACAGCACGAGCATCGCCACCGACAGCGAATCGGCCATCTCCGCATGCCGCGCAGGGTCGTCGGAGCCCTCGGTCACGATCGGCTCCGGCAGCCACTCGCCCACGTACTGCTCCCGCCGCGCCCGTGCCGACCGCAGCTCGTCGATCGCCAGCCGCGTGGTCACGGTCGCGACAAAGGCCCGCGGCGAATCGATCCGCTCGCCCTCTTCGAGCGTGCGGTGGACCCTGAGCAGCGCCTCCTGAACCACGTCCTCGGCCTCGGTCACGCTGCCCAGCATCCGGTACGCGATCGCGAACGATCCGGGCCGCAACTCATCGAGCAGTCTGTCTTCCGAGCTCACGCCGCCGCACTCTCCGGCGCGGTCAGGCCCGTGGCGAATCCCTGGCGCCAGGTTGGGTGCATCGGCTGCCACCCGAGCTCGCGCTTGGCCTTGGCGTTGGAAGCGCCTCGAATCTCGGTCATCATCACCGCGCCCGCCTCGCCGGCGGCGAGTCGCCCGACGAAGCGAGGAACGTGCCACGGCTTCGGCGCGCCGAGTTCGTGCGCGAGCGCCGGGAGCCACTCGGCGACGCTCGCCGGGTCGTCGTCGACGACGTTGTAGATCCCGCGCCGCCCGCGCTCAATCGCTGCGACGGTCGCCTCTGCGGCGTCGGCGATGTGGATGAACGACCACACGCCCCGGCCCGTGCCGACCACCGGGAACTTGCGCTTGCGAACCATCTCGAACTGCTCGGTCCCGGGTGCCATCGACGTACCCGGACCGTAGAAAGCCCCGTAACGCAGCACGATGCCCTCGGTCCAGTCCGCCGCGGTCACGGCGTCCTCCAGATGACGGATCGCCTCGAGGGTCTCGCGCATCTGGGACGGAGGAGCGGGGTCGAGCGGGTCCTGTTCGGTCTTTACCGGGCCGCCGGTGCGCGCGTACGGCCACGCTGCATAGCTTTGGGCGATGAAACGCGTGACCCCGACCGCGTGTCCGGCAGACAGCAGGTGGTCTGTTCCCACGGTCCGCAGACGGTTGGTGGCTGCGAACGTACGGTCGAAGTGGCGCGTGTCGAAACCGGCGATCGCGGTCAACTGGTGCACGATCACGTCGGGCTGAGCCTCGGCGACCGCGTCAGCGACCTGCTCGGCGTCCAACGCGTCCGCCACAACAGGTGTGGCTCCCATCTGCCTGATCGCGTCCTGCTTGGATTCGCTGCGGGTCATGCCGACCACGTCGTGGCCCGACTCCACCAGCCGCGGGACCAGCTGCGTGCCGATCGCGCCCGTTGCACCTGCAAGAAAGATCTTCATTTCGGCTCCCTTGCGTCCGTTTTCAATGCTTGACGAGACAGCCCGGGTGCCTGTGACAGCGGTTACTCCCGAAGCCGGCGTCGGCTCCGCGGACGCAGGCGCGGTCTTGGGTGCGCCTCGGTGCTCCTGTCCGAGCGCTCCTCCAAACGCGCCTGCTCGGCGGCTCGGTCCTTGTCCTCGCTGAGGCCCACCTCGTAGAACACGAGCAGCACGACGGCTCCGAGCCCGACGGAGATCAGCACGAGCGCGAGCAGCTGCCCGACCAATCCCGGGAACACCGCGGCACAGATCCCGCCGATCACCGCGACCGCGGCGGCGGAGCCGAAAGCCACGATGCGAGACCGGGAGCTCACCGATGCGCCGGGGTCAGTGAGAGCCGAGCGTGCGATCCAGCAGTGCGAACAGCTCGTTGAAGTGCCGCTCGCACGCGGCCTCGTTGAAGACCGCCGTGTCGGACATCGTGTAGCCGTGAAGCGCGCCCTCATAGACCTCGGCGCGGTACCGGACGGCGGCCTGGTCAAGCGCGTCGTTCAGGGTCGCGATCTGCTCGGGGTTCATACTCGCGTCCTGGTCGGCGTGGCCGAAGTAGACCTCCGCCTTCAGCTGCTGCGCCGAGCGGTGTGGGCTGTCGGGAGCGTCGGTCACGAGGCCGCCACCGTGGAACCCGCCGAGCGCACTGACGTGGTCGGGATACGCGGCGGCGATCCGCCAGCCGACGCGGGCGCCCATGCAATAGCCGGTGATCCCCACCGGTCCGGTCGCCTTGGTTGACAGAAAGTCCAGGTAGGCCTCGCCGTCGCGTGAGATTGCGTCGGGCGTGAGCTGCTCGATGATGGGCCGCACCGATTGCATGAACCCGGCGCGGTTCTCGGGGTCGGTGAAGTCCGGCATCGGCAGCACGGGGGCGCGACCGGCGCGGTAGAGCGCGTTGGGCGCCAGCACAACGTACCCCTGACCGGCGATCCGGTCGGCCATCTCCTCAATCCGCGGGCGCAGACCGAACGCGTCGATCACAAACAGCACGCCCGGGTGTTCGCCGTCTCCATCGGGACGCGTCAGATACGCGTCCGCGACCCCGTCGGCGGTTTTGACGTCAACCTTGGTTCCTTGCATGCCAGTCAGGATCGCAGGTGGCGCGATCCACGGAGCCACGGCGCGTCTAGAAGATGCTGCTGACCCCGTGCACGACGGCGCTGCCGACGATGATCTCGAGCAGCACGCCCGCGACGCCGACGACCAGCCCGATCGCGACGACGATCACGTCCTCGAGCAGGACTCCCAGCGACAGCAGCACGACGCCCAGCGCCGGGAGCGTGTCGAGCCCCGTGAACGGAGGAGCGAAGAACGCCCCGGCGGTCCCGCCGAGTGCAAGCAACCCGTATACGGAGTTGCTGACGCGGGTCTGGAACAGGAACCGCAGGCGCGGGCGCGAGAATCGCTCCAGCCTGCGGATCAGCTTCATCAGACCGGTGATGAAGCGCTGCTGCTTGGGCCCGGCGAGCTCGAGCTTGCACCATTTCTGCGGCAGCCAGATCTGATCGCGGCCGACGATCAGCTGCAGAGCGAGCAGCGCAGCGATGATCTCGAACACGTGCGTCGCGCCGCCGGTCGGCAACGGCAGCGCAGGTACGCCGAGCAGCAGCACGAACAGGACGGCGAAGCTCTTCTCGCCGAACACCTCGACCAGGCTTCCGAGCGTCTTGTCGCTGTCGCCCTCGAGCCAGCCCTGGAGCGCGTCGCTGATCTTCTCCTGAGTCTGCGGATCGCCCTGCTGCGTCGCCATGCTCCCACCATAGTCCGTGGAAGAGGTGCCTTTATCGTTTTCTTCAGTGGCGGGCGACCCGCTCGACGATCAGACAAGGAGGCGTGAGATGCCACGCGCAGTGAGATTCGACCGCTACGGCGGGATCGACGTGCTCGAGGTGGTCGACGTCCCGGCGCCTGTCCCCGGGCCGGGTGAGCTGCTCGTCAGGGTCAAGGCCGCCGGCATCAACCCGGGCGAGGCGAAGATCCGCGAGGGCCTCCTGGCCGAACGCTGGCCGGCGACGTTTCCGTCGGGCCAGGGCAGCGACCTCGCCGGGACCGTCGAGCAGCTGGGCGACGGTGTCGAGAGCTGGGCGGTCGGAGACGAGGTGATCGGCTTCACCGACAGCCGTGCCAGTCAGGCCGAGCTCGTCGTCGTCGAGGCCGGGAACGTCACCGCGCGCCCGCCGGGCGTGCCGTGGCCGGTCGCGGGCGCGCTGTTCGTCGCCGGCACCACTGCATACGCCACCGTTCGGGCCGTGTCGGCGAGCTCGGGCGACACCGTGGTCGTGGCAGGTGCGGCCGGTGGAGTCGGCTCGATCACCGTGCAGCTGGCGATCCTCGCCGGCGCGACGGTGATCGGCCTCGCGAGCGAGCGTAATCACGCCTGGTTGAAGGGTCTCGGCGTGATCCCGGTGAGCTACGGCGACGGCGTCGAGCAGCGGATCGATGATGCCACCGGCAGCTCAGTCGACGCGTTGATCGATCTCGCCGGCGGCTACGTCCAGCTCGCGCTCGACCTCGGCATCAAGCCCGAGCGGGTCGACACGGTTGTCGACTTCGGGGCCGGCCAGAAATACGGCGTCAAGACCGAGGGCACGGCGGCCGCCGCCACCGCCGGGGTGCTGGCCGAGCTCGCGAAGCTGATCGACGAAGGCAAGGTCGACGTGCCGATCGCGCGTGTGTATCCGCTCGAGCAGGTGCGCGAGGCGTTTCGCGAGCTCGAGCAGGGGCACACCCGCGGCAAGATCGTGCTCGAGCCGTGACTTGTGCGGCCCGTCAGCGGCTAGGCCCGAGATCCATGTCGGAGCTCTCGAACGTGACGCCGACCTCTTCGAGCACGACGCGGCGCGGGCCTTGCTCCACCGCCCCTGCGACTCGCGCCTTGAGGCCGAGTCCGGACGCGATCGTTGCGACCTGGTCCCCGGACCCCTGCGCGCAGTAGACGGCGAAGCCGGCGCCCATGTTGAACGTCGAGTAGGCGGCGCTGAGCGACATGTCCGCCTGCTCGGCGAGGAATGCGAGCACCTCGGGAACGTCGGGCAGCCTGCGGATCGTGTAGGTCAGCTCTCGTCGCGGGCGCATCAGCTTCAGCAGGCCGTGCCCGGTGATGTGGCTGAGGTAGTGCACATCGACCGAGGCCGCGAGCAGCTCTCTGACGAGGTTCACGTAGATCGCGCTCGGATCAAGCAGCGCCTCGCCGAAGCTCCTGCCGCTTGGCAGCGGTGTCCCGTACCCGTCTGGGAGCCGGGAGGCGATCAGCCGTGCGAGCGAGGAGCCGTTGGCGTGCAGCCCGTTGCTGTCGACGAGCACGATCTCGTCGCCCGGGGCCAGCTCTTCGCCGAGGATCGCCGGGCGGCCGCCGGGGACGAGGCCGACCGCGCTGCCGGCCAGCTCGATCTCGGGCGCGTGGACGAGCTCGGGAAGCGACGGGGACTCCCCTCCTCCCCACGCCGCTCCGGCGTCCACGCACGCCTCGCGCCAACCGGTGAGCAGCGCAGCATGGCGATCCTCCTGGCGATACCACTCCGATGACCCCGTGGCGAAATACGCGTTGACCACCAGCGGCAGCGCGCCCACGCAGCAGAGGTCGTTGACGATCGCCGCGACCGTGTCGTAGGCCACGCTGTCGAACGCGTTGACGCCCAGCTGCTCCTGGACCTGGCGGGCGATGATCGACTTCGTCCCGAGCCCCTCGACGACGAAGCCGAAGCTCTTCCCCTCCAGCTCGAACACGAAAGCCGGCTCGCCCCGGGATTCGTCGACGGCGCGGCCGCCGAGTGTCCCCAGCAGGCCCGATGTGGCCATCGCCTCCGCCAGCGCGCTGCGCTTGCCGGCGTCGAGTGCCTCGTAGTCGACCCCGGCGGAGCTGTAGGCAGATCCCCTGTGCTCCGCCGACGGCTCGCTCACGCAGGCGAGCATATCGACCGGGTTGGCAAGTGCCCGGATCGGTAAGCATCAGGGCATGTCCGGTGCGCGCAACACACTGGTCACGGGAGTCGATGACCTAATCGGAGACGGAATTGAGGCCGCTGTGTGCGCCAAGCACCGCCGGCGGCTTCGGCGTCTGGGATCCGGGCGTTCGCTTTCGCCACCCGACGACGGTCTGTGGGCAACCGGCGATCCGCCACCGCGTGCGGGCTGCTCCATGGACGTCCTGATCGACGGCGCCAAGGCGTTCCCGGCAATCGCGGATGCGATCGAGGGCGCGCGCGACTTCATCCACGTGACCGGCTGGCACCTCGCCCCTCATTTCGACCTGGTCCGCGGCGACCGGCCGGCAACGCTGGGGCCGATGCTCGCGGAAGCGGCCGAACGGCTCGACGTGCGGGTCCTCGTCTGGGCGGGCGCGCCGGTGCCCGCCTTTCGTCCCACCCGCAGCCAGGTTCGCGACACCGTCGAGACGCTCACGCGCCGGACGCGGATCCGCTGCGAGACCGACCCGCGCGAGCATCCGTTCCACTGCCATCACGAGAAGACGGTGGTGGTGGACGGCAAGGTCGCATTCGTCGGCGGCATCGACATCACCGACTACGGCGGCGACCGGTTCGACACCAGCGACCACCCCGCCAGGCGTCGTCTCGGCTGGCACGACGTCGGCTCGCGGCTGCGCGGCCCGGCGGTGCTCGATGTCCACGATCACTTCGCGATGCGATGGCGCGAGGTCACCGGACAGCATCTGGCGCGGCCGGAAGCTCCGGCCGCCGACGGTCGCCACACGGTCCAGATCGTTCGCACGGTCTCAGAGGTGATGTACGACGCGGTGCCCAAGGGCGAGTTCCGCATCCTCGAGAGCTATGTGCGCGCCCTTCGGAGTGCCAAGCGCTTCATCTATCTCGAAAACCAGTTCCTGTGGTCGCCGGAGATCGTGCGCATCCTCGCCGACAAGCTCCGCAGTCCGCCCAGCGACGACTTCCGGCTGGTGATCCTGCTTCCCAGGCGCGCCAACAACGGCCACGACGACACGCTCGGCCAACTGGCAGAGCTGACGGCAGCCGATGACGGCGCCGGGCGCTTCCTCGCGGCCACGATCCGCTCGCGCAGCGGCGACCGCGACGATCCCCTGTACGTGCATGCCAAGGTCGGGATCGTCGACGACCGCTGGCTCACGATCGGCTCGGCCAACCTCAACGCCCATTCGTTGCTCAACGACACAGAGATGAACGTCGTCACCGACGACTCGGATCTCGCTCGCGAGACGCGGCTGCGACTGTGGGCGGAGCACCTCGAGGTCGACGTGGAGTCGATCTCCGACGATGAGCCGCAGACCGTGGTCGACGAGCGCTGGCGCCCGATCGCCGCCGAGCAGCTCGAGCGCGTCCAATCAGAAGCCGCCCCCACACACAGGCTGCTGGAGCTGCCCGGCGTGTCGCGTCGCTCGCGCCGCCTGCTGGGCCCGCTCTCGAACCTGATCGACGACGGCTGAGCGCGGCGACCGGCGGTCCCGGGCACTAAGGTCCCGCGGTGCTTTGCTTGTCGCGGTAACCGATCACGCTGCCGAGCGGTTTCGCCAGCGAGTACGCGGCACGCTCGATGCGAAGACCGAGATCGCCTCGCGCGTGGCCGAGGGACACGCCGCGGGCCGCGTCGAGCCCGGCGAGCGCGGCACCGTCCTCGTCCGCGACCCTCAGCGCCGCGACCTGGTGTACGTGTGCAGGCCGGGAGGGGACGGCGAGCTCGTGGTCGTGACGCTCTGGGAGGAGGGCGACGACGCGGCCGTCCCCAAGCGCTTCACCGACGTCCTGCGCCGCGACGACCACCGGGTCGGTTGAGGCATGGCTGATCGGGCCGATATCGCGGTCATCGGCGCCGGCATCGTCGGGCTATCGACCGCGTTCGCGCTGACCGAGCAGGGCGCCTCGGTGGCGATCTACGAGCGCGGCGTGCCGGGCAACGCGCAGTCCGGCGGCGAGTCGCGGATCTTCCGCCATGCCCACGACGACCGCCGCATGGTGGCGCTCGCGCGCGAGGCTCGCGGCGTATGGCGCGAGTGGGAGGAGCGCTTCGGACAGCAGCTGCTGTCGCGCGACGGCGTCATCTCGATCGGGTCGGCCGTCGACCGGCGCCTGGCGATCCTGCTCGAGGCCGGCGGCGTCCGCGTCGGGCGGATCGGGTCGAGCGAGCTCGCCGACGCACTGCCGCTGCTGGCGGCGTGGGACGGGCCGGCGATGCTCGACGAGGACGGAGGTGTGATCCGGGCTCGGGCTGCGATCGCCGCGTTGACCGGGGTGCTCGCGGCGACGATCGTCGCCGAGGAGGTTGTCGCGTTGCGGGTCACGTCGCGGGGGTCGGTTGAGGTCCGCACGGGCGGGGCCACCGTCGAGCACGAGCGCGCGGTGCTGTGCGCGGGCCGGGGCTCGGCGGCGCTCGCGCGTGGCGCCGGGATCCCGCTGCCCGTGCGCCAGGCGGTCCACGCCCGGCTCACGTATCGATTGCGCGGCGATGCACCCGAGCGGCTGCCCTGCCTGCTCGCCGGCGATGGCACGTTCGGCGAGCCGGCCTACGCGGACGCGATGCCCGGCAACGAGGCGTACGCCGTGGGCCTGGGCGACATCCTGATCCACGAGGACGGCAGCCTGATCGCGCCGACCGCCCTGGCCCAGGCGACCGAGCGCACGAACGCCTATGTCAGTCGTGCGCTTCCCGGGCTCGATCCCGACCCGATCGAGGTGCGGCACTGCTGGGTCACCGAGCTTCCGTGGCACCCCGACGGGATTGGGGTGTGGGAGGCCGAGGGGCTGTTGATCCTGGCCGGCGGGAACATGTTCAAGCACGCGCCGCTGCTGGGGCGGCGGTTGTCTGAGGCCGTGCTCGGCGAGGGCGTGCCCGAGAGCCTGCTTCCGCAGGCCAACCTTGGCGCCGAGCGCTTCAGCCGCTGAGCAGCGCGTCGACCTCTTGCGCCGTCGGCAGCGAGGGCTGGGCGCCCGGCCGTGAGGCGGCCAGCGCTCCGGCCGCGCAGGCCCGCGCCAGCGCCGCCGGTCGATCGCGCCCTTCCAGCAGCGACACGACAAGCGCCGCGCAGAAGGCGTCGCCCGCGGCGGTACCGTCGACGGCGTTGACCGGAGGCGGCTTTGCACGGGCGATCTCCTCGCCGGCCTCGAGCAGCACCGCGCCCTCGGCGCCGAGCGTGAGCGCGACCAGACCCTCGTAGGCGGCTCCGATCGCCTCGTACTCGTACCTGTTGACGACCAACAGGTCGGGCTTGTGGTTCAGCGGGCCGCGCGCCGGGGCTGCATTCAGGCAGAAGAACCGCGCGCCCGCGGCGGCCGCGGCGATCGTCTCGGGCTGAATCTCCTGCTGGCAGATCACGGCGTCGGGGTCACCGACGTCGACCTCGCCGGGCTCCAGCCGCCTGTTGGCGCCGGGCGCGGTCACGATCATGTTCTCGCCCGTCTCGTCGACGAGGACGAACGCGACGCCGCCCTCACCGTCGTCGCGGGCCACGCCGCTGACGTCGATCCCCGCTTGCTCGAGCGAGCGAAGCGTGAACTCCTCGCGACCGAAGCGGCCGACGAAACGCACCGAAGCACCGAGCCTCGCGGCGGCGACGGCCTGGTTTGCGCCCTTGCCACCGGGGATGCGCTCGAACTTGCCGTCGGTGACGGTCTCGCCAGGGCGCGGCAGTCGTCCGCAGCGGACGACGAGGTCCACGTTGGCCGAGCCGACAACCGTGATCCGGGGAGCGGGCGACACCGCCCGGATGCTAGGCGGCGCGCGCTTCCAAGGCGTTGTCGGCGACCCAGCTGGTGAACGCGTCCGGGGCGAGCGGGCGGCTGAGGTGGTAGCCCTGCGCGAGGTCACAGCCCAGCGTGGCGAGGCGCTTGAGCGTCAGCTCATCCTCGACGCCCTCGGCGATCACCTTCAGGCCGAGGTCGTGGCCGAGGTTGATCGTCGAGCGGACGATGATCAGGTCGCTCTCGTCCTGCATCATCGGCGAGACGAAGCTGCGGTCGATCTTGAGCTCGTCGATCGGCAGGCGCTTGAGGTTGGCAAGCGACGAGTAGCCGGTGCCGAAGTCGTCCACCGAGAGGCGCACGCCCAGCTCCGAGAGGCGGCCGACGATCGCCAGCGCGCGCTCGGGGTCGGACATGATCATGCTCTCGGTGATCTCCAGCTGAAGGGCGTTGGCAGGCAGTCCGTAGATGTCGAGCAGCGTGGAGATCTGAGTTGGCAGGTCGGGGTCCATCAGGTTTCGGACCGACAGGTTGACGGCGACGGAGAGGTCCTTGCCGTCGGTGCGCCAGGTCGCGCACTGGGCGATCGAGCGCTCGAGCACGTGGCGGGTCAGCGGGCCGATCAGGCCGGTCTGCTCGACGGCGGCGATGAACGCGCCGGGCGGCAGCAGGCCGTGCTCGGGGTGTTGCCAGCGGACGAGGCCCTCGGCGCCGCGCACTTCGGCGCCGCGCACGTCGACGATCGGCTGGTAGTGCACGACCAGCTCGTCACTCTCGAGCGCACGCCGGAAGTCGCTGAGCAGGCTCAGGCGCTGCCTGGAGTCGCGGTCGAGGCCGCTGGCGTAAAGGTCGACGCCGCGGTTGGCGTCCTTGGCGGCGTACATCGCCATGTCCGCGCGCCGAAGCAGCGTGTGCGGGTCGTCGCCGTCGACCGGGAAGCGCGCGATCCCGACGCTTGCGCCGACCTGAAGGGTCATCTGCTCGACCTCAAACGGCCGCTGCACGACCTCGATGATCTCCCGGGCGTAGCTCTCGAGCGCGTCCGGCGCGTCCGTCTGCTCAGCCGGGAGCACCGCAAACTCGTCGCCGCCCATGCGCGCGACGATGCCGTCGGGCCCGACGCACTCAACGAGGCGCGGCCCAAGCTCGCGCAGAAGCTGGTCGCCGTAGTGGTGGCCGAGCGTGTCGTTGATCTCCTTGAAGCGGTCCAGGTCCAGCAGCATCACCGCAAACGACTCGCCGGCCCGGCCAACGCGATTGATCCTGTCCTCAAGCTGGGTCCGGAAGCGCTCGCGGTTGGCGAGGCCGGTGAGCTCGTCGGTGTTCGCGACGCGCTCGAGTTCCTTGCCGCGGCGCTCGGAGGTGAGCAGCTCGCCGATCAGGTACTGGAACAGGATGATCATCAGGCCGACGACGGTGATGCCGACGGTGCCGGTTCGGACGGCGATGTAGACCGAGATCATCGTCAGCACGCCGGAGAAGAGCTGCGCCGACAGAAGCGGCAGCAGTGCTTCGCGGGTCATCTGCAGCAGCGATAGGCGATCGAGGTACGCCCGGTAGCCGGCGATACCGAGAAAGTTGAGAACGAGCGACAAGACAAAAGCGACGAAGGCCACGAGGTAGTAGCCAGCGTCGTGCTGGCTCAGTCTCGCGAGTCCGACCATCCGCGTGGAAAAAGAAGCCCGTGATCAGCAGGATCCAGGCGTACACGACCGCGTCGCTGCGAAACAGGTGCGTGGCCTGGTCCGGGACGCCTCAGCGTCCAGCTGACGAGGAGCGTCAGCAGCGCGATCACGGCGGCTGGTCCGCCGCCGAGCAGCACCATCGCGAGCATCAGGCCGAGCGACGGTGCCAGAGACCTTGAGCATTCGAGCCGGCTTCGACGGCGGTGATGTCACTGACGACGGTGAACACTGCGATCACTGCGAGCGTCCACTAGCCGCCAGCGCGCAGTCGGCGCCGTTAGCCAAGATCGTCGCACTCGCAGCAGCAAGCGCGAGTACTTGCAAGGAGCGCCACGCCGCGCCCAGGGCGTCGCGGGCTCGAGTTCGAGCAGGAGTGGCCGTCTTCGTAGCCATCGACCCGTCTCATCGGCTACTGAAGCCGTTTACTTCAAATGTGTCCAGTAGAACCTGGACATCTCTCAAGGCGCCTCCCGGAAAGCTCCGATACGTGGCTGGAGCAAAAAAATCGGGGAGGTCCGCTGCAACGAACCCCCCCGGAACAAGAATCAGCCGCTTAGCCGTTCTTGAAGTACACGGAAACTCCTTTTCGCGCGCGAACGCGAGGGGTTGGACGGTTTGTGCATGACGGCAGACCCCATCCAAGCCCCTCGCGGGGCTCAGCTTCCGGCTGCCGTTTAAGTGGCCTCCCTGGCCCCACAGCAAAACCTACCAGGGGTTTTGCCTTTTGCCACCTGGACATTCGTCCAGTTGACCTCAGTTGCCTAAAGATGGCCTCCGAGCCATCAACGGCCCAAATACAAGCGAATCTTCCGAGCTGGGCCTGCGCCCGGCGCTATTCGGGGCCCGAATAGGCCCATTTCGCGTCAAGCAAGAGTCACGACGGACTTCATCCGGGCTGCAACGGTTGTTGCGTTTTGCCGCCTCCGGCAGCCGGGCACGCCCCGTCGCAGCGCGGGAAAAACGCACACCGGCCGCCGCGAGGCTCGAGGTCTGTGCGATTTGCCCCGCATAGCAGCGTCAACTGCACGCGCATTCGACCGGCACGCGACGTGTGTTCGGTTTTCCCCGTTTCCGCGACGCCCCGAGCGGCTCGCAGAGCGTCCGTGAGCGGCCGCGCCCCGGACGGGTCGTTTCCTTCATTGGCCCGGCGCCAGGTCACCATCCGCCAACGCCATCACGCACCCGGCCGCGCGGCGGCGCGTCGAGCTGCGAGGAGAATCGCCCACACGTCGTGCGCTGAGCAATGTTGCGGGCGATCGATCTCGGTATGCGCGTTGCGATCGCCCACACCGCGACGAGCATGGCGGCGCGAGGGCACTTTTTCCGGCCGAACCGAACAGCCATGCGCGGTCCGTGGCATCGAGCCCCCGGCGGAAACCGGGAGGCCCGCTGCCACGAACCCCCCGGTTTCGCGCATTAACCAGCCATGAAAGACACGGCATCGCCTCTCCTCTGGGCAAGAGGAGAGTTGGCTACAGGCGCGCCCCGACAGCACGTCCGTGTGCTGTTCTCGCCTGCCGCCGCCGCGTAGCTGGCGGCCCCGATTCGACAGAGTAGGCAGCGGACGCGCGTCTTACCACTGGATATGTGTTTAGTGGCGCGTCCAGGGCTAAACCGCGCTTTCTCGACGGCGGGGTCCAGCCAGCCGTCCAGCCCGGTGAACCGGGGCTCAATCCACCGGCAGATAAGGTTCAGCCCCTTGCCGGTCTCGAGGAGGAAAGAATGGACTTGACTTTCAGCGAGCCCGAGCTCGCGTTTCGCGATGAGCTGCGCACATGGCTCGCCGACCACCATCCCGGCGCCGAGCCCGAGGGCGACGGCGACGCTCACTACGCCTGGCGGCGCGACTTCCAGCGGCGGCTGGCCGACGACGGCTGGGCTGCAGTCCACTGGCCGCGCGAGTACGGCGGCCGCGGTGCGACGCTGACGCAATCGGCGATCTTCTTCGAGGAGCTCGGCCGCGCAAACGCGCCGTTGATGGCGAACGTGCTCGGGCTGCTGCTGGCCGGACCGACGATCATGACGTGGGGCACCCAGGAGCAGAAGGACCGCTACCTGGCCCCGATCCTGACCGGCGAGGAGATCTGGTGCCAGGGATTCTCCGAGCCGGACGCCGGCTCGGATCTCGCCGGCCTGAAAACCAGAGCGGTCAAGAACGGCGACACCTGGACCGTCAGCGGCCAGAAGGTCTGGACCAGCGGCGCCCAGTACTCGAAGTGGTGCATGCTCGTCGCGCGCACCGACACCGAGGCGCCCAAGCACAAGGGCCTGAGCTACTTCCTGATGGACATGGAGCAGGAGGAGGTGCAGGTTCGCCCGCTGCGCCAGATCACGGGCGAGCCGGAGTTCAACGAGCTGTTCATCGACGGCGCCAAGATCCCTGACGAGAACCTGCTCGGCGGCGAGGGCAACGGATGGAAGGTCGCGCTGACGACGCTGATGAACGAGCGCGCCGGGCTTGCATTCTTCCTGCAGGTCCGGCTGCGCCAGATGCTCGACCAGCTGATCGAGATCGCCGCGGCCGACGGCTCGCTCGACGACCCGGTGATCGCCGACAAGCTCGGCGAGCTGCACCTGAAGGCCGAGGTGCTGCGCCTCACCGCCTACCGGGGACTGACGGCGGTCGAGAAGTACGGACAGCCCGGCCCCGAGGGCTCGCTGACCAAGTGGATGTGGTCAGAGACCAACCAGCAGCTCACGCAGTTCGCCGCCGACCTGCTTGGCCCCCGGGCATTGCAGGCCAACGACCGCTGGGCGTACGAGCTGCTGCGCGCCCGCGGCAACTCGATCGAGGGCGGGACCACCGAGGTCCTGAAGAACATCGTCGCCGAGCGGGTGCTCGGCCTGCCCAAGGCCCGCTAGGGGGAGCACATGGATTTCGACCTGACAGACGACCAGAAGGAGATCAAGCGCGTCGCCAAGGAGCTGCTCGCCGCGCGCTCGTCGTTCGCGAAGGTGCGCGAGGCAGCCGAAGCGGCCGAGTACGACGGCGCGCTGTGGCAGGAGCTGCGCGACCTTGGCTGGCCCGGGATCGCCGTCGCCGAGGAGCACGGCGGCCAGGGCCTCGGCGCGGTCGAGCTGGCGGTGCTGCTTGAGGAGCTGGGTTACGCGTGCGCGGCAACGCCCTACCTGTCGACGGCCGTAGCCGCCGCCGTGATCCAGTCCGCCGGCACGCCCGACCAACAAGCGCGATGGCTGCCGGAGCTCGCCTCAGGCGAGTCGACCGCATCAATCGGCACCGCGGAGCTGATGGCCGACGGCGTCGGCGCCGCGGTCGCGGTCGTGATCGACGGCACGGACGCCTACCTGATCGAGTCGCCCAACGCCGAGGCGCTCACCACGATCGACTCGACACGACGGTACGCGACCGTAACCGGCGACGGCGAGCCGCTCGGGGCCCACGCCGCCGCCCGCATCCACGCCGCGATCGCGGCGGAGGTCGTCGGCATCAGCCAGCGCGCGCTGGACATGACGCTCGAGTACGTCAAGGAACGCAAGCAGTTCGGCGTGCCCGTGGGCTCGTTCCAGGCCGTTTCGCACCGCTGCGCGCAGATGCTGCTTCACACCGAGAGCGCCCGCTCGACCGCGTACTACGCGGCCTGGGCCGCCGATGCCGACCCGGACCGTCTGGCGGAGGGATCGGCGCTGGCGGCGGCGGCCGCGGCCGACGGCGGCCGCGAAGTGACCGCGAGCGCGATCCAGGCACACGGCGGCATCGGCTTCACGTGGGAGGCCGACGTCCACTGGCTCTACAAGCGCGCTCAGCTCGACACCGCGATGCTCGGCGGCGCACGCCGCCACCGAGAGGCGCTGGCGAGATCGGCCGCGGACCGGGTGGCGGCCTCCGCGCGCTGAGCCAAGCGCGCCCCGCCCGGCCGGCGAGCCCGTGCGAGCCCTGATCATCAACGGCGACGACTTCGGCCTGTCGCCCGGCATCAACGACGGGATCGTCGAGGCGCACACACGCGGGGTATTGACGAGCACCAGCTTGATGGTCACAGCCCCCGCCGCGCCACAGGCGGCAGAACTGGCCAAGGGCCATCCCCAGCTCTCCGTCGGGCTGCACTTCGTCGACGACAGCCCCCGGCTCGACGACCCCGGATATGCGGCCGAAAACCTAACCGCACAGCTCGAGCGCTTTCGAGCGTTGACCGGCCGAGATCCGACCCACGTCGACTCCCACCACCACGTGCACGCCCGGGGCGCAAGGATCGCGACGTTCGCAAAGCTCGTCGAGCCGCTCGGCGTGCCGCTCCGGCTTGCCGGACAGGTGCGCTACATCGGCGGCTTCTACGCCCATACGCGCGCCGACGTCTCGAACATCAGGTTCGTCAGCCCCGAGTACCTGCTGCACGTCGTCGCCAACGAGGCGTTCGAGGGCTTCAACGAGCTCGGATGTCACCCGGCGCTGCAGGGAGACTTCGACTCGAGCTACCGGTACGAACGCGAGGTCGAGCTCGCGACGCTGACCGAGCCCGGTCTGCGCGAGGAACTAGACCAGCTGGGCGTGCAGCTCGCCAGCTTTCACGACTGGGCGCTCAGCGACGCTTCGGGCGCGTCGCCGCCGGGCGCCAGCAGCTGACCGAATCCGACCCTGACGATCGCGCCGCCGCCGGGCGCGTTCGCCGCCTGCACGAAGCCGCCGTGCGCCTGCGCCGTCTCGCGCACGATCGCCAGCCCCAGCCCGGACCCGGGCTTCGATCGCGCATCCCTGGCGCGGTGGAAGCGGTCGAATACGAACGGGAGGTCCTCGTCGTGGAACCCCGGTCCGTGGTCGCGGACGGACAACACGCCGTCGTGCAGCTCGACCTCAACCAGACCGTCGACCGCGCTCCACTTGCGCGCGTTGTCGAGCAGGTTGGTGACGGCCCGTGCGATCCGGCCTTCATCGCCGCGCACGAGCGTGGGCTCGAGGCGCGTGCGGACCTCCAGCTTGGGCGCGCGACGACCGATGCGCTGCACCGCCTCGGTGACGATCGCGTCAAGCGCGACGTCCCCGGGCTCGCCGGCCGGCGCCGAGCCCCGGGCCAGCTCGACGATGTCGCCGACCAGCGCGGTCAGCTCGTCGAGCTCCTCGATCACGTCCGCTCGCAGCGCGTCGCGGTCCTCCTGCGAGAGCCGGTCCTCATCGCGCATCACCTGGAGGTTGGCGCGGATCGTCGCGATCGGCGTCCGCAGCTCGTGCGACGCGTCGGCCACGAGCTGGCGCTGGGCGGCAACCGACATCTCCAGTTCGTCCAGCGTGCGGTTGAACGTCCGCGCAAGCCGCGCGATCTCGTCTCGCCCCTCGACCTCCAGGCGCTGGTCGGTCCGCTCCGGACGACCGGCGATCGCCTCCGTGCGCCGGGTGAACCGCTCGATCGGTGCGAGCGCCGTGCGGGCGACCAGGAAGCCGAGCAACGCGGCCAGCGCGATCCCGGCGGCCGCGATCACCACGAGCAACGTCAGCTGACTCGACAACGTGTGGTTGACGTCCTTCAGCGGCAGCGCCACCGCGAGCGCGCCGGCGTTTCCGATCCCCGTGACCAGCACCCGGATCGGCGTCCCGGACACCGTCATGTCGGTGATGTACTGCCCGTTGCCACTGCGGGCGAGCGCCTCGATCCGGCTGTTGGAGGGGATGCTGGATCCCTGGCCGGTCGGAACGAACTTGCCGCCGCAGCGGTTGAACAGCGTGTAGATGCCCGGCGCGCCGCCAAACGCGGGTCCGCTGAGGCGGTCCAGGCCCAGGCCCTCGTCGCCCTGGCACGTCCCCTCAGCGTTGCTGGTGTTCTGGGGGCCGCCGCCGGGCTGCGGGCCGCCGTAGCCGCCCCCGCCGTCGGGACCATGGGGGCCGCCGTGCCCACCGGCGACCGCCTGCGCCGACAGCGTGCGCAACGACGCGTCGACCTGGTTGCGGAGCTGCGAGCGGGTGCCCGCGTACGCCGACACGGCGACCGCGATCACCGCGATCGCCACCGCCAGCCCTGCCGCCACGCCCATGCGGACGCGCAGGCTCATTCGCCGTCCTCGGGCTCGCGCAGCACGTACCCGACGCCGCGGATCGTGCGGATCAGCGGCGGCGCGCCCGCGTCCTCGAGCTTGCGCCGCAGATAACCGACGTACACGCGCAGCGCGTTGGAGCTGGGGCCGAAGTCATAGCCCCAAACGCGGTCGTAGATCAGGCTGTGGGGCAGGACGCGGCGAGGATTGAGCATCAACAGCTCGAGCAGCTGGTACTCGGTGCGCGTCAGCTCGACGAACGACTCCCCCACCCACACCCCGTGGCGCGACGGATCCAGCCGTAGCTGCTCGAACGTCAGCCCGCCGTCGCCGTCGCCCTCGCCGTGAGCGCGGCGCAGCAGCGCTCGCAGCCTCGCCTTGAGCTCGTCGACGTCGAACGGCTTGACCAGGTAGTCATCTGCGCCCGCGTCGAGGCCGTCGATCCTGTCCGAGACGGTCGCGCGCGCGGTCAGCATCAGCACCGGGATCCGGTTTCCCTCGCGCCGCAACAGCCGGCAAACCTCCAGCCCGTCGATGTCGGGCAGCCCGACGTCGAGGACGACCGCGTCGGGGGCGGAGCCCGCCACCTCGGCCAGCGCAGAGGCGCCCGACTCGGCCAGCCGCACGTCGTAGCCGGCCAGCGTCAACGCGCGACGGAGCACGTCGCGCAGGGCCCGATCGTCGTCGACCACCAGGAGTCGCATGCATCAATTGTGGTCGCCGCAGCCGATCGAGGCGAGAGTTCCTACAAAGGTCTTAGAGACCGCCGGTCAGCGGCGGTCGGCGGTGCCGAGCCCGGCCTCGGTCATCACGGCGCCGAGGATCCCGTTGACGAACGCCGGCGCCTCGCTGCCGCAGAAGCGCTTGGCGATCTCCACCGCCTCGTCGATCGCGCCCTCGGGCGGGATCGCGCGCTCGCCCGGAAGCTCGCCACCGTGCAGCATCTCGGCGAGGCCGACACGCAGGATCGAGCGTTCGAGCGGCGCGATCCGCTCGAGCGACCAGCCCGTGGCGTGCTCGCGGATCAGATCGTCGAACTCGGGCTGATGGTCGCGCACGAGCTGCGCAAGCGCGCGCGTGAAACCGTGGACGTCGCCGGTGAACACGTCCTCGAGCGGCCGTCCCAGCAGATCGCTTTGGTAAAGGGCCCAGACGGCCTCGCGCCGTTGCTCGGTCCTACGCAACGGCACTCACGCCCCGGTCGCCGGCCATCAAGCCCGCGATACGTATTCGCCCGAGCGCGTGTCGACGCGGACTCGGTCGCCCACGTCGACGAACAGCGGCACCTGGACCTTCGCGCCCGTCTCGAGCACGGCGGGCTTGGTCCCGCCACCCGAGGCGGTGTCGCCGCGTAGGCCCGGCTCGGTCTCTGTGACGGCGAGGTCGATGGCGCTCGGAAGCTGCACGTCGGCCGGCTCGTTGTCGATGTACAGGAGCTCGAGCTCGTCTGACTCCTTCATCCACAGCAGCGAATCACCCAGCGTCGATACAGGGATCGTGAGCTGCTCGTAGGACTCGGCGTCCATGAAGTGGGCGTCGGCGCCGTCCTGGTAGAGGAATTGCATGCGCCGGGTCTCGGTCCGCACCGGCCGGAACTTCTCACCGGCCCGGAACGTCCGGTCGATCACGTTGCCGTCGCTGGCACGCCGCAGCTTGGTGCGCACGAAGGCGCCGCCCTTGCCTGGCTTTACGTGCTGGAACTCGACGATCTTGTAGATCGTGCCGTCGACGTCGATGTGGGTCCCGTTGCGAAATTGATTGGTTGAAATCATCCGCGGGCCAGTGTAGTAGCGCTGGCTCCGGCCCTCGTCGACGGCCCGGGCGCTACTCGACGACCGTCAGCTCCTTGCCGATCGAGCTGAGGATCTCGCAGCCGTCCTCTCCGACGATCACGAGGTCCTCGATCCGGACTCCAAAGCGCTCGGGCAGGTAGATCCCGGGCTCGACGGTGACCGCGTTGCCGGCCGCCAGGACGTCGTCTGATCGCTGCGACAAGCGAGGGTTCTCGTGCACCTCGAGGCCGACCCCGTGACCCAGTCCGTGGCCGAACTCCGAGCCGTAACCCGCGGCCTCGATCAGGTCGCGGGCCGCGGCGTCCACCTCGCGGCCACCAGCGCCGGGTCGCACCGCGCCGACACCGGCGAGCTGAGCCTCGAGCACCACTCCGTACACCGACGCAGCCTGCTCACCAACCGCGCCGGCGGCGACCGTGCGCGTGCAGTCGGAGTTGTAGCCGTCGACCCGTGCTCCCCAGTCGATCACCACCAGCTCCCCGCCGGGTATCTCGACGTCGCGTGGACTCGCGTGCGGCAACGCGCCGTGCGCGCCTGCCGCGACGATCGCGGGAAAGCTTGGGTCCTCCGCACCCTGCGACCGCATCCGCTGCTCGAGATCAAGCGCCAGCTCACGTTCGGTGCGGCCCACCAGCCCGCGCTCCAGCAGCCACCGCAGCGCGTCGTCGGCCAGCGCCGCGGCGCTCCGCATCGAGTCGACCTCGGCGGCCTCCTTGACGGCCCGCAGCCGCTCGATCACGTCGACCACCCCGACCAGCTCGACCCTCTCGGGCAACAGCTCGCGCAGCCGCCGGTAGGCCCGGACGGACATGTGCGTCTCCTCGAAGCCCAAGCGGACCGGACCGCCCGGCAACGGGTCCTCCACCGCCTCGAGCAGGTCCCGCTCCCCGCGTCGCCGGTCAAACTCGGGAGCGACCTCCGCCGCCGCCTGCTCGACGTACCGAAAGTCGGTGACGAACGTGCAACCACTTTCGCCGATCAGCGCCAATCCGTTGGAGCCGGTGTAGCCCGTGAGGTAGCGGACGTTGACGAGGTCGGTGACCAGCATCGCATCGAGGCCCGCGTCGGGGAGCAGCCCGACCGCGCGTTGCGCCCGGCCGCTCATCCCTGGAGCTCTGCCTTCAGCCGCTGCAGCGCATCCCTGTACCCCTCGACGCCGCGTCCCGACACACGCGCCACGCACAGCTCGCCGATCACGGACTGGCGCCGCCACGGCTCGCGCGACTCGATGTCGGACAGATGAACCTCCACCGACGGCAGGCCGGTCAGCTCCAGCGCGTCGCGGATCGCGTACGAGTAGTGCGTCCATGCGCCCGGATTGAGGACGATCCCGTCGGCGAGACCCTCGAGCCGGTGCAGGTGCTCGACGAACTCCCCCTCGTGGTTGGTCTGAAAGAAGCGGGTCTCGAGCTCGAGCTCCGCCCCCATCTCCGACACCTGGCGCTCCAGCTCGGTGAACGACAACCCACCGTAGTGCGCCGGATCGCGGCGGCCGAGCTGGTCGAGGTTGACGCCGTGCATGATCTCGATGCGGTCGCCCAGCGTCACGAGCTCGCCAGCTCTCGAACGGCGCCGATCAGTGCGCGCGGCTCGACTGCGCAGCCCGGCCTCGCAGCCCCCGGCTGCTCGAGCAGCACGAACGGCACCGGCCCCTCCCCCAGGCGCTTCTTGTCGCGCGCGGTGGCCATCACGACCGCGTCGGGGTCGACGTCCTCCAGCACGGTCGGAAGGCCGCGAGCCGCGAACAGCTCCCGGACCTCGGAGCGCAGGTCGTCCAGCTCTGACAGCCGCAGCGCCGCCAGCAGCCCGAGCGCCACCGCCTCGCCGTGTCGGTAGCGGGCGTAACCGGTGACCGTTTCGATCGCGTGACCGACGGTGTGCCCGAGGTTGAGTACCTGGCGCAGGCCGCCGTCGCGGTAGTCGCGCGCCACGATCCCGAGCTTGGTGCGGACGCACTCCGCGATCACACCGGGATCGCACGGGTCGGCCCCGGATCGAACCCGCTGCCAGAGCGAGCCGCCGGCGATCAGCGCGGTCTTGACGACCTCGGCGTATCCAGCCGCCAGCTCGGCGTCGGACAGCGTGCGCAGCGTGTCGGTGTCGGCGATCACCGCCGAGGGCTCGTGATAGGCGCCGACATAGTTCTTGGCCTCCGCCAGGTCGACGCCGGTCTTGCCCCCGTAGGCCGAATCGACCTGGGCGACCAGGGTGGTCGGAACCTGGACGTAGCGGACCCCGCGCTGGTAGGTGGCCGCACAGAACCCCGCAAGATCCCCCACCACGCCGCCGCCGAGCGCGACGACGACGTCGGCGCGGGTCATGCCGGCGCGCGCCAGCTCGGTCCACACGATCTCGGCGTGGGCGACAGTCTTCGACTGCTCTCCCGGCATGATCGCGACCCTCCCCGACAGCGGCGCAAGCGCATCGCCGTACCGCCGGCCGACGTTGCCGTCGGTGACCGCGAACCGCCGTCCGGCAACGCTCTCGGGCCAGAACCGGTGCTCGGTCACAAGGCCGGGGCCGATGTAGGCCGGATAGTCGCCGGCCGCACCCGCAGCCCACAGCATCCTGGTCCCGTCTGGCACGTCCTCGAGCGCCTCGAGCACGCTCCCCATCGCGTGCGAGCGCGCGGCCGGCACGATCGCGTCGGCCAGGCCCGCATAAAGCGGCTCGCGCTCTGCGTAGAGGCGGGCGAACTGCTCGTGGTCGCGAGCCAGGGGGCGCGAGCTGCCGCCGCAGCGCTCCCATGCGTCGTCGAGCGCGATGTCGAGCCACACCACCAGGTGATCGGCGAGCGCGTCGCGCACGCTGGCGTGGCCCACGGTCCCGCCGCCCAAGGCGAGAACGCCTGCCGAGGGATCGCTCAGCAGCTCCAGCGTGATCCGCTCCTCGGCCGCTCGGAACGCGCCCTCGCCATCCTGCGCGAAGACCTCGTGGATCGTCTTTCCCAAGCGCTCCTCGATCACGGTGTCGACGTCGATCGCCTCGACCCCGAGCGCCGCCGCCGCGCCGCGGGCGGCGGTCGACTTGCCCGCGCCCATGAAGCCGATGCACACCACAGCGCCTCGGCCCGGACGATCGGCGCCTGCGTGCGCCCCGCGTCCGGGAAGCTTCAGCGGCGCCGCCACCCGATCCGCTCCTCGTATGCGTGCAGGGCGCCCCGGACGTCGGCGATGTGATCGCCCCCGAACTTGCGGCGATACGCGTCGGCCAGCACGAACGCGACCATCGCCTCCCCCACCACCCCGGCGGCCGGCACAGTGCAGGAGTCGGTGCGCTCGCGCAGAGCCTCGGCGGGCTCGTGGGTGGAGATATCGACCGAGCGCAGGGGCTTGGTCAGGGTCGGCAGCGGCTTCATCGAGCCGCGCACGACGAGCGGGTCGCCGTTCGTCATCCCGCCCTCGACGCCGCCGGCACGGTTGGTCTCGCGGTAATAGCCGCGCGCGTCGTCGTAGAAGATCTCGTCGTGCGCCTGTGAGCCGGGCACGCCGGCCACCTCGATGCCGTCACCGATCGACACCGCCTTGATCGCCTGGATCGAGAGGATCGCCTGGCCCAGCCGCCCGTCAAGCCGTTCCTCCCAGGAGACGTGCGATCCCAGCCCGGGAACGAGCCCGAACGCGCGCACCTCGAAGACGCCGCCGAGCGACTCGTTCTGCTTGCGCAGCCGGTTGATCTCGGCGACCATCGCGTCGCTCGCGGCCGAGTCGAGGCAGCGGACCGGCGACTGGTCGACCTCGGCGAAGTCGTCGGGCGTGAGGTCGTCGCGGCGCGGGGCGCTCACGCCGGTTATCTGGATCACGTGCGAGAACACGTCGACCCCGAGCTCGCGTAGGAAGGCCTTGGCCACGGCGCCGCCGGCGACGCGGGCGGCGGTCTCCCGGGCGCTGGCGCGCTCGAGGATGTCGCGGACGTCGGTGAGCCCGTATTTCTGGGTCCCGACGAGGTCGGCGTGCCCCGGACGCGGCAGATGGACCTCGGCGATGGCGTCATCCACCGGCCACGGGTTCATCCGATCTTCCCAGTTGGCGTAGTCGCGGTTGACGACCTGCAGCGCGATCGGCCCGCCCAGGGTGCGCCCGTGCCGCACGCCGCCGGTCACCTCCACCTTGTCGCGCTCGATCTTCATCCGGCCGCCACGACCGTGGCCGAGCTGCCTGCGTGCAAGGTCGCGATCCAGTGCCTCGCGGTCGAGCTCCAGCCCGGCCGGGAGGCCTTCGATGATGCAGGTCAGCCCAGGGCCGTGGGACTCACCCGCGGTGATCATGCGCAGCGCCATTGGCGCTGTAGGTTACGGGCGACGCCCCGCGGGGCGGCGCTCCGTGGCTAACGCGTCCTAGTAGTGGCCGGCGGCGTCGACCGTGATCCGGTGACCACCCTGGGCCACCAGCGTCAGGCGGAACGTGAGGGTCACGTGCCCGAGCCGCTTGAGCTTGGCGGCCGTGGCCTTCGGCAGGTGAACGTGCAGGTGGTTGGAGCCGCTGTGGATCCCCGAGACCGTTCCGCGACCGATCACGACCGAGGAGCCGCGCCCGGCGCTGATGTGCGCCCGCTTGGCCGCGGTGCGGGGGATCGACAGCGTCAGGATCCCGTTGGCGCTCTGGTTGGCCGTCACGTTGAGCGCGACGCCCGAGCGAAGGATGCCCTTCAGGCCCTGTGGCACCAGCGTTACGCGGACCGAAAGCGCGGGGTTGGTCGTGGAGGACTTACCGGGCTTCGCGGTCGGCAGTGACGCCGCGGGCGCCGCGGGCGGCGTGGTCGGCGCCGGCGGGCCGAGCACCACTACCTGGTGGGACGCGGTCGCGGTGTACCCGCCACGGTCGGTGACCTTAAGCGTGACGGTGTAGGTGCCGCCGTGGGCGTAGCTGTGCACGGCGCTCCCGCCGGTCGCGGCAGCGCCATCGCCGAAGTCCCACGAGAAGCCGGTCGGGTTGGGCACGATCAAGGTCGATGGGCTGTTGGCGCCGTCGAACGTGACCACATCGCCCGCGTCGATCGGGCTGGGTACCACGAAGTTCGGCTCCAGGTCCACGCTCGGAGCGCACGGATACGCGAACGCATTGTCGACCATCACGCCGGCGTTGTTGAACTCGCGCTGGAGGTCGTACGAGCCACCGCCGACGCTCACTTTGTCAAGACCGAGCGACAGGCCGACGCAGCCGTTGTCGTTGATCTCGGCGCCGTCGTTGGCGTACCACCCATCGAAGCTCGGGTTGACGATCGCCGCAATCATGGCCTGGCTCAGCGGATTGACCAGACGTGCGCCCATATCCGTGGCGAGCTGGTGCGGGTCGACTCCGCCAGTGGTCGGCGGCGCGGTCGAGTCCGGCTCGTCGCAACCGGAGCCGGGCGACTCGGTGCCCGCCGACCATGGCTGCACGACGTAGTTGTAATCGGTGCCACCGATGTTGAGTTGCGCGTGGTAGCTGCAGAACTGAGCGGTGACGTTCGACGCGGCGTTCTGAGCGTGAGTGTCGCTGTTGACCGAGCACACGGTCCCCGTGCTGTCGAGGCAGGTCTCCACGCCAGGGGGCGTCATGAACACGAACAGAGGCGTGTAGCCGCCATCCACGCGCGTCAGGCCCTTGGCTGTGATCATGTTTCCGAGCTCGGTGCGGATCTGAGCGTCGGTCACGCACGCATCGTTGGGCACGATCCCGAGAGTGAAGCCGTTTGTGGCCTGGGAATAGTCGTGCCAGCCGGTCGGGGTGCAGCCCCATGGCACGTCGGTCGTGTCCGCGTCGGTGTAGCCGCCTCCGTAGAGCGAGGCGTTCAGCGCCGGACCATTCGTTCCCGCGTACTGCGAGGTGATCGCAAACGGAGAGCTCATCGTCCCGCTGCCGTCCGCGACGTCGCGCAGGAACTGCTGGACAAACGGCGCGGCGTAGTCGCTGTGCGGCTCGCCGTCGGCGAACAGATTCCACACGATCCCGAACGTTTCGGTCTTGTGGATCACCTGGCCGCCGTGGTAGCAGAGCCCAGTGTCCGGCAGGACACCGGCACGGGCAGGCGGCGGGGTGAGGCAGGTCACGTTCGAAGAGGCAGGACTGACGCTTCCCGGCAGGACAGCGTTGGGAGCCAGCGTCACGCCGTAGGTGTTTCCGTTGTTGGAGTCGTTGACGACGCCCGCCTGAGCGCCACCGACGGCGACCAGCGAGACGACGAGCGTCAACGCGGTTGCCAGACAAGTACTGAGTGAGTAGCGGCGCATCAGTTACCTCCAACTGTGAGATTGCGCAGGTCGAGGACAGCGCCGATGCTCGGGTCGTACTCAAACAGTGAGAGTGCCTTCAGCGTCGACTTGCTCAGGAGCCGGCTGCCGGTTTCGGAAACCTGGCGCCGAGCCTTGTCGGCCGCGGAGCGCGACCCGTGCTTGTCGGTCCCGATGGCCGTCACGGCGAATTGAGCGACGGGGCTCTCGCCGGTCGGCGTCTGCACCGATACGCGCTCCACCTGGTTGGCGCCAAGCGACAGCACCTCGCAGTCGATCGCGCCAGGCGTGCACTTGCCGGGGCCGTGAACCACCGTGCCGGGCTGTACCGCGAACAGGACGCGGTCGCCGCCCTTCAGAACGCCGAGCTCGACGATTAGCGGGTCGCTCTTGGACGGGAGCACAGTCAGGCGCTCGAGCGGGTCGATCCGGTTGAGGCCACCCGTGGGGGTGGTGATGGCGAGCGTCACCCGATAGGTCTCGTCGGCCTGCAGGCCGGCGGGCGCCGGGTGCGAGTGGCCGGTCGGCAGCGGGGTAGGAGCAGGCGAAGTGGGCGGGAGCGGGGTCACCGTCGACCCGCCGTCGCCAGCGCCGCCACCGGCACCGGTGGAGCCGGTCGAGCCGGTGGAGCCGGTGGAGCCGGTCGAGCCGGTCGAGCCGCCGGCGACCGATCCCGCGGCAGAGCCGGCTGAGCCGGTCGACCCCGCGGTGCTGGTCGACGAAGTCGCCGGCGCGGAGCCGGTGGACGGCTTGGCCGTCGAACCCTGCGGCGTGAACGGGTCGCGGCCCTTGCCCTTCAGGTGCGTCTGGTTCGGCGTCCCCTCAACGGTGACGGCGGGGCCGCTGGTCGAGAGCGACGCCGGCGCGCCGGTTGCGGGCAGCTGCGCGACGGGAGTGCTGCTTGCGCCCTTGTGCAGCAGGACGGGAACCGCCACGAGCGCCAGAACGAGGGCGAGCGCGACGGGCCACAGGCGCCGCTGGCGCAGATCGGTGACTATGCCTTTCAGGGTGTTCATCGGACGGGAGAGGAGATTGCGGCCGTCGGGGCCGGGGTCGGGGATGAGGAGCCGGACGTGCTCTGCGTGGACGACGCCGCCGAAGAGCCTCCGGTCGCCGCGCCGGCTGTCGCCGAGGGAGCAGCCTCGGTGTAGATGGTCGCGGTGATCTGTGCGGTGATCTGCGGGAAGCCGCCCGCCGCCGGCGTCAGGTTGACGCTGTTGAGCGAGATCAGGCGCCCGCGGACCTGGACCCCGTTGCCTTCCGGCGTCACGAGGTGCTGGACCTTGTTGAAGAAGTTCGAGAGCTGGAAGTAGCTGCCGCTGAAGCTGAACGAAAGCTGCTCGCCCGTGGCATCAGCGGCGCCAGTCGAGGCAGTGCCCGACGCCGGCGCCGGTGTCGACCCCGTCGTGCTGCCCCCGCTCGAACCGTTCTGCAGGCTCTGGAAGTCGACGCGAGCGCCATCGGCGGCGTCCTGAAGCTGGATGATCAGCGACGGGATGTCATCGCTCGTGGGGACGGCCTCGCCGAGCCTCGCCAGCGCCGCGTAGTTGCTCGCGTACTGCTTGCTCGCGGCGGCGTTCTGCGCAAGCTGGGTCCGCGCGGTGTCGAGCGCCTGCTGCTCGGAGGCCGCCTTTGTACCAAGCTTGGCGGCCTGGTCGCGCTTGGGCGAGACGACCAGCAGCCAAGAGGCCGCGATCGCCGCCACCAAGGCCACGATCACGATCACGAGACGGTCTCGCCGGGTCATGACGGTGCTCCGGAGGTGCTAGGTGCCGCGCCGCTCGAGGTCGAGCTCGGGGCCGCGGTGGAGGTGGAGGTCGCGGTCGACGTCGAGGTCGTCGCGCCGCCCGCAGCCGGAGTGGCCGGCTGGCTCGCAAACGTGATCTGCAGATCGAAGGACGGAGCGCCATTGCCGCAGCCCTGGCCGGAGCTCCCGGCCGCCGAGCCGGCGGACGTAACGGGCGACCCGGCCGATTCCTGCTTGGTGGAGCTGTTGAGCGTGACGCTTGCGACACCGTCGATCAGCCGCAGTCGTGACATCAGCCTCGCGACATCGGGCTGGCTCTTGGTGCAACCGGTAAGGGCGATCGAGGTACCAGTGGGCGCGCCGGTGCTCGTCGGAGTGGCCGTGCCCGCGCTCGTCGCTGCCGACGTCGCAGCGGTGCCGTTCAGGGTCGCGAGCGAGGTGTTCTTGGGAACGACCTGCGAGATCTGGGCCAGCGTCGCGTGCCAGTCGAAGCGGCCGGAGGCCAGCTGACGGACCGACGAGACCCGTGACTGGGTCATCTGCGAGAACTGCGCGTACTGGTTGAGGCTGCTGGAGCGCGCCTGGACCTGGGCGACCTCGGACTGCAGGGTGGTCACCTTGGCCTGGCGCTGCGAGACGTCATTCGAGGCCAGCACGTACAGCGTGACCAGGCCGACGGCGATCGCCAACGCGCCAAGGAGCAGGTACGTGGGCAGCGCCTTTGTGCCAGACGAACCGCGGCTGGCGCGCTTGGCGTCAGCCGGAATCAGGTTTACGGCCTTCATGCCGGTACCTCGGAGACAGTCAGACCCGCGGCTACCGCGAGGCGCCCGGCATCGATTCCATTGAAGCCTCCGGGCCGGCCCTCGAGCACGGCGCCGACCGAGACCGGACGGCCGAGCTCCTCACCGAGCTGGTCGGCAAAGCCGGGAATGGCAGCCGCGGCGCCAGTCAGAATCGCGCGCTCGACACCACTCGCGCCCGCCTGCATGGCGTGAAAGTCGAGCGAGTTGCGCAGCTCGTCGGAGATCCGGCGGACGCCGTCGACGAGCACCGAGCGAGCCTCGCTGAGGATGTCGGGATCGCCTTCGATCGAGTCGAGGTCCTCGAGCAGACCAACGTGCTTGAGCCAGCCGTTGGCGTGGTCGAGCGTGAGACCGCGACGCTCGGCGAGCTCGCCGGCCATCGTCTCGGTGCCCTGTGCAAGGACACGCGTGAACACGCACGTCGAACCCATCGCGACGGCCAGGTTGGTGATCCCGCCGATGCTGATGTACAGCGTCGCGCCGGTCGTGCCGGCGTGGTGCAGCGCGCGGATCATCGCGAACGCCGAAAGATCGATCCCCTGCGGGCGAAGGCCGGCCTTGCGAGTGGCCTCGAGCAGCCGGTCGACCATCTCGCGGCGGGCCGCAACAAGCACGACGCGGGTGCGCGGGCCATCGGCGGTCTCGACGACCCCGAGCGAGTGGTGCTCGAGGACGGCCTGGTCGAGCTGCATGGGGATGTGCTCCTGCGCCTGGAAGCGAACCGCGGAGGCGATCTCCTTGGCGGTCTCCAGCGGCGGCAGGTCCACGGTCCGCATCACGATGCGGTGGTTGGCGACGCCGATGCGCACGCGCTTGCCGAGCTTGTGCTCGGCAAACATGTCGCGCAGAACCGACGAGAGCGTCTCGACGTCGACGACCTCGCCGTCACGCACAATGCCGGGCGCGAGCGCGGCCGAGGCGGCGTGCTCGACGGCCACCTGGCCCGAGCGTCCTTCGACGGCGGCGACATAGCCGGGCTGGATGTCGAGTCCGACAAGAGTCTTTGAAGAGGAGCGTGCCATCAGTCTCTGCACCGGGTGATCGGCCGGGACCCCCGCCAGGTTGAGCCGTCCATCTCACGTTGGACGCGATTGGACAAACCGCTGATCCCGGCCGGGGAAATCGGGGCCTCAGTCCGCTATGCGATCCCCTGCAGGTGGAGGTACCAGTGAACGATCGCCGGGCCGGCGAGCAGCGCGAGGATGCCGCCCAAGGCCAGGAACGGGCCGAACGGAACCCTTGTCTTGCGTCCTCGTTGCACGCCCAGACGCGCCATCACAGCCGCGCCCACGAGCGTGCCGGCGATCACCGCCACAAAGATCGCGACGCCGACCTCGCGTCCGAGGAACAGGCCGAGGACGCCGGCGAGCTTGACGTCGCCCATGCCCATGCCGCGCGGATACGCGAGCACGAACACCAATAGGAAAGCTGCGGCCCCTGCGCCCGCGATCAGCTGCTCCGGGACGCCGGCCGGCTTTAGCGCCAGCCCGATCGCCACGGCCAGGATCGCGGCCGGAGCGGTGATCTTGTTCGGAATGATCTGGTGATCGAGATCGATCAGCGCGATCGGAACGAGAATCCCGACGAGCACGAGCCCCAGAACCTTGTCGACCGTCGAATGCTCGACGAGGATCACGGCGACGGCGAGCGCGGCCGTGAGCGCCTCCACAGCCGGGTAGCGGGGCGAGATCGCCGTGCGGCACGTGCGGCACCGCCCGCGCAACAGCAGCCATCCCAGCACCGGCACGTTGTCGTAGGGCTTGATCGGCGTGTCGCACCCGGGACACTGCGAGCCCGGGGTGACCAAGGACTTGCTTCGGGGGAGCCGGTAGGCCACCACGTTGAGGAAGGAGCCGATGATGGCTCCGAGAATTGCGGTCAGCGCGATCGGCATGTACTCGCCTTGCGAGACGGGGAGGTCGTCATGTTCGAGATATCGGCCGGGATCGATCGATCCTGAGCCGGAACGACGAAGGGCGGCCCGTCTCAGGGCCGCCCTCGCAAATCGTCGAGATTCGCTTTGACTACCAGGTGCCGTTGCCGCTGGTTCCGGTGGTCACCTTGCAACCGCCGGCGTTAGTACCCGCGGGCACGTTGCAGGTACGCGCCACGGTGCCGTTGGGGTAACGGACGTAGGCGTACTGGACGTTGGACTTCGACGTCAGGGTCACGTCGTACGAGTTGTTCGCCGTGCCACCACTGAGCGCCGGCGCACCGTACAGAGCGGTGCCGGGCGCGTCGACGCCCAGGCTCTCGTTAGCCGCGCCGGCCGCCTGGTTCAGCGTCGGCTCGAGCGACTCAAGCGACGTAAGCCCGGCAGCGCCGTTGGCGTACGCGTTGTTGTCGGTGAAGTACGTCTCCTGCGCGGTCGCCGCCGTACGGGCGTCGGACTTGGCGTTGGAGTCGTATGCCTTGCCCTTCTGGTTAAGGAAGGCAGGAATGGCGATCGCGGCAAGGATGCCGATGATCAGGATCACGACGAGGAGCTCGATCAGGGTGAAACCCTTCTCCTCTTGGGTGCGACGAAGCAATTTGGTGAACATGTTACCCCTCCGTGGGTGCGCCGATGTAAGGTTTCCGTCAGTTTCCATTATTTTCGGTAAGGCGGTCCGACAACTTGAGTAATTCGGCGCAATTAACAGCAAAAACGGGGCGGGCCGTGAGGCCCGCCCCGTCGTTTGCACTACCGACAGAGGTCGCTGAACTACCAGGTGCCGTTGCCGCTGGTTCCGGTGGTCACCTTGCAACCGCCGGCGTTGGTACCCGCGGGCACGTTGCAGGTACGCTGCACGGTGCCGTCGGGGTAGCGGATGTACGCGTACTGGATGTTGGACTTCGACGTCAGGGTCACGTCGTACGAGTTGTTCGCCGTGGCACCACTGAGCGCCGACGCGCCGTACAGAGCGGTGCCGGGCGCGTCGACGCCCAGGCTCTCGTTAGCCGCGCCAGCCGCCTGGTTCAGCGTCGGCTCGAGCGACTCAAGCGACGTAAGCCCGGCAGCGCCGTTGGCGTACGCGTTGTTGTCGGTGAAGTACGTCTCCTGCGCAGTCGCCGCCGTACGGGCGTCGGACTTGGCGTTGGAGTCGTATGCCTTGCCCTTCTGGTTAAGGAAGGCAGGAATGGCGATCGCGGCAAGGATGCCGATGATCAGGATCACGACGAGGAGCTCGATCAGGGTGAAACCCTTCTCGTCCTCGGCGCGATGGCGCAGCTTGTTGAGCATTTGATCCTCCATGGATCTGGTTGATGGAGCCCTGCATTCGCCAGATCCTTCGGTCCCAGCCATCGCGCTTCAGACAGCTAGTGGAGCCCTAGTGGCAGTCCGGCTTCCTCCTTCATTGGAGACCCGTGACTTTGCGTCCCGTCCTCACGGACGGTTTGCCTTTTGGCACCTTAGGCCCTGGCACCCCGAGTATCGACCTGCACTTCAGCGAGGTTTACCCCTGCTGGACAGTTGGACGTTTGTGCTAACTGTCGGGGTCGGCCGTTCGGCCACCCTGCGCGTCCCTGCCGGGCTCAAACACACCAGTTCCGTCACACCACGGACAGGTCACCTCGTGCGGTTCGCCACCGAGGTTTGAGACGACCTTCCCCGTTCCGCGACACGGGGTGCACTGGCGACGGTCATCGCCTTCGTTCGTCGCGCTCATTGGCTCACCGCCACCAGCAGGCCGTCGCCGACGGGCAGAAGCGACGCTTCGAACTCAGGCATCTTGACCATTCGCGCGTTGAGCGCGCGCGCCATTTCGATCTGATTCTCGGTCCAGTTGCCGTCGCTGCGGCCGGTCGCGACCGTCCCGGACATGAGCATGTTGTCGATCGCCACCACCGCCCTGGGGGCGAGCAGCGGCAGCAGCAGGTCGATGTAGTCGCCGTATTGCATCTTGGCGGCGTCGATGAACGCCATGTCGAACGGCCCCTCGAGCGACGCGAGACCTTCGCGCGCATCCTGCAGGCGCAGGTCGGCGCGATCGAGCACTCCGGCGCGCTGCAGGTAATCGCGAGCGGCCTGGTGGCGGGCGGGATCGATTTCGAAGGAAACGACTTGTCCGTCGCGCGGCAGCGCCCGGGCGATGTAAAGCGTGGATACCCCGATCGCCGTCCCGATCTCAACGACGCGGGAGGCGCCGCGCATCCGGACCAGCAGGCCTAGCAGCTCACCCGTCTCCGGGAGGCACCACCGGGACCCAGTCCCGCTGCGCCTCGGCCTCCATCTCGGCAAGCACCTCGTCGGGCTCGCTCCTCAGCGTGGCCAGGTATTCGTCGACTTCCCTTGTGAGGATCACGGGCAGCACGATAGCCACCCGATCGTCGAGCACCGCTCTCGGGCTATTTGATCTGGTTGTAGACGTTGAACAGCGGCAGGTACATCGAGACGACGATCACGCCGACGATGCCACCCACGAAGATGATCATCACGGGCTCCATGATCGACGTCAGGGCCTTGACTGCGGCCTCGACCTCGTCGTCGTAGAAGTCCGCGATCTTGGCGAGCATCGAGTCAACAGCACCCGTCTCCTCGCCGACCCCGACCATCTGGGCGACCATCGGGGGGAACGCCTTGGCGCTCTTCAGCGGCTCCGCGATCGTTCCACCGGCCTTCACCGAGGTGATCACTTCTTCCATGGACTGCTCGATTACCGCGTTGCCGGCGGTCTTGCCGGTGATCTCGATCGCCTGCAGGATCGGCACGCCGGCGGCGGTCAGCGACGACAATGTCCGCGACCAGCGGGCGATCGCGACCTTCTGCACGACGTCGCCGATCTTCATCGGGATGCGCAGCTTGAAGGCGTCCCAGTGCGGGCGCGCCCACTTGGACTTGCGAATCCACAGGAACGTTCCGACGCCGATCGCGACAGAACACGATCAACAGGTACCACTGCTTGGTGACCAGGTGCGACATGTCCACCATGATCTGCGTCAGCGCGGGCAGCTTGCCGCCGAACTGCTTGAAGACACCCTCGAACACCGGGATCAGGAACGCAACCAGCGCGAGCAGCACCCCGACCGCGAATGTGATCACCAGCGCGGGGTAGACCATCGCCGAGCGCACCTGACGGCGTAGCGCGGCATCCTTTTCGAGCTGGTCGGCGACGCGCAGGAGGCATTCCTCGAGCACACCGCCGGTCTCGCCGGCGCGGACCATCGAGACATACAGCGGACCGAAGACCTTGGGGTGACGCGCCAGCGAGTCCGACAGCAGCAGACCCGCCTCGACGTCCTTGCGGACCTCCGCGAGCGTGCCGGCCAGAATCTTTGACTCCGTCTGCTGCTCGAGCACGTAGAGGGCGCGCAGGATCGGCATTCCGGAGGTGACCATCGTCGCGAGCTGGCGCGACGCGACGGCCAGGTCCCTGGCCTTGACGCGGGCGAAGAGCTCGACGTTGAGCTCCTTGGAGCGGTACTTGGCGGCGATGTCGATGACGACGAGGCCCCGCTCCTTGAGCTGGTTGGCGACATCCTGCTTGGACTCGGCTTCGACCACGCCCTGGGCTGGGACGCCGGCGAGGTCCATCGCCTTGAAGGTGTAGGTGGTGGCCATGGTCTACGCAGCCATCGAGTAGGGCGGCGGGCCGCCGGTGACGCCGCCGATCAGCCGCTTCAGCTCCTCGACGGAGTGGGCGCGAGACTCGGCGAGCTGACGGGTGATCTTGCCCGCGCGCACCAGCTGCGAGAGCGCGGCGTCCATCGTCTGCATCCCCTGCGCACCGCCTGTCTGCAGCACCGAGTAGATCTGGTGGCTCTTGCCCTCGCGGATCAGGTTGCGCACGGCGGGGGTCGGGACCAGCACTTCCGCAGCGACGGTGCGGCCCGCGCCGTCGGCCGTGGGCAGCAGCATCTGGGTCATGATCCCCTGTAGCGCGACCGCCAGCTGGGCGCGGACCTGCCCCTGCTGCTGGGACGGGAACACGTCGATGATGCGGTCGATCGTCTGCGGGGTGTCCTGCGTGTGCAGCGTCGCGAACACGAGGTGGCCGGTTTCCGCCGCGGTGATCGCGGTCCCGATCGTCTCGAGGTCGCGCATTTCGCCTACGAGGATCACATCGGGGTCCTGGCGCAGCGCCCCCTTCAGTGCATCGGCGAAGCTCATCGCGTCGGACCCGAGCTCGCGCTGGTTGACCATGCACTTCTTGTGCTTGTGCAGGAACTCGATCGGATCCTCGATCGTCATGATGTGCTCTTCGCGCGTGGCGTTGATCACGTCGATCAGCGAGGCCAGCGTGGTCGACTTGCCCGAACCGGTCGGACCGGTCACGAGCACCAGCCCGCGCGGCCGGTTGGCGAACTCGGCGACCACCGGCGGCAGTCCCAGCGTCTCGAGCGGGACCACGTCGAACGGGATCAGGCGGAAAGCGGCGCCGACCGCCGAACGCTGAAAGTACGCGTTGACACGGAACCGCGCCTTGCCGGGGATCTGGTAGGCGAAGTCGAGCTGCCAGTTGTTCTCAAACTTCTGGCGCTGGGAGTCCGACAGGATCGAGTAGACGATCTCACGCGTGTCGGTCGGCGTCAGCACCGGATACCCCTCCATCGGGGCCAGCCGTCCGCGGACACGCAGCATCGGCGGCGTGCCTGCGGTTATGTGCAGGTCGGAGGCTCGGCGGTCGAGGACCTCGAGCAGAACTTCGGCAAAGTCCAGTTGCATCCTAGATTTCCTTCCGGGGCGGCCGTGTGCGCATCGGACCCGGTTATCGGCAGGATGTCCGCAACCTGTTACGCCGCCCTGTCTGAGTGGACAGCCTTGGACGCCGCGGCCGTTGTGAGTGGACGGCGCCGAGCGCTCAGCCGTCGCCGGTGACGCGCGCCACCTCGGCCATCGAGGTCAGGCCCGCCTTCACCTTGGCCAGCCCGTCTTCGCGCAGCCGGCGCATCCCCTCGCGCACGGCGACCGCGCCGATCTGATCGGCGGACGCGCGCTTGAGCGTCAGCGCGCGGATGTCCTCGGACATCGTCATCACCTCGTACAGGCCAAGCCGACCGCGATAGCCCATCCCGCCGCAGCGGACGCAGCCCGCCGGCTCGTAGGCCTCGATGTCGAACTGGGCCCGGAACCCGTGCTTGCGCAGGACTTCGGCGCTGACGATCGTGCGCCGCTTGCAGTGCGGGCACAGCCTGCGCGCGAGGCGCTGGCCGACCACGCAGTCGATCGCCGACGCCACCAGGAACGGCTCGATGCCCATTTCGACGAGTCTCGTGATCGCCGATGGGGCGTCGTTGGTGTGCAGCGTCGAGAGAACCATGTGACCGGTCAGCGCGCCCTCGATCGCGATCTGCGCGGTCTCACGGTCGCGGATCTCGCCGACCATCAGGATGTCGGGGTCGGCGCGCATCATCGACCGCAGGCCCGTGGCAAACGTCAGCCCGGCCTTGGGGTTGACCTGCACCTGCGTGACGCCGGTCATCTGGTACTCGACTGGGTCCTCGATCGTGATGATGTTCTTCTCGGGGGTGTTGAGCTCGGTGAGCGCGGCGTACAGCGACGTCGACTTGCCCGAGCCCGTCGGGCCCGTGGTGAGGACCGCCCCGTGCGGGCGGTGAAAGGCCGTCGTGAAGCGCTCGCGCTCAAGGTCCTGCATGCCGAGCTTGTCCAGCGCGAAGCTCACGCCCTCCTTGTCGAGGATTCGCAGCACCACGCCTTCGCCGTGGACGCTGGGGATCGTGACGACGCGGACGTCCACGTGACGGCCCTCGACGGTCAAGCCGACGCGCCCGTCCTGCGGGATCCGCCGCTCTGAGATGTCGAGGTCGCTCATGATCTTGATGCGCGACACCACGCCGCCGACCATCCGCTTCGGCACCGTGGTGGCCTCGGTCAGCACGCCGTCGACGCGCATCCGCACCCGCATCTCGCGGCCGGACTGTCCCTGCGCGGCGGGCTGTGGCTCGAAGTGGATGTCTGAGGCGCCGAGCTCGGCCGCCTGCGCGATGATCGAGTGCACGAGCTTGATGACCGGCGCGTCCTCGGCCGAATCGCGCAGGTCGACGATCTCGACCGGAGAGCCCTCGTCGTCCTCGTCGACCGCCTCCTGGACGGCGTCCTCGAAGCGGTTCATCCGCGAGATCAGCGCCGCGATGTCATCCGCGGAGGCGACGGCGGGCTTGACGTCCATGTGCGTCATCAACGCGATGTCGTCGACCGCCAGGACGTTCGCGGGATCTGACATCGCGACCATCACGGTGTGCTCGTCGACGTAGGCGACCGGCACCGCCGAGTAGCGCTTTGCGGCCGACGCCGACAGCAGGTTGACCGCGCCCATGTCGACCTTGAACACGCCGAGATCGAGGTGATCGAGGCCGTAGCGCTCGGCGACGGCATGTGAGAGCTGCTCGGGCGTGATCGCGCCCTCGTCCAGAAGCATGCGCTCGGCGGCCAGGCCGGTCGCGCGCGCCTTGTCTGTCGCATGCGCGACCCGCGCCTGGTCGACGTAGCCGAGCTCGACCAGCACATCGGTCAGAAACCGGCTCGATCCGCCCCGGCGGCGCGGTGGCCGGATTCCGGTCCATGCCTCGGCCGGCCCCTGAAGCGCTTCAGCGGCGACGGCATGGAGATGAGAGCGATGGTCGGTCACGAACGTTTGCGGTTGTCGGTCACTGGCGGTGGCCCATCACGGAATTTGCAGGCCGGCGCGCATGGCGTCGATGGGCGCCGTGCGGCCGGTGAAAAGCTCGAAGCTGAGCACGCCCTGGCCGAGTAGCAGCGCGAGTCCGTCGACGACGGGGATCTCACGCTCCCGCGCGGCCTGCGCGAGCGGCGTTTCAGATTCCCTGTACACGAGATCGACCACGCAGTGATAGTGGTCGAGGTCATCGGCACTGAGCGGTAGCGCCTTGAACGGAAGATCGCCTGCACCTAGGCCGATTGAGGTGCAGTGCACCAGCAGGTCGGCCGGCTCGATCAGCTCGACCGGCGTGCCGCCTAGCTCTGCGCACAGCTCTCGGGCGCGCGCGGGCGTCCGGTTCCACACCCGCACGTCGGCCGCGCCCGCGTCCAGCAGCGCCCATACCGCGGCGCGGGCACTGCCGCCTGCGCCAAGCACCAGCGCGGTCTTGCCGGCCGGCGCGAATGGCAGCGCGCTCACGAGCGCCGGCGCGTCGGTGTTGTCGGCGCGGATCGCGCCGTCGTCACCGAAGATCAGCGTGTTCGCGGCCCCGATCGTGCGCGCCCGCGGCGTCGGGTCGTTCGCCAGCGCCAGGGCGGCCTGCTTGTGCGGCAACGTTACGTTGGCGCCGCGAAAACCGGCCCGCGGCAGCGCCCGGACGGTCTCTGTGAACCGCTCGGGCGGGACCGGAAGCAGCTGGTAGCGCCAATCTGCGAGCCCTACTGCGGCCAGCGCCGCGTTCTGCATCACCGGCGAGCGGCTATGTGCGACCGGCCAGCCCAGGACGCCGAGCCGAGTGCGTTCAGTCAAGCCTCAACCACCCAACCGTAACCGTCGACCAGAGGTCGAGATCTACTTGCACTTCTCTGGCGAGCGTCCTCCACGGCTGGTCCGCGCGGACTGGTAGCGCTGTGCATCGGCCAGGAACTTCGAGTAGCTGGACTCGAACACGTGCTCGCCGTTGCCACACGGTTTGACGACGAAGAACAGATAGTTCGTGTGTGCCGGGTGGGCGGCGGCCTGAATCGACGCGAGCCCGGGGCTGTCGATCGGCCCGGGCGGCAGGCCTTTTCGGTTGCGGGTGTTGTAGGGCGATCGCGAGTTGAGCTGCGAGTCGGTCAGCGGCCTGGCGTAGTTGCCCGTCGCAAACCGCGTGGTCGCGTCGATCTGCAGCGGCATCCCGAGGCGGAGCCGGTTGTAGATCACCGAGGCGATCAGCGGACGGTCGTGCGCCGTCTCCGCTTCGGCCTGGACGAGCGAGGCGATCGTGACCACGTCGAACGGCGTCAGGTGCTTGCTCTTCGCATAGCTCAGGTTGACCTTCTTGAACTGCTGGCGGAAGGTCTTGAGCTGGTCTGTGACCAGCGCCGACACGTTGATCGGGTCGCGCAACTGGTAGGTCGAGGGGAACAGGAAGCCCTCCAGCGTGCTGGTTGAGCGGGGCGCGCCGTACCGGCGCGGGTCCAGCAGCGGCGAGCGGCGCGTCTTGGCGAGGTAGCTCCCGCGGATCTTCTGCGAGCGCAGCAGGGCGTTGATCTGGCTGCGGGTCTTCCCCTCGACGATCGTCAGATTGCTCACCTTGGCAGCGGGCGGCGCCGTGGTCAGGATCTTCAGGACGTCGCCGTAGCCCATTCCCTTGTGAAGGTGGTAGGTCCCCGATCGCAGGTCGCTGCGGTCGCCGCCGAGCGTCGCGCGCAGCTCGAAGAAGAAGGCCGACGAGATCACGCCGTCGTGCTCGAGGATCTTGCCGATCGTGCTCACTCCGGCGTCGTGCGGGATCGTCACGGTCACCGGCGCATGCCCGCTCGAGTGAAACGGCTGAAACAGCTGCACGAGGAACCAGACCGCGGCCAACGCGCCAGCCACTGCGACGACGGCCAGCACGCGGCCCCCGATCGAGTGCCTCGAACCGCCACCACCAGGCTTCGCGCGGCCGACGGGGCGTCTGGAGCGACGCACGGGGCGCCGGGTGCGGGGCGGTCGCTGCCCGGCCGACCCGAGCCGCTCGCTATGGGCTACCCGGCGCGTCCCCGAGGGCACCTCGTGCTCCTCGGTGGAGTCCGCAAAGTCGTCGTCGTCGTCCATGTCCGCGTCCCCGGTGAGCTCGGCGCCCTGCGGCAGACTCTCATATCCATCGGGATCCGCACCCTCCGAGCGGCTTTCGGTGCGGACGGCGCCGCCATCCCATGCAGGGTCGGCGCCGGCGCCGTCGCCGTTGGCCGCCGCCGAGGCCAACGCGGGCTCGACCGTGGAGGCGGGCTCTGCCGGCGCAGCGGGCTCCGCCGGCGCAGCAGCATCGGAGGGGCTCTGCTGGCGCCTGCGCTCACGCTCGAGCCGGGCCGCCTCGCGCTCGGCGGCCGTCCGCTCGCCAGAGTCAGCCACCCGCGACCTCCGTGCGCCCCGCCCGGGCGGCGAGCCAGCCCTCGAGCAGATATGCAGCCGCGCGGGAGTCCTCGGCCGCGGACCCGCCGGTTTGCTGGGCGAGCTTGGTCGTGAAGCGCTCGTCGTACAGCTCGACGGGCACGCTCAGCTGCCGCTCGAGCTTCGCCGCAAACGCGCGCGTTTCGGCGGTCTGCGCTGAGTCGCCGCCAGACAGCGACAACGGCAGCCCCACGACCACGCGTTCGGCGTCGAGCTCGCGCACGAGCGCCCGCAGGCGCGCGAATCCGCGCCTGGTTGCTGGAGCGAGTACGGGCTCCAGTGGTGAGGCCAGCACCCCGGTCGGATCGCTGACGGCACAGCCACACCTCGCGCTGCCGTAGTCGAGCGCAAGCACTCGCATGACCTTACCCGCTTACCCGGCGAGAGCGCTCTCGATAGCGGATCGCGCAGCTTTGAGAGCTTCGGGTAGCTTTTCGACGTCGCGCCCGCCGGCACGCGCGAGCGTGTCGCGCCCGCCGCCGCCACCGCCCACAGCGGCGGCCGCTGTCTTCACGAGCTCGCCGGCCTTCAGGCCGCGCGACACAAGCGACTGAGCGACGCTCGCGACGAGGTCGACCCGGTCCTCGCCCGCCGCCGCCAGCACGATCACGGCGTCGCCGAGCTTGTTCTTGAGGCGGTCGGCCACGTCGAGCAGCGCCTTGCCGTCAGGCACCTTCACGCCGGAAACCAGAACCTGGACGCCGTGCAGCTCCTCCGCGGATGCAGCGAGCTGGTCGACGTCAACTCCGGCTTGCGCGCCGCCCTGCCTCGCCGCGCGCTCGAGCTCGCGGATCCGGTTTCGCATCTCGACCACCGTGTCGGCTACGCGCTCCGGCGGCACCCGAAGCGTCTCGGCCGCACGCCCCAGCTCCCAGTCGTGGCGTCGCACGAGCTCAACCGCCGCGGGACCCGTGACGGCCTCGATCCGGCGGACGTTGGCGGCGCTCGAGGTCTCCGAGAGGATCTTGAACAGCCCGATCTCGGAGGTGAGGCGCACGTGCGTGCCCCCGCAAAGCTCGCGCGAGAACGAGCCGTCGCCGACCTCGACCATCCGCACGACGTCGCCGTACTTCTCGCCGAACAGCGCCATCGCGCCGAGCTGCTTGGCTTCGGTCAGCGTGGTCGTGATCGCGCGAACCGGCTGACTCTCGAGGATCCATGCGTTGACCTGTCGCTCGAGCTCGCCCACCTGATCGGCGCTCAGCGAGCTCCCGTGCGTGAAGTCGAAGCGCAGCTTGTCGGGACCGACGTACGACCCCGCCTGGTGAACGTGCGACCCGAGCAGCCGTCGCAGGGCCGCGTGCAGAAGGTGCGTTGCCGTGTGATTGCACTCGGTCGCGTGGCGCGCGCGCCGGTCGACGTGGGCGAGTACGCGCTCGCCGGGCTCGAGCGTGCCGCGCTCGGGCGTGACCGCGACAACCTGATCGTCTCCGAGCCGCAGGACGTCCTGCACGACGGCCCGGCAATCGCCGTCGGCGCACTCGACGTATCCGGAATCGGCCACCTGTCCACCGCCGGTGGCGTAGAACGGCGACTCGACCAGCTTGACGAGCACGCGTCCGTTGTCGGACTCGACGGCGCCGACCGTCGTCTCCCGATCGGTCGTCTCGTAGCCGACGAAGTCGGTCGCGAACCCAGCGGCACCGGAGAACGCCACGGCACGCTCACGAAGAGCCCCGGCCGTGCCATCGCCATCGGCGCTGGCACGCGACCGAGTCCGCTGCTCCCCCATCAGCGCCTCGAACCCTTCCTCGTCGACGCCCAGGTCGTGCTCGGCGACGATCTCGAGCGTCAGGTCGATCGGGAACCCGTACGTGTCGTGCAGCAGAAACGCGTCCTGCGCCGCGATCCCCTCCTCCCCCGCGTCGCGCGCGCGCGCGATCACATCGTCGAGCAGCTTCGTGCCCTGCTCGAGCGTACGGCCAAAGCTCTGCTCCTCGGACTCCAGCCACTTGAGAACGATCTCGCGCTGTTCGTGCAGCTCCGGGTACGCGGACCCCATCAGCTCGGTCACGCGCTCGGCGTAGCTGCTCATGAACCCGGGATCGAGCCCGAGCGCATGGCGCCCCTGCAGGATCGCGCGGCGCATGATCCGCCGCAGCACGTAGCCCCGGTCCTCGTTGGAGGGGACGACGCCGTCGGCGATCAGGAACGTGATCGCGCGTCCGTGGTCGGCGAGCACCCGCAACGCCTTGTCGGTGGGGAAGTCATGTCCGTAGCTGCGGCCCGACAGCTCCTCGCCCAGCGCGATCAGCGGCGCAAACTGATCGGTCTCGAACACGGTGGTCTTGTCCTGCAGGATCGCCGCAAGCCGGTTGAGCCCCAGGCCGGTGTCGATGTTCTTGGCCGGAAGCGGCGTCAGCACGTTGACGGGGTTCTGGTCCAGCTGCATGAACACGAGGTTCCAGTACTCCAGGAAGCGCTCGTTATCGCCGCCCGGCAGGTCGTCGGGCTTGCCGAAGTCCAGGCCGCGGTCCAGATACAGCTCCGAGCACGGGCCGCAGGGACCGGTGGGCCCGGCCTGCCAGAAGTTCTCTGACCGCGGGCACTCGACGATCCGCTCGCGCGGGACTCCCACCTCGAGCCACGCCTGCACCGCCTCCTCGTCGAGGCCGAGCCCGAGCTCCGCGTCACCCGCGAACACCGTGATCCAGACGTCCTCCGGCGCAAACCCGAAGCCCTCCAGCGACAGCTCCCACGCGAACCGCACGGCTTCGCGCTTGAAGTAGTCGCCGAACGAGAAGTTGCCGAGCATCTCGAAGAACGTGAGGTGCCGCGTGGTCGTCCCGATGATCTCGATGTCGGCGGTGCGAAACGTCTTCTGGCAGGTCGTCACGCGCGGATGCGGCGGTCGCTCGACGCCCTGGAAGTAGGGCTTCAGCGGGTGCATCCCGGCGACCGTGAACAGCGCCGAGGGGTCGTGCTCGGCGGGGATCAGCGACGAGGACGGCAGGCGCTTGTGGTCGCGCTCCACGAAGAAGTCGATGAAGGTCTTGCGAATCTCGTCTGTTGTCATCGCGATACGGAGTGTAGGCAGGGCCGCGCCACCGGGACGCTGGCGTAGTTCCGCTCGCCGCACTCAAGCTCGGACACGCGCCGGCCGAATCATTCAGGCATGCTTCGCCTGCTCGTATCGCTGCGCCGGATCGCGCTCGCCCTGCCCGCGCTGGCCGTATCGCTGATGGTCTGCGCGCCCGCCCACGCGGCGTCGTATGACCCCAACGGCTTCCGGTTTGAGTCCTCGTCGCTGTCCGTGCACGAGAACGCCGGCGAGGCCGTGATCACCGTGCAGCGCGCCGACGCCGGCCAGGAAGCGCAGGTCCGCTACATCACGATCGGGATCACCGCCGTCGCCCCGTACGACTACACGCCGGTCAAGTCGATGATCGACTTCGCCGCCGGCCAGTCGACGGCGACGTTCACCGTGCCGATCGTCGACCACGGCGTCAACGGGCTGCCCAAGACGATTCAGCTGTCGCTGTTCGGCCCGGCCACCTACCCCGGCAAGATCGGCTTGGCCGACCCGTCCAAGGCGGTGCTCACGATCGTCAACGACGACCCGCCACTCGCGCGCATCGCCGGCAACCCGCTCGGCCTGCCGAGCGCACCGACCGGCGGCGACCCGCTCGCCGGCGCCAGCTTCTTCGTCGACCGCCAGAGCGAGGCGGCCAACTACGCCGGCCGTTACCCCGCGCTCAACGCGATTGCCGGCCAGCCGGACGTCGAGCACTTCGGCACCTTCAGCGGGCCTGACATCGGCATCGCCGTGGCCCATTACCTGGACCGCGCCGCCGTCCAGGAGCCGGGCACGGTGCCGATGCTCGCCACCTACCGCCTGGTCTACGGGCACTGCGGACACTGGTCAGATCCGGCGTCCGAGCAGCAGGCCTATCACGATTTCATCTCCCGGTTCGCGGCCGGCGTGGGCGGTCACCGCGCCGTGCTGTTCCTCGAGATGGACTCGCTGATCACCGTCGGTTGCCTGAGCCACCAGGGGGTGGCCGTGCGCATGCACGAGCTCGACGACGCGATCAACGTGCTCACCGCAAACTGCCCCCACCTGGTCGTGTACCTCGACGCCGGCGCCGCCGACGCCGTGCCCGCACCGCAGATCGCAAAGCTGCTGCGTCGCGCCGGCGTGGCCAAGATCCAGGGCTTCTTCCTGAACTCCACGCACTTCGACTGGACGACGAAGGAGATCAGCTACGGCGAGCAGATCTCGCGGCTGACCGGCGGCAAGCACTTCGTCGTCAACACCGCCGAGAACGGCCGCGGGCCGCTGGTCCCACACAACCGCGTCAAGAACGGCAACGAGGTCCTCTGCAACCCACTCAATCGCGGCCTCGGCCCGGTCCCCACCGCGAACACGGGTTTTCGCAACGTCGACGCCTTCGCGTGGATCGCCAACCCCGGCAAGTCCGGCGGGCAGTGCCGCGCCGGCGCGCCGAAGACGGGCAACTTCTGGCTCGCGCTCGCGCTCGAGCTGGTCCGCAACGCGAACTACCGCGTCAGCTAGCGAGCGCCTCCGACGGGCGGGGACGCGTGATCGTGCCCCATCCGATCACCAGCTCGCCGTCCATCAGGCATGCCATCTGGCCGGGCGCCGCGACGTCGGCGGCATCGGTCAGCTCCAACGTCAGCGACGGCTGCCTGCCACCGGACGCCTCCTCCACCACGCGCGCTGCAAGCGGCCGCGAGCGATAGCGGAGCTTCACGCGGTCGACGCGGGCGCCCTCACGGCGAAGGCGGGCGTTGCGAAGCGTCACGCGAGAGCTCTGCAGCGCCTCGCGAGGCCCGACCACGACGCGGTTTGATTGCGCGTCCTTGTCGACCACGTACAGCGGCTCCCCGGAGGCGATGCCCAGCCCTTTGCGCTGGCCGACGGTGAAGCGGTGCTGGCCGCGATGGCGCCCGAGCACGCGGCCTTCCTGGTCGACGATCGGCCCCAGCCGATCGCCCAGCCCGCCGTGCCGCGCGAGGAACCGGCCGCGGTCGGTCCCCGCCATGAAGCACAGGTCCTGAGAGTCGGCCTTGGCGGCGACGGGAAGACCGGCTGCCGCCGCGAGCTCGCGTACCTCCGGCTTGGTCAGGTCGCCGAGCGGGAAGCGCATCCGAGCGAGCGACTGCGGCGACAGCGCCGCGAGCATGTAGGTCTGGTCCTTGGCGGCATCGACAGCGACGCGCAGCAGCGGCCCGTCGCGGTGCTCAGGCTCGGCCGTCCGCGCGTAGTGACCCGTCGCCAGCGTGTCGCAGCCGAGCCTGTCGGCGAGCTCGAGCATGGCGTCGAGGCGGACGTGGCCGTTGCAGCCGACGCACGGGTTGGGCGTCTCGCCGTCGGCGTAGCCGGAGATGAACGGCTGGACGACGCCGTCGCGAAACTCGCGGCGCAGATCGATCGTGAAGTGCGGCAGGCCCATCGAGTGCGCGAGCGACCGCGCCTGTGCGACCGCCGTCGCCGAGCAGCAACTGCGCTCGGCGTCGTTCTCGGCGTCGGCCCACAGCTCCAGCGTGACCGCAACTGTCTCCCCCGCCTGCGCGCAGCGCAGCGCTGCCACCGCGCTGTCGACGCCGCCGCTCATCGCCACCAGCGTTCGCTGCCCCGACGCGGGCCGCTCGAGCTCGCCGCGCTCTCGCAGAGCGGCGCCGAGCGCGCGCGCCAGCGCGTCGGCCGCGACCTCCGCGGCGTGCAGCTTGGCCGGGCTCAGCCCTCCGAGCTCGTCGGCGATCTCCCTTGCGCCCACCCGCGCCGCATCGAGCACGGGGGCGCGGCGCACGAGCGTCACGGCTGCGCTGCCGGCGGCCGTGGCGGCCCCGCATCCGTGCGCGTCAAAGCCCGCGTCGGCGACCAGGTCGCCGGCGAGGCTGATCGAGATCTCGACGCTGTCGCAACAGGAGCCGCCGCCGGCGGTCACCGTGCAGGCGCCGTCGGGGACATGACGATGCCCCTGCGGAGAGGTGAGGTGATGCTCGAATGCGAGCGTGTCCACGCTCGCGAGAATAGAGCGGAGCGCCGGACTACTTGACGGCGACCGCGTCCGACACGCGCTGCGAGAGCTCGAGCTGGTCGAGGTAGCCGGTCAGCAAGTCGGCCTTGCGCTGGCCGTCGATCAGCACCAGCGTCGGCGACTCGGTGACCTGGACCTGGTTGGTGATCACCGGGTAGCGGGTGAGCTCCGACAGCGGAACCGCAAGCTTGACGACCTTGCCGCCGCGGGCCGGAATCTCGTCGAGCTCGTGCTTGACGGCCCGGTCGTCGGCGGCGGCCGGGTTGAAGAACAGGATCGCAAGCACCTTGTGGTGATTGAGACCGTGCTCGATCACCGTCTGGCGCTGCTGCGGTGAAACCGCGTGCTTGACGGCGGGCTTGGCGGCCGGCTGGGCCTTAGCCGCGCTCGCGCTCGCGCTCGCATGCGAAGCGTCCGCGTGCGCGGGCGCAGCAGCCTTGGGCTGGCTGGCAGCCGGAGCAGGGCTGCTCGAGCTGGACGCCGGGCCGCTGGACGAGCTCGGCTTGAGCGCGACCGTCCACACCGCGAAGAACGCGATCGTGGCGACCAGCAAGCCGATCATTGGACGTGGGATATTCGCCATCAAGCCCTTATTCGGCAGCCTGCGCGAAGACCTGAGCGTTTGATGTCGCCGCAGACGGGAAGACCGCTGCTGCAGTTCGAATCCCGTAAGAACTTCTTTCTAAAGCATCGAGGCCCAGCGCCGATCAACCCGCCCATGAACGCCGACCGCCACGCCGCATACGTCCAGGCCAAGAGCCAGTTGGACGACCTGTCTCAGAGCAAGCTCCTCCCCGAGGAGCGTGCGGTCCTGTATGACGCCGCCGACGACCTGCTGCTCACCAACGACCCGAGCGTTGCCAGGGCCGTGTTCGAGCACGCCGAGGAGCTGCTTTCAAAGCTGCTGTCGAGCGGACGCTGGACGCAGACGATGGTCGAGCCACTGATCGAGGCGCTGGCGCTTACGGGCGACACGCTCGGGATCGCCGAGCTTCCGCTCGCGGCCTGATCACCAACTGAACGTCAGGCCAGCCGGAGTCCCAGCTCGCGCAGCTGGGCGGGCTCCACGGGCGCCGGCGCGCCGGTGAGCGGATCGCCGCCACTGGTCGCCTTCGGGAACGCGATCACCTCGCGGATGTTGTCCCGCCCGGCGAGCAGCGCCGCGACTCGGTCAACCCCCATCGCGATCCCGCCGTGCGGCGGTGCGCCGTAGCGCAACGCGTCCAGCAGGAAGCCGAACCGCGCCTGGGCCTCGTCAGGGCTCATCCCGATCAGCTCGAACACGCGCTGCTGAACGTCGCGGCGATGGATACGGATCGACCCGCCGCCGATCTCGTTGCCGTCCAGCACCAGGTCGTAGGAGCGCGACAGCAGGTTCGCTGGATCGTCGAGATCGCCGGAGGGCGCGGTGAACGGATGATGCTCGGCGTCCCAGCGCTCCTCCTCCGGGTGCCACATGAACATCGGGAACTCGACTACCCACAAGATGTCGTGGCGGCCCTCCGGGATCAGGCCGAAGCGGCGGCCCAGCTCGAGCCGCAACGCCCCGAGCGCCTGCCCCGCGGTCGTCGCCTGGTCGGCGACGATCAGCAGCAGGTCGCCTTGGGATGCCTCCAGCCGCGAGTTGATCGCCGCGATCTCCTGCTCTGAGAGGAACTTCGCGATCGGCGAACGCCAGCCCTCGGGCTCCACGAACGCCCACACCAGCCCCTTGGCGCCGTGCTGCTTGGCGAGCTCGGTGAGTGCGTCGAGATCGGCGCGCGACAGCTCACGGGCGCCGGCATTGATGCCGCGCACGACGCCGCCGGACTCGAGCACGCCCGAGAACACCTTGAACTCAGAGCCGGCCACGGCAGTACCGAGGTCCTTGAGCTCGAGCCCGAAGCGCGTGTCTGGCCTGTCTGAGCCGAATCGGCCGACGGCCTCGGCGAACGTCATCCGCGGCCACGGCGGCGGCGCCACGTCAAACCCGTTGCGCTCGAACACGGCTCCCATGACCGCCTCGGATGTGTCGATCACGTCGTCCTCGTCGACGAACGCCATCTCGATGTCGAGCTGGGTGAACTCGGGGAGGCGGTCCGCGCGCGCGTCCTCGTCGCGGAAGCAGCGGACGATCTGGTAGTAGCGCTCCATGCCGCCGATCATCAGCAGCTGCTTGAACAGCTGCGGGGACTGGGGCAGGGCGTAGAACGATCCCGGCTGGGTGCGAGCCGGCACGAGGAAGTCGCGGGCTCCCTCGGGAGTCGATCGGGTCAGAAACGGCGTCTCGATCTCGAGAAAGTCGCGCTCGTTGAGGACCTCTCGCATCGTCACCACCGCGTCGTGGCGGATCGTCAACGCCTCCAGCATGGCCGCGCGGCGCAGGTCCACGGCGCGGTTCTTGAGCCGCAGGCTTTCGTCGACCGCGACGTCCTCGTCGACCGGGAACGGCGGCGTGGCGGCGTCATCGAGAATCTCGAGCTCGGTCACCGACAGCTCGATCTCGCCCGTGGCGATGTTCGGGTTGACGTTCTGCGCTTCTCGCCGCACGACCGTGCCGACCGCCGTCAGGACGTCTTCGGAGCGCAGCGCGTGGGCGGCCTTATGCGCGTCGGGCGAAGTCTCCGGGTGAAACACGAGCTGCAGCAGACCCGAGCGGTCGCGCAGGTCGATGAAGATCAGCCCGCCGTGGTCGCGGCGGCGGTGCACCCACCCCGCAACGCGCGCCTGTGTGCCGGCGCGCTCGGCGGTCAGCTGGCCACACCAGGCGTCCCGGTAGCGGTTGGGTCGAGGTCCGTGCTTCACGACAGTCGGCTCCCTCGCAGGATCGTTGGGATCACTTCGTTGGGCGACAGCTCGAGCTGCTCGCCGCTCTCCATGTTCTTCAATGACGTCCCTTCTTCCCCGACGATGGCCACATATCTCGCCCGGATGCGATCGGCGTGCTTGAGCTGGCCGCGCAGCGACCGTCCGGCGAGCTCGAGCTGGGCGTTGAGGCCCGCGCGTCGCGCGTCCCGTGCCAGCGAGAATGCGGTGCGCCCCAGGTCGGCGCCGACCAGCGCCACGAACAGGTCGACCAAATCCGCTTGGACGGGCAGCTCGCCGGCAGACAAGAGGATCCGCTCTATGCCGGCCGCCCAACCACAGCCCGGCGTCGGCGGCCCGTCGAGCAGCTCCATCAGCCGGTCGTAGCGCCCACCGCCGCCCACGCCGGATTGGGCCCCGAGCGCGTCGCTAGAGAACTCGAACACCGTGCGCGTGTAATAGTCGAGCCCGCGCACCAGCGTCGGGTCGAGGTCGTATTTGATCCCGGCGTCGTCGAGCAGCAACCGCACCTGCGCGAAATGCTCGGCATCCTCGCTGCTGAGCCGGTCCAGTAGCTTCGGGGCGCCTTTCATGACCTCGCGCGTCGCCGGGTCGCTTGCGTCGAATGCCCGCATCGGGTTCAGGTCGATCCGGTTGCGAACCTCGGCTGACAGCTGCTGTTCGTGCTCGTGCAGGTAGGCCGCCAGCTCGTCGCGGTACTCGGCGCGCGTCTCGGGCGTGCCGAGGCTGGCGAGCGACAGCCGCGTGCCCTTGACGCTCATCGCCTCCAGCAGCTCGGCGAGCAGGACGATCAGCTCCGCGTCGACCGCCGGCGCGGCCGAGCCGATCGCCTCGGCGCCGACCTGCCAGAACTGCCTGTAGCGCCCGCGCTGCGGCGCCTCCGCGCGAAAGAAGCTCGACAGGTACCAGAGCTTCACTGGCTGCGGCAGCTTGTGCATCCCGTGCTCGATGTAGGCGCGGCACACCGGAGCGGTGCCCTCGGGACGCAGCGTCAGCGACCGCCCTCCCCCATCGTCGAACGTGTACATCTCCTTCTGGACGATGTCGGTGGCCTCCCCCACCCCCCTGGCGAACAGCTCGGTCGCCTCGAACGTCGGCGTCTCGATCCGCCGGTAGCCCGCGCCTTGAAGGATCCGCCTGGCGTTGCGCTCCAGCAGCTCGCGGCGAGCGGCGTCGTCGGGTAGGACGTCGAAAGTGCCCTTGGGGGCCTGGATCACCGGTTCGTCGCGAGCTCGCGCAGGAACGGGTTGGTGGCGCGCTCGCGTTCGAGCGTGGTGATCCCCATGTGGCCCGGGTAGACGACCGTCTCCGGCTCGAACTCGTCGACCAGCGACTGGATCGAGGACAAAAGCGTCGGCCAGTCGCCGCCGGGAAGGTCAACCCTCCCGACCGAGCCCTGGAACAGGACGTCACCGGAGAACAGGGCGCGCTCGTCCCTGATCGCGTATGTCACGTGCCCCGGACTGTGCCCGGGGGTGAACAGCACGTCTAGCTTCATGCCGGCAAGGTCGAGCGTCTCGCCACCGGCGACCGTGTGGTCTGCCTCGTAGCTTTCGAACGGGCCAAAGCCCGGCCACGGCACGTAATCCATGATGTTGGCCAGCACTTCGCGCTCGAGCTCGGGGCAGTACACCGGCGCGCCCGTGGCCCGGGCGATGGGTGCCACGGCGCCGACGTGGTCGAAGTGGGTGTGCGTGACGAGGATCGCCTCGACCTTCTCGATCCCGAGCTCGTCGACCGCCTTCAGCAGCCGGTCGGCCTCCTCGCCCGGGTCGACGATCAGCGCCGTGCCGCTGTCCTTCTCGCGCACGATGAAGCAGTTCTCCTGCACCGGCCCGACGGTGAACATGCGTACGTCGATCATCGCTTGGCTCCGCGTTCTCGCCGCGCTTCGTCGGCCACCTGCTGGCGCTTCTGCTGCCGGCGGCGGTACATCATCATGTCGACGTAGTAGCCGAGCGGGACGTAGATCAGGAATGCGAACGCGGTGAAGAACAGCGCCGAGGCGACCCTGTGGCTCTTTGCGAACAGCAGGATCGTCAGCGGGAACATGATCGCCGCGGCCATCCCAGCGCGGGCAAGCGCCGACTTCCACGTCGGCGGCGTGCTGAGCCGCCGCTCTCGCGCGCTCTGCCGGGTCTGTTTCTTCTTCTCCTCGGCAGACAGCGGACGCCCGGTTCGCCCGCGCGCCTCGATCGTGCCCGCGGCGTTGCCGCGGTGCTTTGTCCGGCGCTTTCGCTTGGTCTGAGCCATTGTGTAGGGGAGCTTAGTGCGTGTCGGGGACTGTCGTGAGGGCGTCCTCGATCAGGCGTTTGTTGTCGACGGGCACGTCGTCCGGAAACTGGTCAAACGCGGCTCTGGGCGCCAGCCCCACGAGCTCGGCGCGCGCTACTGGGGCGTGGCGACGGACCGCCTCGACCACGTCCGCGAGCGTGGTCTGGCGGTGGTCTTCGACGTTCGTGGACACCTGTGCGATCCCGCGGTGAGCCAGCCAGATCCCGATCGCGCGGACCGATTTCAGCCCCTCGGCTCCGCCTTCTCGGATGCGCGCCGCGATCTCTCGCGCGTCCTCGAGCGTCGCCGGCGGCGCGAGCTCGACGTTGAACGCGACCAGTGGCGGCCGCGCGGTCACCAGAACCGCCCCGGCGGTCGGATGCAGGTCGCGCGGGCCGAAGTCGGGTCGCTGCTCGCCGTTGGCGATCCGCTGCGCGAGGGCGGCCAGGCCGCCGCGTCGCAGCTCGGCGCGCGTGCGGCCGCCCGCGAGATCGCCGTACAGGAATACGGGAAGCCCGAGTTGCTCGCCGAGCATGTCCGCGAGCACCAGCGCCTCCGCCGTCGCGGCCCCGCGGTCTGCATCGTCCAGGTAGACGATTGGCGCAACGTCGATCGCGCCGACGCGCGGATGCGCCCCGTCGTGGCTCGCGACGTCGATGACCTCCAGGGCGCGTCGTGCACCGGCGACGACTGCCGGCGCGAGCTCACCGGGCGCGCCGGCGAGCGTGAACACCGTGCGGTGGTGATCCGGATCGAAGTGGACGTCGAGCGGCCGCGTTCCGAACGCGGCGCCGATCGCGTCGATTGACGCCCGGTCGCGCCCCTCTGAGAAGTTCGGGACGGCGAGCAGCGTGGTGGTCACGCGCCGTGTTCGCCGAGCACGTAGCGGCCGGCGTCGAGGACCTGCTGTCCGTCGATCTCCAGCGACGCGTCGATCACGACCACGTCGAGGTGGATCGGGACGGACACCGTTCCTCCGATGCCGGCGCTCGCGCCGAAGGCGACGTGGACCGTGCCGAGGATCTTCTCGTCTTCGAGCACGTCGCCCGTGAGCTGCGCGCGATCGTTGGTGCCGACGCCGAGCTCAGCGAGGTTGCTTCCCGCGTCGCCGTGTGCGACCAGCCTGCTCAGGTATTCGGGGCCTAGCCCGCGCGTGGCAGCCGTGATCCTGCCGTTTTCGACCGTCAGGATCGCGGGCTCCTTGCTGAGTCCGAGTGGCGCCAGGCTCGAAGCGACGATCTGCCCGTCGCCGCCGATCGGGGAGATGAACCCCTCGCCGCACGGGAGGTTTCCGAACGCCCCCGGCGCGGTCAGGTCACCGTCGTCGGAGAAGCCCGGCCGGCCGCTGATGTCGAGCGTCAGGTCCGAGCCGAGGGGGCACGTGATGCGCGCGGTGCTACCGCGCTCGAGCAGTGCCGCAACGGCCTTCGAGCGAGCCGCCATCGTGTCGAAGTCGACAGCCATCACGCGCGCGAGCATCTCGCCGGTGACCCCCGGCATCGTCGCGCCCCGCGCCCCGGCGTCCGTAGCGCGCTTGCGCGCGGTGGTGTGGCTCAGCGACCGGCTGGTCGGCGCGATGAACACGTCGCAGTCGGCCAGCGCCGCCGCAAGGGTCCGGGGCGGCTCGGTGCCGTCGGTCGCGCGCTCGTCCATGACGGCCAGGACGGCGTCGGCCGATGCCTCCGAAGCCTCCTCGCGCAGCGCCTCACCGATGGCGCGGGTTGCGGCGTCCACGATCACCAGCACGTCCTCGCCGGGCTTGACGGCCAGGCAGCGGTTGACGACGGTGCTGACGGCTGGTCGCAGGTCGGCCATGGGCGGCTGATGATATGCCTGTGGCCGCAATGAGCGTCCGTCAGATACCGCTCGCCGAGATCGGCGAGCCTGAGCTCGACCGCTGGCGCCGGCTCGCCGAGGCCGCGATCGAGCCAAATCCGTTCTTCGAGCCCGAGTACTTACTGGCGCAGGCGCGGGCCTTGGGCGGTCTCGGCGACGTGGCGCTGGCGGTCGTGACCGACGGAGACGCGTGGACCGCGTGCATGCCGGTCCGCCGGCTTCGCAGCTGGCACCGGATCCCGATCGCGTCGCTGTCGACCTGGCGCGGGAGCGAGGCATTGCCTTCGCTGGTGGGGACGCCGCTGCTGTCGGCGCCGGAGGCCGCGGCGGCGCTTGTCCGGGGCCTGGTCTCGACCGCGGGCTCGTCGTTCGCCGCGCTCGAGTGGCTGGTGGCGGACGGTCCGGCGTACGGGCCGATCTCCGACGCGATCGCCCAGTCCGGGCTTCGCTGCATCGAGTTCGAGCGCCTCGAGCGCGCGTTCTTGACGCGCCGCCCGCAGGACGACTACTTCGAGCGGTCGATGAAGGGCAAGCACCGGGGCGTGATGCGCAGGCGGTGGAAGAAGCTCGATGCTCAGCTCGGCGGCGAGCCGCAGGTCGTCGACGTCACCGGCGATTCGGCGGCCGTCGAGGATCTGATCGAGATCGAGGGCGCAAGTCGCCTCGCGGCGGGCGGGATGGTGCTGCGAGCGGACCCCGCCTACGAGCAATTCTTTCGCGAGATGTGCGCCGGCTTCGCGGCCGCCGGCCGACTCCAGCTACACGCCCTGCGATACGGAGACCAGACGCTCGCGATCAGGTGCAACCTGCTCGCGGACCCGGGGATCTTCTACTTCAAGGTCGCCTACGACGAGGCGTTTGCGGAGTTCTCGCCCGGCATCCGGCTCGAGGTCGAGTCGTTTCATCTGTTCCACGAGCGCGTGCAGTCCGAATGGGTCGATTCATGCTCGGATCCCAACAACGAGACCATGAACCGCCTGCTGCCCGAGCGCCGGGCGCTGGTGACGCTCGTGCTGATCAAGCCCGGCGTCAGGGCTGCTCTTACCGCTGGGGCGCTGCGGACCGGGCGGCGTCTGCGCGAGCGCGCCATGGCGGGGTCGCGGGCAACATCCGACGCTAGACTGGCTCGGCCCTCGCCGGAGTAGCTCAGTCGGTTAGAGCAGCGGAATCATAATCCGCGTGTCGGGGGTTCGAGTCCCTCCTCCGGCATTCAGCTTTTTCAGGTAAATCCCTGGAACACCAGCGGATTGGCGATCATGGAGGCCGGGTGCATCGGTGCCCAACGATCCTCTACGGACGGCAGCGGCGATGACAGTCCTGTCCATGTCCGCGCCCTCGGGCTTCCCTGCCTCTCGCCGGGAGCGCGACAAGGCGGCGCTCGGCGCCTCTGGACCCGGACGACCGCCCGTGCCCGCTGCGCGCGGCAAGTGCGTCGTTCACCCGGACGACGTTCGTGTCGCGGCACGAGAGGGGTGTCCGCATCGATGACGCGAGGCCTCTGGTGGGACTCGGAGGCTCGGCGAAAGGGGTCGGGGCTCGGCGGGTGACCGCCCCGCCGAGCCCGCTCGGTTATGCGGCGGTCGTCGCAACCGCCTCGGGGCTCCCGAGGTCGCGATGCGCCCGGCTGTCGCTGGTGCGTATCAGGAGCAGGGTGGCGGCTACTCCGATCAAAGCGATCACCGCGCCGGCCAGGAACGCCGCCTGGAACCCACTCGTGAGGGCGCTGGGGAGGCTCGATCCGCCAGCGGCCAGAACATGGCTGGTGCGGGTCGTGGCGATCGTGGAGAGGATGGCGAGGCCGAGTGCGCCTCCGAACTGTTGGGAGGTGTTGATCAGGCCGCTCGCCAGTCCTTGCTCGCGGTCCTTGACTCCGGACACGGCCGCGATGGTCGATGTCACGAAGCCGAACCCCAGGCCGAGCGCGGCCAGCAGTGACGGCCCGAGGATGTCGGCCAGGAAGCTGCCATGCGTGGCGATGCCGTGGAACCAGAGCAGCCCAGCGGCGATCAGCGCCATGCCGGCGGCCAGGACCGGCTTGAAGCCGAAGCGCGTGACTAGCTGGCCTCCCGCCCCGGCCGCGACGATGATCGTCAGCGCAAGCGGCAGGTAGGACAGGCCGGCGTGGATCGGGCTGTAGTGCAGCACCTGCTGCATGTACAGGGTGATGAAGAAGAACATCGAGAACAGTGACGCTCCAAGCAGGAGCCCCACCACGTTGGCGCCGGTGAGCGTCCGCGACCGGAAGATCTGAAACGGAACCAGCGGTGCGCTCGATCGGAGCTCGATCACGACGAATGCGGCGATCAGGGCGACTGAAGCCGCGAGAAGGCTGATGATCTTGGTCGAGCCCCAGCCGGCGGTTCCGGCGTCCAGGAGCGCGTAGGCCAGCAGTGAGAGCCCGGTGGTAATCGTGACCGCGCCGGCTGAATCGAAGTGACGGGTGCTGTTCTCAGAGCGACTCTCCGGGACCAGGCCCGGCGTCAGTAGGAGAGCGACCAGCGTCACCGGAACGTTCACCCACAGAACCCACTTCCAGCTCAGGCCCGAGGTCAGGACGCCACCGAGGAGGACGCCGGCCGCGCCCCCGGCCCCAGTCACCGCCCCCCAGACGCCGAGCGCCTTGTTGCGCTCCGCGCCGTCGGTGAACAGCGTGGCCACGATCGACAGCGCCGCCGGCGAGATGAAGGCCGCGCCCAGCCCCTGTGCCGCTCGCGCCGCGATCAGCTCGCCGCGCGTCGCGGCGAACCCGGCGGCCAGCGACGCCACGGCCACTGCCACCAAGCCGGCCATGAACACCCGCCGCCGGCCGAGCAGGTCGGCTGTGCGCCCACCAAGCAGCAGGAAGCCGCCGAACGCGATCACGTACGCGTTGACCACCCAGGCTAGGTCCTTGTCCGAGAAGTGCAGGCCCTTGCCGATGCTGGGCAGGGCCACGTTGACGATCGACGCGTCGAGGACGACGACGAACTGGGCCACCGTCAGGAGGATCAACGCCGTCCACCTGCGGTCTCGATAAGTGCGTGTGGTTGTCATTCCGCCGGCTCCCTTAATCGGTGGACTCCCGATTGCTCGGGCACGATGTCTGCAACTCGAACAAGACCTTCCAGCAATCCGGAAAGCGGATTCCGGTTTCCAGCTAATATACTGAATCACGATTCCGCTTGCAAAACCAATCGCCTGACAGGTGGACGAACCGTCGGGCGGTTTCGGGACACTTACGGCAGATGACCGCGATCGAGAACATCCGGAGCCTTCGCTCAGACGCACGGCGCAACCGTGACGCGGTGCTAGCGGCGGCGCGGGAGCTGTTCGCCAAACAAGGCCTGGAGGCTCAGATGCCGGACGTGGCCAGGGCCGCTAACGTCGGCGTCGGCACCGTCTATCGGCACTTCCCCAGCAAGGACGAGCTGGTCACGGCGTTGGTCGTTGCCCACTTCGAAGCGCTCGCGGACAAGGCGCGCGAGTGCTTGGCCATGGAGGACCCGTGGGACGGGATCTCGGAGTTCATCCGCACATCCGCGCATACCCAGGCGCAGGATCGCTGCCTGTGCGACGTCACCAGCGATCGCGCGGAGATGGTGGCCGGCGTGGCGATCGCGGTCGGCATGCCGGAGCTCGTCGACCAGCTGGTCAAGCGGGCTCAGCGGGCGGGCAAGCTGCGACGCGACCTCACCTGGGAGGACATCCCCACGATCGTGTGCGGCCTGGGCAGCACGACCCAGCAGCTGGCCGGTCCCGGCGTCGGGCGCTGGCCACGACTCGTCGAGATCATCATCGACGGGCTACGGGCGCCGGGCTCGTCGAAGCTGCCGCCCCCACTCTGACGGGCGCCCACGGTCCCGGCGACGATCGCGCCCTGCATCGTGATGCGACCCCGAACGGCGCTTCGCGCTTGGCGCCCAAGGAGCGAGAGAACGCCCGCTCGCGCCTCGAGCACCAACCCGGGGATCCAACGCAGCGCGATCGCGCCCGGATCGCAGCCCCTTGCAGCACGCCTCAGCGTTCCCTTCCCATTGCGCGGCTGCGTGTACGCGCCGCGGCCGCGGCACACGCCGACGTACCGACGTTCACTGCCAGCGCCTTCTCGCCGAATGACCGTCGCCTCAAGCGTCCCCGCCGTGCTGCGCGCATCGCCGGCGTTCGCCACACGATCGGCCGCAAACCGCGCGCATGTGATGGCCAGTTGCCATCCGCCCGGGGCGCTCGACACTGCGATTCGATTCTTCACTCAGCACCCCGGGGGGACCCGACCGGGACCTACGTCGCGACCCGCTCGGGCTATCCCGTCGTATACCGCGCGCCGTCACCCGACGGGGCTCGCGCGCCAGCCGAAGCGCGCTGTCGGCGGTGGGGACGTGTGAATGCCTCGAGTCTCAGCCCTCGGCGGTCTGCAGATAGGGCGCGCGGGAGGCCCGCCCCCTTCTGCGTGATCTACGATCGCACCCGGGGACACCGTCGGGCGGCGACCGCGGCGCGCGCCGAGCTGCGTCAGCTCGCCGTGGCCGCCGGCGTTCGCCGACGGTTACGCCCCATCAACTGCTCGTCCGCACGCCAGATCGGACACCGACCTCGGCACCACCAGCCCTTCTCCTCCTAGGGATCGATCCGAGCGAGATCATCGAGCACCGTCCGGTCCCGCAGACCACCCACGATCTCGGCCACCGCCGGACTCGCGCTCTAACAACCCAGCGCGGTAACGACATCGAGGGAGCTGCGCCGCCCACCGGCCGGGCGGGCCGGGCGCTCGGACTGGCTTGTCCCGGCGGCGGCGCGGCTGGATGCAACGGTAATCGGTTGAAGCCGAGGGCCGGCCGAACGCCGTCTCGAGCTCACAATTCAGTGGGCTCGGCTACGGCTGAGCCGGCAGAGCGTCGATTATGAACAGGCACGCCGGCTCGCTGCCATGGTTGCGCCCGCGGTGCGCAGGGGTGGCTGGAAGCCGAAATGCCTGCCCACCCGCGACCCTCATTTCCGGCGAGCCGTCTCGAACTCGTATTGAAGCTCGCCGTTGAGCACGTAGCCCGAGTGCGGGCTGTCGCACCACTCCGTCCGTCCGGCTCTGGGCGCGTACTCGACGAGCGCCCGGCGGACGCCGTCGATTACTTGCTCGATGTCACGGACATCGGGGTCATGCTCCGCCGCGGCTCCGCCGAAGGACACGACCCGAGGCGACGGAGGATCGGAGCTCATTACGCGACCAAGCTTATGCGAACCGCTGCGACCGTCCCTGGCTTCTGCTCTTAGGTCAGCAGACTGCCTCAGCGGCAGTCCGCGGGCGGAGTCCTCAGCTGGCGACGGAGCAGCAGCGACCAGCTGCCGGCCCAGGTCCACGCGGGCGCTCGGATTCACGCTGAAGTAAGCGTCCCGGCCGGGGGACGCGCGTGCTCCATCCATGGCAGAGCGAGCGCTGTGCGACACGGGCTCGACGACCTAGGGTGAATTCAAGCGCCGGCGCGGGAGCGATTGCTATCGAATTCTCAGGCGCCTGGCGCGCGGTACTCGACTGAACGCTTCACTGCG
>CAVSAY010000024.1:0-102495 GCA_963725925.1 uncultured Solirubrobacterales bacterium
CCAGCATTTCGGTCGCGATGAACCCGGGGGCGACGGTGTTGACTGTGATGCCGATGCTGTCCTGCTCGAGCTTGCCCGCTCGCTTGAGCTGGAATGCAGCCTCGCGGGCGAGCGTCTTCGTCAGCCCGAACAGCCCTGACTTCGACGCGGCGTAGTTGGCCTGGCCGATGGCACCCATCTCGCCGATGATCGAGGAGATGTTCACGATCCGTCCCGAGCCGCGCTCGATCATGTGCGGGAGCACTGCCTGGCTCATGAAGAACGCCCCTGACAGGTTGACGGCGATGACCTTGTACCAGTCCTCGTCGGACATCTTCAGCACGGTCTTGTCCATCGTGATCCCGGCGTTGTTGACGAGGATGTCGAGGCGACCGCGTTGCTCGATCACCTCAGCGACCGTGCGCCGGCAGTCGTCCGCTGAGCCGATGTTGCCCTGGTGAATGCTGCCCGTCAGTCCGGCATCGGCGAGCTCACCGATGAATGCCTCGGCTGTGTCGCGGTCGCGGCTGTAGCCGGCCGCGACGTCCGCGCCGTGCGCAGCGAGGCTCTTGCAGATCGCTGCCCCAATCCCGCGCGTACCTCCGGTGACGAATGCGACGTGGTCGTGCAAACGCGGCCGCTGCAAAACCGACTCGGTCGGGCTCGTGTTGACTGCCATTTTTCTCTCCTCGTCTCAACGGCCAGAGCGTTCGAGCAACCAGTCCGCCAGCTCCGGCCAGATCTCACGCTTGGCCTTCGACCCTGCGATCAACCCGATGTGGCCGCCGGGCCGGTCAATATGGGTGACGTCCTCGCTGGAAACGAGATCGAGGATCGGGACCGTCCCCTCTGGGGGGGAAATGTGGTCCGCGCTCGCCGTGACCACCAGCAGGTTCTGCTCGATCCGTCGCAGGTCCACGCGTTGTTCGCGCAGCCGCAGGCGTCCGGCAACCAACCGGTTCTCCTTGTACATCCAGGTGATCCACTCGCGATAGGCCCGCGATGGATACGGCGGGTTGTCCGCTACCCACTTCGCCATTGCCTGGAAACTGACCCGCGGGTCGCTGCCGTCGAGGATGCTCTGAAAAAGCCGGCGGTATGTGGTCACATAGTTCGTGACCGGCTTCATCAGCTTGTTCGCCCAGTCGATCCCGGACCCCGGAATGACCCGATAGTGGTCGGCGATCACGTCTACGTCGAACTGGTCGTGGCCGACCCACTTTTTGTACAACGAGTTGCTCGGGTCGATCGGGGTCGTCAACAGCACGGCGTTGCGCGCCGCCCCGACCGGATGCAGCGCGCAGTACATCGCGCACAGCGTGCCGCCCATACACCAGCCCAACAGCGTCAGCTCCTCCTCGCCGGCAGCCCGCAGCGTCTCGCGTACCGCCCAGTGCAGCTCGTCGCACACGAGCTCGGCCAGCCCCGTGTCGGCGTCCTCTTCATCCGGGACGCCCCAATCGACGAGGAACACGTCGAACCCCTCCCCGAGCAGGAACTCGACGAACGAGCTGCCGGGCCGGAGGTCGAAGATGTCCGGCCGGTTGATCAACGCGAACACGAGCAGAACTGGGATCGGATGCTGCCGAGCGTCCGAGCGATATCGGTACAGCGTGGTCCCGCGGTGCGTCCAGACAACGTCGCGAGGCGTCTGACCGATCGGGGCGTCGGGGGCGGTGAGAATGACGTTCGCCAGCTCGAACGTCGCCGCCGGAACGCGGGCCAGCGTCCCGATCGCGCTCATGACGGCGTCCCGGTTGGCCTCGGGGTGTCGGTCCCACCGCCGCGAGATCTGCGGACGGACTGCGCGCGCGCCCTACGGGTGGATGGCGCGCGCGGCTTGTGGACGGACGGCGCCGGCGGCAGCTCGTCGCGCAGCCCCTCCACCTCCTGCAATAGGCGCTCCAACTTGTCCTCGGTTCGATGCAGTTGCCGTGCCAGACGCGTGACGTCCGCCCGTCCGGCGAGGCGCAGGTTTCGCAGCACGAGATCGGCGACATCCGAGCTGATCCGTGTCAGCGCTGCGACGTTCTCGGCGCTGCGGGCCAGCAGCACGCCGAAGCTCGGCTTCGACACGAGCTGCTCGAACGCCTGCGCGGTCTCAGACTCCGCCTGCTCGTACAGCGCACGAACCTGCGCGTCTGGGGCGGGGGTAGTCGAGTCCGCCATTTGACTAGTCCTCCTGGGCGCGAGCGGCGGAGACCTTCTGCGCGAGCTCGGCCATCACCGTCGGGTCCCGGAGCGTTGTGACGTCGCCGAGGGTCCTGCCCTCGGCGATATCTCTGAGCAGCCGGCGCATGATCTTTCCCGACCGCGTCTTGGGCAGGTCGTCACTCCAGAGGATTCGCTTCGGGCGCGCGAGCTTGCCGATCTGCGCGGCGACGTGCTCGCGGATCTGAGCCTCGATTTCCGGCGTTCCGTCGAGGTCGCCCTGAAGCGTCACGAACGCGACGATCGCTTGACCGGTGAGCTCATCGGACTGGGCCACGACCGCGGCCTCGGCGACCTTCTCGTGGGCGACAATCGCCGACTCCACCTCGGCGGTCGAGAGGCGGTGACCGGACACGTTGATCACATCGTCGATCCGTCCGACGATCCAGAGGTAACCGTCCTTGTCGCGAATCGCCGCGTCGCCGACCAGGTAGGTCTCAGGGCCGAAGCGCGACCAGTAGGTCTCGACGTAGCGCTCGTCGTCGTCGTAGAGCGTGCGCAGCATGCCCGGCCACGGGCGCTTGAGCACCAGCAGGCCCTGGCCCTGTTCGACGCTCTCACCGGTGGTCTCGTCGACAACATCAGCTACGACGCCGGGAAGCGAGTGCGTCGCCGAGCCGGGCTTGGTCTCAGTCAGCCCGGGGAGGGGCGAGATCATGATCTGGCCGGTCTCTGTCTGCCACCAGGTGTCGACGATCGGGCACCGTTCGCGGCCGATGACGACGTGGTACCACAGCCACGCCTTCGGGTTGATCGGCTCGCCGACGGAACCCAGCAGGCGCAGTGACGAGAGGTCGTGAGCGTTCGGCTGCTCGGGACCCCACTTCATACACGCTCGGATTGCAGTCGGCGCGGTGTAGAAGATCGTTACCCCGTAGCGCGCGACTAGCTCCCACCAGATGCCCTTGTGCGGATAGTCCGGGGCGCCCTCGTACATCACGCTGGTCGCGCCGTTGGCCAGCGGACCGTAGACGATGTAGGAGTGGCCCGTCACCCAGCCAACGTCGGCCGAGCAGAAGAACACGTCACGCCGCGGATCAAGGTCGAACACGTACCGGTGCGTGGAGCTGACGCCAGTCAGGTAGCCGCCGGTTGTATGGACGATGCCCTTCGGCTTGGCAGTCGAACCTGACGAGTAGAGGATGAACAGCGGGTGCTCGGCCTCCATCGGCTCCGCCGGGCAGACGTGGTCGGCAGCGGCGAGGATCTCGTCGTAGAACACGTCGCGAAGCGGGCTCATCGGCACATCGATGCCGGTGTGGCGCACGACCACGATGTGCTCGAGTGACTCCACGTCGGCCATCGCGGCATCGACGACGGCCTTCACCGGCGCCGTCTTGCCCTTGCGACGCGCGCCGTCCACAGTGATCAGCGCCTTGGCGCGCGAAACCTCCATCCGCTCGGCGACGGCCCCGGGGGCGAACCCACCGAACACGACGTTGTGGGGCGCGCCGATCCGTGCGCACGCAAGCATCGCCACCACTACCTCGGGGATCATCGGCAGGTAGATCCCGACGACGTCGCCCTTGCCCACGCCCAGTGCTTTGAGCGCGTTCGCGAGTCTTTGCACATCGCGGTACAGGTCGGCGTAGGTGATCGCGCGCTGCTCGCCCTCCTCGCCGGCCCAGTGGAATGCGACGCGGTTTCCATGGCCAGCCTCGACATGCCGGTCCACGCAGTTGTACGACACGTTTAGCGTGCCGTCGGTAAACCATCTGTAGAAGGGCGGGTTTGAGTCGTCGAGCACGGTCGTGAACGGGCGGTCCCAGTGCAGGTTCCGCGCCTCCTCCGCCCAGAATCCGTCTGGGTCGAGCTCGGCTCTTGCGTGCAGCGAGGCGTCGTTGACGCTTTCAGCGGCGACGAAGTGCGGGGGCGGCGCGAACCGGTCTTGGTGCAGGAGCTCCGCGAGCCGGCGCTCGAGCTTCTCGCCGGAGAGCAGCTCCAGCGTCCCGTCGGTCGCGCGGTTCGGTGTGGAGATGGCCATGCTCGGCTCCTGACGCTTGCGTTTGGTTGGACCTCAGTGAGGTCGACAACCACGGTGGCCGAGAGTTAGAGCCAGAACTCGCACGCCGGGGTTCAGAGCGCGCGAACAATCCACCATACACCTTCGAGCAACGTCCGCCGGGGCAGTCTGGAAAATCGCTCTCTCGCAGTCGCGAGGGGTCTGCGGAGCGGCCGCTCATTGGTCGTGTGACCCCACGTGCCCGAGCCGGCGTCCCTCGCTCAGCGGATCGTAATTGGCAAGCTCGTCGACGTCCCCGTCGTCGCAGCCGAGCAGCCGAGAGTGAGGCGTATGCTGAATATCAGGACACGTTAAGTGTCACAAGCTGTCGGAGGAGGCTGTGATGGAAGATGCGGTAATCGTCAGCGCGGTCCGGACTCCGGTGGGCAGCTTCGGCGGGCAGTTCAAGGACGTCACCGCCACGGAGCTCGGCGCGCGGGCAGTAGGCGCGGCGCTCGAGCGAGCCGAGATCGCGCGGGAGGAGGTTGACGAAGTCGTCCTCGGCTGCGTCCTGACAGCCGGGCTTGGACAGAACCCCGCGCGCCAGGTCGCGATCCGCGCGGGGATCCCCAAGGAGGTGCCCGCGACGACGATCAACATGGTCTGCGGATCCGGACTAAAAGCGGTTGCGATCGCATCGCAGATGATCCGCGCGGGCGACGTCGACATCGTCGTGGCTGGTGGCATGGAGAACATGACGCGTGCTCCGTACCTGATCCCGTCGGGACGCTTCGGCGCGCGGATGGGCGACGTCGACCTGATTGATTCGATGGTGCATGACGGACTGTGGGACGCGTTCAACGACATCCACATGGGGATCACCGCGGAGAATCTGGCCGAGCAGTACGGCATCAGCCGCGAGGAACAGGACGCATTCGCCGCCGCCAGCCAGCAAAAGGCCGAGCGCGCGGTCGCCGAGGGGATCTTCGACGACGAGATCGTGTCGATCGACGTGCCTGCGAAGGGCGGCACGCGCACGGTCGACAGCGACGAGGCGCCGCGGGCGGGAACGACTCCCGACACGCTGGCGAAGCTGCGCACGGCGTTTCGCCGCGATGGCGGCACCGTGACCGCCGGCAACGCATCGGGGATCAATGACGGGGCGGCTGCGATCGTCGTGATGTCCGCGAGCAAGGCCGCCGAGCGCGGCGTGAGCACGTTTGGAACAGTCGAGGGCTACGCCTCCGTTGGGGTCGAGCCGAAGATCATGGGGATCGGCCCCGTGCCCGCGGTTCGGAAGGCGCTGGCCCGAGCCGGTCTGCAGCTAGGCGACATCGACCTATTCGAGCTCAACGAGGCGTTCGCGGCACAGTCGCTCGCTGTGCTCAGGGAGCTCGACATCGACCCCGAGCGGATCAACCCCAATGGCGGAGCGATCGCGCTGGGGCACCCAATCGGCGCCAGCGGCGGTCGGATCCTCGTCACCCTGCTGCACGAGATGCGCCGCCGCAACGCAGGGCGCGGCCTCGCGACGCTCTGCATCGGAGGCGGTCAAGGCCAGGCGGCCATCATCCGCAACGGCGCCGGCCACTAGACCGACGACGTGGTGGACCGTCGCATGGGGTCTGCGCTGTTCTTCTCGCATCCGGCCTGTCTCGAGCGCTGGCTCGGCAGCATTGGATGCACCTCCGTGCCGGGCTTCAGCTTTGCCAGGTCGATGCTGGGTTGCAGCTGAGTAAGGCTGGACATCTCGACGTACCTGGCTCCGTTTCGGCCGCTGACCGTGATCGTCACGAGATAGCGAATGCACCCGTCCGGGCGGCGGGGTGGGCGCGAGGCGTGCGGCGCGGGAGGGCCCGGGGTTCCCATCGGGCCGACCGCCATCACCGTCACACGGGCCCCGAGGCCGGGGATCACGCGCCGGTGGCCGTGAACGCTGGCGGTGATCCGCGCCGACGGCAACCCGTTGGCGTGCGACACCACGACGATCGGCGGCGCTCCTGGCTGCGGGGCGATAGTCCAGCGCCCTCCGGCGGGGCGCTTGATCCCGATCAGCGTCTCGTTCATGTGTGGCAACGGCACGATCACGAACCGGCCCGTGTCGACCACGCATCCGCCGGCGTTGCTGGCGGCGACGGGCGCCCACCGCAGTACCGCCTTCTGGTCGCCGGCAGCGTCGGCGTGATGGGCATGGCGCGTCACGCCCCGAGCGTCACGTCCCGGTGCTTCAAGCGCCAACAGCCCAGACCTGCCTTCGTGCCCGGACGCGCACCTTGCCGGCAACGTGGTCGCCCTGCTTGGCGCGGAAAGCTCGACCCGAGACGCGAGGCCCGAGTGTCAGCGCGTCGCTAGGTGGGCGTGGACGAGCTGGACGGCCATCGCGCCTTCGCCGACGGCTGTGGCACAGCGCTTCGTAGAGCCGGACCGGACGTCGCCGGCCGCGAGAATGCCCGGAACGTTGGTGCCGAGAAGATTGTCGGCGCCCGCGTCACCGCCTGTGAGAATGAAGCCATTGGCGTCGCGAGCGACCGCGTCGTCCAGCCAGTCCGTGCAGGGCGACGCGCCCAGGAAGAGGAACAGGTACGAGAAGGGAAGACGCTCGCCGGTCTTGAGCGTGACTGCCTCGAGCTGCCCGCTGGTGCCGTGCAACGTGGCGATCTCGCTCTCGTCGCGCACGGCAACGCCGTACCGGTCGAGCTCGCGCACGAGATAGTCGGACATCGTTTCGCGAAGGTCCGCCCGGCGGTGGAGCAGGGTCACGAGAGCGCCGCCGCGGGTCAGCCAGACGGCGGCCTGGCCGGCCGAGTTTCCTCCGCCGACGACTGCCACCCGCTCGGCGCCGCAGAGTTGCGCCTCGGGCGGTCCCGCGGCGTAGAAGACGCTCACGCCCTCGTATTCGTCGAGGCTGTCCACAGGTAGCCGCCGGTACTGCGCACCCGTTGCGAGCACGACAGCGCGTGCCGCGACCTCTCGATCGTCTTCCAACCGGACAATGTGGCGTCCCTTCCCGGGTTCGAGAGACAGCGCGCGATACGGCGTCGCGAGGCGCGCGTTGAACTTCCGCGCCTGCGTGACCGCGCGGCTCGTCAACTCTGAACCGCTTACCCCAGCCGGGAACCCGAGGTAGTTCTCGATTCTGCGGGACATGCCCGCTTGGCCGCCAAGCGCGGTGCTGTCGATCACCAGAGTGTCGAGTCCCTCGGAGGCGCCGTAGACGGCGGCGCCGAGGCCTGCCGGCCCGGCACCGACCACAACCAGATCGACCTCCTCGCGGGACGCGAGCTCGCGTCCGATCCCCAGCGCACGAGAGACCTGGCCGGTCGACGGGCCCCGAAGCTCGCGCCCGCCCGGAAGCTTGACCAGCGGAAGGCTCGCCGGATCGAGTTGGGCGACAAGCTCAGCAGCCAGGGGATCGTCCGCGCGCTCGGAGTCGCGCCACGTAAACGGCAGGCGATTACTGCGTGCGAACGCGAGCATCCCCATCGTGGCGTGGGACGAGTGAGGGCCCACGATCTCGAGGCCGATCCCATCGACCCGCTGCAGGGCTTCGCGTCTGGCGATGAACGTCGAGAGCACCAGATCGCTGAGCGCCTCGTCCTCGTAGAGCAGCGAACGCATCGTGTCGCGATCCACCGCGGTGTATCGCAACGCCTGTGTGACGACCGCAGTGACGAAAACGGTCTGCCCGGAAAGTAGGTTCAGCTCTCCGAGGAAGCCCGATGGGCCGTGCCTGAGTATCTCGTTGCCCGCAGCATCGAGGATCGCGACCTCACCATCGAGGATCACGATGAACGGATAGCGCTGATCGCCGACGCGGTAGAGCACATCCCCAACGTTCGCTGTGCGCTCTTCGCCCTGCTCGGCGAGTGTCGCCAGCTGCGATGCCGACAATGTAGGGCTCGCCGGCAGTGGACCTGAGCTCGGGGACGCTGTCATGTCATCAGCGTAGCCAGGCGCGGTCAGAGGGCGGCCTGCCCGGCTGATCCTGCACCTGGATCAACAGACAAGACAGAAGATGCATCACGTAGTGGGCGAGCACGCGCCGGCGCCGGCCCCGTGTGCAGGCACCCTGCAAACCTCGGGCGGCGGGAGACGGATCCGATGTTGCCGTTGAACGCGGTGGCTGCGGGCGCCGGTCCGGAGTGGGCCGATTACCGCCAGCAGCCGGGTAGCTCAGTCCTCGTCGTCGCCGTGTCGCTCAGACCACCGGAGGGCGGCAGCCTCGGCGCTGGCCGAATGCCGGTTGGGAACGATGTGATCGTCCTCGGGCACGTCCGGCGGCGCAGTGGGTGGCGCGTCTTCGTCCTGATGCTTCTCGCCCCAACGCGCAGCGGCACCCTCCGCGCTCCACGACAGCCGTTCGGGACTCGGTCGAGCTTCCTTTTCGTCAGGCACTTCGCTCTCCTCTCTTCCAGTTGGAAGAACTCCCCAGCCCCGAAAGCGTAAGTCGTCTACTCGCGCTTGGCAACGTCGACGCCGCTACCGCTGCGCGGCGCGCCTGCGAGGCCTCGGGGCGGGGCGGTCCCGCACTCAGCCCGGTTGTGGGAGGAGCGACGCCGGGAGTTCCCTACCCGGGAGCATCCGGTCCAACAGCCCTAACGCCGATTGCTGCAATTCCTGGATGGTTGGGCCCAGCGCCGCCTTCGCGGCAGCTCCAGCAGCGCCTCGGCGGCCGTCGGTGCGCGCCCGTCGGATCAGTATGGCCGCGGCGTCGCCGGCGATCTCGTCGCTGATGGCGGTAGCTCGATCGCAAGCGAGCTTGCGCACTCCGATCAATGCGGCGGCCCACGCAGGCCTCCCGGTCGAGCTCCACGCGACCTCGAGGGCGGCGCCGCGTCCTGCGGCCTGCGGGACCCAGGCGACGGCGCCGGCTGCGCCCAGCGCCGCGGCCCAAGCCGCACGTGACTCGCGTCTGGTTCTGCCAAGCGCGACGATCGCGATCTTCAGATCGGGCATCCCGATGACCGGGGACAGCGTTGTGAGCCTGGTTGCTGAGTGCGGCAAACCTGCGGCGTGAAGCCATGTCGGCGCGTACACGCGGATCAGCCAATCGAGAGCCATCCACGAGCGCGTCTCGTCAAGGCCATCGTCGGCGGTTCCGATCGTCCGCTCGAGATACGGCAGCAGGCGCTGCCGCGATTCGTCCTCCATCGCGTCATTCAACGTCCTGCAGAAGGCACGCAATACGGGACTGACGCGATCGGGCTCGTTGCTGTGTGGCTCGCCCGCGAGGTAACTGACCCACTCCATTGCGCTTCGTCCTTGCGAAGGGTGGGTGTGCGTCCCGCGAGCGAGCGCGTGTCCGGTCATCTCGCCCTGCCCGACGGCAATCATGCAGCGATCGGCACCTGATGCGATTGCGGAGCGTCCGCTTCAAGTGCGGCAGCAGCACCACGCATCTCGTCGTGAAGCGTGCCCGGCTCGCTGGCGTTGTACAGCGGGCTTCCGTCGGCGTTGGTGAGGATCCGTTCGGCTAGTGCCATCCCTTGGGCTTGGACTGGCTCCGGGCTGCGCAGGCGCTCGACCATTGCGTTGATCGCGCTTTCGGCATCGATGACCGCCGCTCGTTGGATGAGGACCATCCGCGAGCGCGTCATCGGCGGCTTGTGCGCCTCAGAAATCGTGCGGCGCAGGCTGCGTGCGATGGTCCGGCGGTTGCGGTCGCTGGTGAGCTGCGCCGCGCGGAGTGCAAGCTCGGGACGCGTACTGGGATTCGTGCCCTCCGCGAGCTCACGCGTGAGCTCCGCGCGCCGGCGAGCGGTGCGAAGCCGCAGCCGCAACGAGTGGGAGTCGTCGGGGTTGTCGTCGCGCGACGTGCTGAAGGACGTGTAAGGGCGGTCGCGATAGGGGTCTGCGATTGCTGGCATCTGGTACTCCTGAAGTGAGAGGTACTGCGGTGGCCTCTGTTGAACCGTGTTTCCGGGCTCTTGAGGCACCTTTGACACTCTCAACGTAGATCTGTGGCGGTGATGGATCCGTGAAGATCGAGGCCAAGCGCATACAGATTCTGTGCAGATGCCGCGAAGGATCGGGGCGCTTCCACGACCTGGTCCGATCTGGTTTGCTCCAGGGTGTGCTTGAGCGTGCCGCTGGCTTGTCTCCAGGTGCTCTGGAGGCGATCGCCGGACTTGAACGGCGGGTGATCGATGCCGACGGTGGCCGCTTGAAGCTGGAGTGGGGAACGCTTCGCCGGCGCAGCGGCGACCGCGTCGAGGACCTGATGTGGTGGGAGGGTGATCGGCTGCTTGGCTTCGTCGGGATCTACGCCTTTGGCTCCTCGCCGGAGCTCGCGGGGATGGTCTCGCCGGACGCTCGCCGGCGCGGCATCGGCGCCGCCCTGCTGGACGCCGCTTTGCCGCTGTGTCGTGAGCGGAGCGATCGGCGGCCGCTGCTGATCGTGCCGCGTCCTTCAGCGGCGGGCAAGCGTCTGGCGCTGCGCCGCGGTGGGGTGCTCGATCACTCAGAGCATGCTCTCGTGCTATCCGGCGACCCGACCACGGGCTCGCGTGGGCCGGCGATCACGCTTCGCCCGGCAACCGTGGCCGACCTTCCACTCGTCTCGCGCCTACTCGAGGACGGGTTTGGCGAGCCTGCGGACGCTGATCTGGCTGAGCGCTTGGATTTGCCGCGCGAGCAGACGGCGATCGTTGAGCTGGACGGGTCGCCGGTCGGAACGTTGCGGCTCACACGCGACGGAGACGACGCCAGCATCTACGGGTTTGTGATTGATCGCCGCTGGCAAGGCCGCGGGATCGGGCGCGCCGCGCTCAGACACGCCTGCGACCAGCTGCGCGCCGAGGGCGCGCACCGGATCCGCTTGGAAGTGGACGTCGACAACGACCGCGCACTCACCCTGTACACGTCGGTCGGCTTCACGCCCACCATCACCGAGGACTACTTCGCGCTGCCGGGTGCCCCGTCGGGCTAGTTCTGACGCTCGAGGGAGTCGCCGATCAGCCAGATGGTGGGCGGCCATAAGCCGACGAACAGGGCTCGGCGCTCAGCGTTTCCGCGCTCGTCCTGATCGACGGTTTTGGCGCGGATCCAGAGGCCGATGCACAGGCCTACAGAGCCGAGGGAGAGGCACTGCATCTGCCAGGCCCGCAGGCCGGCGTCGTGCAGGCGTCTGGTCAACATCGGTTGGGCTCGACGACGTAACACTGTCTGCCAGACCTCTACCCCTTGTTGCGGAAATCTGAACACGTTGTTGAGGATTTCTGACGCGGGTATGTAAAGACCATGCCCAAGCGCCCAAGGCCGATCCGCCGCTGGCTGACCGCGGCGACCTGGCCACTGGGGGTGGCGCTCACTTCGTGGGACTACATGTGGCGCACGACTCCGATGCGACGACGGGAGGAAGCTGGATCGCTGACGTCTCCGCTGCCGCCATTATTGAGTTACCCGCCAGGCGTCAGCTCCGACGAGGTCCAGGGCCAGCAGGACGGCTACGGGCCGCTCTTCCACCGCTGCTACAGGACGCGGATCCGCGACACCAGCCTCGGTGCAGCGGAGCTGATGGAGAAGCTCAAGGCCGATCTCAACCGTGCTTCGCCGACGAAGTTCGCACGCTTTCAGCGCATGCATGGCGAGCCGGGCGGCTTACGTGTGGGAGACGAGTATGTCGTCCGTATGCCGGGCCCCTGGGACGGGCCCGTCAGGGTCGTTGACGTGGGGTCGCGTTCGTTTCGGCTCGCGACCATGGCCGGCCATCTCGAGGCGGGCCAGATCGAATTCAGGTCCGAGGACGAGGGTTCCGAGGTCGTCTTCGAGATCGAGTCCTGGGCGCGTAGCAGCAGTTCGTTCGTGAACTTGCTGTACCACCGGCTGCGAATGGCGAAGGAGGTACAGGCGCACATGTGGATCTCGTTCCTGGAGCGGGTGGTGAAGCTTGCCGGCGGCCGCATGACGGGCGGAATCGACCTTGAAACCGACCGCATCGATACGCCGACGGCGCGCTCGTGAGCGGCACGTCGCTGCCTCGTTCCCGCAGGATTCAACGCCGGTTGGCCGAGCTCGCGCAAGAGCCGCTCAACTTCGATCTCGCATCGCTTGCCGGCGCTTCGCCTGGCAGCGGCTGGACGATCACCGACCTATGCGAGCGTCTGCCCGCTGAACCTCCGGGAATGCCGGTCCAGCAGGGCAGCTGGCAGATCGCGCGGCGGCTGATGAGCGGCTATGAGTTCGCCGACCCCTCGATCGTGAAGGCCTACTACGACCCTGCCGTCCCACTGGAGAAGCGCGACATGTTGCTCAAGCTCCAGGCTTTTGGCGTCGCGTATGTCTTCGTGGGGGTCCGTGTCGGCGAGGTCTTCGAGCGGACCCAGGAGATCGGCAGCAGGAGCGCTCGGATCTGGGGCTGGAACTACCGCACGCTCGAGGGACACGTGGAGATGGGCCAGATGGACTGGGAAGTGTGGAAGTGGCTCGACGACGGCCAGGTGGAGTTCCGCGTTCACGCGGTCTCCCGCCCCGCCAGGATTCCGAACCCGATCATCCGGCTTGGCTTCCATCTGTTGCGCGCCCGCGAGCGCGAAGCTTTCTTGAGCAGCACCAAGCAGCGCATGCGCACCTTTACCGAGCTGGCCCTGGCTGATGGCGATCGCGACCGTACGATCCGTAACGCCTCCGCAACGTTGACCGCGCGACCGACCCGCGACGCCGACGCTACGCACGACGCCCTCGCGTCGAATATCCGGCGAGATTCGGAGTGACGGCTGGCGCCGCACGATCGCGGGCGTAGCCTGCGGGACGTGGACCTCGAGCTCGTCTCGCTGATCGTCGAGCACTACGGTCGCGCGATCGAGTTCTTCGTTGGCGCGCTCGGATTTGAACTCGTCGAGGACTCTCCTGCGATGACCACCAACGACGGCCGGCCGAAACGGTGGGTCGTCGTGCGGCCTCCAGGAGCGCGCACCGGCCTGCTGCTCGCTCAGGCGGACGGCGACGCCCAAGCCGCAGCGGTAGGACAGCAGTTCGCGGGCAGGGTCGGGTTCTTCCTGCGCGTCGACGACTTCGACGCCGCGCTTGAGCGGATGCGGGCCGCCGGGGTGGTGTTCGTAACGGCACCGCGCACCGAGGCGTACGGGCAAGTCGCGGTGTTCCTGGACATCAGCGGCAACCGCTGGGATCTGCTCGGGCCCGCGGATCGCCAGGCCTAGGTCCGCATCGACGAGTCGGGTCAGGCTGTGGCCCGGCGCAGGGACGCTAGCCCGTCGCCGAGGACCAGCGGACCATGGGACACCAGAACGTGCTCGACCGGAAGCTCGGTGAGACCTGCGAGCAGCGAGCGAAGCCGTGCCGAGCCGCCCTCGGGCTGCGTCCATGACTCCGGACAAACCCTGAGCGTGCCGGCGGCAGAGCGGATCATCGTCGACTGCATGGTCCAACGCGTGGGGGACGTTGCCATCGGGATCGCGCCTGGCCCAAACCGGGACGTCGTACCGGCTGACAACCTCATCGATGCTGCGCTGATGCCAATGGCAGGTGCGCACGACGCCCGCGCACCCTGACGCGCCGGCCACGAGCGAGTCGAGCGCGTCCCAATCGTCGATCAGCGGGTCGATCAGAACCAGCCCGCCGGGAGCCGCGACCGCCCACCACGCGACGCTCTGCTCCCACCCATCCTCTTCGCGCTCCTCCTCGGTCCATTCGGGATGGAGCGCCTCAAATCGCCACAGCCCCGGGAGGATTTCGTGATCGTTGCCAGTGGCCATGGGATCGAGCGGACCTTGCGCCCCGTCAGGCGCGTTCGATCTTCCGCAGCCCGTGCGTAGGCGTCCACCACTCGACGACGAGCATCGTGGCCGCTTCGTCGAGGTGGGTGTGCACGACGTCGGCGATGTCGGCGTGGAAGTGGTCGCTGTCCGACCCTTCGGCGACCGGCCGGACGGCGATCGCACGACCGGAGATCTTGGCCTCGCCTGGCCACTGTGCCTCGGAGCCCTCGATCGGGTCGACCGTGGCGCTGTGCAGGGCGAACCGCGGATCGCGGTGGAGATCGGCGCCCTTGCGCGCGTTCGGCATCGAGCCGAAGACCAGCTCGCCGTCCTCGAACGCCGCCTCGATCCCGGAGATGCGCGGCGAGCCGTCGGCTCGCAAGGTGGCGATCGTCTTGTGCCGATGGGCGTCGAACAGCGCACGTACGCGCTGCGCGAACTCCGGGACCGCCTGTTCGACGTCGTGCCACGCCGTCATCCACCGATCATCGCACCGCGACCGGCAGTCTGAGGATGCCGTCCTGGCAGGCGCCTACGCTGGCATTGGCATGACTGATTTCACCGCCCGGGCGATGTCACTTGTCGATCGGATCGAGTCCGATCGGTCGGACCCGAGGCTGGCCGGGGAGCTCGAGGCGCTGCGGGTCGCATGGCGGTCGCTTTCCCGTGACGAGCGCGCAGCGGCGGCGGACGCGGCGCGCGCGCTGGCCGACGTGCAGGCACGCGCCATGCCGAAGCCTGCGCCGCTCGATGACGATGCTGCCGCGCAACTCGCGCTGAGAGGCCTCGACCGCATCGAGCTCGATGCTCCGCCCGAGCGGCGCTACAGCGGGCCCGCCGATCCTGATGCGCTGCTGACGCATTTCGGCCTGGACCAGTTCCGGCCGGGACAGCGCGAGGCCGTGGCCGCGGCGCTCACCGGCCACGACAGCCTGGTGGTGATGCCCACCGGCGGCGGCAAGAGCCTTTGCTATCAGCTGCCCGGGATCGCCTCCGATGGGCTGACCGTCGTGGTGTCCCCGCTGATTGCGTTGATGGCGGATCAGTACCGGCGGCTTGTCCTCGGCGGGCATCCAGCTTCGATGATCGCGTCGGGCATGGACGCCGGCGCAGCCGCCCGCGCGCTGGCGGACGTGCGCGAGGGCCGTGCCCGAATCGTGCTTTGCTCGCCTGAGCGCTTTGGCTCCTCGGCGTTTCTGGCGGCGCTGGAGCAGCGCAGCGTGGCGCTGTTCGCGGTCGACGAAGCGCATTGCGTGTCGGAGTGGGGTCACGACTTCCGTCCTGACTATTTGCGGCTTCGCCGGGTGATCGACCGTCTCGGGTCGCCGACCGTGATGGCCTGCACGGCGACGGCGACCGAGCAGGTCGCCGAGGAGATCGTCGAGCGGCTCGGCTTGCGTGAGCCGTACGTGATGCGGGCCGGCTTCGACCGGCCCAACCTGTCCTTTGACGTGATCGCCCTCGACGGGACGGGGTCCAAGGCCCGCAAACAGATGCTGCTCTCACTGGCGCTCTCGGACCCCGGCATGAGACCCGCGATCGTCTACTGCGGCACGCGCCGCGAGGTCGAGGACGTCAGCGAGCGGCTGCGGTCCGAGGGGCTGCTCGCTGTCGGGTATCACGCCGGCATGCCGGCGGACGAGCGCGCTTCCGCCCAACACCGGTTCATGGAGGGAGATGCGGAGATAGTCGTGGCGACCAACGCGTTTGGCATGGGCGTCGACAAAGCTGATGTGCGCGCTGTGGTCCACTGGTCAATCCCCAAGAGCGTGGAGGCCTACTACCAAGAGGTGGGACGCGCCGGACGCGACGGACTGCCTGGCGCGCGGGATCCTGATGGCGAGCCGCGTCGACCTCGGACGCCTGATCAACTTCATCAAGGGCGACGCCGTCGAGCCCGACGACGTGCTCGCCTACGTGCGGCGCTTGCGGCACTCGGTCGGCGGCGAGACCGCGATCATCGACGCCCCGCGAGCCGACCGCGAGCGCATTTGCCTCGGGGTCGCCGAGCGGGCCGGGCTGTGCGCGCTCGAGCCTGCGCCCGCGGGACGGCTGGAGGTGACGTTTGCGGCCTCGCCGCGAGCCCGCGATGTCGCGTCCATCTGCCGGGTCGCGCAGGATCGCGCGTGGCGCGCATACCGCGCCGTCGAGTCGTTCAGCTCGTCGTCGTCAGAGTGTCGGCGCCGCGCGCTGCTCGATCACTTCGGCGACAGCCGGCGGGGCGCGCCGCAGGGGCGCTGCTGCGACGTCTGCGATCCCGACACGATCGGATTGCCCGATCCAGCGTCATTGACGCCCGTGCGATCCAAGGGGCGCCGGGCGCCGGACGCCAAGCCGCTCGATCCCGGTGATCTCGGGCTGTTGGAGACGCTACGCGAGTGGCGTGTGCGTGCCAGCGACGGCAAGCCGGCGTTCACGGTGGCCCACAACAGCACGCTGGAATCGATCGCCACGCTGCGGCCGCGCTCGGTGGCCGAGCTCGAAGCGATCAAAGGCGTCGGCCCGGCTTTCGTCGAGCGCCACGGAACCGACGTGCTGACGTTGGTCAGCCAGTCCGAGGATCGCTCCGAGACGCCCGTGTAGTCGGTCAGGCGTTCTGTCGCGTCGCCGCGCCATCGAGCGGCAGCCATACGTGAAACACGGTTCGCCCGGGCTCGGACTCGAGCGTGATCGAGCCGCCGAGCCGTTCGGTGACGATGCGCCGGGCGGTGTCGAGGCCCAGGCCGGTGCCCTCGCCGACCGCCTTGGTCGTGAAGAAGGGGTCGAACACGCGGCCGCGGATCTCGTCCGGGATTCCCGGCCCGTCGTCGATGACGTCCACTCGGGCGCAGGGGCCGTCGCGCACGGTGTCGATCTCGATCGTCCCTGACTCGCCAAGCGCCTCGATCGCGTTCGCGAGCAGATTGGTCCATACCTGGTTGAGCTCTGACCCTCGAAGCGTGAGCTTGGGCAGCGAGCGGTCGTAGTCGCGCCTGATCTCGATCGTGGTGTGCTTGAGCTTGTGGCCGAGGACCAGGAGGGTGGTCTCGAGTCCCTCGTGGATATCGGTCTCGACGAGCTCGCCGCGATCCATGAACGCATAGGCCTTGATCGCCTTGACGAGCTTGCCCATGCGGTCGGTCGACTCAGCGATCTCCGCCGCGAGGCCCTGCGCGGTCAGCGATGCCGCGATCCACGCGACGGCGCTGGCGGACGCGGGGCCGGCGGTCTGCTCGAGCCGGTCCAGCCACTCCTTGTCGATGCCGGCGGCAACGAGCGGCTCGGTGACGCGCCAAGGCTCGGTCACGCCGAGATTCTCGAGCGCGTCGAGCAGCTCGTCCTCCGCGTCTGCGGCATCGAGCGCCGACATCGAGTCGCTGGAGGCTGCGCGCTCGATCGCGTCCCGTTGCATCGCCACGAGCTCGCCCGCCTGCTCGCGCTCGATCCCAGATTCGACGAACAGCCCGATCGTCGAGGCGAGCACGTCGAGCGCTTCGGCCAGATCGGAGGCGGCCCGTCGGGCGGCGGCCGCGGGGTTGTTGAGCTCGTGGGCGAGCCCGGCGGCCATCGTTCCGAGCGACGCAAGCCGCTCGCGGTTCTGCTCGCGGGCGGCGGTCCGCGCCGACACGGTCCGGACCGCGCGCATCACGCGGCGGTGAACGGCGCGCTGCGTCAACACGAGGTCTGTGAAGTCGTCGGGGGCGATCGCGGCCATCCGGACATCGGTGACCGTCCGCATCTCTCCCGCAAAGCCGGTCTCGGTCATCGCGGTGATCGCGCCCATCCACGTCGGCGCCACCTGGCGGGTGACCGGTTCCAGGCGCCCCGACTCGAACACGAGGCCCTGGATGACGCCGTCAAACAGCAGGAACACGCCGGCCGAGGCGTCCTGGGCCTCGGCCACGAGCGTGTCCGGTCCGAAGTTCTTGATGACCGCGATCTGCTGCCAGCGCGTGAGCTGCTCGTCGTCGAGTCCGTCGAACAGATCGATCCGGCGCAGGTCGTCGAGCGTCGGTCGCTCGAGCTCGCTCATGCGCTCGCCAGGTACTCGTGAATCAACGACACCGCCATCGACCCCTCGCCGACGGCGCTCGCCACGCGCTTGATCGAACGCGTTCGCACGTCGCCCGCGACGAACACCCCGGGCACGCTCGTCTCGAGCACGTACGGCTCGCGGGTGAGGGGCCAGCCGTGGTCGCGCACATCCGGCCCGGCGAGGATGAACCCGCGCTCGTCGCGGGCGACAACGCCGTCGAGCCAATCGGTGCGCGGGGAGGCGCCGATGAACACGAAGCAGGCGTCGACCTGCTCGACCGTCTCAGTCCCGTCCGCGGCGCGGATCGTCAACGTGTGAAGGTGCCCGTCCTTGCCCTCGGCGGCGACTGCTTGCGCGCCCGTGCGCACGTCCACGTTCGGGAGCGCCGCGATCTGCTCGATCAGATATTGCGACATCGACTTCGCCAGCGAATCGCCGCGAACCAGCATCGTCACCCGTGACGCATAGCCGCTGAAGTACACGGCGGCCTGTCCCGCGGAGTTGGCGCCACCGATCACGACGACGTGCTGGTCTTCGCATGCGCGCGCCTCGGTGAGCGCGGCTCCGTAGTAGATGCCCGCGCCGGTCAGGTCCGCAAAGCCCGGAGCGTTCAGCTTTCGATAGGAGACGCCGGAGGCGACAAGCACCGTGTTGGCGCTGAGCGTGCTGCCGCCGGTCAGGCGCAAGATCCGGCCTGCTCCCTCGACCTCGAGCGCCAGCGCTTCCTGCACGGTGAGGAACTCCGCGCCGAGCCGGCGCGCCTGAGTGGCTGCGCGGCGCGCAAGGTCCGAGCCGCTCAGTCCATTCGGGAACCCCAGGTAGTTCTCGATCCGGCTCGACTGTCCCGCCTGACCGCCGGGCGCCTCGCGTTCGACCATCACGGTGTGCAGGCCCTCGGACGCGCCATACACCGCGGCGGCAAGCCCGGCCGGGCCGCCGCCGACGATCACGAGGTCATAGTGGTCGCCGGTCGGCTGCGCCGAGATCCCGAGCCGCTCGGCGAGCTCGAGCGTGGTCGGACGCTCGAGGATCGACCCGTCCTCGAGCAAGGCGACAGGTAGCCCAGTCGCGTCCACGCCGGCCACGGTCATGAGCTCGCGTGCCTCGGCGTCGCGCTCGACGTCCAGCCAGCGTGCCGGCACGCGATTGCGCGCCAGGAAATCGCGCATGTCGTGAGTCTGCTTTGAGAACCTGTGTCCGATCACGCGCACACCGCCCGATTCGAGCGCGGCGCCGGCCTCCCAGGTCGTCAACAGATCCTCGAGGACCGGGAACAGCTCCTCCTCGGGCGGATCCCAGGGCTTGAGCAGGTAGTAGTCCAGCGCAACCTCGTTGATCGCCTGGATCGCGGCTTCCGTGTCGGCATAGGCGGTGAGCAGCACGCGCTTGGCGGCGGGGGCCAGCTCTCGGGCCTGCACGAGATAGTCCGTTCCCGACAGTCCCGGCATCCGCTGATCTGCGATCAGCAGCGCGACCTGGTCGCCGCGGGCTCGGACCTGTTTGAGCAGCTCGAGTCCGTCGGGACCGGAACCTGCGCGCATCACGCGGTAACGCTCGCCAAAGCCGCGCCTCAGGTCCCGCGCGACGGCCGCCAGCACCGCGGGTTCGTCGTCCACGGCAATGATCGCGGGGCGACGCTGCTCGGACTGACCGTCCTTCGGATCCCCGGCGACTGTAGGCGACTCGACCACAGAACCCGATGCTAGCCGCCGGTTAGTCGAGGGAGCTAGCGAGACTTGCGGGTGGCGGGGTGGGGGGCGTTCCCGTCGGCGTGCTCGAGTGCCCGCCACAGCGTGTGCATCGTCGGGGCAAGGTGCGCGATCTCTTCCACATGCGCCTGGGCCAACGCGGCGAGCTTTTCGTCACCCGCGCGCGTGAGCGTCACCCGCACGACTCCCTTTCTGCGATCTCTGTCGCGCTTGACCAGACCGTCCTTGACGGCACGGTCGATCAAGCCGACGGCGCTGTGATGGCGCAGCACGAGGTAGTCGGCGACCTCGCCGACCGTGGGTCCCGACGGGTCCGGGTGGCCTTTGATCGCGAGCAGCAGCTGATGCCTGGCGGGTGTCAGGCCGGCTGCCTGCGCCTGTTGGTCGCTCCACCGGATGAAGCGACGCAAACCCGTGCGCAGCTCGAGGAGATGCTCGAAGTCGGACTGCTCAAGCGTCATTGGCACGTATCGCTTCGACCTGCTCGTCGTTGAGCAGGATCGTCACGAACGCGCCGCAGCAGTCGCAGAAGATCCGCATCCGGTTCATCGCGATCCGGTCTGGCAGCTCGTGCGACTCGACGTGCCCGCATGCTGGGCATGCGAGATCCGCAAGCATGCGGGAGGGCCCATCCGTGGCCCGGAAGGTCGCCGTGTGCGTTCTCTCGGGCATCTTCGCCTCCCTCGGTGGCGCATGATCGGCAGCGAGGCCGACCCTAGGCAAATATCGTATCACGATATCGGCGTGGCCCGCGATTCACACCGCGCGCTCAAAACGGTGGAGAATGGCGGCAACATGACCCGCCGCGCCGCACTGTTGGCCGCGCTTGGGTCGCTGGCGATCCCGGCATCGGCGCACGCTCACCTGCGCTCGGGCACGGTCGCCGTCGATTACCAGGCCACCGTCTCGGCGCCGCACACGTCGGCCTACAACGTCCGCATCTATCAGAGCGACCACGGCCTCAATCTCACGATCAGGCCCGGTCACGTGGTCGCGATGCGCGGCTACCTCGGCGAGCCGGTGTTCCGGCTGGACCGCATCGGGTTGTGGGTCAACGCCGCCTCGCCGACCGCGTTGGTCGTCGGGCTCGTCAAGAAGGATCAGCGGGTCGTCGCGTCTGGGCCGCACTGGCGCCTGCAGCGCGGCCGTACGTCGGTCGCGTGGCACGACTCCCGGGTGCAGCGGCTCCCGGCCGGAGTTGATCGGGGGGCCTGGACCGTTCCCCTGACGGTCGACGGCAGGCCTGCCCGGCTCACGGGCGAGCTCGTGCGCTTCGCTGCGCCTTCGCTTGCCCTGTGGCTCGGGCTCGCGCTCTGCGTCGGCGCCCTCGGGTTGGTCCCGCGGCTGCTGCACAGGCGCGAGCTCATCCCGCGCGCGGCGACAGCGCTCGCGATCGCCGCCGCGGCGGCGTCGATCGCGGTCGAGCTCGCCCTCGCCTTCGACGCGTACGCCTCCCCGGGCACCTGGATCGAGGCCGTCGACTCGATCGTGTTTCTGGTGGTGGGGCTCGGCATCCTGTTTCGCGGTCCGGAGCACCTGCGGATGGGCGGGGCGGTCGGCGTCGGGCTGGTCTCGCTCGCGGTTGGCCTGCTCGACGGCGCCGTGCTCCTGCATCCGATCGTGCTCGCGGTGCTGCCCGGCACGATCGTCAGGCTCGCCGTGGCGATCGCGGTCGGCGCGGGCCTGGGCGCAGGCGTGCTCGGCTGCCTGCAGTACGCCGACGGTGGGCTCACATCGCTCGGCCACGAGCTCGACGCCCGGTTCGCCCGGGCCGTCACGGGCAGCCAGCGAGATCGGCGAAGCGCCGCTTCAGGCGGCGACGCGACGCACGGTGCGGGAACGTCCCTTGCGCCCCAGCCGACGGACGAGCGCCACCGGGCGTGAGATCGGGCGGATCGCGGCCAGCGCGTCGATGACGTCGGCGGCCGCCCCGGGGCGGTGCTCGGGAGCCTTCTCGAGCAACGACAGGACGAGCTCGTCGAGCTCGCGCGGTACGTCCGCGCGCCGTCGCGACGGACCGGCCGGCAGCTTGTGCAGATGCGCCAACAGGGTCGCGTCCGGGTCGTCGGCCACGAACGGCGGCTGCGCGCAGAGCAGCTCGTAGAGCAGCGCCCCGAGCGAGTACAGATCCGAGCGCCGGTCGGCAGGTGCCCCCAGAGCCTGCTCGGGCGCGATGTACGCCGCCGTGCCCTCGATCGACTCGCCCGCGCCGGGCTGGAGCTCGCCGTTGGCCAGCGACAGCCCGAAGTCGCCGAGCTTGATGTCACCGCCCGCCGAGATCCACAGGTTCTCGGGCTTGACGTCACGATGGACGATCCCGCATGAGTGGACGTGAGCGAGCGCTGACGCGACCTCGGCCGCTATCTGCAACACCTCCGCCAGCGCGATCGGGTGGTCGCGGGCGTCTGCGATCCGGTCGGCAACGTCGCCGCCGCCGGCGTGCTCGGTGACAAGGTACGGCCGGCCATAGCTGTCTTCGCCGCTGTCATAGAAGGCGACCGTGTTGGCGTGTCCGCTGACGCGCGCGAGCGCATCGAACTCGCGCCACACGCGCGGCTCGCCGAGGTCGTCGAAGGCTTGGGCCTTGATCAGCGCGAGCCCCACCTCGCGACCGGCATGACGGTCGGTCGCCAGATAAACGCGCTTGTGGCGGCCCTCGCCGATCAGGCGTTCGAACTCATACCGTCCGCCGCCGACGGGGCTCGGCAACCGCCGCTTTTGCTCTGAGCGCGTCTCGAGTGGTGGTACCAGTGCGATTCCCACGGTGCTGGGTCGCAAGGTATGCGACGCCGTGGGCACCGACGTGCGACAAATCGCACAGTGCTGTGGATCAGCTGAGGACGGCGAGCACGCCGCAACTGCGGGCGAACTCGAGGCACTCGCGCCGCGAGGATTGGCCAAGGCCTCCGAACAGGACCTTGCCCGACGGGTCCAACAGCGACCAGCCATCATCGGTGGCGCGGAGCCAGAGGCGGTCGGGGGGACCGTCAGCGAGCCTGAGGCCGGAATGCAACTCGATTGCGGCTCGTCTTTGAGCTATCGCGGTCATACCGAGGACTGTGACTCCTAGCCATAAGGGTCGTGTGTGAGCTGGATCGAAAACACGTAAGAGATCCGGCTTGTGCGACGATGCGGCCGATGAGCGTGCCGCGGCGCATCGTCACCGGCCACGACGAATCGGGCAAGTCGGTGATCCTGTCGGACACTCCGTCGCCGAAGACGACCGACATCGGCACGGCCGCATTTCATGAGATCTGGGTCACCGAGGGGGTCCCTGCTGAGATCCCCGCCGGCGAACCGGAGCCCACCGATCGCCCGATCCGAGTGGGCCCTCCTGCCAGCGGCGTGATGATCCGCTTCACCGACATGGCGCCGGGTGCCGAGTCGCCCATGCACCGGACCGAGACGCTCGACGTGGGCGTCGTGCTGGAGGGCGAGACGTGGCTGCTGCTCGACGACGGATCCGAGACCCGGGTCGGTCCGGGCGACGCCGTCGTCCAGCGGGGCACCAACCACGCATGGGCCAACCGCTCCGACCGCCCTGTGCGCATGCTGTTCGTGCTGGTCGACGGGACGATCACCGACGAGGTGCGGGCGGCCGCGGGGCCGCTTGAGTTCTTCGACCAGGTCCTCGACTGACACCGCCGCAGCAGCCCACGAGTGAGTGGGCATAGGCTGTAGCAAACGACCCCTAGGAGCCGCCATGAGCGACCACGTCTACTCAGTCAGCGAGATCGTTGGATCGTCGCCGGAGTCGATCGAGGAGGCGATCAACGTCGCCCTGACCCGAGCGCGAAAGACGCTGCGCCACCTCAACTGGTTCGAGGTCACCGAGATGCGCGGCTACCTCACCGACGACGGCAAGGTGGACTACTACCAGGTGGCGCTCAAGCTCGGTTTCCGCATGGAAAGCTGACCGCGTCACTCGCGGGCGAGCCGCTGCAGCGGTAGCCTCCGGGCGTGCCGACCGATCTGACCGTCGTGCTGAAGGACAAGCCCGGACAGCTGGCGACACTCGGTGGCGCGACCGGCGAAGTCGGGGTGAACATCGAGGGGCTGTGCGCCTTCACCGGCGAGGGCCGCGGGATCATCCATCTGCTGGTCGCCGACGACACCGTGAAACGCGCCGTGACGGCGCTGACCGATGCGGGCATGGGGGTCGCCGACCAGCGCGAGGTGCTGGTGGTGGACGTTGCCGACAGGCCGGGCTCGCTGGGCGAGCTCGCTCGTCAGCTGGCGGCCGCGAACGTCAACATCGAGTTGCTGTACACGACGTTCGGCAAGCTCGTGATCGCCACCGATGACATGGCCAGCGCCCGCGCGGCGCTGGCCTGACCGGTTACCGCCGGTCGGGGATCGTCACATGACTGCCGTCGCCGACGGCGTGAAGCTGATCGACGGACACGATCTCGCGTCCGAGCGGCAGCAGCGACACCGGGATCAGCTTGTAGTTGGCGAGCCCGAGCGGGATCCCGATGATCGTCAGGCACAGCAGCGTGCCGGTGATCAGGTGCGCGAGTGCGAGCCACCATCCGCACAGCACGAACCAGATGACGTTGCCGATCCCCGAGGCGATGCCCGCGTCCGGGCGCTTGATCACGGTCTTGCCAAACGGCCACAGCGCGAACACAGCGATCCGCAGCGCGGCGATGCCGAACGGGATCGTGATGATCAGGATGAAGCAGATCAGCGCCGCGAACGCATACCCGATCGCCATCCACACGCCCGCGAGCACGAACCAGATGATGTTCAGCAGCAGCCGCACGGTGCCTGGACCAGAATAGGGGGATGACCAACTTTCCCGACTCCCATCGCGACCTGCTTGACGGCCAGGTCGCAACCCTCGCGACGATCGGCGGCAACGGGCTTCCCCAGCTCACCGAGGTGTGGTTCCTGTACGAGGACGGCGAGCTCAAGCTGTCGCTGAACGACTCACGGTTGAAGACCCGCAATCTCCAGAAGCGGCCGCAGTGCAGTCTGCTGCTGCTCGACCTGACCAACCCGTACCGGTACCTCGAGGTGCGCGGCAACGCCAAGATCGAGCCCGACGACGACTACTCGTTCGCCCGCAAGTTCGGCGCCAAGTACGGCGGCGCCGATCTGAGCGAGCACGACAAGCCGGGCGAGAGCCGGGTCGTGGTCACGATCGAGCCCGCGAACGTCTACGCGGTCGATATGTCAGGCGGCTGAGTCGCGGCCGTCGAGCAGGATCGTCCACGGCTCGATCGACTTGATCGTCAGCATCCCGTTGCGTGCCCAGTTGTCGGCGGCGAGCCGTTCACGCACGGCCTCCTCCGACTGGGCGGAGATCGCGTGGAGGATCTCGCGGTCGCCGCCCAGCGGTCCGCCGAGGACGATGAAGCCGTCGTCGACCAGCGCCTCCATGTAGCGCGCGTGCTCGTCCCAACCGTCCTGCTCGCGCAGATCGCGCGACCAGTCCCAGGGTCCGCCGCGCTCTAACCGGACCGCGAAGAACACCGGCTGAAGCTTACGGTGTGACCCGGAGGCCGCTCACCCGAGCTCGTCGAGCAGGTCGGCGACCGAGTCGATGATGCGAGACGCCCTGTACGGATAGCGCTCGGCCTCGTCGCGGGTGGTCAGGCCCGACAGCACGAGGATCGTGTGCATGCCGGCCTCGAGGCCGGAGACGATGTCGGTGTCCATGCGGTCGCCGATCATCGCCGTGGTCTCCGAATGGGCGTCGATGGCGTTGAGCGCGGAGCGCATCATCAGCGGGTTGGGCTTGCCGACGAAATAGGGGTCGACCCCGGTGGCGCGGCTGATCAGGGCGGCAACCGACCCGGTCGCGGGCAGCGGGCCTTCGAGCGTAGGCCCGGTGGCGTCGGGATTGGTGGCGATGAACCGCGCGCCGGAGTCGATCAGGCGGATGGCGAGCGTGATCCGCTCGAAGCTGTAGGTCCGTGTCTCGCCGAGCACCACGTAGTCCGGATTGCGTTCGGTGAGGGTGTATCCCGACGCGTGCAGCGCCGTGGTCAGCCCGGCCTCGCCGATCACGAATGCAGAGCCGCCGGGTCGCTGGTCCTCCAGGAACTTCGCGGTCGCGAGCGCGGAGGTCCAGATCGACTCCTCGGGCACGTCCAGGCCGCTGGTTCGCAGCCGCGCGGCGAGGTCGCGTCGCGTGTAGATCGAGTTGTTGGTCAGGACGAGAAACGGGATCTCGCGCTCGCGCAGCCGCGCGACCCACTGATCGGCGCCGGGGATCGCGTCCTCCTCGTGAACGAGCACGCCATCCATGTCCATCAGCCACGAACAAATCTCGCGTCGGGTCATCAGCGGAGCGGACCTTACATGCCGCCGTTCAGCGCGGTGTGACGAGCTCGTCGAGCACGTCGGCAAGCCCGTTGAGATCCGGCAGCTCGCGGGTGGGCGCCGGTTCGCCGCGTTCGTGGAGGCGGTTGATCCAGACGCTCGGGATGCCCAGCTCGTGCGCCGGCACGATGTCGTGGAAGTGGCTCTGGGCGACGTGAACGTGACGGTCGCGGTCGGCGCCCGTGAGCTCGTAGAAGGCCTCCCAGTGGCGATGCCCGGGCTTATAGGAGCCGATCTCGGATGCCACCACGGCTCCTTCGAACGGGACCCCGATCGCCGCGATCGACGCCTCGATGAAATCTCGATCGGTGTTGGACAGCGCCATCAGCCGCCAGCCGCGGGCATGCGCCTGCGCCAGCGCGTCGGGAACCTCGGCAAACACGGGCCATTGGGGGAGGGACCGGCCCAGCGCGTCGTGCTCGCTGTCTGCAAGCGAGACCCCGGTTTCGGACGCGAGCTGTGAAAGCACCGCTGCCATCACGTCGCGGTAGCTCCAGGTGGGGTGCTCGCTCTGGACGCGAGGCTCGATCTCGTGATAGCGCGACAGCAGGCCGTCACGCTCGGATTCGCCGAGCAGCCGGCCGAGCTCGGCGGCGATGCCGGCGTTCCAGTCCACCAGCGTGCCGTAGCAGTCGAACGTCGCCCAACGCGCGTCGGCCATGGCTCAGGGGTACAGCCGGCGCTTGACGGCCTGGGCGATCGGGCGCGGGAGCACTTCGAGCGCGCGCATCGCGTGCGGCATCGCTCGAAGCTGACGCTGGCTGAACGCAACCGGGATCACGACCTCGATCAGGTGCGGGCCGGGCTCGGCGATCGCACGTTGCAGGGCGCCGACGAGGTTCTCGCCCGTGTCGACGCGCTGGGAGGGGACGCCCAGGCCGTTGCCGATCGACACGAAGTCGAGGTCCGGCCCTGAGAGGTCGAGCTGGGCCGCGGCCTTGGGGCCGCCCTGCTGGGCGCCCACCCGGGCGAGCTCGACGTTGAGGATCCCGTAGGAGCGGTTGTTGTAGATCACGACGGTGACGTCGAGCTGCTCGCGCGCCATCGTCCACAGCGATTGGATCGTGTACATGCTCGAGCCGTCGGCCTCCAAAGCGATGACGGGACGGTCGGGGCATGCCACGGCCGCGCCGACGGCGGCGGGGAGCCCCTGCCCGATCGCCCCGCCGGTGAGCGTCAGCCAATCGTGCCTGGGTGCTCCGGCCGTGTTCGCCGGGAGCATCGTGCTCGAGGTGACCGCCTCGTCGGAGACGATCGCGCCCTCGGGCAGGATCGCGCCGACGGCCTCGGCGACCTTGTCGGCCGTGAGCGACCCGGTGGGCGGGGCGGGGCGGTTCGCCGCCGCCAGTCCGGGGATCGCGCCGTTCGCGCCGAGCGCGTCCGCGAGCGCGCCGAGCGCCCCCACCACGTCGGCCGCCGGCGGCGCAAGGTCATGGACCTCGCACCCGTCGGGCACGAGGTAGCTCTTCTTGCCCGGGTATGCGAAGAACGACACGGGCGCCTTGGCGTCGACCAGCACCAGGTGCTTGAGCCCGCTCAGCTGGACCGAGGCGAGTTCGGGCACATACGCGATCCGCTCGACGTCCGGCAGACCCGCGCCGCGCTGCATGCGCGTGGGGAAGGTCTCGGCGAACAGCTTGGTGCCGGTCGCGGCCGAGATCCGCGCGGCGGCGAGCAGGCCGGGCTCACGCAGAGCCCTGCCGCCGAGCAGGATCGCGGTCCGGCCGCCGTTGCGCAGCGCACGTGCGATCGCCTCCACCGCGGCGGTGAGGTCCGGTTGTGGCGGCGCCGTCTGCACCGACGGCGGCAGGGCCTCGGCTCCCTCGGTCCACGACACGTCCGCGGGCAGGATCAGCGTCGCCACCTGCCCCGGTGGGCCCTTGGCGGCGATCACTGCCTCGACCGCGTCGCGGGGAAGATCGGCAGTGCTCGTCGAGGTCCGGACCCAGCCCGAGACGTTGCGCGCGACAGACTCGATGTCGGACTGCAGCGGCGCGTCGTACTGGACATGGTCGGTCGCGTGGTCGCCGACGATGTTGACGAGCGGCACCTTGGCGCGGCGCGCGTTGTGCAGGTTCGCCAGCCCGTTGCCCAGGCCCGGCCCGAGGTGCAGCAGCGTCGCCGCGGGCCGATCCGCCATCCGCGCGTAGCCATCGGCAGCGCCGGTGGCGACGCCCTCGAACAGGCCAAGCACCGCACGCATCTCCGGCACGGTGTCGAGCGCGGCGACAAAATGCATCTCCGACGTGCCGGGGTTGGTGAAGCACGTCGTGACGCCCTCGTTGACGAGCGTGCGGATCAGTGCCTGGGCGCCGTTGGGCATGCGGCCAGGGATCATCGCTTAATGACGGCGGTCCGTGATCCTCAGCGGCTGATCGAGAAGCGAACCCGCACCGGGTCCGACACCCGGCCCGCCTGGTCGCGGGCACGCAGGACCAGGCGGTAGCCGCCGGCGACAAGCGCGTGATGATTGATCCGGCCGCTGAAGTGAAGGCGGTTGAGACCGTGCTTGCCGCGCACGCGGAAGCTTCCCTTGACCGCCCTCCAAACGGTGCAGGGCCGCGCGGCCGCATGGGCGGCGACCCGGCAGCGGCCGTTGATCCTGCTGCCGCGGACGGCGCGCTGCACGGTGAATGTGACGGTCGCAGGCTCGTCGAGGCGGAAGGACACCGTTGCCCCGCGCCGCCCGCCCCCGACGATGCTGTGACCCGATCGCGCGGGCTTGAACGCCGCGGGCGAGACCCGCAGCGCGAACAGCAATGGTGGCGCGTCTCTGATGATGCGCACGGTCGCGCTGGCCGCCTGCGCGCTGCCGTCGGCGTTGCTCGCCGTGACGACGCAGGAGAGCGTGTGGCCGACGTCGGCGGCGCTCGGCCGGTAGGTCACACCCGCGGCGCGATCGGCGCCGTCGCGCAGCCACTCGTAGGCGAACGAGTTCGCGCCCGTCCACGTGCCGGGTACGCACGTCAGCCTGGCGCCCGGAATCGGCGGGCCGGCGATCTGCGGCGGCGCCGTATTGACGGGCGGGTGCGCCGGTGCGATCACCGTCGGGCACGTCGGGTCGGTGGCGGCGTCGCCGTCTGGGTCGAGCCGATAGACGGTGCCACTGCCGATGTCGGCGGCGTACAGGTGGCCGCTTGCATCGACCCCGAACGACGACAGATTGGAGACCTGCGGACCCAGCGCGACCTGGCCGACCGCCATCGGCTGGGCGAGGCCGACGACCTGGAGGTCGGGGGTGCTGAGGTCTCCGAACACGTAACAGCCGTTGAGCGACGGCAGCGTCGGATCGTGCATCACGTATCCGCCGATGATTCCGTCCCCGCAGAACGCCGGCCTGGCGCAGCTGTGGGGGTAGCTCAGCACCGGAGCGACGACGGGCGCCGGCAACGGGTTGCACTCAGCCGCGGGCCGGTTGGCGTTGAGCTCGAAGCCCTCGTAACAGGGCCAGCCGTAGTCGGCGCCGACGTTCTGGCCGGGGTGAGCGAAGTCGATCTCCTCGTCGCGGCTCTGGCCCACGTCGCCGATGACGAGGTCCCCGGTGGCACTGTCGAACGAGAAGCGCCAGGGGTTGCGCAGGCCGTAGGCCCAGATCTCGGGACAGTTGGAGCCGCCGTTGGTGCCGCTCGAGCACTCCGAAGCACCGCTGAACGGATTGCCGGCGGGGATCGTGTAGGACGTCGCCCCAGGCGAGATCCGCAGCAGCTTGCCGAGCAGCCGGTCGGTGTGCTGGGCGTTGAGCTCGGTGTCATCGCCGCCGCCGCCGTCGCCCACCGAGATGTACAGGTCGCCGTCCGGCCCGAACTGGAGCTGGCCGCCGTTGTGGTTGTCTCGTTGGGATGCGGGATCGTGATCAGCACGTGCTCGGATGCCGCCGAGGCTGTGTCGCCGCCGGAATCGGCGGTGAACTCGCTGACGCGCTCGTCGCAGCCCGGCGAGCTCGGGCAGTGCGTGTCGGTGTAGTAGACGTAGAACCGGTGGCTGGTGGCGTAGTCGGGCGCGAACGCCATCGACAACAGTCCCTGCTCGCCGCCGACGTAGTGGACCTCGCTCGAGATGTCGAGGAAGGGCTGGGCGAGCACCGAGCCGTCCTTGACCAGTGCGATCTGGCCGCCCTGCTGCACGACGAACAGCCGATGAGTGTCGCCGGGGGGAGCGGCCATGTACGTGGGAGCGTTGAAATCGCCCACCGCGCCCACCGGCGTCGCCTTGACCCCCGCCCATGCGGACGCGGGGACGAGGACCCCCACCACCATCGCCAACCGAAGCGCGCGCCACAGCACTGGTTCGGAAAGGTACCGCGACCGAGCCGCGACCATCCGACGACCGTGGGTCCTACTCAAGTAGGACGCCACTGCCCCAGGGGTGCAGTACGTTCAGCAAATGCAAGGCATTGGGTTGTCAGCGCGTAGGTATGGGCTGGACATCCTGATCCTGGTGGCCGCCATCGAGAGCGCACTCGAGGTGGCTCTGCGGGGCGACGCGGCCGAGGCGCCGACGAGCGCGGCATGGTTTGCGGTGCCCGCGATCGCAGCCGTGGTGGTGGCCCTGCTCGGCCGACGGCGGTTTCCGTTCGCGGCGCCGGCGACGTTGTGGCTGCTGGCGGCGGCGATCTCGTTCGTCGACGGCAGGCTCGTGGTGTTCACCGCCGGGGCGTATCTCGCGGGCATGGTGGCGTCGTTTCTGCTGGGGAATCTCCGCGACGAGAATCAGGCCCGGTTCGGTCTTGCGGTGGTGATCGGCAGCGCCGCGGTCGTGGTCTACAACGACCCGCGCCACGCGCCGGGAGACTTCGTGTTCATCCCGCTGGTGTTCGTCCTGGTGTGGGTCGCCGGCTTTGCGCTGCGCGGCCGCGCCGCTCACGCCGAGGCGGCGGAGCAGCGCGCGGTACACGCCGAGCACGAACGTGAGGCCGCGGGGCGCGTCGCGGTCGCCGAGGAGCGCGCCCGGATCGCTCGCGAGCTGCACGACATCGTCGCGCACGCCGTCAGCGTGATGGTGCTTCAGGTCGGCGCGGTCAGACACAAGCTGCCCGATGACCGGCGGGAGGATCGCGACGCGCTGTCGCACGTCGAGCAGGCCGGCCGCTCGGCGCTGAGCGAGATGCGCCGCCTGCTGGACGCGATGCGTGGTGACGGCGAGGACGCGGAGCTGGCTCCCCAGCCCGGGTTGGACAGGGTCGACGCGCTGATCGGAGAGGTGGGTCGCGCGGGCTTGCCCGTGCACCTGCATGTCGAAGGCCAACCGTTCGCGCTGCCGCGCGGGATCGACATCTCGGCGTACCGGATCGTCCAAGAGGGGCTGACCAACGCGCTGAAGCACGCCAATGCCCACCGCGCGGACGTCGCGCTGCACTACGCGCCGCAGCAGCTGACGATCGAAGTGCGCGACGACGGCAACGGCGCCGCTTCGGCCGCAGCCAACGGCGTCGGCTACGGCCTCGTCGGGATCCGCGAGCGCGTGAAGCTCTACGGCGGCGAGATGTCCGCCGGCCGCGCGCACGACGGCGGATTCGTGCTCACCACGCGCCTGCCGGTGACTGGGTACACGCGATGACGATCCGCGTGCTCGTCGCCGACGACCAGTCGATGGTTCGCGCCGGCTTTCGGATGCTGTTGTCCGGCGAGGAGGACATCGAGGTCGTGGCCGAGGCCCGCAACGGGCTCGAGGCGGTCGAGAAGGCCGCCCGCTTCGAACCTGCTGTCGTGCTGATGGACATACGCATGCCCGAGCTCGACGGCCTGCAGGCGACCCGGCGCATCCTCGCCGCAGATCCCGCCGCGCGGATCCTGGTGCTGACGACGTTCGGCCTCGACGAGTACGTGTTCGAGGCGCTCAGCGCCGGGGCGAGCGGCTTCGTCCTCAAGGACGACCCGCCCGAGCAGCTGATCGCCGCGGTCCGGACCGTCGCGGCCGGCGACGCGCTGCTGTCGCCCGCGATCACCAAGCGGGTGATCAGCCAGTTCACGCGCACGGCCCGCCCTGAGCCTCCCAAGGAGATCGACGAGCTGACCTCACGGGAGCGGGAGATTCTTCGGCTGATCGCCACCGGGCTGTCCAACGCCGAGATCGGCGCGGAGCTCTACATCTCGGACACCACGGTCAAGACCCACGTCACCCACATCCTCCAGAAGCTCAACCTCCGCGACCGCGTGCAGGCGGTCGTGATGGCCTACCAGACCGGGTTGTTCGAGGGTCAGTAGCGCGTCAGAGCGCCGGCATCACCTCGGCGGCCAGACGCTCCATCTGCTCGGTGTCGTCGACGAGCGGGTTGAGCAGGATCATCTCGGCGCCTGCATCTGCGACGTCCTGCAGGCCCGCAACGCAGTCCGCCGGCGACCCGACGACGAACACCTCAGACCATCCGCCGCGGCCGTAGTGCCGGGCGAGCGCCGCGTCCAGGCGTTCGCCCGCTCGCGCCCGATCGTCGTCGACGTGCACGTACACGCGCTTGGCGAAGCGGAACGAGGACGGGTCGCGCCCCAGCTCGGTGAGGGCCTCGCGGACAACCGGGGTCTGCTGTGCGAACTGGGCGGTCGACTGCGAGCCGGCTCCGAAGAAGCCGTCCCCGAGCCGGGCAGCACGGCGCAGCGCGTTGGGATGGTTACCGCCGAGCCAGATCGGGGGGTGCGGCCGCTGGACCGGCTTCGGCTCCATTGTCGCCCCGTCGAGCTGCCAGAAGCGCCCGTCGAACGTGATCTTGGGCTCGGTCCAGCACGCCTTCATCAGCTCGAGGCCCTCGTTGAAGCGGGTCACCGGCACGCTCGGATCGATGCCGAACGCCGCAAACGGACGCGCCGCGCCGCCGGCCGCGACGCCGACCTCGACACGCCCGTGGCTGAGGTTGTCGAGCGTCGCGATTGCCTTGGCGAGATGCAACGGATTGTGCAGCGGCGTGACGAACACCGCGCACCCAAGCCGCAGGCTCTCGGTGCAGGCAGCCGCGTATGTCATCGCGCCCAGCGGATCCAGCGTCCGAGCAGATCCCAGCCCGAGAATCTGCTCCTGCGCCCAGGCGCTGTGAAAGCCGAGCTGCTCTGCGCGGGTCAGGTGCGCCCGGAAGCCGGCGGCATCGAATCCGTCGTCGCCGACGTATTGGGGAATCGAGATCGCAAAGTCCATGCGTGAAAGGTGACAGACCGGGCGCCCGGCTGTGCGGACTGCTGATGCTGGAAAGCACAGCTCATGGGCGCCCGGCCCTGACCATCACGTGAGCTTGAAGATGAAGTCGTACTCCTTGCCGCCGTTGAGCGACTTCAGGACCATCTCGCCACGGTTGCTCTTGTAGGCGCCGGTGCCGCCCGTGATCGACAGCACGCTGTTGTGGGTGTCATAGAACGGCCCCTGGACGGTGATCTGTCCGCCCTTGAGGAACGTGGTCCACATGCACTCCCAGATGCCCTGTTTGGGGGCGATACGGGTGCAGAAGCCCTCGTCGTGGCCGATCTGCTTCTTGTCCGATGCGTCGAACACCGGGTTGTTGAAGGTCAGGATGTTCCCCTTCACGTCCTTGCCACCACCGGTGGGGATCTCGGTGTCGGTGATCGCATGTTCGACCACCTGCACGGTGCTGCCGGTGGCGTGGGCGCGCGACGGCTTGGCGCTGCTCGCCGTCGCGACGATCGCGGCGGCCGAAAGCGCAGCGGCTGCGGATATCGCGACGGAGCGGCGTAGGTTGCTGTACTGCAACGCGGTCCCTCCTCTTGGTGGACTGAAACGACGCGATCGTATGGGAACTTGCACGGCTGGTGCTCGCCTCATCGTTGCGGCAATATCACGCGCCACAGTGCGTTCGCAACATGTCCGAAGCCGATGGGGAGGCCGCGTCGATGCCGTTTGACGGCGTCGGCGTCGCCGGCCGCAGCGGTCGCAGCCCGTTCCCCGCGATCGCCGACTACGCGTTCCTTTCCGACGGCGAGACCACCGCGCTCGTCGCCCCGAGCGGCAACGTCGAGTGGCTGTGCCTGCCGCGGATGGACTCTCCGAGCGTGTTCGGCTCGATTCTCGATCGCGCGGCGGGCATGTTCCGGCTTGGTCCACTGGACGTCCGGGTTCCGGCCGCGCGGCGGTACCTGCCGGGCACGATGATCCTCGAGACGAGCTGGGACGCGGGAGGCGGGTGGATCATCGTCCGCGACGCGCTCTTGATCGGCCCGTGGCACCACCCGGGCGAGCGCTCGCACACGCATCGGCGCACGCCGACCGACTACGACGCCGACCACGTGTTCCTGCGCACGATCCGCTGCGTCAACGGCGAGGTGCAGGTGGGCCTCGAGTGCGAGCCGGCATTCGACTACGGCGCCGTTCGCGGCATGTGGAGCTACGCCGGAGAGGACTATCACGAGACGGTCATCCAGGCCGACGGCTGCGACGTCGAGATGCGCCTCGTGTCGGATCTGAACCTCGGCATCGAGGGGCCGCTGGCGACCGCCCGGCACCTGATGAAGGAGGGCGAGACGATGTTCTGTGCGCTGTCGTGGAGCGAGCATCCGGCGCCGCGCACCTATCAGGACGCCTACCGGCGCCAGGTCTGGACCGCGCATCACTGGCAGCATTGGCTCGACCGCGGGCGCTTCCCCGACCATCCTTGGAGGACGGTGCTGCAACGAAGCGCGCTGACGCTGAAGGGGCTCATGTACGCGCCGACCGGGGCGATCGCCGCAGCGGCGACCACCTCGCTTCCGGAAACTCCCGGTGGCGAGCGCAACTGGGACTACCGCTTCTCCTGGATCCGCGACGCGACGTTCGCGCTGTGGGGCCTGTCCACGCTCGGCTTCGACTGGGAGGCCAACGACTTCTTCCATTTCGTCGCCGACGTGGCGGAGGCCGAGCAGGGACGGCTGCAGATCATGTACGGCATCGACGGGCGCGAGGATCTCCCCGAGCGAATCCTCGAGCACCTGTCGGGATATGAGAACGCTCGCCCGGTCCGCGTCGGCAACGCGGCCCACGACCAGGCCCAGCACGACGTCTGGGGCGCGGTGCTCGACTCGATCTTCCTGCACACGACGTCGCGCGACCACCTGACCGAGCGGGTCTGGCGGATGCTGATCGAGCAGGTCGAGGCGGCGCTCGCGAACTGGCGCAAGCCCGACCGCGGCATCTGGGAGGTCCGCGGCGAGCCACGGCACTTTACGTCGTCGAAGATGATGTGCTGGGTTGCCGTCGATCGCGGCGCGCGGCTGGCCGAGCTCTACGAGGACTGGGATCGCGCGGCGCGCTGGCGGGCCCAGGCCGATCAGATCCATCAGGACATCTGCGAGCACGCGATCGATGACCGCGGCGTGTTCACCCAGCACTACGACACCGATGCGCTGGACGCGTCGGTGCTGCTGATGCCGCTGGTGCGGTTCCTGCCTCCCGATGACCCGCGGATCAAGGCGACCGTTCTGGCGGTCGCCGATGAGCTGACCGACTACGGCCTGGTGCTGCGTTATCGCGTGTCCGAGACCGATGACGGCCTGGCGGGGGAGGAGGGCACGTTCACGATCTGCTCGTTCTGGCTGGTGTCGGCGCTGGTCGAGATCGGCGAGCTGGAGCGCGCGCGCGATCTGTGCGAGCGGCTGCTGACCTACGCGAGCCCGCTCGGCCTGTATGCGGAGGAGATCGACGCACGCACCGGCCGTCACATGGGCAACTTCCCGCAGGCGTTCACTCACCTGGCACTGATCAACGCGGTCGTCCACGTGATCCGGGCCGAGCACGACGTCGAAGAGCGGCGTGCCATCCGCGCGACGACGGCCTTGCCCGATCCCCGCGTGATCGACGCAGCGGCCGCTGCCGCCGCCGACGCCGAGCTCAACGGCGGGTAGTCCGGGCGCAGGCGATGCAGCTACGCGTGGCGCGGCACACCGAGCGCCTCGACGCGCTTGTTCGGTTCTATCGCGACGGCCTCGGACTGAGCGAGGTCGGACGCTTCGAAGACCACGACGGCTACGAAGGCGTGTTCCTGGAGGTGCCGGGGACCGCCGCGCACCTGGAGTTGACCGCCGGCGGCGTTCACGGCGCTCCGGTCCCGCACCCCGAGACGCTGGTCGTGTTCTACCTCGGGGACGAGCAGTCCGTGCAGGCCGTGGCCGCTCGCCTGGGGGCCGAGCCGGTCGCGCCTGCGAACCCGTACTGGGCCGAACACGGGCTGACGTTCGAGGACCCCGACGGCTTTCGCGTCGTGCTCGTGCCCGAGCGCTGGCAGGCTTAGCCGGCCTGCTTGACGAGCACGGCCCGGGTGTAGAGAGGGTCGAACCCGCGGCGCTGCACGTTCTGCTGGGACTTCGATCCGGGCTGGGTGGTGACGACCGCGATATCGCAGCCGGCGGCCGCGGCATCCGCGAGCCTGACCGCCAACAGCGCCGTCTGGACGCCGTGCCGGCGGTGGGCGGGAGCGGTCGCAGCGCCGGTCATCTGCGCCACGCCCTCGGCGATTCGCAGGCCGGCGCCGCCGGCGACGACGCCGTCGCGCAGCGCGATGTAGCGGACCCCGCCGGCCGCCGCCAGATCGCGTTCGGCACGTTCGATGATGTCGTCGGGAAATTCCTCGTGCGAAGGGACTCCCTGCGTGTCGGGGTGGGCGAAACCGTCCGCGATGACGCGGTGCCAGGCGTGGAACTCTTGCTCGCCGCTGCGGCGTACTTCGACGCCCGGCGCTGCGACCGGCTCGGGCTCGCCGTCGATCGCGCGGCCGAGGACGTTCTCGAACGACACCAGCCGGTAGCCCCTGTCGGTGAGCAGCGCGCCGATGGCCGGTTGCGCGAGATTTGACAGCTCCACCTGTACCGGGCAGTCGCGGGTGGCGAACGCGCGCTCGACCTGATCGAGCTCGGCCTCGCTCGGAACGCCGTGGAAGCCGAGCCCGGCGACCTTGTTGAACGGCGAGTCGTCTTCGCAGAACGCCGCCACGCCGCCGGCCAGCGGGATCACGAACCCGGGCTCCGCCGTCCGGGCGCGGGCAGCCTCACCGCCGAGTGCGATGAGCTGCGTCTCGACGCGCTCGATGCGCGCGGCCAGGGCTGTGTCACAGAACAGGGACAACGCTGCAACGGCCGTGATATCACGACTCTGCCTACGATCGTCGGATGCGACTGGTGCGCGCATCAGAGTTGCCCGAGCACGCGCTCGTCGACCTGTTCAACGCGGGCTATTCGGACTACCTGCTGCCGATGCGCCTCTCCACTGCCGCGTTCGCCGAGCACGTCGCGGCAAACGACATCGACCTGGAGTGTTCGCGCGTGGTGTGCGACGACCAGCCGGCCGCGCTTGCGCTGATCGCCCGCAGAGACGACGCCGGCTGGGTGGGCGGCATGGCGACCGTTCCGGAGTACCGCCGTCGCGGGCTCGGCGCGGACGCGCTGACCGCGGGCTTGGCGGCGCTCGCCGATCGCGGCGCGAGCGTCGCGTGGCTGGAGGTGATCGATCAGAACCGGCGGGCGCTTGCGCTGTACGAGAAGCTCGGCTTCGAGGTGGTGCGCGACCTGGTCGTGTGGTCGCTGCCCGCCCGCGCCACGGATTCGACGGCGTCCCGGACGATCGACGCATCGAGCGCTCATGCCTGGATCCGCGCCAACCGCCCGGCCCGCGAGCCGTGGCAGCGGGCCGACGAGTCGGTCGCAGCGATTGCGGCGCGTGGAGGTGCGCTGCGCGGTGTCGCCGTCGATCGCGACGGCCAGGCCGCCGGCACCGCGCTTCTACGCGACGATGCGCCGGCCGTGGAGGCGCTACAGGTGGTCGCGGTCGACGAGCAGGCAGCCGCAGAGCTGCTGCTTGCGGCGGCTGTCGCCGGCCGCGAGCTGCGATTCAGGAACGTCCCGGACGATGCGCCGGGCTCGCGTGCGCTCGAACGTCTCGGCGCGCGGCGAATCGCCACGCAGCACGAGATGCGCCTGACGCTGTGATCAGCGAGCTATGCGTCGACGTCGTTGAGCGTGCCGCAGTTCGGGCACTGCACGAAGACCCCGTACAGCTGCCCCTCGCTGACGCCTTCTGCCACCGGCTTCCCGCAGTTGCCGCAAAGCAGCCGGTCCGGGCCGTCGCCGTTGAACGCAAGCTTTCCTGGGGGTGGGGCGTGGATGATCGCACTTGCCCCAGGGGTTTCCTCGACTACCGTCAGTGTTAGGTCTGCCATGCCGCAAACCTATACGGCTGAGCGGTGCACGGCAAGCGACCTAAGGCGGGGCCCAGCGGCGCGTAAGGGGTCCGATCCACCGATCGGCTGCATCCGCCCGATGTGGCAGCGGCGTCTTAGCCGCATCATCGACTCACATGATGAGCTCGATGACCGCACACGCCACGGGGAACCCGATCCTCGATGCTCAGGCGGATTTCCGCCGCGCTCGCCGGTCTCATCGTGTGGCCCGGGTCGGCGGCTGGCTTTCCCGCAAGCCACGCCGCAGCGCTCCCAGAACGCTAAGCGAGATGTCCGCGATGGTGGGCGGCGCAGCTCGCATGCAGGTCGTCCCGCTGTGCCGGATCGTCGGCACGCTCGAGTCCTCGCCGCAGTTCGACGCGCGCTTTCGCCCGGCCTCGGAGCTGGTGCGCCATCGGTGGGAGCGGATCGCTCTCGCACATCGCAGGGGCGATGCGCTGCCGCCGGTTGTGTTGCGCGCCCGGCCGGACGGCTACTACGTCGTCGACGGACGCCACCGCGTGTCGGTCGCCCGCTCGCTCGGGCTGAGCGACATCGACGGGCTCGTCACGGGCGCGTGAAGCGAAGCAGCAGCTTCTGGTCGTAGTAGTAGTCGAGCCAGTCGAGCAGCCGTCCCCGGTCGTGACCATGATGGCCGGCGGCCGGCACGAAGCGGACCGCGAGCCGCGCGGCTGCCGCCTCGAATCCGGCCCCCTCGAATACGGTGATCACGTCGTCGATGTCGTTGAGCGGCGGGAGGTTGAGCGCCTCGGCATTGTCGCGATGCCATCTCACCATCAGGGGGCTGCCCGCGTGCACGCCGATCACGGCGTGGTAGGCACCGCCCGGGGCCAGGGCGGCGAAGATCGCGCGCGCGTGGGCCGGGAGGTCGTGGAGCAGGTACAGGACCTCGTGGCTGAACGCCGCGTCGAACCCGCCCCACCCGTCGGGGACCGTGTCGGACACCTCGAACGTGAGCGGCCGCGCCCCGGCCAGCCGCCGCGCGTCCTCGATCGCGCCCGATGCCGGGTCATATCCGAAACCCTCCGCGATCGCGCATCGGTCGGCGAGCAGGCGCATGAAACCGCCCTGGTTGCAGCCCGCGTCGAGCACGCGCTTACCTGCCAGGTCGACGTCGACCGTGTCGAGCATGGCCCGCCACACGAACCCATGCTCGTCCTGCATGGCCTCGTCGGCCGCCGCGTCCTGCCAGTACGTCGAGGTCATTGGCTTCAGCCTACGCAACCGAACGGCCCGTACACTCACGGGCCGCGTGCCGACGTCCGTCCTCGAACACACCGTCCGCGTCCAGCTGCGGTGGCGGGACATGGACATGCTCGGACATCTGAACCAGTCCGTCTACCACGAGCTGCTCGAGGAGGGCCGGGCCGCGCTGATGACCGAGCTCGTGCGCCGCGTCGGCGTCGACCGCGCCCACGGCGCCTTCGTGCTCGTGCACGTCGACCTCGACTACCACACGGAGGTGCGCAAGGACCACGGCGAGGTGACGATCGTGGTGCGCCTTGCCCACGTGGGGACCTCGAGCCTGCGACTCGAGCACGAGATCAGGCTGCCCGACGACCGGGTGGCCGCGTCGGGAACCACGGTCATGGTCGCGTGGGATCCGGCGGCCCGCAGCAAGCGTCCGCTGAGCGAAGCCGAGCGCGCCGCGCTCAGTTGACGTGCCGCTTCTCGCATCAATCGTCATGGCATCGCTGGCAGTGCACGTGCCCGCGGGTGCAGGCCCCGTGAACACATCTCATCCGACGCGCATCGTCGGACACGGGAACCCGCGCGGCTGTACGTCGGCGGCGGTCGTCGCGGCCGTTGCGGGCGGGAGGGATCATCCGCTTCTCGTGCGGGCCCGACCCCGTGGTCATCACGATGCGCAAGACGGCGAAGGTCGTGAACACGAGCCGTCAGGTCGTGCTCGACGGTGGGGGAAAGGTGACGCTCAGCGGCGCGGGCAGGCGGCGCATCCTCTACATGGACACGTGCGACCGGGCCCAGGTGTGGACGACCTCGCACTGCCAGGACCAATCCTCTCCCAGGCTCGTGGTCCAGAACATCACGTTCGCCGACGGCAACTCGACCGGCCAGCGCTTCGACGGCGGGGGAGGCGGCGCGATCTTCGACCGTGGCGGGCGGCTGCGGATCTTCAACTCCGTGTTCACCGGTAACCGGTGTGAGCGCACCGGCCCCGACATCGGCGGCGGCGCCGTCAGGGCACTGTCGCAGTACCACGGCCTGCCGCTGTACGTGATCGACAGCCAGTTCGAACGCAACGTCTGCAGCAACGGCGGCGCGTTGAGCAGCATCGGCGTCTCGTGGACCGTGGTCAACAGCCGCTTTGAATCCAATCGCGCCATCGGACACGGGGCCAACCCTGCCCGCACCGGCAGCCCCGGCGGCGGCAGCGGCGGCGCGATCTACAACGACGGCGACCGGATGATGCTGTCGATCGGCGGCAGCACGTTCACCGGCAACCACGCCAACGAAGGCGGCGGCGCGGTGTTCTTCGTCTCAAACGACCGCACCGGCACGATGGCGATCCGCGACAGCACGCTCGAGCACAACCCCAACGACGGCTTTCAGACGCCGGGCCTTCCCGGGATCTACTTCCTCGGGGCGCGGCGCCCGACTATCAGCCACTCCGTTCTGCGATAGGCGCTACGGGGTTCCGGCCGGCGCGCACGCCGGCTTGGCCGGGGAGCGCAGGACGACCGCCTGATTGTTCTGCTGGCTCGCCGTCACCGTGAAGCCGCTGCAGCGATCGATCACGACCGGGAACTGGACGGTGAACGCGCCCGCGCGGTTGGCGAGCGGCCTTCGCGACATGGTGTGACCCACCAGCAGGCGGACGTGGACGCGGCGATGAGCCTTGAAGCCGCGGCCGGCGATCGTCACGGGATTCAGACGGACCATCCGCAGGCTCGCACGGGAACGCTTGGCGTGGTCGGTCGTCGCCGAGGCGATGCCGACGATCGCTGCGACCGCCAGCAGGCCGGCGGTGACGAGCACCAAGATCAAGCGCCGACGTCTGGACGGGGTCAGCGGCAGTTGCATGTACTTCACCTCCTGCCTTCAGGGTACCGGAGGTGTGGGGCCCGGTCGAGCCAGGCCCCACACTCCGCTTCATCTCGTCAGTGACCGTGACCCGAGGAGGGCACGTTCACCGTCGCGGTGAAGCTCTCCTCGTCGTTGGCGGTCTGGCCGTTGTCCTCCGTCGCCCCGCACAGGGTCGGCGGCTGTGCCCGGCGTCGCGGTGCCGGGACACACGAACAGGTCGGGCGAGCGCGTGTCCGACCAGATCGGGTGTGCCTTGTCGATTGCGGCGAGTCCGATGTAGTCGCCGTAGAACTGGCCGCCCGCCGGGCCCTCGAACTGCGTCGGCGCCGGCATCGAGCTCGACGTGACCCGGACCTGGCCGAAGTTCGACAGGTCCTGGCTCCCGGACAGGCTGAAGTCCGACGAACCGTTGGTCTCGTCGTGGCCGTACTGGCGGTCGTAGTAGTCGACGGCCAGCTGGCCCTTGCTGGTGAACGCGCTCCACTGCCAGAACTGGTCGGTTCCGACCTGACCGCGCTCGTTGGTGACGACGTTTTCGAACCGCGGATCGAATGCGTGTGGACCGGTCGAGTTGTCGAACGACGACCCACCGTTGTTCGACACGCCCAACAGGATCTTGTTGTTGCACGCTCCTGGCGTCTTGACGCCGGTGTAGGTCGGGTTGCCGTCCTCGTGCGCCGGTCGGGGTGCACCCGTTGCTGCTCGTTGGAGTACTTGTTGATGTAGGAGCCGAACGCGACCGTCACGCGCCTGGCGTTCGTCGGATCGACCTGGCCCGACGGGTAGTTGGTGGCGCGGAACACCGAGATCGTCGACGAGCCCTTCTCCGGCACGCACGAACGTCCCGGATCGGCGCCCGTCGCCCTGGTAGGTGTCGCAGTCGGGCAGGTCGTAGAGTTGCTGACCTTCACCGGAGCGGAGAAGGTCTCGCCGCCGTCGGTCGACTTCGACAACAGCACCTGGTAGTGGTAGTCTGCGTCGTCCGGCGAATCAGCCGCCGGCTGGTTGTTGAAGTTGACGTAGGCGACGTACAGGTTGCCGTCGGGGCCGACGAACGGATCTGAGAACTGGTTCTCGTTGCAGCGGCCGTTCGGGGTCCCGACGCCGAACGTGTTCGTGCAGACCGGGCTGTCCTTGCTGACGACCGTGCGGTCGCTGAACGTCTCGCCGTAGTCGTCGGAGTGGACCTCGTAGATGTAGGCCGAGCCGTCGGCGGCGAACTCGGTCCAGGTGACGTAGATGCGGTCACGGAACGGGCTGTCGCGCGTTGTTGTCGACGGTCATCAGCGCCTTGTCCTCGAGCACCGCGCCAGAACCAGCGGTGTCGTTGAACACCGTCGTGTAGCGGCCAGGGAAGTTGAACGATGCCCCGTCGTTCTGGGTCGAGCGGAAGATCACGAACGCGCTCGACTGCGTCCGGGTTGGGCGAGGCGACCGTGCCGCGGTTGAACAGCTGACAGCTCAGGTACGCGTTGCCGCGCGAGTCCCACGCCACCGAGGTGTCACCGCCGGCCTGCCAGTACTCACGCGGCGAATCCGAAAGGATCGCCTCGCGTGAAGCCGTTCGGCACCGTGGCGTCTGCCCAGCTCTTGCCGCCGTCGAGCGAGTAGTGGGCCCCGCACGTCCCGTCGCCGCGGATGTAGTTGTTGTCACTGGCGACGATGTGACGCGTGTTCTTCGGGTCCTGGGCGATCGACTCCTCGTTGTTGGCCTGCCCGCGGCCCTGAAGGTCTGGATCGGAGACGTTCAGGCAGTTCACGTTGACCTTCACGTTTGAGCCGAAGTTCGACGAGCACTGCGCCTGTGACGTCGGGAAGTAGTTGCCGCGCGCCGGTCTGGGACCCGGTGGCCGACTGGAACGACTTCGGCGGGGTGAACGGGGCGCCGTCAGGGCCCCCTCCTTCGTCATCGCCGCCCGCGAACCGCGGCTGCTCGATCGACGTGCGCGGGCCGATCGCGCTCAAGAGCGTCGACGAGATGATCCGCTTCTGGATCTTCGTCAGATGCGCGTAGGTCAGCGGCTTGCGGGCGCTGGCGTGCGAGTGCGACAGCACGAGCGCCAGTCCGAAAGCCCCCAGAAAGCCGGCGCATGCCAGCGGTATGGCAACACGGCGTCTTGCAGACATTTGACTCCTTGCATTGCGTCTGGCAGGCGAGCCGCTGCGCCTTGCCGGTCCCGCCCCAGATCGGGCCGACGCACGCTCACGCTGCCTTCATGGCTTGGACGCGGCCGAGAACCCTGTTCTTCCTCTCTCCTTTCGATCGCCTGACCAGAGCGGTCGCGCGCGGGAGCCTATATCCGCGCGATGCAAAGCACCAGCGTCGTTGGACGCGGTGTCTGTCTGCTTACTGGTAGAGGATCAGCACGTACGCCGAGTACGCGAAGAACGCGGCGAGCAGGGTCCAGGTGATGGGCCAGCTCACGGTGCTGAGAAACGTGGTCTGCCGTCGGCCGAAGCGCAGCACGTAGACGAACGTGACCAGTAGCAGCAACGCGTAACAGATCAGCGCCGGGATCGGGGACAGGGCCAGACCCAGCACCGGGGCGACGATCAGGCCGAGGACGACCCATGCGCCGATCGCCAGCACGTCCACCGACAGCCGCGTGCGCTCGCGGCCTGTGATCGTGATGAAGCCTGCGGCTCCGACGATCGCCGCGGCGATGAACACGCCGAGATGCCAGTGCGACGAGAAGTTGAAGATCGACCCCATCAGCTCGCCGCCGCACCACAGCAGCAGCGGATTGGCGACCGAGACCGCGACCGCGCAGGCGAACATGTCGACCGACGAGTCCCAGGGGTTGGCGAAGACCGGCCGGCTGGGAACCATGGCCTCTCGCAGCGCGGCCGGGGCGAGCGCCGCTCGGAGCGGACTGGGATCGTGGTCTGTCATCGGCTGTCGGCCTGGATGGTATGGAATCGCACGGCCGCCGGGCGGCCCGACCGCGTCAGCCCAGTGCCAGGCGCAGCACGGCCAGCGTCGTTTCGATGTCCGCCGTCCCGATGTCGAGGTGCGTGACGGCCCGTACTCGGTGGGCATCGACCGCCTGAAGCTCCACTTCGTCGGCCACGCTTCGCACCAGCGCGGGCGCGTCGGGCACCTCGAAGATCACGATGTTCGTCTCGATCGCGGCGGGGTCGATCCCGACTGACGGCAGCTCGGCCAGGCCCTCGGCCAGGAGCCTTGCGTGCTCGTGGTCCTCGGCCAGCCGGTCGATGTGGTGGTCCAGCGCGTACAGGCATCCCGCAGCGACGATCCCCGACTGGCGCAGGGCGCCTCCGAGCATCTGCTTGCGTCGCCACGCCTCGCCGATCAGCTCCGCCGACCCCGCGAGCACGGCGCCGACGGGAGCACCCAGGCCCTTGGTGAAGTCGATCCACGCCGTGTCGAACCCGCCCGCGTACTCGCTCGCCGGCACTCCGGATGCGACCACGGCATTCAGCAGCCGGGCGCCGTCCAGGTGCGTTCGCAGCCCGTGCCGGGTTGCGGCCGCGAGCACCTCGTCGATCGTGGCAAGCGGCCACACCCGGCCGCCGCCCAGGTTTGTGGTCTGCTCGACCCAGGCGAGGCGGGAGCGCGGCATGTAGCGGTTGCCGGGGGTGCGAAGCGCGTCCTCGAGCTGCGCGGCGGTGAAGATGCCGCCCTCGCCCGTCAGCGTCCGGACCATCGCCCCGGCCAGCGCCGCCGGCCCGCCGGCCTCGGAGTTGATCGGATGCGCGGTCCGATCGGCGATCAGCTCATCGCCGCCGGGGCGGATGTGGAGCAGCAGCGCGATCTCGTTGCACATCGTGCCGCTCGGCAGAAACACGGCCGCCTCCTGGCCCAGGAGCTCGGCGACCCGTTCCTCGAGCGCACGCGTGGTCGGGTCCTGGCCGCGCTGCTCGTCTCCCACCTCGGCCGCGGCGATCGCGGCGCGCATGCCCTCGGTGGGGCGCGTCTGCGTGTCGCTGTAGAGGTTGACCGGTGTCATCCGGCTCAAGGCTACGCGGCGCTGGTATGACAATGTCGGGACGTGGATCTCTACGCGGTCGCGCTTACCGACTGGCTTGCGTGCGCCTGCGCGGGCGCTGACGAGCGCGCCGCAAGCGCGGTTCGCGCCTCCGGGACAGACGTGCTCGCCGACGTCGCGTTCGCGGGTACTGCGGGCCACGTGCTCGACTTCGACGACACGCTCTCAGACGGGATCGCGCACGTCAGCGCGACGTGCGCGCCGGCGGCACTGGTGCTCGCCGCAGAGCTCGGCCTGTCGCTGAAGGCGGCACTCGATGCCTACGCGTCCGGGTTCGAGGCGATGGCGGCGGTGGCCGCCGCGAGCCACCCGGCGCTGTACGACGCCGGCTGGCATCCCACGGCTGTTTGCGGGCCGATCGGTGCGGCGGTCGCGGCGTCTCGGTTGCTTGGCCTGTCGCACGCCGAGCGCGACAACGCAATCGCGGTGGCGCTGCTGCGCGCGGGCGGCACGCGCGGTGCGTTCGGATCGGACGGCAAGGCGATCCAGGTCGGCCTCGCTGCCGCGGCCGGGGTGCAGGCAGCGCTGCTCGCACGCGGCGGCGCCGTCGTTGACCCGCGGGCGGTCTACGGCCCGCAGGGCTTCGAGGGCGTGTTCGGCGCGAGTTGGCCCGCTGGTGCACTTGACGCGACAGGCGCGGCCGCGGGGGCGGACCGCGGCGCCGCGATCGAGCGCAACTGGATCAAGCTCTACCCGAGCTGTCTGGGAACGCATTCGCCGATCGAGCTTGCGGCGGGCGCCCGCGAGCGGATCGAAGGCGAGCGGGTGCGGATCGTCGTGCACCCGGTCGCCCGTCAGGCCGCGTACCTCGACGACGTGCACGACGGACTGTCGGCGAAGTTCTCGATCCCCTACTGCGTGGCGCACACCCTGCTCGATGGTCCTCCGGGCGTGCGCGACTTCGTTGCGATCGACGAGCGTGTGCGGGAGCGCTCGCGGATGGTCGGAGTCGACGTCGACCCGTCGCTGCCCGAGTTCGGTGCCGTGCTGACCGCCGGTGGCGCAGAGATCGCCCGGGTCCCGTGCCCCCGCGGCGCGCCGGAGCGTCCCGCCGAGGCGTCGGATCTCGCGGCCAAGCTCTCGGACCTGGCCGGCGAGCGCCTCGACGGGATCCTCGACGACCCCGGCGTGCCGGCCGCGACGGTGCTCGCCGCGGCCGGCCTTCGATCGCGCCTGACCGCTCAGCCGCCGGTGGCCTCGAGCGAGGGCATCGCGGCGGGGACACGTCCGGTCCCCAGCGGCAGCGCCGCGAGCGCGCCGAGTAGCGACAGCGCCGCACACACGGCGATCGCGGGGGCGAACCCGTCGCTGAACGCCGCCGGCGACGCGTAGCTGCCGGCACCGCTGAACACCGCCACGCCGATCGCGAGCCCGAACGCGCCCCCCAGCTGTCGCATCGTGCTGAACGTCCCGGACGCCTTGCCGATCTCGCTGGGCCTGACGGCGCCGACGACGGCGTTCTGCACGGCCGGAAGCGCCGTCGAGATACCAACCCCGGCCACGATCAGTGCCGGAATCATGTGGGCGTAGGGCAGCCCCGTGCGCGCCAGCAACGCCACCCATCCGAACCCTGCGGCCTGCATCAGCAGGCCGCCGACGAGCAACGGCCGCTCGCCGACGCGCTCGACCATCGCGCCCGCGATCGGCGAGACGATCATGACCGTGCCGGTCCAGGGGATCAGCCGCACCCCGGCCTGCAGCGGCGACAGCCCCAGGGTCGTCTGCAGGAACTGGGCCATGAAGAACACGGCGGTGAACAGCGCCCCGAACATCAGCAGCGTTGCCGCGTTGCCCGCTGCGAACGCCGGGGAGCGGAACAGCCGCATCGGGAGCATCGGCTCTCGCGCGCGCAGCTCCCACAGCACGAACGCCACCGACGCGACGACCCCGAGCGCGAGCGTGGCGACCACCTCGACGCTGCCCCAGCCGGCGCTGTTGCCGCGCACCAGCCCCCACACGATCCCCAGCGCCGCGACGGTCACCAGGATCAGGCCGGGGGCGTCGAGCCCGGCCCGCGGTCCGAAGCTCTCCTCGATGCGCCCCCGAACAAGTGGGATCGCGGCCAGCCCGATCGGGACGTTGAGCCAGAAGATCCACTGCCATGCGAGCGTCTCGGTGACTGCGCCGCCCAGCACAGGACCGGCGACGACTGCCAGTCCCGTGATCGCGCCGAACACGCCCAGCGCCCATGCGCGCCGCTCCGGTGGGAACGCGCCGCTCAGCAGTGCCAGCGACAGCGGCGCGATCACCGCTGCCCCGACCCCCTGCACGGCGCGCGCCGCGATCAGCCAGCCGACGCTGGTGGCAAGTGCGCACGCGGCCGACGCCGCGACGAACAGCAGCAGCCCCGCGGCGAACAGCCGCCGGCGCCCGAACCTGTCTCCCAGCGCGGCGCCCGTCATCAGCAGCACCGCAAAGCTCAGTCCGTATGCGTTGACGGTCCATTCGAGTTCGTCGACGGACGCGTTGAGGTGCATACGGATCGAGCTAAGCGCGGTCGATACGACCGTCACGTCGAGCGCCACCATCAGCGATGCGATCGACGTCAGGACCAGCACCCATCTCTGTCTGTGAGTCATTGCTCCTCCTGTCTGAAGCGATCCGATGGGCGTTGAGACTCGGAGGCGCAAGAGAATTGGCCGATGAGTTTGCGGGCCGGGCGGTGTCGATATGGAAATGAGAGAGACGACGATCGGCCGTGCCCGGGCGGGTGACGAGCAAGCGTTCCGCGAGCTCACGGACCCTTACCGGCGCGAGCTGCAACTGCACTGCTACCGGATCCTCGGCTCCCTGCAGGACGCCGAGGACCTGCTTCAGGAGACTCTGTTGGCCGCATGGAGAGGGCTTGACCAGTTCGAGGGGCGCTCGTCGCTGCGCGCATGGCTGTACCGGATCGCCACCAACCGGTGCCTGAACGCGCTGCGCGACTCGAGCCGCCGCTCATTGGATGCGCGTCGCGACCTGCCCAGCCCGACGCGCATGTCCGAGCCGCTGTGGCTCGAGCCCTATCCCGACGTGCTGATCGAAGGCGTCGCGGACGACGCTCCCGGGCCAGAGGCGCGATATGAGACCAAGGAGGCGGTAGCACTCGCGTTCGTCAGCGGCCTGCAGCACCTGCCGCCGCGGCAGCGCGCAGTCCTGGTCCTGCGCGACGTCCTGGGATTCCGCGCCGCCGAGGTCGCCGACATGCTCGACGTCAGCGAGGCCTCGGTCAACAGCGCGCTGCAGCGCGCCCGCGCGACGCACGACGCACGCCTTCCGGCAACGCGCGACCGCGCGCCGTTGCCGCGATCGGCGTCCGAGCGGGAGCTGCTCGCCTCGTTCGCCGAGGCGTTCGAAGACGGCGACATCGGCCGGGTCGTGCAGCTGCTGACCGACGACGCGCTGCTGACGATGCCTCCACAGCCGCTCGAGTACCAGGGGCACGAGGCAATCGCCGCGTTCCTGGACGACCGGTATGCGACGCACCGCGGCCGCCGCGTTCGGCTCGTGCCCACGCGCGCCAACTCCCAGCCGGCGTTCGGTCATTACATCGACGACGCGCAGGCGCCGATCGGCCGCTACTACGGGATCATCGTGCTGACGCTCGAGGGAGACCGCATCTCCGCGATCACCCGGTTCGGCGACAGCGGCTTCTTGCCCGCGTTCGGGCTCCCGCGCGTGCTTCGCGACTGACGCGCCTACGGCGCCTTGGCGAAGTAGCTGTGGCCTGCAGTGACGGTGACGGTCGTGTGGCGCACGAAGTCCCGGACCGACACGACGCCGCGTTGCACGCTCACTCGCGTGCCGTCGCAGTAGTCGGTGGTCGTCCAGATCGTGCCGCGTACGGTCGCGGCGGCGTATCGCCCCCGCGTCTGGAACTTGCCGTGCCCGCTGGCACCCAGGAGGCGCAGCACCCGATGGGACAGAGCTCGGCGCTGAGCCGGAGGCTTGGCGGTCTCCGAGCACACGGACCGGTTGCCGCCTGCCAACCGGATCTGCGTGACGGTGGCGCCGGCCGGCTGGCGGACGGTGAACTTGCCCTTGTAGAACTCGGCGTCCTCCACCTTCGCCACTCGGGCTGTCCCCGTCGTGGATGCCGGCGGGGGCGCGGCTCGCAGGTCGATCCGGCCGCGCGTTGTGTCAAGCAGCGATCCGATCGGGATGTTCTGATCCTGGACACCGAGCTCGAACGGCTTCTTGCCGGGCGGCGTGACGATCACGCGACCCGACACCAGTCCGATGTCCAGCGTGTGGCCGAAGCGCGGGGGAGGGAGGGCCTTAGCGGCGGTGCTCAGGGGTCGTGCGTCGGCGACCGCCGCCCACAGCGGCGCGATCGCGACCAGCCCCACGGTCCACCTACGCATCGCGGCTGCATGCTAGCCGCAATTCGACCGATTGACGGTGTGTCGTTGCGCCTTACAGCGCCCGTGGAGCGCACTGCGAGTCGGACACGAGCTCGAGCTGCTCGAGCATCGTCAGCCGGTCAAGCAGCAGCTTCATCGACACGTACTCGCCGTCCTCGATGCTCATCACCTGCACGTAGTCGAGCTCGACGGTGCGGTCGGTGCGCCCGGCGCCGGTGTGGGTGCCGGTGAACGTGCCCTCCTCGATCGCGACCTCGTCGAGGATGTAGAGCCTGCGCGAGTTGAACTGCGCGTCCGGGAACGCGTCGAACAGACCGGAGTAGAAGTCGACGCATGCTTGCTTGCCCGCGTTGCGGGGGCAGCCCGGAGCTTGGAACACCACGTCGTCTGCGAGTAGTTGCGCGAACCGATCGAGGTCTCGTGCGTTGAAAGCGTCGGTTCCCGTTTCGAATGCCAGTTGAGTTGTGACCATCAGGTTCCCCTTTCCGATGATCTAAGAGTCGCCGATCTGTCCGGGCCCTCGGTGTGACATATGACGCAGGCCTGATTACGAGCGGATTAAGGCTCCGGCTGGTCGCTCGCCGGCAGACGCTCCTCGAGGACGGCATGGATCGTGTTGAGGGCGTCGACGATTCCGTCGGTGGCGGTGATCAGCCCGACCTGGCCGTCGGCGAGCTCATCCTGCAGGTGTGCGTGAAGCGGTCGCAGTGCGGGGATCGCCCCCGGCCTGCGCAGCGTCCTCAGCGCCGCCGCCAGACCGGTGGCGGTCTCGCCGACGGCGCCGGCAAACTCGTCGAGCAGGCGACTCACGTCCGCGCCGTCGCGATCGTTGGCGGCCCCGTTGTGGGATGGGTCGGGGGTCCAGACAAGCGCGTGCAACGCGAGCTCCGCCTGCGCCAGCCTGGTGACCGGCGCCATCACCGACGTCGCCAGCTCCGAGGTGAGAGGCGGGTGGGCCGGCTCGTCGGATAAGCGGGCCACGGAGGCCTCGGCGCCGCCGCGGGCGCGCCGCGCCGCGGCTTGCAGCTCGCGCAGGCGGTCCGGATCGGCGTCGCCCGGATGCGAGAGCGCCCCGAGCACCGCTGTCGAGTAGTCGCGGTGGACCTCGAGCAGACGCGCAAACTTCTCCTGCGCTGCGGCTCCCTCCCACGTGGGCCACACGAAGTATCCGAGCAGCGCAAACGTGGATCCGATCGCGGTGTCGATCAGTCGTGCCCAGGCCGTCGGCTCCGCGGGCATGCCGAGGATCTCGAGCAGGACGACGATGAACGTCGTCAGGCAGACGCTGAACAGCAGGTAGCTGACGTCGAACAGGGCATAGGCCGCCGAGACGGCGGCACCGGCGGCGATCACGAGCCCGCCCTGGCCGAGGTGTCCGAGCTGGACGAGGGCCGCGCCCAGGCCGGCCCCGAACGCGGTTCCGATCGCTCGCTGCACACCCCGGTACAGCGTGGTGCTGTAGTCGGGCTTGAGGACAATGAAGATGGTCAGCACGGCCCAGCGTCCCTCTTCGAGCTTGGTGGCCTGGACCAGCGCTTCGGCAAGACCGGCGATCACCGCCAAGCGAACCGCGTGTCGGCCGGCCTCCGTCGACAGCGTCATGTTGGCCCTCAGAGTGGGCCAGATCGCTCCGACGCCGCGGCGTGAGCGCGGCGTGCGCCGACCGCCGCCGGTGCCCGGCGCGAGCGCAACCGTCGCCACGTCCTCTAGCTCGCGCAGGTCGTCGGCGACCGCGCGCAACTGTCCGAACAACGCCTCGGCTGTCCAGCGCCACGGGAAGTCGCCGGACACGCGCATCGCGGCCGCACGGTCGGAGATCGCGTCGACGATCGCGCCGCGATCGCGGGGCCGGCTGCCGAGTGCCGTGGCGACCCGCCCGAGCAGGTCGGCGGTCTCTGCCGCGACACGCCGCAGCCCAGGCGCGGTCTCCGGGTCGGCCGCGGCGGCCTGGGCGAGCGCTGCGATCGAGCCGCGCAGCCGCTCGGCCTCTTCGAGCAGGTCGACGAGGATCAGCCTGGCCGGCTCGGGCAGCAGTGGGTTGGGATCCTGCAGCGCATCGGTCGCGGGGAACGCAACCGGCGGTGGAGCCACCAGCCGGTCGGCGGCGACGTCGGCGGCATAACCCGATAGCGCACGGTAGGAGGCGGCGAGCGGTACGCGCTCGTGCCGGCTTGCGCGGACAACCCATGATCCGGCAACCAGCACGCCCTGGAACAGGCCGCCCGCAAGCACGAGCGCCGCACGTCCGACGGCGGCGGCCGGCGCCAGCGGCAGCCCGACCGAGATCAGCAGCGCCACCGCCCACTGGAGCGCCGCAACGCTGAGCCGCTTCCCGAGACACACCGCCAGCCCGGTGCCATAGCCCCAGACCACGACGACCGCGACCAGCAGCCACGGCGCGCCGTTGGCAAGCGTGGCGCCGACGAACGTCGAGACCGCCATGCCGACGCTGGCGGCTGTGACGGCGGTCACCCGGCTGCGCGTCACTCCCTGGAAGGAGGCCATCCCCGCGGGGAGTGCTCCCAGCGCGGCGAAGGCGCCCAGGTCGATGTGGCCGCTCCACCAGCCGATCGCCAGCGGCACCACGACCCCGACCGCCACGCGCGCCGCGCGCCAGGGGGCGATGCTGCGCCAGCGAAACGGTCCCAGCCTCAGCAGCGTCCGCCATCGCGAGCTTCGCGTCGGCCACGGGCCTCCCTCCATGTGGCGCAAGGTAGCGCGTACCGGGGCGAGGCTTGCGCCCCTGGCAGGGGCGGCGTAGCGTGCTCGCGCAGCCGTTGCCGGACCTAGGAGAGGAGCCTTGGGATGACCACGATGATCGGACCGCTGGCCCGTGCTGTGGGGGTGGGGCCGGAGCGGTGCGCGGTTCGCTGCGGCGAGGTCGAGCTGTCCTACAGGCAGATGTGGGAGCGGGCCCGCCGGCTGGTCGGGGCGCTTCACGGCCTCGGCGCGGGCGCCGGGGACCGCGTCGCCGTCGTCGGTCCCAACTGCCACCGCTACCTCGAGCTCTATCAGGCGATTCCCGGCGCGGGAATGGTGCTCGTCCCGCTCAACCAACGCCACACCGCCGCGGAGCTCGGCTATGCGCTGGAGGACTCGGGCGCCACGGTGCTGTTCGCGGCCGCGGGCGTCGATTACCCCGACGGTCTCGTCGAGCATGCCTTCGACATGGGCGATGGCTACGAGGAGCTGATCGCCGGCGCGGCGCCTTCGGCATTCCCCGACGAGCTGTCCTCCGACACGCTGGCGGGGCTGTTCTATACGGGTGGGACGACCGGAGCCGCCAAGGGCGTGATGCTGACGCATCGCAATCTCGTCGCGAACGCCTTGCACTTTCAGGCCGCCTGGGCGTTCGGGCCCGAGACGCGCTGGCTGGTCGCGGCGCCGCTGTTTCACGCGGCGGGGTCGATCGCGGTGCTGGCGACCGTCTGGCACGGCGGGCGCCATGTCGCGCTGCGGGCATTCGATCCGGGGACTGCGCTCGATCTGATTGAGGCGGAGTGCGTCACCGCAACGCTGCTTGTGCCCACGATGCTGGCGGCGATCAGCGATGAGCAGCTGGCGCGGCCCCGCGACGTGGGGTCGCTGTCACTGCTCAGCCATGGCGGTGCTCCGGTCGCCACCGAAACGCTGCGGCGGGCGCACGCGGCGTTCCCGGGCGCCGAGCTGATGCACCTGTACGGGACGACCGAGACTGCGCCGATCGCCACGATCCTGCCCCGCGAGGAGCGCGTGCTCGATGCGCCGCAGGCGCGTTCGTGCGGGCAGCCGGCGGTCGGTGTCGAGGTCACCGTCCTGGAGCTGACGGCAGGCAGCCAGGCGCCCACCGGAACCGTCGGCGAAGTCGCGATCCGCGGCGAGAACGTGATGCAGGGCTACTGGAACAAGCCAGAAGCGACGGCGGCGGCCCTGCGCGACGGCTGGTACCGGACGGGTGACCTCGGATACATGGACGGCCACGCGTACCTGTATCTCGTCGACCGCGCCAAGGACATGATCGTGTCCGGCGGCGAGAACGTGTACAGCACGGAGGTCGAGGAGGCGCTCTACCGACACCCGGCCGTACTCGAGGCGGCGGTGTTCGGGATCCCCGACGAACGCTGGGGCGAGGTCGTGCACGCAGTCGTGGTCCGGCGCGACGACGTCACCGAAGCCGAGCTGCTCGGCCACTGCCGCGAGCTGATCGCCGGCTACAAGCTGCCGAAAGTAATCGAGTTGCGCTCAGAGCCGTTGCCGAAGTCGGGCGCCGGGAAGGTGCTCAAGCGCGAGCTGCGGGCGCCGTTCTGGGAGGGCCGCCGGACGATGGTGGCGGGCGCCTAGTGCGCGGTCGTCCGCGCCCTGAGGACCTCAACCAGCCGGTCGATATCGGCGACCGTCACGGTCAGCTCGGGGTGGCGGAGCACACCCAGGCGGTCGAGCCCCGGCACCGGAGTGCGAAAGCCGATGCGAACGCCGCGGTCGCCGTTGGTCGCGAACGTCAGCCCGCGGTCGGTGATCGCCAGGCGCGCCGGACCGCCGGTCTTGAAGAAGCGGTACGGGCCGGTGACCTCGACCTCGGTGATGTTGGCCAGCGGCGTCGATACGCGCCAGTGTCCAAAGCGCGCGTCGAACAGGACGTCGTCGATCGACACCCATGCCGACCTGGGCGTGATTCCGAACGGCCTCGCGGCGCGCTCATAGGACGGCGCGAACGCGAACTCGAAGCGCTCGACGTCGCTCACGACGCGGATCGTAGTCGGCCGCTTCCAATGGTGGCTACAACTGCGTAGGATCGGCCACGATGGGGCCCCGGGTTTACCGCGGACGCTTTTCGGCGTCGATGCCGGACGAGTTCGTCGTGTTCCTGATCGGGATGCGGTTCAACCGTCCGCTTCGGGTGGACAAGTGGTTTCCGGTGTTGATCGCGATGCCGAGGATGCTCCGCTGGCTTGACAAGCATCCGCAGCAGGGTCTGCTGAAGTGGCACTTCACGTTGATCCACGGCCCCGCGATCGTGCAGTACTGGCGCAGCTTCGAGGACCTCAACCGTTTTGCTCGCGGGCGCGACCTGCCGCATCTGCCCGTGTGGGGAAGATTCAACAAGGCCGTTCGCGGGTCCGGCGACGTCGGCATCTGGCACGAGACCTACAAGGTGCGCGCCGGCGAGTACGAGTGCGTCTACGTCAACATGCCCCGGCTCGGACTGGCCGCCGCCGGGGCGCACGTGCCGATCGGCTCGACGGGCCAGTCCGCCGCCAAGCGGATCGGCGACGCCGCCGTCGACGAGCCCGCGCTGGCGCCGTATTCGAACCCCTGAACACGTCCCTGGACGGTTAGACTCGCCACGAGAGGCAAGGGACGCCGTGAGCCGGCGTGAGGGAGGAGCTTGAGCCAGCTGGACGCCAACGCCGTGATGTCGCAGGTGCTGCGCGCGCTGCCCGACGCCTCGGTGATGCTGTTCGACCGCAGCCTGGAAATCGTCTTGGCTGCCGGCCAGGCGCTCGCCGGCGAGAACCTGGCGCCGGCCTCATGCCGGGGCCGCGCCGCCGCCGAGGTGTTCGCGCCCGATCGCTGGAGCAGGTACGAGCCGCTGTTTCATGGCGCGCTCGAGGGGAGATCGGGTTCGACGGAAGTGCAGGGAGTCGACGGCGGCCACCGGTACCTGGTCGACGTCGAGCCGCTACGTGACGACGATGGTGCCGTCGTGGGCGGCGTCAGCTTCTGGCGCGACATCACGACCCGCACGCAGCTGCTCGAGGAGCTCGGGCAGCAGCGCCGCCTGCTCGACCTTGCGCACGACGCGATCATCGTGCGAGACCCGGTTAGCAGCACGGTCACCTACTGGAACCGGGAAGCGGAGGAGCTGTACGGGTACAGCGCCGAGCAAGCGCACGGCCAGGTCACCCACACGTTGCTCAAGACCACGTTCCCCAGCTCCCTGGAAGCGGTCGACAACGCCCTGCTTACGAGCGGACGCTGGGAGGGCGAGCTAGGTCACATCCGCAGCGACGGCGCTGCGATCGTCGTGTCCTCGCGCCAGGCTCTGGTGCGCGACGAGGACGGCCGCCCGCTCGCGATCATCGAGCTGAACTCCGACATCACCGAGCGCAAGCAGGCGGAGCTGTCGCTGCGCGCGGCAGAGCAGCAGTTCCGCGGGCTGATGGAGTCCGCGCCGGACGCGATGGTGATCGTCGACGAGCAGGCGACGATCGCGCTCGTCAACGCACGGGCCGAGGAGCTGTTCGGGTACGCACGCGAGGACTTGATCGGCCAGCCCGTGGAGATGCTGCTGCCCAGGGGCTTGCGAAAGCGCCACGAGGCGCACCGCAACGAGTTCCTCGCCAACCCCCGGGCGCGTACGGTGGGCGCGGGGCTCGATCTGCTGGCCCGTCGCAACGGCGGCAACGAGTTCCTCGCCGAGATCACCCTCAGCCCCCTGCACACCGACAGCGGGATCCTGATCTCTGCCTCGATCCGCGACATCTCCAAGCAGCTCCTGCGCCAGCTCGAACAGGCGCTCGTGCCCCGGATGAAGGTCGACGAGCGCTGGCATCTGGCGTGGCGCTACAGGCCGAGCCTCAACACGATGCTCCTGGGTGGCGACTTCATCGGCGTGTGTGAGCGACCCGATGGCTCGCTGTCGCTGCTGATCGGCGACGTCACCGGCCATGGGCCGTCCGCGGCGGGAACCGGGGCGATGCTTCGCGCCGCTTGGCTGGGGGCCGTGCAGGCCGATGTGGAGCTGGAGTCGATCCCGAAGATGCTGGACCGCATCCTGCTCGAGCAGGACGATCGCGAAGCGGTCAGGCTCGCGACGGTGTGCCTGGTCGAAGTCGACCGAGACGGCCGCCACGCAAAGGTGATGCGCGCCGGCCACGACTCACCGCTGCTGATAACCCCTGGGGCCGTAGCGCCGCTGGACGGCGTACATGGTCCGGCGCTCGGCCTGGAGGGCCGTCAGCACTGGCCAGTGCAGCGCTACCAGCTGCCCTCGGACGCCGCGATCATGCTGTTCACCGACGGGCTCACCGAACGGCGGGCAGTTGACGCCGGCGAGATCGGCTTTGACGATCTGCTTCCACGGATCGATCCGCCCGCGCTGCTCACCCAGCCGCCCGAGCGGGCTATCGACGAGATGCTCGCGCGGGTGTTCCCCGAAGGGACCGATCAGCTCGAGGACGACCTCGCAGTGATCCTGTTGACGCTGAGCGCGGTCGACGTCGCCATCGACGGCGATCACGCTCGCGTCGCCTGAGGCGCTCGCCGCTAGCGTGCCGGCTGCGTTGCGGCGGCAGGATCGAAGCGATCGTCTTGCTCGTCGTGCCAGGCGAGCTCGAACGCCGCGACCACGTCGGGGTCGAACTGCGTGCCGGCCTGGCGATGCAGCTCGGTGAAAGCTTCCTCAGGTGACATCTGCGGCGAGTAGGGCCGCTCGGCGACCATCGCGTCGAATGCGTCGCAAACCGCGACGATGCGCGCACCCAGCGGTATCGCGGTGCGTGCGAGCCCGTCCGGGTAGCCACTGCCGTCCCAGCGCTCGTGGCTGGAGCGAACGAGCGCCGCCACCGGGCTCAGCGCAGGAGCCGCTGCCAGGATCCGCTCGCCCACCAGGGTGTGGCGGCGCAGGAACATCCACTCGTCGCCGTCCAGCGGGCCGGGCTTGTTCAGGATCGCCTCGGGGACCGCGGTCTTGCCGATGTCCTTGAGCTCGGCGGCGCGCCGCAGCTCGTCGAGCTGCTCCTCGTTCATCCTGAGCTTGCGCCCGACGAGCACCGACAGCCGGCCGACCTCGCGCAGGCGGTCGTGAAGCTCGGGCTGCTGCTCTCGCAGCAGCTCCAGGAGCACGCCGTGGGTCTGCTGGGAGGCCGAGCCGCCGCGGCCGCCCTTGTGGACGTACATGCGGTCGTCCGCCAGACGCAGCGCGAGCGACGGGGAGTGGGCCTCCGACGGGATCGCCACCGCGCCGTGAGAGGCGCGGATGCAGAACCCTTCGCCGTCCGCGGCGAGCGCGGCGACCGCCGCGGCGATCTGGATGTCGGCGCGCGCGATGTCGCCGTGCAGCAGCACGCAGAACTCATCGCCCCCGGGTCGGTAGGCGATGCCTGCGGACCCGACAGCGGCCCGCAGGCGGTGGCCGAGGTGGGCCAGCAGCGTGTCGCCGGCGAGGTGACCGAAGCGGTCGTTGTAGAGCTTGAAGCCGTCGAGGTCGAACATCACGAGCACCGCCGGGGGCGACTTGATGCCGTTCGCCAGCGCCTCGTCGAGTTCGGCGTTCATCCGGCGGCGGTTCCCCAGCCCGGTCAGCGCGTCGGTCACGGCCTCGTGGCGCGAGGCGGTCAGCAGCCGCGCGTTGTCGGCAAACGTCCAGCCGGCGCGGACGATCACCAGCAGCAGCGTGACGCCCGCCAGCACGATCCCCACGGGAGAAACGTGGCGCACGTCGCCGTACAGCACGACGCCCAGCGCCGTGAACGCAAACGTGACCGGGATGACGAGCATCCGTCTCGCCTTCACGCGTGGCTTGGCGGGGCGCGGCGCCGTCGGTTGCCAGGCCGCGGCGCCGATCGCCAGGGCGGCGACGAGCCACGTCGAGTCGATCAATCCGCCCACCGCGTAGGTGCCGTTGGCGCTCGTGTAGAGGTAGCTGGTGTCGGCCACGGCGCTCGCCGCGAGGCCGAGCCCGAGCAGCAGCCAGCCCCGCCCCGGCCGCCAGCTGGCCAGGCCGAATGCGCCGACGACGACCGCCAGCAGGATCAGGTCGCCGACGGGATAGGCGAAGTTCGTGGCGATCGCTGCGGTCGAGCCCGAACCTGCGTCGTGTGCGATCGGATCGAACGCAAGCGCGGCGATCAGCGATGCCGACGCGATCGCCGCGATCGCCCCGTCGAGCCATTGGGCCGCTCCGAAACGATCCACGCGACGGCGCACCAACATCACCAGGGCGATGTACGCGGCCGGGTAGTAGAGGAGATAGAAGAGGTCGGCCAGCGACGGGATCGGCACGTTGCCGGAGTCGCCGAACGCCAGCGAGAAATACACCTCGCCCGTGGCGTTGAACGCCAGCCCGATTCCGAAGATCAGCCACGGCAGCCGCTCGTGGCGGACAACCGCCGCACGCGTGAGGCACGAGACAGCGCCGCTGATGATGACCGCGTCGTACAGCCAGTCGTAGGTGAAGCTGTCGGCGCCGCGTCCGCCCAGGCCGAACTGGCCGTGCGCGACGTGAAACGCGAGCGCAAGCAAGCCCGCGATCGCTGCGATCCGCAGGGCGAGTCTGCCCCGGAGCCCGACGATCGGTTGGTTACCTGACGCTGCCCCGCGTGAATTGATGGGAGCGCCGACAAACATGTTCTAGGGGGTTCATCGGCCTTTCCCCCGCGGGCATTCAGTAGTTCCCCACAATCCACTAACGCCCTAGAACATCCGTCCAGGGTGCGGGCACCCGGCGCGCCCGGCGGCGATCACGGCAAACTTGGGGCGGATGGAGGTCCGCGAGCAGGTTTCCCTGTCGGAGCTCACGACGCTGCGCGTCGGGGGCCCGGCACGCAGGCTGATTACGGCTCAGACGATCGAGGAGGTCGTCGAGGTCGTCGGCGGCGCCGATGCAAGCGGCGAGCCGCTGTTGCTCATCGCCGGTGGGTCGAACCTGCTGATCGGCGATGAGGGGTTCGACGGAACCGTGCTGCATGTGGCGCTCGACGGCATCGCAATCGGTGAGACCGGCGAGGGTTTCCGCGTCGTGGCGGGTGCGGGGGAGCCTTGGGACGCGGTCGTGGCGAGGTGCGTGGACGCGGGCCTGGCAGGCGTGGAGTGTCTTTCGGGGATCCCCGGCTCCACCGGCGCGACGCCGATCCAGAACGTCGGAGCGTACGGCCAGGACGTCTCGGAGACGATCGTGTCGGTCAGCGCATATGACCGTGGCGCCGGGACGGTCGTCGAGCTTGGGCCCGAGCATTGCGGCTTCGCCTACCGCTCGAGCGCCTTCAAGGGCTCTGACCGCTACGTGGTGCTGCGGGTGTCGTTCGCGCTCGAGCGGTCACCGCTCGCGAGGCCGATCCGCTACGCCGAGCTGGCACGGACGCTAGGAGTCGCGCCGGGCGAGCGCCCGCCGCTGCATGACACGCGCGAGGCGGTGCTCGAGCTGCGGCGCGGCAAGGGCATGGTGATCGACCCCGGCGACCCCGACTCGGTCAGCGCCGGCTCGTTCTTCCTGAATCCGATCCTCTCGCGCGAGACGTTCGCGTCGCTCGCGCGCCGCGCGACGGAGCGACTGGGGGAGGGGACCCAGGTTCCGGTCTGGCCCGACGCGAACGGGTGCGTGAAGACCTCGGCCGCCTGGCTGATCGAGCGCGCCGGGTTTCACCGGGGGTACGGGAACGGACGCGCCGGCATCTCCTCCAAGCACACACTCGCGATCGTCAACCGCGGCGGCGCGACCAGCGCCGAGCTCGTCGCGCTCGCCCGCGAGATGAGGGACGGGGTGCAGGCCGCGTTCGGCGTCAGCCTGCATCCCGAGCCGACGCTCGTCGGCGTCGAGCTCTAGAAGCGGTGCTCGCCGGCGAGCGCGACCGCGTCGTCGTGCACGTCGGCGGGCAACGGGCGGCGCTCCACGATCGGAAGGCGCCGCTCCAGGGCCGCGCTCAGCGCGGCGGCCAGAGCCGCGTGCAGATCCGGCGTGTCGGGCAGCAGCTCGGCGAGCTCGCCCTGCGCGGAGTCGCTCCACTCGAGACCCAGGACCTCGTGCACCTGCCGAGCCAGGTCGCGCAGCTCGGGCGCGGCGTCGATCACGATCAGCGCCTCGCACCATGCCCCTCCCGAAACCACGCGCTGCGCGAGGCCGGCGAGCTTTCCCGACGGGCCCTGCACGCTCCATGCGCCCGGGCACCACTCTCCGGCCGACTCGCCGAGCGTGCTCGTCCACGCCGAGCGCGCCCAGCGCCTCGACGATCGCCCCGGCGATCAGCTCGTAGCGAGCGCTGGACTCCTCGAGGCGAGGGTGCGGCTGCGCCCAGCCCGAGGCACAGCGACCCCGAATCGAGCGTCGCGGCGTGGCCGCCGGCCAGCCGCCGGACCGGTGCGGCGCCGGCGGCACGGGCCAGCGCCAGCACCTCGGGCAGGCGCGGATGGCGAGCGTCGAGGCGACCCACCGACAGTGCCGGGCTCAGTGGCCGCCACAGCCGCAATGACCCGAGCCCGTCCTGCGCCGAGCGGTTGAGCAGGGCGTGGGACACGGCCACGTCGAGCGCGGCGTCGGTCTCGGCGTGGTCGTAGAGCTGCGATCAACTAGGGCTTGAAGACCATCAGCCCGAAGATCACGAGCACGGCGAGGCCCGACGCGTAGTTCTCGACACGCGAGGCGCGGTCGTCGAGCAGCCCGCGAAGCTCCTCGGTGACCGGCCCGCGGTCGGCCGCGAGCCGCGTCGCGAGCAGCCGCGCCTCCTGGGGCCGGCGGCTGCCGATCCCGCCGAGCGCCATCGCGACGACGTAGAGGATGAAGGCCCAGTTGATCCAGCCGGCGCTGTATTTGAAGCCCGCCAGGTGCACCAGCCAAGCTCCGAACCCCAGCACCAGCAAGGCGCCGACGCCCACCAGCATCGCGCCGATCCGGCTGACCGACAGCAGCGCCGCGACCTCGGCAGCGGATTGGCGTCGCCGCGCGGTCTCGAATGCCGCGCCCGCGAGCACGGTCCCGGAGACCAGCATGAACGCCCCGAGCAGATGGAAGAACAGCGCGACCGTCAGCGAGCTAACCATCGGCCGACGATGCACCGACGGCGACGGCCGAGAGCTTGCTCTCGATCCGTTCGCTGAGCTCGTCGTAGGACGCGCAGAAGGACTTCACGCCCTCGCGCTCGAGCTCGTCGGTGACCGCGGTCAGATCGATCCCCGCGTCCTTGGCAGCTGCCAGGGTGGCTGCTGCCTCGTCGGGATCGGAGTCGAGCGTGCGGGCGACCTCGCCGTGATCGGCGAACGCCTTCAGCGTCTGCTCGGGCATCGTGTTGATCACGTCGGGTCCGATCAGATCGGCGACGTACAGCGTGTCGGAGTACGCCGGGTTCTTGGTGCCCGTGCTCGCCCACAGCGGCCGCTGGAGCTTGGCGCCCTTGGCGCGCAGCTCCTCCCAGGCAGGTCCGGAGAACTTGGCGAGGAATCGCTGGTAGGCAACGCGGGCGCTGGCCACGGCCACCCGGCCGCGAAGCGGCGAGTCCTCGGGAAGCTGCGGGTCGGCCTTGGTGTCGATGCGCGACAGGAAGAACGAGGCGACTGAGGTGATGTGATCGATCGGCTGGCCGGCCTGCGCGCGTGCGGTCAGGCCGCGCAGGTACGCGTCGATTACGTCCTCGTAGCGCTCGATCGAGAACAGGAGCGTGATGTTGACGTTCACGCCGCTCCGAGTGAGCTCCTCGATCGCGGGCAGGCCGGCCTTGGTGCCGGGGACCTTGATCATCACGTTGGGGCGGTCCAGGCGCTGCCAGAGGTCCTTGGCCTGCGCGAGCGTGCCGTCGGTGTCGTCGGCGAGGTCGGGCGTGCACTCGAACGAGATCAGGCCGTCGTGTCCGGCCGCGCCGTCGTACGTCGGGCGCAGCAGCCGAGCCGCCTCACGGATGTCGTCGAGCGCGAGCGCGAAGAACAGCTCCTGGGTGTCGCGCACCCCAGAGGAGGCGACCGCACGGATCTGGTCGTCGTAGAGATCCGATCCCGACAGGGCCTTGGCGAAGATCGTCGGGTTGGAGGTCGCGCCGGTGACGCTGTACTCGTCGATCAGCTCCTGGAACTCGCCGCCCTGCAGAAGGTCCCGCGAGAGCGTGTCAAGCCAGATCGACACGCCGGCGTCGTGTAGGCGCTTGAGGTTGGGATTCGGTGACATGGTGCTCCCGTCAGTTGTCGGTGCTCGGTGCCCCCACCAGCGACTCTAGCGACGTGTCGGGGTCGGCGAGCGCCGTGGTGGAGACGCGGGCGCGAGAGCGGATCAGCTCCTGGATGTGCTGGTTGACGTCCCAGATGTTGACGTTCATCCCCGCGATCACGCGGCCGTCCTGCAGCCAGAACGCCACGAACTCGCCGCTCTCGCGGCTGCCCCGGAACACGACCTCGTCCCAATCGGTCGCGTAGCCCGAGTACTCCATCCCGACGTCGTACTGGTCGGAGAAGAAATACGGGAGGCGCTCGTAGCCGGCCTCGTCCCCGAGCATGGCGCGCGCGGCGGCGGGACCCTGGTTGAGGGCGTTGGCCCAGTGCTCCACCCTGATCTGCTGCCTGTAGAACGGGTGCCACGCGTTGGCGACGTCCCCGGCAGCGAACACGTTCTCGGCAGAGCTGCGCAGCCGCTCGTCGACGACGATGCCGTTGTCGGTCTTGATGCCCGCGGCGTTGGCGAGGTCGACCCGGGGAGCGACCCCGATCCCGACGACCACGAAGTCGCACTCCAGCGTCTTGCCACCGGTGGTGCTCACGCGCGCGACGGCGCCGTCGCCCTCGAACGATCGCACCCCGTCGCCGAGCACCAGCTCGACGCCGTGCTGGGCGTGGACGTCGCGGTAGAACGCGCCGACCTCCGCGCCGAACAGACGTCCTGCGGGCAGCTCGAGCGGATCGATCAGCGCCACCTCCAGCCCTTTCTGGCGGGCCGATGCCGCGAACTCGCTGCCGATCCATCCGCCGCCGACGACCACCACACGGCCGCCCGCGTCCAGGCGCGCTTTCAGCGTGTCGCAGTCGTCGAGCGTGCGCAGGTAGTGGACGCCGTCGAGATCGGCGCCCGGGACCGTGATCTCGCGCGGCTGCGCGCCGGTCGTCAGCAGCAGCCGGTCGTAGTGCAGCTCGCGCCCATCGTGAAGCGCGACCGTCGAGGCGGCGGGATCGATGCTCGTGGCGGTGACGCCTGACAGCAGCTCGATGTCGTGCTCGTCGTAGAAGCGCTCCGGATGCACGTAGGCCTTCTCGCGCTCTGACTCGCCGCGAAGGTAGTCCTTGGTCAGCGGCGGTCGTTCGTAGGGCCGCTCCAGCTCAGAGCCGACCAGCACCAGCTTCCCGTCGAAGCCCTGCTCCCGCAGCTCCTCCGCAGCCTTGGCGCCGGCCAGGCTGGCCCCCAGGATGATGAAAGTCCGCTCGGTCATTCAACCTCTCCTCGCTGCAGCGATCGCGTCGGGTACCCGCACGCATCGTATGCGTCAGAGACGAGCGGTTCCTTACGGGGCGCGCCGTGGGGAGGAGGCGGGGCCCGGGGTCCGGGGTGGCGGGGAGGACGCAGGACCGCGCGCAGCCCGCGGGCGGGACGAAGCACGCGCCGCCGGGTGACTCGTGGGCTCACGCGGCGTGGAGCGCTTCGAGGTCGCGGTCCAGGGCCAGCTGCGCCAGCACGCGATGCTCGATCCGCCGGACCCGCTCGGGGTCGAGCTCGAGCTCACGGCCAATCGCGGCATAGCTCTTGGGCTCGCATACGTCGTCGAGGCCGAAGCGCAGCCGGATCACCGACTGACCGGGCTCGGCGACCATCGACACCGCGTCGAGCACGCGGCTGCGCTGAAACTCGTTGTGGAGCTCCTCGCCGACGTCAGGGCCCTGCGCCGGAAGAATCGAGCCGAGCGTCGTGTCCGCCTCGCCGCCGACCGGCCGGTCCAGGCTCGTGGTCACCCGAGGCGGGCGGGCCTGCGCGGCGACCTGGATGGACTCCAGGCCGCTCGCGGCCGCCAGTTCCTCGGCAGAGGGCTCGCGCGCCATCTCCGCCGACAGGCGGCGGTGTGCCGCCGAAAGCTTGCGCTCGCGCTGCTCGACAGCGACGGGCAGGCGAATCACGCGCGCCTTGTCGGCCAGCGCGCGACCGATCGCCTGGCGGATCCAGAGCGTCGCGTAGGTCGAGAACTTGTAGCCCAGGCGCCAGTCGAACTTCTCGGCTGCCCGGATCAGGCCGACCGCGCCTTCCTGCACGAGGTCGAGCAACGACAGGCCGGTGCCGGTCTGATAGTGCTTGGCGATCGACACGACCAGGCGCAGGTTGTGAACGACCAGCCGGTCCTTGGCCCACAGGTCACCACGCTCGATCCGCCGCGCCAACGCCAGCTCTTCATGATGGCTGAGCAGCGGGTAGCGGCCGATCACCCGAAGGAACTGGCCCATCGAGTCGACCGTGAAGTAGTCGGGCTCGGGCTCTTCGAGCGCCGGGTCGTCAAGCGCCCCGAGATCCTCAGACGGCTCGAGGCTCTCGAGGTTGCTCACATCATCTTCTATGCAAGAGTGCAGCGGGAGCCGCCGCCGTACGTGCCGAGATCACGTCCTTGTCCCTTCCCACGCAGGTAAACGAACGGCGCTGATCAAATCGGGGAACGAGTTTGTCCGCAACCGCACATCACCCGTGTCGGATGCAGTAGTTCCCCGCGCGCGGGATCCGTCGATTGCGCGGATCAAGTTCGGCCGGGTTCGGACGATATGGGGAGAGCTTTGCTGGCGCTGAAAACGCCCCCTGAGCGGGAACGTTTGGTTTGCTCAGGCCGGCGTCGGTTGCGACGTCTTGCGCCTTGCCGGGACCGCTTCGCCCTGGGGCTGGCCGGCCTGTGGCCCGTCTTCGCGGAAGCGGTTGGCCGTCTCGACGGCCGTCTGCTCAGCCCACCGGGTCGTCGTCGCGAGGCCGAGAATCACGATCGCGAAGCTGAGCCCGGCGACGATCCACCAGCTGGCGTGCGTGGCGGCCGCAAAGCTCGAGCCGATGTCGCCCGAGATGCCGGCGCCCGCCACCGCGCCGAGGATCGCGACGCCGAGCGTGGCGCCGACCTGCCGGCTCGTCGAGGCGACCGCCGCGGCGACTCCCGCCTGGGACGCAGGCATGCCGGACACCGCCGTGTTCGTGATCGGCGGGTTGACCAACCCGAACCCGAACCCGAACACGAAGTAGGCGCCGAGCACGTACTCCGGCGAGCTGTGGGCCGTGAGCTGCGCCAGCATCACCGCCGCGACCGTCAACGCGGTGCCGGCGACCACCAGCGGTAGGCGTGTCCCGTGGCGGCCGACGAAGCGCCCGGTCAGCGGCGCGAACACGAGCGTCATCGCCGCCATCGGCAGCACGTACAGCCCGGCGTCGAACGGCGAAAGGCCACGGACGTTCTGGAGATACAAGGTGTTCAGGAACAAGAAGCCACCCTGCCCGGCGAACGCGCAGATCGCGATCACGCTGGCGCCCGAGAACGGGACGCTCTTGAAGAAGCGCATCTCGAGCAGCGGCTCCCGTCGGTGCAGTTCGTAGAACACCAGGAACACGAACGAGGCCAGCGACAGGCAGAACAGGCCGACGATCCCTGGGGAGCCCAAGCCGACGCGCCCGCCCTCGATGATCGCGTAGGTCAGCGACGACAGCGCGACGATCACCAGGGCCTGCCCGACCGGGTCCAGACGGCGCGGCCGCGGGGCTCGCGACTCGGGCACGAACAGCGCGGTCAGCGTGACCGCCACGAGCCCGACCGGGACGTTCACGAGGAACACCCAGCGCCAGCCGAGCGTGTCGACCAGAGCTCCGCCGACGATCGGCCCCAGCGCCATGCTGAGCCCGATCATCCCGCCCCAGACGCCGATCGCCTGGGCGCGCTCGCGGGGGTCATCGAAGACGTTGCGGATGATCGACATCGCGACCGGGTTGAGCATCGAGCCGCCGATCGCCTGCAGCACGCGGGCGGCGATCAGCAGCTGGAGCGTCGGGGCCAGGGCGCACAGCAGCGAGCCCGCCGAGAACACGACGAGGCCGATCTGGAACACCTTGCGCCGACCGATCCGGTCCGCCGTGGAGCCCGACAGCATCAGCAGGCTGGCGATCGTCAGCGTGTAGGCGTCGATCGTCCACTGAAGCCCGGAGAGCGAGGCGCCGAACGAGCGGTGAATGGCGGGCAGCGCGACGTTGACGATCGTCACGTCGAGGCCGACGATCAGCAGGCTCATCGAGCAGATGACCAGGATCAGCAGGCGCCGGCGGCGGCTCAGGTCCGAGTGACCCTGGCTGCCGTTCATCGACGACTGGTGTCTGTCGGCGGGGCCGTCCACTCATTCGATCCTACCCACGGCCGGTCTGGCCTCCCGTGGTCGGTCGGCGTTGCGGGCGACGAACGTCAACGGCCCATTGAGGGAGGGAGGAGGGTCGGACGGGGTGGCATGCCCGGCCGCGTGCATAACACGACAATCGATCGCTTAGGGCCGAGCCGTGCCGTGTTAACCACCGTATGGGGCGCGTTTCACGACACGCTTCGGGGAAATTGACGCCGTTGTCGCGTTATGCACCCCTCCGCGGCCCGAAGCACGCCCCCCATCCCTACCTTCAGTGGGTCTTTCATGCACAACCGAGCCCGCCGCCGGAGCGCATGCGACCCTCGCCACCCAGGCCTAACCCCGGCGCCCACCGCCGCGACCTAATCTACGCACATATATGTCCAAGCAGCAGCAGCTCCGCCGCTCCTATACGCGCCTGATGTCGGTGATCCTGATCGTGCTCGGGATCGTGCTCGTCATCCGCACGATTTCAGCCGGGGGCGGTCCGGCGGCCGCCGGCGTGCTGCTCGGCGTCCTGTTCGTCTTCGCCGGCGCGGGCCGTCTGTATCTGCAGTACCGCGGACGGTGAGCGCCCGCCCAACCCGTGCCTGAGCGTCCCTTCAATTACCGCGCCCTGTTCGCGGTCGTCTACACGACCTCGGTCAGCTCCGTGTACTTCGCGCTGGGGGTCGTCGCCCACCGCGCCAACGGCCTCGTCTGGGTCGTCTTCCTGGCCGCGGGCATCTTCTTCCAGCTGACCGCGATGACGTATGTGGAGGGCGCCTCCCTGCATCAAGAGCGTGCTGGGTCGCCGGTGTTCGCGCGCTACGCGTTCAACGAGCTGGTCAGCTTCATCGCCGCCTGGGCGCTGGTGCTCGACTACACGATCCTGATCGCGGTCACCGCGTTGACCGTTCCCAGCTACCTGGCCGTGTTCTGGGGCCACCTGGGGACGGGCGCGCTCGAGCTGGTGATCGCGTTCGCGGTGATCCTGTACGTCGCGCTCGACAACCTGACCGGGGTGACCGCCGGGCGGTTCCGCTGGCGGATCGGGATCACCGCTGTCGACCTGGTGGTTCAGGCGGCCGTGATCGTGCTCGGGCTCGCGCTCGCATTTCACCCCCACCACCTGACTCAGAGCGTCAATCTCGGAACCGCGCCCAGCGCCTCGGACCTCGCCTTCGCGCTGACGATCGCGGTAATCGCGTTCACGGGCCTGGAGGCGGCCGCGAGCGTGGCCGGCGAAGTGAGCGCGACCCGCAAGCAGATCAAGACCCTGGTGGGCTCGGGCTCGGCGCTGATCGTGCTCGTCTACGTGGGGATCGCGATCGTCGGCGTCGGCGTTCTGCCTGTCGACCACGGCATCACCGCGCTCGGCACCACGCACATCAAGGCGCCGATGCTCGGCGTTGCCGAGGCGCTGCACCCGACCGGGGTGGCCGACGTCCTCAAGTACGTCGTCGGGATCGCGGGTGCCGTCGGCCTGACCGCCGCCGCCGGCGCCTCGATGCTGGGGGTCTCGCGGCTCGGATACCTGCTGGCGACCAACCGGCAGATCCCGAGCGCGGTCGGGCGACTACATCCACGCTGGGGCACGCCGTACGTGATCATCGGCACGGCCGCCGTGGCAGCGGCGGCGCTCGTGGTGCCGCGCGACCTCGAGCTGCTCGTCGGGATCTACGCGTTCGGGGCGATGCTGGCGTTCACGATCGCGCACGTCTCGGTGATCGCCCTGCGCTTCCGTGAGCCCAACCGCCCGCGTGCGTACTCGGTGCCGCTGTCGGTGAACTTCCGCGGCGCGAAGGTGCCGATTCCGGCCGTGATCGGGGCCGTGCTCGCGGGCGCCGGCTGGGTGACCGTGCTCGTGTTCCACTCGGGCGCCCGTTACGTGGGCGCCGGCTGGCTGCTGGGTGGGCTGCTGCTTTACGTCATCTATCGCAAGACCGAGCAGAAGCCGCTGCTTCGCCGCGTCACGATCCCCGAGCGGGCGCTGCGCCACGAGGCGCTCGAGCCCGAGTTCGGCTCGATCCTCGTCCCGATCTTCGGCACGGAGCTCGACGACGACATCGTCCAGACCGCGGGCCGCCTGGCCGGCGACACGCACGACGACCTCGAGGAGGAAGGCGCGGTGATCGAGGCGATCTGGGTGTTCGAGATGCCGCTTGCGGTACCGCTCGATGCGCCGCTGTCGGATGCCCAGATCCGCCGCGCGCGCGAGGCACTGGCGCGGGCCAAGCTGGTGGGGGAGGAGTACGAGGGCGTCGAGGTGGCCACCGCGATCGTCCGAGCCCGCCGGGCCGGGCAGGCGATCGTCAACGAGGCGCGCCGCCGGGGGGTTGAGGCGATCGTGCTCGGCGCCGAGGAGCCGTCGAGGGTGCGCGGCGGGTCGCTGCTGGGCGGCGCCGGCGGCCCGCTCGAGAACTATGTCGGGCCGATCACGAAATACGTCGTGAGCAAGGCGCCCTGCCGGGTTATCCTGACTGCTCCTCCCGCCGACAAGCGTCCGCGCTCCGAAGCCACCGAGGAAGCCGGGGACGGGAGAAAGCAGGAGCAGGCGAAGGCACCCACAACGGAGCGTGGACTGGTAGATGGCTGAGCGGCACACCCCTGGGCTGCAGCGTGTCCTCGGTGTAAACGCGCTGTTCGCGACCGCGTACGGCAACGTCGGCTCGTCGATCTACTACGCGCTCGGCCTGGTCGCGTCGTTCGCGCTCGGCCTGACGCCGATCGTGTTCGTCATCGCCGGGGGGATCTTCTACCTGACCGCCGCCACGTATGCCGAGGCTACGGCGATGTATCCCGAGGCGGGCGGCTCCTCGAGCTTCGCGCGCCACGCGTTCAACGAGTTCTGGTCGTTCTTCGCGGCGTGGGGCCAGATGCTCAACTACGTGATCACGGTCGCGATCTCGGCGTTCTTCGTGCCCCACTACATCGGCGGACTGTTCTGGGCCTATCTGAAGACCTCGCCCGGGGACATCATCGTCGGCATCGCCGTGATCGTCGTGCTGTGCGCGATCAACATCGTCGGCGTCAAGGAGGCCGCCGGCGTCAACGTCGTCCTGGCGTTCACCGACTTCTCGACCCAGCTCGCACTGGTGATCCTCGGCTGCGTGCTGGTGCTGTCGCCCGAGACGCTGGTCAACAACGTCCACCTCGGCACCGTGCCGACGTGGAAGAACTTCATCATCGCGATTCCGGTGGCGATGATCGCCTATACGGGGATAGAAACGATCTCGAACATGGCCGAGGAGGCCAAGGACGAGGTGCACACGATCCCCAAGGCGATCAAGGGCGTCGTCGCCGCCGTGTTCGCGATCTACGCGCTGATGCCCGCGGTGGCGCTGTCGGCGCTGCCGGTCACCTGCAACGCCGCCGGCAAGTGCCAGACGCTGCTCGGCCTGCCCGAGAGTCAGGGCGGATACGCCGGCGATCCGGTGCTCGGGATCGTCAAGCACCTGAACCTCGGCCCGTTCCAGCACGCGGGTGAGATCTACGTGGGCCTACTCGCCGCGACGATCCTGTTCATCGCCACCAATGCGGGGATCATCGGCGTGTCGCGCCTGGTCTACTCGATGGGGCTGCACCGCCAGGTCCCCGAGCAGCTGCGACAGCTGCATCCCAAGTACCGCACCCCGTGGATCGGAATCATCGTGTTCGGGGGGATCGCATGCCTCACGCTGATCCCGGGTCAGGCCGTCTTCCTGGGCAACATGTACGCGTTCGGGGCGATGCTGTCGTTCACGATCGCCCACATCTCGGTGATCCGCCTGCGGATCAAATATCCGGACGCAGAGAGGCCGTACCGCGGCCCGGGCACGCTGCGCGTGGCCGGCTACCCGCTGCCGCTGTTCGCCGTCCTGGGCGGGATCGGCACGGGCTTTGCGTGGGTGACGGTGACCTTCCTGCATCTGAACGTCGCTGCAGCCGGAATCGGCTGGCTGCTGGTCGGCGTGTGCGTGTACATCGTCTACCGCCACAACCAGGGCCTCGACCTCACCACGACCACGAAGATCGCGCTGCCGAAGGCCGCTCGCGACACCGAGGCCGAATACGAGTCGGTGCTGGTCGCCTTCGACGAGCACGGCTTCGTGCCCGACGTGATGGCAACCGCGGCGCGAATGGCGGCGCGCCGACGGCGCGGGATCCACATCCTGGTCACGATCTCGGTTCCCTCGAGCAGCCCGATCAACGCCCCCCTGCCGGCGCAGGAGGAGCTCGCCCAGTCGATCATCGAAGAGGCCAAGGTGCAGGCCGGGCGCCGGGTGTCGGGTCACTGGGTCAAGGTCAGGCCCGGTCAGACCGGTCGCCAGATCGTCGACGAGGCGCGCGCCATGCGTGCCGCGGCGATCGTGATGCCGATGGTCCACGACGGATCCGGGTTCGGACGGGCGCTGGCGACGGTGCTGCGGGAGCGGCCGTGCCGGGTGATCGTCGAGTCTCCTCCGGCGGCGGGAGTTGGCCGCCATCCCGTACCGGCGTAGCGTTACGCCCATGCAACGCGTCCTGATCCCGGGCGGCGCACGGGCGCCGGGCAGGCCGACGACGCGCCGCGTGGCGTCCGCCGCGCTCGAGGTGGTCGCCGCCGTCGCCGTCGCGACCCTGGTTGTCGCGGCGCTGCAGGGGCTCACCTCGGCGTCGGATCTCGGCAGCGTGTATCTGCTGGCGGTGCTGGCGGTGGCGATTGGGCGGGGCGAGCTCGCGGCGCTGGCCACGGCCGTACTCGGCGTGCTGACGTTCAACTTCTTCTACATCACGCCGCGCCACCAGCTCGCGATCGCGCATTCGCACGACTTCGTGCAGCTGATCGTGCTGCTGATCGCGGCCGTCGTGGTCGGCCGTCTGGCCGCGGTGGCCCGACAGCGAGCCGCCGAGGCCGACAGCCGGGCGCGGACTGCGGCCGCGCGCGAGCGCGAGGCGAAGCTGCTGGCCGAGGTCGCATCGGCGATCCTCGCCGGCCACAGCGTCGAGTCCCAGCTGCACAGCATCGGCGCCCGCGTGGCGACCGCGACCGGCGCCAGTCACGCGCGGCTGACGCTCGAGCCGGTGCCGTCGCCCGGCGCGGACGAAATCTCCGTGGGGCTCAACGCCCGAGCACGGCGGGCGTGGCTGTACGTGGCGGCGGACAGCAGCTGGACCGCCGACGAGCTGGAGCGGCTGTCAGAGCCTTTCGGCCGGCTGATCGACGTGGCGATCGAGCGAGACCAGGTGGCGCATCGCGCCGCCGAAGCGGACGCCGCTCAGCGCGCCGACGTCGCTCGCACGGCGATCCTGCACGCGATCTCTCACGACCTGCGGTCCCCGCTGACCGCGATCACGACCGCCGGCTCGGCGCTTCGCGGCAGCGGCGTGACCGAGTCCGAGCGCGCCGAGCTGATCGACGTGATCGAGAGCGAGGGGATACGGCTTGCCAAGCTCGTCGACGACCTGCTCGACCTGTCGCGGATCGAGGCGGGTGCCGTCGCGCCGCAGCGCGACTGGTGTGACCTGCACGACGTCGTCGCGTCGGCCGTAGGCGCAGCTGCAAACCGGGCATCCGATCGAGTTCGCGCTTCCGGGCGATCTGCCGTTGATTCGTGCCGACGCCGCGCAGCTTGAGCGCGTGTTCTCGAACCTGATCGAGAACGCGATCAAGTTCTCGCCGCCGGACGCCCCCGTGCGGATCAGCGGCGCCGTCACGCCGTCGCTGGTGACCGTGCGCGTGACCGACCAGGGCCGGGGGATCGGCAAGCAGGAGCGGGCGCACGTGTTCGAGCCGTTCTTCAGGGGCCGCGGCGCTCTCGGAGCCGGATCGGGGCTTGGCCTGGCGATCTCGCGAGGGTTCGTCGAGGCAAACGGAGGACGGATCGTGCTGCAGACCGGGAGCGGTCGCGGCACGTCGTTTGCGGTCAGCTTCCCGGTCGCGGCCCAGCCGGTAGCCGAGCCCTCGTCGCGGGTATCGAGCCGGCCGCCTGGCGAGGCTGAGGCGCTGCGGTGAGCGCATCGGCGCCCCGGGTGCTGGTCGTCGACGACGAGCCACAGATCGTCCGTGGCTTGAAGATCGTGCTGCGCAGTGCCGGCTATGCCGTCGAGGCGGCCGAGACCAAGGAGCAGGCACTTGCGCTGCTGGCAACGCGGCCCCCGGATGCGCTGGTGCTCGACCTGGTGCTGCCCGACGGGCGTGGATCCGACATCTGCCGCGAGGTGCGGCAGTGGAGCAAGCTGCCGATCCTGATGCTGTCGGCAGTGGGCGACGAACGCGAGAAGGTCCGCGCGCTGGACGCGGGCGCCGACGACTACGTCACCAAGCCGTTCGGAACCGACGAGCTGCTGGCGCGGCTGCGGGCGATCATGCGACGTTCGGCCGACGCGGCGGGGGACCCCGAGCTGCACATCGGAGACGTGGTGATCGATCTCGCCGACCGTCGCGTCGATCGGGCCGGAGAGCGCATTCACCTGACGCCGATCGAGTTCGACCTGCTGCGGGTGCTCGCCTCGCATCAGGGTCGGCTGGTCACCCAGCGGCAGTTGCTGAAGGAGGTGTGGGGGCCGGAGTACGGCGACGAGACCCACTACCTGCGCGTCCACGTCGCTCACATCCGGGCCAAGCTCGAGCCCGATCCGTCGCGCCCCCAGTACCTGATCACCGAGCCGGGCGTCGGCTACCGGCTGATGGATCCGACCGCGTCTTAACGCTTTCTCTACGCCCGCGGCCCCATCTTTAGCGGGATCTTGATGGCGCTCGGATTACCGTCGTTTGCGGCGGAACATGGCGCGCATCGAGACTCACGGGCTTCGCCGAAGCGTCGGTGTGGGCGGTCTGTTCGCGACCGCCTACGGCAACGTCGGATCCTCGATCTACTACGCGCTGGGGCTTGTCGCCGCCTACGCCCTCGGGCTGACGCCCGTGGTGTTCATGCTGGCCGGCGCGCTGTTCGCGCTGACCGCCAAGACCTACCAGGAGGGCGCGACGATGTTCCCCGAGGCGGGGGGATCGTCGTCATTTGCGCGCCACGCTTTCAACGAGTTCGTGTCGTTCTTCGCGGGCTGGGCGCTGAGCCTCGACTACATCCTCACGATCGCGATCTCGGCGTTCTTCGTCCCGCACTATCTGGGCGCCTTCTGGCCGGCGCTGACCCACCCGCCCGGCGACGTGATCGGCGGTCTGATCGTGATCGCGATGCTCGCGTGGCTGAACATCCGCGGGATCGGCGAGTCGGCCAACCTGAACTTCGTCCTCGCCCTGGTCGACCTTGCCACACAGGTCCTGATCATCTGCATCGGCGTGGTGCTCGTGCTCAACCCGGCCCTGCTCGTCCATCAGGTCGATCTGGGCTCGACGCCGAGCTACTCGCACCTGATCTTCGCGTTGTCGCTCGCGATGCTCGCCTACACGGGGATCGAGACCGTCTCGAACATGGCCGAAGAGGCTGTCGATCCCGGCCGCGACGTGCCGCGCGCGGTCAACTACATCCTGATTGCGGTGCTCGGCGTGTACGCCGGCATGACGGTGGTGGCGCTATCGGCGCTGCCCGTGGTCGGGCACGGCCCCCACGCGTACACGCTGCTCGGACAGACGCCGCCGAATGGCTACCAGAACGATCCCGTGCTGGGGATCATCAGTCACCTCGGGCTTGCGACCGGGGTCACGCATGTCCTGCGCTACTACGTCGGTGTGCTGGCGGCGACGATCCTGTTCATCGCGACCAACGCGGGCCTGATCGGTATCTCGCGGCTTTCGTGGTCGCTCGCCGAACACCGCCAGATCCCGGGCATCTTCGCCCAGCTGCATCCCAAGCACCGGACACCGTGGTTCACGATCGTGGTGTTCTCGGTGTTCGCCGCGATCTTGCTGATCCCGGGCAAGACCGACTTCTTGGGCAACCTGTACTCGTACGGGGCGATGCTGTCGTTCACGATCGCGCACGCCGCGGTCGTGGCACTACGGATCAAGGAGCCCGACCGCGAACGCCCATACCGGATCGGGTTCAACGTTCGGTTCAGAGGCGCTGCGATCCCGATCACCGCGGTGATCGGTGGGATCGGGACATTCGCCGCGTGGGTCTCGGTGCTGGCGCTGCACGTCGACGCACGTTATGTCGGCACGGGCTGGATGGTGGTGGGGCTGATCGGCTACGTGATCTATCGGCGCCGGCAGGGGATGGACCTGACCAGTCACTACAAGATCCAGCACCGCGAGCGACCAGCGTTCTTCGTCGAGCTCGAGTACCGCTCGGCGCTCGTCCCGATCTTCGGCACCGACGTCGACGCCTCGGCGCTGCGAACCGCCGCCAAGCTGGTGGGCGAGGACGCCGCGGTCGAGGCGGTGTACGTGCTCCGGGTTCCCAACCAGCTGTCGCTCGAAGCCGGCCTCGAAGAGGAGGAACAGCTCGGACGGAGTGTGCTCGAGAGCGCGAAGGTGGCGGGACGCAAGGCGGGATTGAAGGTGCAGACGCGGCTGATCCGCGCCCGTAACCCGGGCCATGCCTTGGTCGAGGAGGCGCTACGGACCAATGCCGAGATCATCTATCTGGGGACCGCGCACGCGCCGCCGTCGGAGCAGGCACTGGGCCCGACCGCGAGTTACCTGCTGGCCCATCGCCCCTGCCGGGTGGTGGTCGAGGTCGATCCTGTAAACGGGCATCGGCCGTCGACGAACGGGTCCGCCTTGAAGGACTCCGCCGCCCGGGGGCGAAACGCGCAGCATGCTCCTCAGACACCGTCCGCCCCGCATCGATGACACCAGGCCAGCGACCACCCGCAAGGGCTTCGAGCATCTCGACCAGCCGTCGCTCGCGGTCCTGCAGTGGCTGAGGGCCAACCGCGTCGATTTCGTCCTGGTCGGCGCGGTCGCCGAGGCAGTGCGCGGAAGCACTGACTCCAGCGGCCCCGTCTCGATCGTCCCCGCGCCCTATGGGCGCAACTTCGAACGTCTGTCGCGCGCACTCAGCGCCGCGGACGCACGTCTGCGCGTCGCCGGCGAGGAGGAGGGCGAGACCGAGACGATGCAGATCAAGCTCACCCCCGAGAAGCTCGGCCGCGGGCAGTTGTGGACGATCCGCTGCGGTTCGCACGACGTCGACATCGAGGGCCGGGCCTCCGGCAGTCCCAGCTATCAGGAGCTGCTCTACGAGGCGGCGCGCTTCCAGCTCGCCGGCGACCTGAGCGTCGAGGTGGCGTCGCCCGAGCACATCGAGCACTACTCGCATGTGCGCCGGACCGGGCTGTCGCCCGAGATCCGTATTACGCGCAACTCATAAGCGTTTCGTTTAAGCGGGCCACAGAGCGTGGGCTAACCTCAGCCCGTGCACGCGCGCCTCAGCTCGAAGTCTGCCCTTGCCGCCGCAGGGGTCGCCGCTGGCTTGCTGTTCGTGACGTGGATCGCCGCGTTCCACGTCGGCCCGGTGGAGCGGGCCGATCAGTCGATCTTGCAGGGGTTCTCCGACATCGGCCATCGCGATGGGATCAAGCCGGTGGCGAACTTCATCGCGAACCTGTGCAGCCCGGAGCCGTACCTGTACTTCGCATGGATCCCGATGCTCGTGGCGGTACTGCGCGGCCGACCCCGCGTCGCGCTTGCGATCGCGGTGATCCTGCTCGGGAGCGAACCTGACAACCCACCTGCTCAAGCCGCTGCTCGCCGAGCCGCGCCCGACAGGGCTTCTTCATGGGATAACGCCGATCGGTGCCGCCTCCTGGCCCAGCGGGCACGCCACCGCGGCGATGTCGTTCGCGCTCTGCGCGGTGTTGGCTGCGCCGGCGCGTCTGCGGCCGCTGGTGGCTGCAGTCGGAGCTGCGTTTGCGGTGGCCGTGTGTTACTCGTTCCTGGCGCTTGCCTGGCACTACCCCAGCGACGTGCTGGGAGGTTTCCTCGTGGCCACCACCTGGACGCTGTTGGCGGTTGCCGCGCTGCTCGCCAGACCCCAGCGCCAGCCGGCGATGGCATCCGTCTCAAAGGCCCCCGCGTGGCGCGCTCTGGGTCCATCAGCGGCCACGGTGATCGGTGCGGGAGGGCTAGCGCTGCTGGTGGCGGTGGCGCGTCCGCACGCGGTTGTGTCGTTCGCACGCTCTCACGAGCTGTTCATCATCGGGGCGGCGGCGATCGCGTTGGTCGCGGTGGCGCTGGCGACGGGTTTGATGCTCGCGGTACGCCGTTAGGCGTTAGGACTCGGTGGGCCTGTATCGGCCCGGCTCCCACAGCGGCTCCTCGCCGCCGTTGGCCGCGCGCGCGAGGATGAACAGCAGATCGGAGAGGCGGTTGAGGTAGCGGACCACCTCGGCGTTGATCTCCTCGCCGCAGGCGATCGCCCGGCGCTCGGCGCGCCGGCAGACCGTCCGGCACACGTGCAGTTGCGCGGCTGCTGCGGTGCCCCCCGAGAGCACGAACGACTTCAGCGGCGCCAGCGTCGCGTTGACCTCGTCGCAGCGCGCCTCGAGCCATTCGGTCTGCTCGGGCAGCACGCGCAGGCGCTCGCGGGAGTCGTCCTCCGGCACCGCGATGTCCGCGCCGAGATCGAACAGGTCGTTCTGAATGTGGCGCAGCCATTCCCCGAAGCCCTCGGGCAGCTGTTCGAGCGTCAGGGCCACCCCGAGCACCGCGCCGAGCTCGTCGATCGTCCCGTAGGCCTCGATCCGCGGATCCGTCTTGGGAACCCGGCTCATGTCGCCCAGGTGGGTCTCGCCGCCGTCGCCGAGGCGCGTGTAGATGCGGGTCAGGTTGATCGTCATGCCTGGCCCGGAGTCTAGGGACCGTCCGGACGATAGGATCCCGCCGGTCAAGGTCGGTTGTGATGGGAAGCCGGCGAGCATCCGGCGCGGACCCGCCACTGTGATCGGGGACGCCATCCGCCTAGACGCCACTGGGGACGCCGAGTCTCCGGGAAGGCGCGGATGGTAGGCCCGTAAGCCAGGAGACCAGCAACCGGCGCAACGCAGATACGCCCTCGTGGAAAGGGGTGGCCCTAATGCATAAGAAGACAATCCTCGCTCTCGGCGGGGCGACGCTCGCACTCGCCGTTGCGTCCCCCGTAGCGCTCGGAGCGGGCACGCCGGTGACCGTCCGAGTGGAGGGAAAGACCCGGACGCTGCTGCAGGCGAAGAGCATCCACACTCACGGCGGGTTCATCACCCGCAACGGCGCACCCTCCGGTGCGTGCTCGGCGAACAGCGGCGCCGGTGCGCTCGACGTCGCGACCAAGCATCGCTGGGCGGGGTCGTGGTCGACCAGCTTCAACGACTTCCTGATCTCGAAGATCCTCGGCGACACCGAGTCGAGCTCGAAGTTCTACTGGGGGATCTGGGTCAACAACCGCTATGCGACGAGCGGTGCCTGCGGCTTGAAGCTGCACCGCGGTGACCAACTGCTGTTCGCAGTCGACTCGGTCGCCCACCACGAGCACCCGCTCGCGATCCAGGCTCCGAAGCAGGCCGTCGCGGGCAAGTCGTTCAACGTCAAGGTGATTTCGTACAGCGACAAGGGCAAGAGCCAGCCCGCGGCGCACGTGAGCCTCGCGGGAGCCGGCCAGGGCGTCGTCACCAACAGCCACGGCGTCGCGCACGTCGTGGCGGGGGGCGCCGGCACGCTCAAGCTGGGCGCGTCCGCCACCGGGTTCGTCCGCGCCGCGCAGGTTCGCGTGCACGTGACCGGATAGGACGCGTTGCGGGGCACCAAGCACATCCCGTTTGTGGTGATCGCGGTCGTTGTCACGGCCGCGATCACCGGCGGGTGTGGGTTGGGGGCCGGCAAGGGGACGTCGGACGTCAGCCTCACGGTCACGCGCTCGTTCGGCAGCCAGCCGGTCGGCTCGATCACGCGCAACCAGGTTCCCGGCTCCGAGACCGTGATGCGGATGCTGCAGCGTTCGTTCAAGGTGACGACGCGCTTTGGCGGCGGCTTCGTCCAGTCGATCGACGGGATCGCGGGGAGTGCCTCGCGGCGTGACTGGTTCTACTACGTCAACGGGATCGAGGCCAAGGTCGGGGCCGCGAGCACGGCCGTGCACCGCGGCGACCGGATCTGGTGGGACATCCACGACTGGACCGCGACCGACGATGTGCCCGCCGTGGTCGGCTCGTTTCCCGAGCCGTTCGTGCATGGGTTCAAGGGGCGCCGGCTGCCCACGACGCTCGAGTGCGCGCCCGACGTGCCCGACGCGTGCAAGCAGGTCGCGGCGGAGCTCAAGGCCGCCGGCGTGCCGGCTGCCACGCAACTGCTCGGAACAGGATCGGGGACGGACTCGCTCGCGGTGCTGGTCGGCACCTGGGGTGACGTGCACGGCACGTTCGCGGGCATCCTGATCGCCCACGGGCCGTCTGCCAGTGGGGTGTATGCACGGTTCAACGGCGGCAACTCGCTGGAGCTGCTCGATCCGCACGGCCAACCGGTCCGCACTCTGGGCGCCGGCTCCGGACTGGTCGCGGCCACCGCGCAGGGGTCCTCGTCGCCGACCTGGCTTGTCACCGGCGCCGACGCGGCCGGCGTCTCGGCGGCCGCCGATGCCCTGACGCCCAAGCGCCTTGCAAACCACTTCGCGCTGGCGGTGCAGGGCCAGACGGACCTGCCGGTGCCCCTCCAGGGAGCGCAGTGAGCTACAGGCGCCGGGCCAGCCCGCTGCACGCCGCCCGGGCAGGCGCCGGATGTGCGTATTGCGTGGCGCTCGCGTGCGCGGCGCTGCTGCTGTCCAGCCCAGTCGCGCTGGGAGCGGTCGTGGTGGCGATCGTCGGCGCCGGGATCGCCGCCGGCCTGGGCCGGGAGATGCGGCGCGCGGCGCCACTCGCGGTGACGCTGGCGGTCGTGATCGCGGTGGTCAACGCGCTCGTCACGCGCGACGGGCTGACCGTGATCGTGCGCCTGGGCGACCTGCCGGTGCTCGGGCACACCGACGTGACGTTGGAGGCCACGGTGTACGGGCTGATCCTGGGCCTGCGTGCGATCGCGCTGATCATGTGCGGCGCGCTCTACACCGCGGCCGTCGATCCCGACGAGGTCCTGCAGCTGTTCAGGCGCGTGTCGTTTCGCTCGGCGCTCACCGCGACGCTTGCGACCCGCATGGTTCCGGTGCTCGTCCGCGACGCCCGCCGGCTGACGGACGCGCAGCGCTGCCGGCCGGGCCGGCCGCCGTCACGCGTGGCGCTGATGCGCGCTGCGACCTCGGGCGTGCTGGACCGTGCACTCGACGTCGCGGCGGCGCTGGAGGTCCGCGGGTACGGGCGCCCGGGCCGTCCACCGCGCCCGCACAGGCCGTGGTCGCGCCACGACATCGCGTTCGCCGCGTCGGCCGTGGCTGTGCTGATGCTGTCGGTGGGGGCACGGGTCTTCGATCTCGCCCAGTTCTCGGCCTACCCGACGCTGCACGCGCCGGTAGGCGTCGGCACCGTCGCGGTTGCGGTTGGCCTCGTGGTCTGCGCGCTGCTGCCGTTTGCGGATCGCCGCGGGGTGCAGCGATGAGTGACGTGCTCGAGCTCGACCGTGTCTCCTACTGGTATCCCGACGCACAGCGGCCTGCGCTCGACGGCGTCTCGCTGACGATCGGAGCGGGCGAGCTGGTCGTGCTGGCGGGCCTGTCGGGGTCCGGCAAGTCGACGCTGTTGCGGACGGCCAGCGGGCTGGTGCCACATTTCCACGGCGGCAAGCTGGCCGGGATCGTCTCGGTCGCCGGGATGGACACGCGCACGCGGACTCCGGCCCAGCTCGCGGCTACCGTCGGCACGCTGTTCCAGGACCCCGAGACGCAGGTCGTGATGAACGGCGTGCGTGCCGAGCTGGCATTCCCGCTCGAGAACCGCGGCGACTCAGCGCCGGCGGTCGCGCGCGGCGTCGAGGAGGCGGCGCTCGCACTGGGGATCGCGCATCTGCTCGATCGGCCGACGTCGGAGCTGTCGGGCGGTGAGCTGCAGCGCGTGGCGCTCGCCGCCGCGCTCGCGGGCAGGCCCGCGCTGATCGTGCTGGACGAGCCGACGTCGCAGCTCGATCCGGTCGCGGGGGACGAGCTGATCGCGCTCCTGCGGCGCATCAACGAGGACTCCGAGGCGTCGGTTGTGATCTGCGAGCACCGCCTGGAGCGCTGCCTGTCGATCGCCGACCGCGTGATCGCGATGGACGAGGGGCGGATCGTGTGCGACGCACCGCCTCGGGAGTTCCTGGCCTGGGCGTGCGAGGCGTTGCCCCCGCTCGCGACCCCCGGCGCGCGGCTGCTGCAGGGGCTGGGGCTGACGCCGGCCCCGGGTGTCAAGGCAGCGCGGGCTGCGCTACGGGCCGACGGCTACGACGTCGGCAACGCCGCGGCCGACGACGATGGGCGGCCTGATCGCGGGCAGCGGGCGGCCGCCACGTCGCGAGGTAGGGCGTCGCGCGACGCCGCGCTGCGGCTCGACCGCGTGTGGCACGAGATCGCGCGCGGTCCCGCGATCCTGCGCAGCGCCTCGCTCTCGATCGGCGCACGCGAGCGCGTCGCGCTGATGGGGCGAAACGGCGCGGGGAAGTCGACGCTGCTGCGCCACGCCGCCGGGCTGATGCAACCGACCCGCGGGCGCGTCCACAGTGCGGGCCGGGTCGCGCTGCTGCTCCAGAACCCAACCGACTACCTCGTCCACGAGACGGTCGCGGAGGAGACCTCGCCGTCGGCGCTTGCATCGGTCGGGTTGTCCGCATTCGGCGACCGCCACCCACGCGACCTCTCCGGCGGCGAGAAGCAGCGGCTCGCGCTCGCGATCGTGCTCGACGACACGGCCGGGCCGCCCGCCGTCGTGTGCCTCGACGAGCCCACCCGCGGCATGGACCGCACCCACAAGCACGAGCTCGCCCGCCTGCTCGCCGGGATCGACGCCGCTGTGCTGGTCGCCACGCACGACCCGGAGTTCGTCGCCGAGTTCGCCGATCGCGTCGTGCTGCTCGCCGACGGCGCGCCGATCGCCGACGGCCCCGCCGCCGAGGTCCTGTCGGGCGGGACGTACTTCGCGACCGAGACCGCCAGGATCCTCGGTGGCGCCGGAGGGGCCCTGACCCCCGAGCAGGGCATCGGCCTCCTGCAACGCGCCGAGGTGCCGGCGTGACCTGGCAGGCGGCGGCGTTCACGATCCTCGCGGTAGGGCTGGCCGCGGGGTTTGCCTGGTATGAGCGCACCAAGCCCGACGCCCGGCTCGTGGCGCTGGTCGGCACGCTGGCCGCGTTCGCGGCGCTCGGGCGGATCGCGTTCGCCGCAATCCCGAACGTCAAGCCGACCACCGACATCGTCCTGATCGCCGGCTTCGCGCTGGGCGGGGCGCCGGGTTTCGTGGTGGGCGCCGTGGCGGGCCTGACGTCGAACTTCTTCTTCGGCCAGGGGCCGTGGACGCCGTGGCAAATGGCGGCGTGGGGGATGACCGGCGTGATCGGCGCGGGCGTGGCGGTGCTGACGGGGCGGCGAATCGGCCGCTGGCCGCTGGCGCTGGTGTGTGGCGTCGCCGGGTTTGCGTTCACCGCCGTCCAGGACCTTGGCGACTGGGTGACCTACAGCGACCACAGCCGCGCCCAGCTCGGCGTGTACGTCGCCAAGGGGATCGGCTTCGACGCGGTCCACGCACTCGGCTGTGTGGCGTTCGCGCTCGCCTTCGGCCCGGCGCTGATCAGGTCGATCCAGCGCTTCGCGCGCCGGCTGCAGGTCACTTGGCTGCCGGCAGGAGGCGGCACGCTCTCGGTCGTCGCGGCGCTCGTCTGCGCGGGGCTGATGGCGGCGGGGCTGGCGGCCGCGCCGCCTGCGCGGGCCGCAACTCCAGAGAGCTATCTCGCGGCAGCACAGAACAGCGACGGGGGTCTGGGGGCGGCGCAGGGAGCGTCGTCGTCGGAACTGTTCTCAGGATGGGCCGCGCTGGCGTTCGCTGCTGAGGGCCACAACCCGCAGGTCGTCCGCAACGGCGGCCAGAGCCTGACCGGCTACATCGCCTCACAGCTGTCGACGGCCTCCGACGTGGGCTCGGTCGAGCGCACGATCCTGGCGGTGCGCGCCGCGGGGCTGTCGGCCACGGCGTTTGGCGGACGTGACTTGGTCGCGACGCTGCTGGCACACGTTCGCCGCAATGGCTCGGTCGGCGGGCTGGTCAACCTGACCTCGTTTGCGATCCTCGCGCTGCGCGCCGCCGGTCATCCCGTGGCGCCCGCCACCCGCTCTTGGCTGTTGCGCCAGCAGGACTCCGATGGAGGCTTCAACTTCGCCAGTGCGGGCTCCACGAGCGACGTCGACGACACCGGCGCCGCGCTCGAGGCGCTGGGGGCTGCCGGCGCGGTGCCCGCCAGGACCCTGCACCGGGCGGTCGCTTTCATTCGCTCCCAGCAGAACCGCGACGGCGGGTTCCCATCCCAGCCGGGCGACGATTCGAACGCCCAGTCCACGGCCTGGGCGGTCCAGGGCCTGATCGCGGCGAGCGTCAGCCCGGGCACGCTGCATCGCCGGGGTGCCCCGTCGCCGCTTGCGTACCTGCAATCGCTGATCGCCCCCGACGGGCACGTGCGGTACTCGCGCGGAAGCGACCAGACGCCCGTGTGGGTGACCGCGCAGGCGGTGATGGCGCTCGCCGGAAAGGCGCTGCCGCTGGCTCCGGTCGCGCTCCCGGCCGCCCCGAGTTCGTCGCCGCACCGGGCGCACTCCGGCGGCGGCAGTTCCACGGCCGCGGCATCCGCTCCAGCGGCGTCCAAGCATCCGCCGGCGCATCTGCGCGCTCACGGCAAGACCGTCCGCCAGGCCTTCGCCGCCGGTCGGGTGGCACCGGCCGGGTGGCGGCTCGCCGCCGGCCCGTTGACGGTTGTGGCCGCCGTGATCAGCGCCCTGGGGCTGAGCTCCAGGGCTTGACGCCGCTGGCGGACAGCTTCTGTAGCCTCTCGCGCCGGTGCAGATAGGAGTTCCCAGGGAGTCGGCCGAAGGCGAACGCCGCGTGGCGTTGGTCCCGGAAGTCGTGGGCAAGCTCAAGGGTGAGGGCCTCGATGTGGTCGTCGAGCGCGGCGCGGGCGCCGGTGCCCTGATCCCCGACGAGCAGTACGAGCAGGCCGAGGCCCGGATGGTCGATGACGCCGGGGCGGTGTACGAGTCAGACGTGGTCGTCAAGGTCGCTCCGCCCAGCGCCGAGGAGGTCGAGCGGCTGCATTCCGGCGGGGTGCTGATCGGCTTTCTGCAGCCGCTGACGGCCGGCGAGACGATCAGGGCGATCGCGCAGACGGGCGCGACGAGCTTCGCGATGGAGTCCGTGCCACGGATTAGCCGCGCCCAGTCGATGGACGCACTCTCCAGCCAGGCGAACATCGCCGGCTATCGCGGTGCGCTGATCGGCGCGCAGGAGCTCGGCCGCTTCTATCCGATGCTGATGACCGCGGCGGGAACGATCCGCCCGGCGACGGTGCTGGTGCTTGGCGCCGGCGTCGCGGGGCTGCAGGCGATCGCGACGGCCCGGCGGCTTGGCGCGGTGGTTCAGGGCTTCGACGTCCGCGCGGCCGTCAAGGAGCAGGTCGAGTCGCTGGGCGCGAAGTTCCTGGAGTTCGATCTCGGCGGCGACCTCGAGGGGACCGGCGGCTACGCCAAGGAGCTGACGCCCGAGCAGCAGGCCAAGCAGCAGGAGCTGATGGCCGAGGCGATTGGCAAGACCGACGTCGTGATCACGACTGCGGCCGTGCCCGGGTCGGCGCGCGCCGATCCTGGTTACCGAGGAGGCCGTGAAGCTGATGAAGCCGGGATCGGTGATCGTCGACCTCGCGGCCGAGTCGGGCGGCAACTGCGAGCTTTCGGAGCCGGGCAAAACCGTGATCCGCCACGACGTCAAGATCTTGGCGCCGCTGAACGTTCCCTCGACGCTCGCCGAGCACGCGTCCCAGCTGTACGCGCGCAACATCCAGTCGCTGCTGGGGCTGATGATCGTCGAAGGCGAGCTCAAGCTCGACTTCGAGGACGAGGTGATCGCGGGTGCCTGCATCACCCGGGGTGGGGAGATCGTCAACGAAGGCGCGAAGGCCGCCGCCGGCGCCGCCACCGCCCAGTAGCCCTAGGAGGCAAGCGTGACCCTAGTTACCGAGATTGCGATCCTCGTCCTTGCCGCGTTCGTCGGCTTCGAGGTGATCTCGAAGGTGCCCAACACGCTGCACACGCCGCTGATGTCGGGCACCAACGCGATTCACGGGATTGTCGTGCTCGGCGGGCTGCTGCTGATGCACGAGGCCAGGGGCGTGCTCGAGCACTTCCTGCTGGTGGTCGCGATCGCGTTCGGGACGATCAACGTCGTCGGTGGGTTCCTGGTGACCGATCGGATGCTTGGGATGTTCAAGCGAAAAGAGGTACCGAAGGCCGAGGAGATCGAGGCTTCTGAGGGAGACGCGAAGTGATCGCTCCGGCTGTGTTTTTGCAGCGCGCGAATTTCATCGACTCGCTGTACATCGTCGCGTTCTCGCTGTTCATCTACGGGATGAGCGGGCTAACGGGGCCGAGGACGGCGGTTCGCGGCAACAAGATCGCTGGCGCGGGCATGGCGGTAGCGGTGGTCGCGACACTGCTGACGCCGCACGTGCTCAGCGGCGGCTCGACGCCATGGCTGATGGCGCTGGGGGTCGCGATCGGGGTCGCAGTTGGTGTTCCGGCGGCCCGCAAGGTGCAGATGACCCAGATGCCACAGATGGTCGCCTTGTTCAACGGCGTCGGCGGCGGCGCGGTCGCGATCATCGCGTGGGTCGAATATCGCCATCACTTCGCTCCGGGGTACTTCCCACTGAAGAGCGAGATCCCGACGTTGTTCGCGGCGATTGTGGGGTCGGTCTCGTTCTGGGGCTCGAACATCGCGTTCGGAAAGCTCCAGGAGATCCTCCCGGGCAGGCCGATCAAGCTGCCGGGTCAGACGATCATCAACGGGGTGCTGTTCGCGATCTGCGTGGTCAGCGCGATCGTGCTCGCGGCCGGTACGCACTCGCAGGCGCTGTTCATCGTTGGGATCCTGCTGGCGGCCGCGGTGCTCGGGAACATGGTCGTGCTGCCGATCGGCGGCGCCGACATGCCGGTTGTGATCTCGCTGCTGAACGCGTTCACCGGCCTGTCCGCCGCGGCCACCGGAATCGCGCTCAACAACACCGCGCTGATCGTCGCCGGAATGATCGTCGGCGCCTCGGGAACGATCCTCACCAACCTGATGGCGAAGGCGATGAACCGCTCGGTGCCGGCGATCGTCGCGGGCGGATTCGGCGGCGCCGTGGCGGCACCGGCGGCCGGCGCCATCGACCGCGGGCCGGTCCGTTCGACCTCGGCTCAGGATGTCGCGATCCAGCTCTCGTACGCTCGCCAGATCGTGATCGCGCCGGGCTACGGGATGGCTGTCGCGCAGGCCCAGCACGCCGTTCGCGAGCTCGAGCGCGCGTTGGAGGCGCGCGGCGTCGAGGTCAAGTACGCGATCCACCCGGTCGCCGGGCGGATGCCGGGCCACATGAACGTGCTGCTCGCCGAGGCCGACGTCCCGTACGACCTGCTCAGGGAGATGGACGACATCAACCCGGAGTTCTCGCGGACCGACGTCACGCTCGTGATCGGCGCCAACGACGTCACCAACCCCGCCGCCAAGAACGAGCCCGGCTCTCCGATCTACGGGATGCCGATCCTCGAGGTCGACAAGTCCGGAGCGGTGGTCGTGCTCAAGCGGTCAATGGCGTCCGGTTTCGCCGGCATCGACAACCCGCTGTTCTACGACCCCAAGACCGCGCTGCTGTTCGGTGACGCCAAGCAGTCTGTGAGCGAGATCACATCAGAAGTGCAGGCTTTGTAGCTCAATCTGAAGTCCGCGCGGCTATTGTCGCGGCCTGATCGACGAGCAACCGAGGAGCCATGGATCCCAATCGCCTCAAGGCCATACCGCTGTTCTCGCACCTCTCCGACGAGGAGGCAAAACGCCTCGCCGCGTTCGCCACGGAGACGAGCGCCGCGGAGGGCCAGATCCTCATGAAGCAGGGCGACTACGCCGTCGAGCTGATCGCGATCGAGGAGGGCACCGCCGACATCATCCAGGACGGCAAGAAGATCGCGTCGCTCGGACCCGGCGACCTGATCGGCGAGATGGCGCTGTTCAACCGCGAGCCGCGCAACGCCGACGTGATCGCGACGTCGCCGATGCGCCTGCTCAAGCTCACCCACTGGGAGATCCGCCGGATGTCCGACGAGACCATCGAGCGGATCAGGGAGGTCGTCGACCAGCGCGCCCAGGCGGGGCTCTCCGACCCCGGCAACTAGCCGCCCGCGGTTGACAGACCTGCAATTCCGGGATTAGCGCCCGGCGCACCCGGGCAGGTTTGACGTGTGCGAACACGCGGGAAGCTGCTCCGGACGGTCCTGGCGGGGATCTGCCTGGCGGCGATCTGGCCGGTCGCCGCCGCATCGGCCAAGCAGGCTGTGGCGGTCGGCCGTGGCGGTGCGGTCGTGTCCGACAGCACTACCGCGACCAATGCAGGCCTGAAGATCCTGCGCCGCGGCGGCAGTGCCGCCGACGCGGCCGTCGCGGTCGCCTCGACGCTTGGCGTCACCGATCCATTCGTCGCCGGGATTGGCGGTGGCGGCTACTTCGTCTATTACGACGCCCGCACCCATCGCGTCTACACGATCGATGGGCGCGAAACGACGCCCGCAGGCGACGGGCCGGACATGTTCATCGATCCACAGACGGGCCAGCCGCTCTCATTCCCGACGGCTGTGACCAGCGGGTTGTCTGTCGGCGTCCCTGGAACGCTGATGACCTGGCGCCAAGCGCTCGACCGATGGGGCCGGTTCCCACTTGCTGCGGACCTCAAGCCCGCCGAGCACGCTGCGCGTGCCGGTTACACGATCGACGACGCGCTGTCTGAGGAGATCCGCGAGAACGCGGGACGCTTCGCGCAGTTCAGCTCGACGAAGGCGCTGTTCCTGCCGGGCGGGGCCGTCCCTTCGGCCGGCACTCGCCTGACCAACCCCGACCTCGCGCAGACCTACGAGCAGATCGGGCGCGAAGGCGTGGGCGCCCTGTACGGCGGCCCGATCGGGGCGGACGTGGTCCAGACCGTGCATCACCTCCCGCTCGCGCCGGATGCGACGCTGGTGCCGCGTCCCGGGCCGATGGCGCTGTCGGACCTCGCCGCTTACTCGGCGCCGCTCGTCGCGCCCACGCACGTCAACTACCGCGGCTACGACGTCTACTCGATGGCGCCCTCCTCGAGCGGCGGCACCACCGTGGGCGAGTCGCTGAACATCCTGAGCAACTTCAACCTTTCGCGCGAGACGCGCGTGCAGGCGCTGCACCACTATCTGGAGGCGACCCGGCTGGCGTTCGCAGACCGTAACCGCTACATCGGCGACCCCCGATTCGTCAACGTGCCCGAGGCCCAGCTCCTGTCGGTCCCGTTCGGTCGGCAGCGGGCGTGCCTGATCAACCCCAACCAGGCGCTTACCAGCCCGGTCGCACCGGGTGATCCGTTTGGGGGCGACCAGGGTTGCACCCCCCAAGAGCCAACCAACGCACGTCAGGCCGACCACGGAACCCACACCAACCACTTCGTGGTCACCGACAGCCGGGGTGACGTTGTCTCCTACACGAACACGATCGAGGAGCTCGGTGGGAGTGGCATCGTCGTCCCAGGTCGCGGCTTCTTGCTCAACAACGAGCTCACCGACTTCGACTTCACTCCGCTGCAGCAGGGCGTCCCGGATCCCAACCTGCCGGCCGCCGGCAAGCGACCGCGGTCGAGCATGTCTCCGACGATCGTGCTGAGGCACGGCCGCCCGTTCATGGCGGTAGGCGCGGCCGGCGGCGCCACGATCATCACGACGGTGCTGGGCATCCTGGTGAACCGGATCGACTTCGGCATGACGCTTCCGGAGGCGATCGCCGCGCCGCGGGCATCGCAGCGCAACTCCGCAACGACCCAGGCGGAGCCGGCGTTCCTATCGCTGCCGACGACGCCGGGGCTGGAGGCGCTCGGTCAGAAATTCGCCGTCACCGACACGTCGCCGCTTGATCCGACGATCAAGATCCCACCGACGATCGGTGTCGCGACCGGGCTTGAATTGCTCGGTCACGGGAAGGTCCTAGCGGCCGGTGAGCCGTCGCGCCGGGGAGGCAGTGCGGCGGGCGTGGTCAGCCCCACTCGCTGACCGGTTCACAATTCCTTCTCGCTGGGCGAGATCTGGCACGGCGGGTCCGTGTTATTTGATACTTTGCCGCTCGCCGAATTCCCGGATCGCCACGCCGGGGAACGGGGAACCCAAATATCCGGGGCGAGTCTCGCGGTGATCCGCGAGGAGCGCTGATTTGCAAGCGCGAGCCCGTCAGCTAACCCCGTAGGCGCCAGGCACTGGTTTTTGTCAGGCCGCTGCCGCGGAGGAGACAGTTTGGGCCCAATTCGCGTGTTGATCGTCGTGCTCTTGGCGAGTGCGATCGGCCCGAGCGTGGCGGCGGCCGGAAGCACGGGCGGGGGCGCCCTGGTGCCGCCCGCAAGTCAGCATGGAATCGTGTCCAACCCGACGTCGGCGGCGGTGTTCACGCGCACGCTGCGGCGAAACGACCGGGGCGCTGACGTCAAGACGCTGCAGACCTGGCTGACCGACGTCGGCTACTCGGTCCCCGCCACCGGATTCTTCGGGTCGATGACCAAGGCGGCGGTCAAGCGCTTCCAGCGTGCACACCGGTTGTTTCCCGTCAGCGGCACGGTTGGGCGCCGGACGGCGGCCGCGCTGCTTGCGCTGGTCCGCAAGGTCACGACCGCCGACCCGCCAGCCGCGGTCGGCGTGCCGGCCGACGCCACCGGCAGCTGGGTGTTCCCGCTGACGCCGATCTCGCGGGTGCTCACGCCCAGCCACTGGACACTCGACCAGGGAATCGACATCGGCACCGTCAACAACGCGTGCGGCCCCGACGTCGTCGAGGTCGCGATGACGTCCGGAACGATCGTTCAGGAAGGAATCTCCGGCTTCGGGCCCGACGCGCCGATCATCAAGGTCGACAGCGGGCCAGATCAGGGCCGCTACATCTACTACGGACACGCCGCGCCGGCGCTGGTGCCGGTCGGCACGCACGTGACCGCCGGACAGCCGATCGCCGAGGTCGGCTGCGGCGACGTCGGCATCTCCTCGGCGCCGCACATCGAGATCGGCATCAGCGACGTCGGCGGGCCTCCGTGCTGCCCGGGCTTCCAGGAGACCTCGCCGCAGATGTACGACATCGTGCTGGGGCTCTACAAGAAAGCTGGCGGCTAGGCTGGCGCGGTGCTCAGCCGCGGGCGCGCGATCGAGATACTCACGCAGGAGCGATTCGACGTCGTCGTGATCGGCGGCGGGATCACCGGCGCGGGCGTGGCTCTGGACGCCGCCTCGCGCGGCTACAGCGTGGCGCTTGTCGAGAAGGCCGACTTCGCATCGGGGACCAGCAGCCGGTCGTCGAAGCTCGTCCACGGCGGGCTGCGCTACCTGCAGCAGTTCGACCTCGGCCTGGTCCGCGAGGCGCTGCTCGAGCGCCAGCTGATGGTCAAGCTGGCTCCGCATCTGGTGACGCCGCTCGAGATGGTGGTTCCGGCGTTCGGCGGGGGTCGGCCCGACCGGCTTGTGGGGATCGGGCTGAACATGTACGACGTGATGGCGACGCCGCGGCTGCGCGGCCGTCGTGCGGCGCGACGCGCCGCCGAGAACGGCGAGGGCGACTGGAGCCCCGCCCGTCATCGCCTGATCTCCGGCGAGGAGGTCGTCGAGCTGCTGCCCGCGCTCGCGGCCAGGGAGCCGACCGGGGGCTACCTGTTCTATGACTGCCAGACCGACGACGCGCGGCTCGTGCTGACCGTGCTCGGCGAGGCCGAGCGGTTCGGCGCCATCTGCGCCAACCGGCTGGAGGTCGTCGGCCTGGTGAGTCACGACGGCGATGACGGCGGTGTCCGGGTGCGCGACGCCGAGAGCGGCGCGGAGCTCTCGGTGCGAGGCGACAACGTGATCAACGCGACCGGGGTGTGGGCGGACCGGATCCGGCCCGACGAGCTGCACTCCGAAGCGGAGCTGCCGACGATCGTCCCCAGCCGCGGCACCCACGTGACGGTCAGCCGTGTCGACCTGCCGCTGCGCGCCGGAGCGATCGTCCCGGCCGGCAACGATCGCTCGATCTTCGCGCTGCCGTGGCTCGGCGCCAGCCTGCTGGGCACGACCGACAACACCTACGACGGCGATATCGACCGCGTCCGGCCCGCGGCCGGCGACATCGACTACCTGCTGGAGGCGACCAACTCGTTCTTCGGCACCAGCCTGGGGCCGGGTGACATGACCGGGGCGTACGCCGGCGTCAGGCCGCTGATCTCCTCGGGCGACGCCCGCCGATCGGTCGACATCTCGCGCAAGGCGGAGCTGTACGAGACGTCCAGCGGCCTGATCACGATCACCGGCGGCAAGCTCACGACGTGGCGGCGCATGGCCAAACTCGTCGTCGACAGGCTGGTCGAGCGCGATGGCCGCGACGCCCCCTGCCGGACACAGGAGATCCCGCTCGGCGAGCCGGTCGATCCCAACATCTTGCCTCGGGTGGATGGGGTGCCGGAGGAGTCGTATGCGGCGATGGCCGCGCGCTACGGCCACGCGGCCCACGACCTGCTGGCGCTCGCCGGCACGCGCACCGAGCTGGCGGCACCAATCGTGGCCGGCCATCCCGACCTGCTCGCCGAGGCTCCGTTCGCGGCGTCGCGCGAACAGGCGCTGAGCGTTGGTGACGTGCTGCTGCGGCGCACCCGGCTCGGCCTGGTGGCCGCGCGCGCGATCCGCGAGTCGGGCGGCGAGGTGCCGGTGCAAGTGGCGCGCGCGATGGGGGCGGATCTGGGCTGGGACGAGGCCCGGGTCGCAGTGGAGGCGCGGCGCTTCGATCAGGAGGCGCGAGCGGAGTACGTTCCGGGCGACGAGTAACCTCGCGGGCGATGGACGAGGTGTATGAGTACTGCGTCAGGATGCTGGGCGCAGGGGCACTTGCGATTCACGCGTCTCACGAGGCGTTCGTGACCGGTGGCACGGACCGGATCGACCGCCTGACCGGCGCGGTGCAGGCATGCCGTTCGCGAGCGGAGGAGGCGAGTGCCTCGGGTGCGGCTGGTGCGGCGGATGCGGCCGGCGCGGCCGGCGCGGGGATCGGCGACGGGTCCGGGACGCTGGCCGACTCGGTGGCGCGCGAGGTAGCGGATGCCAACGCGCAGCTCTCGCCCGATCAACAGGAGGCGCTGGCGCTGCGCGACCTCGTGGGGCTGTCACACGAGCAGATCGCGCTTGTGCTGCAGATCAGCCCATATGCCGCGGGTATGCTGGTCGCGCGCGCCCGGCTGGCGCTGCGGGCGAGACGGCGGGGCGTCGACGAGGAGCCCGACGACTCGTGTCCCGACCGCGAGCGAGCACTCACGCTGATCGTCCGCCGCCAGGATCGTGAGCCGATCGCCACCGAGGACGAAGACTGGCTGCTCGCGCACCTGGGTTCATGTGAGTCGTGCTCGCGAGTGCACGCCGCGATGCTCGAGGCGTCGGTCTGCTACCGAGCGTGGCGCACGCCCGACCCGGCGGCAACTCGTCCCGGAACGCGCCGCGAGGCCGGAGACGGCGAGCCTCAGGACGTCGTCGGCGACGCGGTGCCGTGACCGGCTCCGGGCTTGCGCTTCGCACCACGCGCGGGACGGTCGAGCTCGGAGCGCGGCCGTGGCTGATGGGCATCGTCAACGCGACGCCCGACTCGTTCTCGGACGCGGGAGTGCACCGGACGTTGGACGACCGCGTGGAGCTGGCCGCATCGTTGCTGCGCGCCGGCGCGGACGTGATCGACATCGGCGGCGAATCCGGCGTCACCAACCGCCCTCCGGTCAGCCCCGAGGAGGAGATCGAGCGCGTCGTGCCGCTGGTCGAGCGCGTCGCCGGGGACCTGGGTGCGCTGGTATCGGTCGACACCTACAAGCCGCTGGTGGCGCGCGCGTCGATCGCGGCAGGTGCTGCGATCGTCAACGACGTCAGCGGCCTGCGCGATCCCGAGCTCGCCGACGTCTGCGCCGAGACCGGCGCCGGGCTGGTGCTGATGCACACGCGCGCGGCGCCCAAGCAGAAGCTGCTCGATCCGGGGCTGGACGGGACGGTCGTCGCGGACGTGCACGAGTTCCTGGCGGAACGGATCTCGGTCGCCGTTGAACGGGGAGTCGCTTTCGAGCAGCTGATCCTCGATCCCGGCCCCGACTTCGGCAAGACGCCGTGGCAGACGGTGCAGGTGCTGCGGGCGCTCGGCGGCCTGCGCTCGTTCGGCCGCCCTCTGTTGCTGGCGGTCTCGCGCAAGGACTTCGTCGGGGCGATCACGAGCCGGCCGCCGCGCGAGCGGCTCGGCGGCACGCTGGCCGCCGTCGCGCACGGCGTTGCGGCGGGGGCGGACATCTTGCGCGTCCACGACCTCGAGCAGGTCGCCGACTTCCTGGCCGTGGACGCCGTTTTGGCGGGGCGGGCGGAGATCGACTCGTCGGCGACGCTGGCCGAGGGACTGCGCCGCCATCCTCGCTAGATTGGTGCTGCATCGCCGGTCGCTGGCCCAACGCGACCGGAGCCCACCGATCCAGCCACAGGAGGACAACCATGTCGATCGTCGACCGTGCCGCGCTTGAGTCCAGCCCCCTCGCCGACCTGCACGCGATGGCGTCGGAGCTCTCGATCGACGGCTACCGCCGTCTCCGCAAAGCCGAGCTGATCGACGCGATCCTGTCTCGGCAGGAGGGGACGGACGCGTCACCGGGCGAGAAGCCCGAGGAGCCCGAGGAGCAAGACGAGCGGCCGGAGGAGCTGCCTGACGCCGAGGAGCTGGCCGAAGCGGTCGCCGACGAGCTCAAGGACGACGACGCTGCAGGCAAGCGCCGCCGGCGCGGCCGGCGAGGCGGGCGTGGCCGTGCAGGCGCCCGCGACGATGACGAGGCCGAGGAGAGCGCCGAGCCGAGCGGCGACGGCAGCGACGGGGAAAAGCGTGAGGAGCCCGAGGAGCGCGAGGAGCGCGGCGAGCGTGGAGGGCGCGAGGAGCGTGGCGAACGTCGGGAGCGCGAGGAGCGTGGCGAACGAGCCCCGGCTGAGGAGACGATTGAGGGCGTGGTCGAGCTCGTTCCCAACGGCTCGGGATTCGTGCGCATCAAGCCCGGCGAGCAGTCAGACGACGACGTCTACATCTCGGCGGCCCAGGTCAAGCGCTGCGAGCTGCTGTCCGGCGACAACGTAACCGGACCCCGCCGCCCGCCGCGGCGATCCGAGCGGTTTGCGTCGATGGTCCGGATCGACACGATCAACGGCCGGCCGGCCGAGGAGGTCGCCGACAGCGCGAGGTTCGACGATCTGCCGGCCGCGTTCCCGTCGGAGCTGCTCCCGCTGGGCGCCGAGGATCCGACGATGGCCGCGATCGAGCTGGTCGCGCCGATCGGAAAGGGCTCGCGCGTGACGATCACCGGCGAACGCGGGACCGGGAAGACCGAGGCCCTTCGCCGGCTCGTGTTCTCGCTGGTCGGAAACCAGGATCTGCACCTGCTGCTGGTGCTGGTCGGCGTGCGGCCGGAGGAGATCTCCGACTGGGAGGCCGGCCCGCTGAAGCCCGCCGCGGCGCTGAACTTCGCGGCCTCGGCCGATGCGCAGAGCCAGGCGCTCGAGCCCGTCATCGACCAGGCCCGCCGCTGGGCCGCCCGCGGCGCGCACGCGGTCGTCCTGATCGACACCCTCGACGGCCTGCACCCGCAGGCTGCGCGGAAGGCGCTGGCGAGCGCGCGGCGGATCCTCGGCGGCGGCACGTTGACCGTGATCGCCACCTCGGCCGATGCTGTGGGTGGCGAGACCACGGTGATCGCGCTCGACGCCTCGAAGGCCCGGGCGGGCAGCTTCCCGGCGGTCGATGTCGGTGGCAGCGCGACGATGCGGCCGGAGCTGCTGGTCGGCGAGGAGGGCGCGGAGGCGCTCGCCCGGACCCGGGCGCAGGCTCTGGGCGGGTAGTTCACCGTCGCGGGGGCTCGGCCGGCGGAGGTTCGCGGTCGACAGCCGGGTCAAACTGCCCTCTGCTAGCCGAGAACGTCGAGGTTCGGGCACTTTTGCCCGCAATGCGAGGAGTTCTGCCCAGACCTCGGGGCGCCTTGACGCGTGCGGGCACTTTTCCACGCACGCGCACCGCAAAGCGACCCGAGGAGCGTCGGAGCCGATGCCAAATCGAGCACGTCGCGCGACGGCGCCGGAGGCTCGCCGGATCGTGGTTGGTATGCGGGCACTTTCGAGCGAACCTCGGGCCGCCGACGCGCCTCTGCTCGCTTTTGCACCCCGCGGCGCCAGCCGTTGCAAGACCGGCAGGTTCGGGCGGCGCGCTACAGGCCCGAAGCGACCACCGCGGCCGCTACCGTTGAAATTGCGCCGATGCCCGACACAGCAACCGATCTCGACGCCCTTCTCTCCGGCCTGAACGACCCCCAGCGGGAGGCCGTCACCTACGGCGAGGGGCCGCTGTTGATCCTCGCCGGCGCGGGCTCAGGCAAGACCCGGGTGCTGACCCACCGGATCGCCTACCTGGTGGCGACCGGCGCCGCCAAGGCCAACGAGGTCCTCGCGATCACCTTCACCAACAAGGCGGCGGGGGAGATGCGCGAGCGCGCCGAGCTGCTCGTCGGCCCCCGGATCCGGGCGATGTGGGTCATGACCTTCCACGCGGCGTGCGCGCGGATGCTCCGCGCCAACGCCGACCGGCTCGGCTACACGCGCCAGTTCACGATCTACGACCAGGCCGACTCGCGCCGGCTCGTCAAGCGCTGTCTCGACGAGCTCGGCATCGACCCCAAGCGCTTCACCCCTGGCGGCATCCAGTCGCAGATCTCCGACGCCAAGAACAAGCTCCGCGACGCCGAGGGCTACGGCCGCATGGTCGGCTCGTTCTTCGAGCAGACCGTCGCCGACGTCTACCGCCTCTACGAGCGCGAGCTCCATCGCATGAACGCGATGGACTTCGATGACCTCCTCGTCCGCGCGGTCAACGTGCTCGAGATGTTCCCCGAGGTCCGCGACCGCTACGCCAACGGCTTTCGCCACGTCCTCGTCGACGAGTACCAGGACACCAACCACGCCCAGTACCGCTGGCTGCAGCTGCTGGCCGAGGAGCACCGGAACCTGATGGTGGTCGGCGATGACGCCCAGTGCCTCGTCGAAGGCACGCTGGTCACGATGGCGGACGGGACACAGCGTCCGATCGAGGAGGTGTCCGCCGGCGACACGGTGCTCTCCGGCTACGGGAGCGGCGACTTCAGGCCCGCCCGGGTCCTCCGGGTGCACAGCTCGGAGCGATCCGACGGAATCGCGATCACCACCCAGTCGGGTCGCCGGATCGTGAGCACGCCCGACCACGTCCACTTCGCCGGATATCTGCCGGGGCGGACCCCGCAGATGCACATGACCTACCTGATGTGGCGACGCGACCGCGGCTTCCGGGTCGGGACCTCGCGGACGTACACAAACGGCCAGATCAAACCGGTCGTCGGTGTCGCGTATCGAGTGCGAGGTGAGAGAGCCGACGCCGCATGGGTTATCTCGACTCACGCCTGCGAAGCGGACGCGCGCTACAACGAGGCGCTGCTCGCGGCGAAGTACGGCCTGCCTACCGTTCCATTCGCCGCGAGGACCGCTCAGGACCGGACCGGACGGTCGCTGGTCGGCGACCAGTACCTGCTCGACCGCCTCTACTCGGAGCTGGACACCGGAGCAGCCGGTCTCAGGCTGCTCCAGGACAGCGGACTGACGTTCGAGCGCCCGCACTTTCAATCCGGGACGTACACGCGAACCGAGGTTCGTCGCCGCCGCCTGGCGATCTCGCTTTGCGGCGACCGCCGCGGCCGCAGCCCGATGCACCGGATCGCGCTGTTCGGCTACGACGACGAGGGCAAGCGCGCGCTCGAAGGGATCGGCCTCAGCGTGCGCCCGGCGCGGCGCGGGTCTGACGGCTGGCGCTACGAGACGGCTTGCAAGGACATGGCCATGATCCATCGGGTCGCCGGGCAGATCGCAGGGGCGCTCGGCGACGTCTCGATCCGGCCCACCGCACGCCTGGGCTCAAACCGGGAGGGGATCAGCGGCAACTCGCTGCCGTTCACGCAGGCGTCCGCGGTCCGGCCGGGGATGGTGATGTTCGACGAGCACGGCGACTACGACGTGGTCGAGAGCGTCGAGCGGGTGGAGCTGACGAGGCCCGTGTACGACCTCGACATCGAGCACACCCACAACTTCATCGCCGACGGGATCGTCACGCACAACTCGATCTACGGGTTCAGAGGCGCCGACATCCGCAACATCCTCGAGTTCGAGGACGCGTTCCCGGACGCCCACGTGGTGCGCCTCGAGCAGAACTACCGATCCACCCAGACGATTCTTGACGCCGCCAACGCGGTGATCTCCAACAACCGCGGGCAGAAGCCCAAGTCGCTGTGGACAGACCTGGGGCAGGGAGATCCGATCAAGATCCGCGAGCTCGAGGACGAGCATGCCGAGGCGCGGATGGTCACGGGTGAGATCCAGAGAATCGTCGACGAGGGCGCTTCGCGCGCGGAGATCGCGGTCTTCTACCGGACCAACGCGCAGTCGCGCGTGCTCGAGGACACGCTCGTGCGGGCGGAGATCCCCTATCAGGTGATCGGCGGCACGAAGTTCTACGAGCGCGCGGAGATCAAGGACGCGATCGCGTACCTGACGGTGATGATCAACCCGCAGGACGTGGGCGCGTTCACGCGGATCGTCAACGCCCCGCGCCGGGGGATCGGGGCGACGTCGGTCTCGCGCCTGCTCGCGTTCGCCAACACGACGGGCACCTCGATCTGGGACGCCGCCTCCGAGCCCGAGCAGGTCCCGAGCCTGGGCGCCCCCGCGATCAAGGCGTTGCGGCGGTTCATGGCGACGATGCACGTGTTGCGCGAGCGCGCCGACTCGGACGCGCCGATCGCCCAGCTGCTGTCTGAGCTGCTTCGCGAGACCGGATACCTGGAGGCGCTGGAGGCCGAGCGCACGATCGAGGCCCAGGGGCGGATCGAGAACCTCGAAGAGCTCGTCAACGTCGCCGCCGAATACGACGCGGCGGACGCCGACGACCGTTCGCTGGGCGCGTTCCTGCAGCAGATCGCGCTGATCGCGGACGCTGACGGACGCGCCGACGACGAGGGCCTGATCACGCTGATGACGCTGCACAACGCCAAGGGCCTGGAGTACCCGATCGTGTTCATGATCGGCTGCGAGGAGGGCGTGTTCCCGCACTCGCGGGCGATCGACGAGGGCGGCCTCGAGGAGGAGCGGCGGCTCTGCTACGTCGGGATCACGCGCGCCGAGCGCGACCTGTACCTGACTTTTGCGCGCACTCGGACCGTGTTCGGCCAGCGCAGCTACGGCATCGCCAGCCGCTTCATCTCGGAGATCCCTGCCGCGCTGACCGACCGCGACCAGCAGCCGCAGGCCTACCGGGGCATCAGGCCCCGTGCCACGACCTGGGACCAGTCCGAGGCGCAGGCGGCTCCGCAGATGTCCTTCCGCATCGGCGACGACGTCACACATCCCAAGTTCGGCGAGGGGGTCGTGACCGGCGTCGAACCAGGCGGCATCGTCGTGATCCACTTCGGCAAGGACGGAACCGACCGCAAGCTGGTCGCCGACCTTGCGCCGATCACCAAGCGCTCATGAGCCGTGGCGCTTGCTCGTCCCGTTGACGGCGATGGTTGAGGCACCGACCGCGGAGACCGCCGAACGCGCGCCCCGCCTGAGGCTCCGCCAAGGCGCGCTGATCAGTGCCGGCAGCGCGCTGGTGCTGTTGATCGTCATGTTCGCGACCAAGTGGTACGGCGTCGACGAGATTCCCGGGCGCGTGGCGACGCGCACCCAGGTGACGCACGCGGCCAACGCGTGGCACGCGCTCTCGATCGTGCGGTGGCTGATGCTGGCGACGATCATCGTTGCGGTGGGCACGGTGCTGCTGCACGGCAGCCAGCGCTCCCATGGCACCAAGACCAACACCGGGCCATTGGTCGCTGCGCTCGGGTCGATCACTGCGGCTGTGGTGATCTATCGCGTGCTGATTGTGCTGCCGTCCGCCGGCTCCGTGGTCGACCAGAAATTCGGCGCGATCATCGGCGTGCTCGCCGCGATCGGGGTCGCTGTTGGCGGCTATGAGTCGATGCTCGAGGAGCGCGAGCGGGCAAAGCGAATCGTGCATAGCTCGAGAGCTCCCAAGCAGACGGCGTCCCGGCAGCCCGAGCGGTAGGTTCCGCCGATGCGTTTTGAGCGGTCGAGGCTCCGCTGGCCCGAGATCGTCGCGGGCGTCGCCGCCGTGGTGCTGCTCCTGTCCATGTTCCTGCTGCCCTGGTACGGATATAAGGGCGACCTCGCCCCGCTCGCCGCGAGGCTCGGTGTGTCGACCTCCGGCGACGCCTGGCACTCGCTGTCCACCACTCGCTGGCTGCTGCTGTTGACGATCATGGCCGCGCTGGCACTGGTCTACCTGCAGGGCACGCGGCGCTCGCCCGCGCTGCCGGCGGCGTTCAGCGTGCTCGTGTGGCTGCTCGGTGGGGTCAGCGTGCTGGTCCTGATCTATCGCGTGCTGATCAACGTGCCGGGGCCAAACGACGTTGTCAGCCGTGACGTCGGCGCGTACATCGGGCTGCTGGCGAGCATCGTGATCGCGGGGGCCGGCTACCGCTCGCTAAGGGAAGAGGGGATCGCGCCACAGGACGCCCCGAAGGACATCCCGACCGTCCACCTCGACCCGGCCGAGGTGGGGACGCCCTCCTGAGTCGACGTTCCTAGAATGGCCGTGCCCCCCACCGTGGATGCCGTCGTATTCGAGCCGCCTCGGGCGGCGCCTGGCTTCGTCCTCGGAGGCTCGCGCAGCTCCGCTGCGCCACACCTCCTGCGTCCTTGCCAGTCATCCGCCCGCGACGACTCTCGGTACGACCCCATCCACGCCGGGAGGCACTAGATGCTTGATCGGGATCAGGTACTGCACGTGGCGCGCCTGGCGCGCTTGGAGCTGAGCGACGCCGAGGTCGAGCGCATGGCCTCGGAGCTGTCGCACGTGCTCGACCACATCGAGAAGATCGGCGAGCTCGATCTCGAGGGCGTGCCGCCGACGTCGCACGTCGTCGACGTCACCAACGCGCTCCGCGCAGACGTGCCGGTGCCTTCGTTCCCGCGCGAGGTGATCCTCGCGGCGGCGCCCGAGCCGCTCGAGGGGGGGTTCGGCGTTCCCAGCCCGGGTGCGTCGCCGGAGTGAGCGAGATCCTTGACCTGACGGCCGCCGCCGCGGCCGAGCGCGTCCGCGCGGGGGAACTCGACCCGGCCGAGCTGTTCGACGCCTACAGAGAGCGCGCGGCGGCCGAGGAGCTGAACGCGTTCACGTGGGTCGCCGACGGGCCTCCGGCCAACGGCGACTACACGAACGCGCCGCTTGGCGGGGTCCCGCTGGCCGTCAAGGACCTGTTCTGCACCGAAGGCGTGCCGAGCCAGGCGGGCTCGAAGATCCTCGAGGGCTACCGGCCGCCGTACACGGCGACCGTGGTCAAGAAGCTCGCCGAAGCCGGCGCGCCGCTGCTGGGCAAGACCAACCAGGACGAGTTCGCGATGGGCTCCTCCAACGAGAACTCCGGCTTCGGGCCTGTGCTCAACCCATGGGATCGCACGCGCGTGCCGGGCGGCTCGTCGGGCGGAAGCGCCGCGGCGGTCGCGGCCGGCCTGGCGCCGTGGGCGATCGGCACCGACACAGGAGGCTCGATTCGCCAGCCCGCGGCGCTATGCGGCATCGTCGGCCTCAAGCCCACCTATGGAGCGTGCTCGCGCTACGGGATGATCGCCTTCGCCTCGTCGCTGGACCAGGCGGGCCCGCTGACTCGCGACGTGACCGACGCGGCGCTGCTGTTCTCACACATGGTGGGTCGCGATCACTGCGACTCGACCTCGCTCGAGTTCCCCGCCGAGCTCACACCGCCAAAGGCCCAGGACCTCAAGGGCATCCGGCTCGGAGTTCCCGTGGAGCTCACCGGCGAAGGCGGCGGCATCGAGCCCGGAGTGCGCGAGAACTTCGAAGCCACGCTGAAGCTCGCCGAGCAGCTGGGAGCGAGCATCGAGCCGTGCCAGCTGCCGCACGCCCCGCATGCCCTGTCGGCCTACTACCTGATCGCGCCGGCCGAGGCGTCGGCGAACCTCGCCCGCTTCGACGGGGTCCGCTACGGGCTGCGCGTCGACGGGGACAAGGACCTGCTGACGATGTACACGCACACCCGCGCGGCAGGGTTCGGCCCCGAGGTCAAGCGCCGGATCATGCTCGGCACGTACGCGCTGTCGAGCGGCTACTACGACGCCTACTACGGGACCGCTCAGAAGGTGCGCACGAAGATCTCTGACGACTTCCGCGCCGCGTTCGAGCGCTTTGACTTCGTGGTCACCCCGACGAGCCCGTGGACGGCCTTCGAGCTCGGCGCCAAGACCGACGATCCGCTGGCCATGTACCTCAACGACTTCTGCACGGTGCCGATGCCGCTTGCCGGGATCCCCGCGATCTCGATCCCGTCGGGCCTGAGCGACGCTCTCCCGGTGGGATTCCAGCTCGCTGGTCCGGCGTTCTCCGAGCAGCGCCTGCTGGACGCCGCCTATGCGCTCGAGCAGGCGATCGGCTTCGACGGGAGCTCGGCGCGCCGATGACCTCCGCACCGACAGTGGCAGGCGTCGAGTACGAGCCGGTGATCGGGCTCGAGATCCACGTCCAGCTGAAGACCGTCACGAAGATGTTCTGCGGTTGCGAGCTGTCCTTCGGCGACGAGCCCAACAGCCACTGCTGCGCGGTCTGCCTGGGCCTGCCCGGGGCGCTGCCGGTGGTCAACGAGCGCGCGATCCACTTCGGGCTGATGATCGGGTTGGCGTTTGGCTGCGAGATCGCCGAGCGCTCGCTGTTTCACCGCAAGAACTACTTCTATCCCGACTCGCCGAAGGGCTACCAGATCTCCCAGTACGACGTCCCGCTGTGCCTCGGCGGCGAGGTCGCCGACGTGCGCATCCACCGCGTGCACCTCGAGGAGGACGCCGCCAAGCTCAACCACATCGGCGCCAGCGGCCGCATTCACGGCGCCGACCGCAGCTGGGTCGACTTCAACCGCTGCGGGACGCCGCTGGTGGAGATCGTGACCGAGCCCGACCTGCGCTCGTCAGAGCACGCGCGCGACTGGCTGCGGCTGCTTCGGTCCACCCTCAGGGTGCTCGGCGTGTCCGACGTGAACATGGAGGAGGGATCGCTTCGCTGCGACGCCAACGTGTCGGTACGGCCGGTCGGCTCCGCCGAATACGGCACCAAGACCGAGCTCAAGAACATGAACTCGTTCAGGTACCTCGAGCGCGGCGTGAGGGCCGAGATCGAGCGCCAGATCGGCCTGCTGAACGCCGGCCAGGAGGTCGTCCAGGAGACGCTGCACTTCGATCCGACGACCGGCAACCTGACGCCGCTGCGCTCCAAGGAGGAGGCCCACGACTACCGCTACTTCCCCGAGCCCGACCTCGTCCCGCTGCTCGCGACCGAGGCGATGGTCTCGGCCGCGCGGGTTGACCTACCTGAGCTTCCCGCCGATCGGGCGCAGCGCTTCGAGCGTGAGCTCGGGCTGAGCGCCGAGAGCGCGCGGCTGCTCGGATTCCGGACCGAGCTCGGCGATTACTTCGAGCGCGCGCTTGCGGCCGACGGCGACGACCCGGTCACGCTGGCCAACTGGATACCACCGCTGATCGAGCGGATCGGGTCAGACCAGGATCCGGCGGACTCGAAGGTCGCGCCCGAGAGCCTCGCCGCGCTCGCGGCGATGGTCGGGGCAAAGGAGGTCAGCCGCGACGCCGCCAGGGACGTGCTGACGAAGCTGGTCGAGGAGGGGGGCGATCCTCGCGAGATCGTCGCGCGCGAGGGGCTCGGCGCGCTCAGCGGCGAGGACGACGGTCTGGCCGCCCTGGTCGACGCCGCGATCGCGAGCGACCCGGATGCCGCCGAGCAGGTGCGCGGCGGCAACCGGCGCGCGATCGGGCCGCTGGTCGGCTACGTGATGCGCGAGAGCAAGGGGCGCGCAGACGGCGGCGAGGTC